>NZ_JBITMD010000021.1:0-202287 GCF_044465905.1 Nonomuraea sp. NPDC049480
TCCATGTCCTTGCCGGCGGGCAGGTAGCGGGCCGCGGCGGTGACCGCGGGCAGGCTGGGCAGCTCACGCGGGAGCAGCCCGCGTTGCAGTTCCTGAGCGCGGGTGTGCTCCCGGTCGTAAAGGCGGGCGCGTTCCATGGCCTGGGCGACCAGCCCGCTGAGCGCGGTGAGCAGGTTGCGCTCCTCGCCGGTGAACGGGCGGGGATCGGTGAAGGAGACGACGCAACTGCCCACCGGGCGTCCCGAGGCGATCAGCGGCAGGAAGGCCCACGCTTGCTTTCCTCCCGCCGCCGGAAGGTCGCCCGTCGTGGGGTAGCGCTCGATGTACTCCTCGAACGAGGTGACGAACATCGGAGTGCGCTCCCGCAGAACCCCTGTCATCGGGAGCGTCCAGGAGGCAGGTATCTGGGTTATCTGGTCGATGAACTCCTTTGGATACCCGACGCACCCCACCAGCCGCAGGCGCTTGCCCTCCAGGAAGGCGAGTATCAGTCCCGTGGCGCCGAACGCCGGCAGGATGTGATCGCCGGAGGCGTCCACGACGTCGCTGACGGTGACCGCCTCGGCCAGAGCCCTGGTCAACCGCCCGATCCGGGAGGCCCGCTCCGCGGAAGCGCGCTCGGCGTTACGCGTCTGCGTTTCGGTGAACGTCTCCAGGACGTCGTGGGTCTCGGTGACGTCCCACAGGGTGCCGACCATGCGTGCCGGCTCACCGTTCTCATCGAGCACCACCCGGCCGCGGACCCGCACCCAGCCGTACGTCCCGTCCGGGCGGAACACCCGGTACTCGGTGCTGTGCATCCTGCCTGTGCGGATCGCCTCATCCATGTCGGACAGCACCCACGGCAGATCCTCGGGGTGGATGGTGTCCGTCCAGGTCTCGATCCGTGCGTCGAAGGCGTCCGGATCGATGCCGAGCACGGCGGGCATCGCGTCGTTCGAGATGACGTCGCCGGTCCGGATGTCCCAGTCCCACGTACCGACCGCCTGCAGGTCCTGCTGCAGATGCGGGCCGGTGGGCCGTTCCTGCCACTCCGTGAGGGTCGAACCGGGCGGACGTGCGGCGGCCTTGTTCAGGCGCTCGCCGGCCCATCGGCCCAGCGTGCCGAGAAAGGCCCGCCGCCCGGCCGACGGCTCGTGTGCGGAGACCGTCACGACCGACAGCGCGCCGACCGGCCCACCGGGGCCGAGCAACGGGACGGCCACCATCGCCGTGTCGACCGGGCAGGACCAGGATCCGGCTTCGGCCCCGTCCGGTCGCCCGCTCGCCGTCGCACCGTCTTCGGACATCCCCTCGACGAGGTTCGCCATGGACGCCCGCACGAACACACCGTCCCGGAACGCGCGCGCCGGGGCGAGTGCGCCGTTCCCGTCGATGCGCTCCCACGTCCGGATGAACGCCGAGGGAAGCCCGCTGGTCACCACCAGGCGCAGCCCGCCGCCGTAGCCGGGACTGCCGAGATGCACCATGCCGCCCAGCCCGGCGAGATCGGCGACCGCCTGCTGGATCGTGAACCGGAGGAGCTCGATCCCCCCTAGATCGTCACCGACCATCGCCAGCAGCTGTTCCCGCTGCTCGGAAACCCGGTCCGCCCGTCTGATCCGCAGACCCGGCGCATGGCGTTCGCCCATCCCCATCCCCTGCCCTTCACCACGTCACCAAGGTCTCCACCAGGGTCACGATCGTCCCTGCGGAGCCCGGGCTCTGGGACGCGTCTGCGGCACCGATCCGGGAAGGATCTTCATGTATGGGATATGTACAGAATGTAATTATAACTACCCCTTCACCGCCCCACTGACCCGACCAACCGGCGGGTTCGCGGGGCGGCCGGAGGTCGTTCTCAGGGTCAGCGCCCACAGCATGGCGGAGCGGTCCTCGAACGGCGGCCAGGCAGTCGTGCTTTCAGACAAGCAGGCGAAGAAGCTCGGCTTCCTCGGCGGCTGTGAGGCCGGAGCGGCTCACCGTGTGGCCGGACTCGCCCTGCCAGGCGAGCGTGTCGCGGGCCGTTTCGGGGACCGGGCGGATGTGCAGGCCGGCGGCCAGCGTGGCGGAGGTATCGCGGGTCATGAAGCCGGCGTACTCGGGCAAGGGCAGCCACATCGGCAGTGACCGCGGGCCCATCCACGGCTCCACCTTCTGCTCGACGAGGAACTCCTGACCGGCCCAGACCAGCTCGGGCTCCACCTCCAGGCCCTCGGCGATCTCCGCCAGCAGCTTGCCCCTGCTGAAGGGCATGGAGGTCGCATCGTACGGTCCCGCGAGCCCCTTCTCCGCCGCGTCGAGCGTCCAGGCGGCCAGATCCCGTACGTCGACGAGCTGGACGAGCTCGTCCGGCGACCCGGGAGCCAGCACGGGCCCGCCACGCGCCAGCCGGTCGACCCAGTAGGTGAACCGGTCGGACTGGTCCTCGGGGCCCACGATCAGCCCGGCACGCACCAGAAGTGCCTGGTCACCGACGATCTGCTCGCACGCCACCTTGGCCGGCCCGTAGTTCTCCGGGTCGGTCTCGTCGGCATCGGCGGCCAGCGGCTCGTGCAGGACCTGGTTGGCCTCGCCGAAGTCGGCGTAGACGCTGCACGACGACACGAACGTCCAGTGACCGGCGCGACCCGCGAGCTCCGCGACGGCCCGACGTACCGAACTCGGATGCCTGGCGACGTCGATGACGAGGTCGAACGACCCCACGACGGGCGCCAGCCCACCGTCCTCACTCCGATCGACCCGGACGAACTCAACATCCGGCGGCGGATCGCCCGCGAGCCCGCGCGCCGCGCACACCACCTCGTGCCCGCGATCACGCGCCTGCCGTGCGATCTCCCTGGACAGGAACCTCGTGCCACCCAGAACAAGTGTCCGCATTCCCTCATCCTGACCCATCTGCCCTGGGTGAACTCCATCCCTTCACTCCCAGCGCAATCCACCGTACGGCGTTGAGACGCGCTGCCGCGGGGACTCCACGGCTGACCGCCGGCCGGAAGACGACGCCCGTCAAGACCTCTCAACCGCAAAGGTGCTGCAGCCCTGGCCCAGGATGGTCCCCTCGATGGCGGAGGGTCGGTCCTCGGTGAGGGTCGCGCGGATGTCGACCATGATGTACTGGCCCGGCCGGTCGATCCAGCGCTCGCCCTTCAACACCAGGATCCCTCCGTCCAGCCGGCCGCTCATGGCGTAGGAGCCGGAGGGCACGCCGGGGTTGCTCGGGTCGGCCTCGAAGGCGAAAACGGCATCGAGCTTGCCCGACGACGTCTCGGTGATCGTGAGCTCGAGCGCGGTCTTGCCTTGGCTGCATTGGTAGGTGCCGGTCCACCGGCCGGCCACCGAGGCGCGCTCGGGGGTCGGAGTCACCACGATGGCACTGGGGCTGGCAACCGCGACCGGCTCCTGTTGCTGCCGCTTGGCCAGGAACACCGCACCGGCCCCAACCGCCGCGAGCAGGATCACGACCCCGGCGATCAGCCCCACCACCAGGCCGGTCGAACTCTTCGACGGGGCAGGTGACAACTGGGTGGGCTGCAGCCCATAAGCGGGAGGCTGCGGGGCATGAGCGGGAGGCTGCACGAAGGGCGGCCGGCCCTGCCCCGCTCCGTCCAGGAACGCCAGCACCTCCTGCGCGGTCGGCCGGTATTCAGGCTGCTTGGCCAGGCACCGGTCCACGATGGGCTGCAGTGGCTGGGGCAGCCGCGACAGGTCCGCCGGGAGGTGCAGCACCCGATGGGACACGGCCGGAACGCTGTCCTCACCGAAAGCGGGCATCCCGGCCGCGGCGTAGATCATCGTCACGGCCCAGGAGAACAGATCGGACGCCGGTCCCGCCGGATGACCTGCCACCTGCTCCGGCGACAAGTAGGCGGGCACAACCGCCGGCTCCGGCGGCCGGGCGATACCGAAATCGACGACCTTCGGCACTTCGGCGCCGAGCAACACGTTGGCGGGCCTGAAGTCCAAGTGTGCGATGCCCGCCCGGTGAATCGCCGCCAGCGCGGCAACCGTGGCAATCGCCAGGCGGTGCAGCTGACCCGCGTCACGCGGGCCTTCCTGGCGGATCAACTCCGCCAGGGATATGCCTTCCACGTATTCGCTGACGACGTAGAGCCGGTCACCGTACATGCCGGCCGTCAACACCCGCGCGGTGGACGGCTCCGTGACCTGCTGCGCCGCGGCAACCGCACGCTGCGTCCAGGCATCACCCGTGGGCAGGAGCTTGATCGCCACATATCCGCTCGCCGTGCGGCCCAGGTAGACGACTGACTGCCTCCCCCGGCCCAGCACGCCGACGAGCGGGTATTCACCCAGCTGTGCGGGATCCGCCTCTGTTAATGATTGCACCCCGTACATATGAATTCCGACCATAACGCCGTAGGGCCATCGCCTGACGAGTATGCCAGCACGGCAACACCGCAGGAATGATTTCGGCTCCTCCGTACCGTGACCACCGAGCCCTCTCGGGGTTGGTCATCCCACCCGTCAATCCAGACATCGTGGTACCTGCGCAGCCTGTGCCGCGCTTTCCGCTCGCGGTTGGTGCGCACACTGATCTGGCCGTGCACGAGGTACGGCCTGCAGCAGTGAACGCAGCAGTTGTGCGGCGGTGTCGGCGGACACTTCGCCGGGTGTGTTCATGATCTGGGCGGCGAGTCCGTCGACGAACGTGTGCAGGAGCGCCGCCCAGAGCTCGACCCGGGCATCAGGGTGCGGGAGCGTGGCCTGGCTCGGCTCGCGGGTCGGCTCGTGTCCGAGCAGGGAGGCGATGCATTGACGGTACAGCGCCCGTTGGTCGTTCCACGTCACCGAGCCTCCTTCTGGAGGGTGGCGACGTTCCCATTCCACGACCGCTGACCACAGCGCGTATTCCTCGCGCCGCTCGGCATCGAGCGGCAGCATCTCCTCCACGATCGTGGCGATCTGTTCGACCACCGAACCTTGAGTGCGGGGCCGCTGGACGCGTGGGAGGACCCGTCGACGGAGAGTGTCGGTGGTGGCCTGTACGACGTAGGCCTGCAATTCGTGCTGATTGCTGAAGTAATGCCGCAGGGACCCGGTGGACCAGCCGGCTTCGGCGGCGACTCCGCGGACGGTCACGCCGGCAAGGCCTTCGCGCAGGATCACCCGGATGGCGGCCTCGCCGAGCTCGGCCCGTCGCTGGTCGTGATCAACGAGGCGTGGCACGTTCACACATTAACACGCATGTGCTATTTTAACTAACACGGGTGTGTTATTGCGGCTCGTTGGCTCCCGGAGGGAGACAGGTTTGTCGATCGAGACGATCGGGGCGGTGCTCGGGCTGGCCCTGCTCGATACGCTGAGCCCCACCGTGATCGGGATAACTCTCTATCTGCTGCTGGCCAGGCCGCACCGCGTGGGCGCGCTGCTCGGCGTGTACCTCGGATCGGTCGCGATCGCGTACTTCGCCTTGGGCGTAGTGCTCATGCTCGGCCTGGGCGCTGTCGTGCCACTTGTTGACGACACCGTATGGGTCTGGGGACAGGCCGTCCTCGGCGCAGCGCTCATCGTGGGGAGCTTCTTCATCCCCGACAAGAACCCCGAACGCGCATCCATCCCGGCGCGGTCCTTCACCGTGCGCTCGATGCTGCTGTTGGGGCTGGGGACCTGGTTGTTCGAGTTCTCCACCGCCGTGCCGTACTTCGGCGCGGTCGGCATCATGACCTCGGCCAGTCTGCCCGCCGTCCAATGGTCGCCGCTCCTCGGCGTGTACGTGACCATCATGGTGATCCCAGGCATCCTGCTCTTTGCCTTATGGGCCGCCATGGGCGAACGGATGCGTGAACGGTTTGAACGGTGGCAGAACAAGCTCTCCTCTGGATCCCGCACAACACTGCGTTGGATCGTCGGGATAGCGGGATTCCTGCTCCTCATGGACGCAGCACCAGACCAGATCACCATCACGATGAGTCCGTAACCGGCATCGGCACGTCACCGTGGCATTGCCCGAGCGTGCTCCGCCGACAGCCACCGCTCGACATCAGCCCAGCGCAGTGTCGGGCGCTCAGCGTCATGAAGACCGTAGACATGTGGCGACCGACGCTGAGCGAGTGCAGTGCGGGGCGGCGCCCTGGCCGCCCAGTTCGTGTCCGCCTCGGATCAGCCTCGCATGGCGAGCAACGCCTCTCGCGCTGCGGCGAGGGCCTCTTCCTCGGAGGCTCCGGCGTGCAGAGCGGCTCTGGCGAACTCTTCGGCTGCTGCGGCGAGCCGGAGCCGGAACTGGTCGGCCGTGTCCGTGATGACGGCCGCCCGGCCGCGGCGGAGCTCCACCAACCCCTCGTCGCGCAGCTGCTGGTACCCCCGCAGAACGGTGTGCAGGTTGATGCCGAGGGTGGCGGCCACGTTGCGTGCCGACGGGAGCCGGTCCCCGGGCCCCGCCGTGCCATTGGCCAGCGCGGCGCGTACCGAGCCGGCCACCTGGTCGGCGAGCGGCTGGGCCGATGCCGGATCAACTGTGATCAGCACTACGCCGTCTCTCCCTGTCGTTGCCTGCTGAGCCATCCGTTGACCAGCGCGGCGGCGGTCTCGGCTTCACGGGTGGAATAGACGAACCACCGGTCGTCGGTCAACGACAAAGCGAGGACCGGTCCTTTCCCGCTGACGATGCCCCAGCCCGCCTCACCGTCGTCCAGCTTGTATCGCCCGGGGGGAGGCTCGCTCCTGGCCTCAGCGAACCGTACCAAGGAGTACGGCACCGTACGCCGCAGGATGGGCAGCCAGGAGGGCCTCACCGTGATCCCCGAGTTGTCGATCTGCAGGCGGGTGCGCGCCTGTGCCACCTCAAAGATCGTCCACAGTGCCAGCAACGCCGTTCCTTGCCATCTGCTGGAGAAGTTGGACACGGTCAGCGCGGTGACCGCGCCCAACACCGCGGCGACCAGCAGCCTGCGCGCCGACCAGGCCGAGGTCACGAAGATGACTCGCTGGAACGGCCCGAGCGCCATGGCGGGCGCGTGCGGCGGTGGTGCCGCGGTCGCCTCGGGCGGCGACGGCAGCCGACCCGCCGCCAGGTATCCCAGCGCGGCCGCCGCGGCGGTTGCGGCGATCTCCACCGCCAGGTGCCAGGCGGGCCGGGCCGTGGGGCCAGGGGCGTCGACCAGCAGCATCAGCCCCAGCGTGGCAGACACCGAAAGGGAGGCGCCGATGATGAAGCTGTAGATCACCAGGCCGCGCTGGAGCTGTGGAAGACGCCAGCAGCGCAGGAAGGGGACGACGAGCGCTGCTTCGAACAACAGCAGGGAGAAGCGGTGTTGCGAGAGCCAGCCCTCCCAGGTGGGCGCGTACTCGGTGTTGGCGGCCCAGTTGTCGACGTAGGCGCGGTCGGGGAGACGTTCCTCGTACAAGCCCACCAAGACCATGGGCACGATCAGCAGGAGCAACGGGGGAACGGCCGTCAAGATCAGGCGACGGAGCCGTCCTGGCGCGGCGGGGTCGGCTAAACGGGACACGGCCACCTCCAACTGTTTGCTTTTGACTATAACACTGCAAACAGTTCTGGCTGTAGCGCAAGTCGTGGTCTGCGTTCTGCTGCTGTCGGTTCCCACGATCCGCGATCTGCGGCAAGTGGACGCCCCGGCAGACGAGTCATAGGACAAGGCGGTCCAGGGGTGTGGTCGGCAGGGCGATCCAGCCCTCCGTGGCCGCCGTCCCGGCCTGCTCCCCCGCCGGCACGGTCACCAGCCCGAGGGCGGACGCGCGGGCGGCCAGGGCTGACACGACGGCGTCGGTGGCGTCGTCCGAGGCCCGGCAGAGCGGCTCGTACGCGCCCAGGTCGAGCCACGGCGCCGCCTCCAGCAGCCGGTCCACGAGCCGGCCCAGCTCGGTGAGGTTGGCGGTGCGCTTGTATCCCCGGTACGGCAGCCCCCACCGCTTCAGGCAGGCCGCCGGATAGACCTCCACGACTGCCCCACCGCCCCGCCGGTCGACCGGCCGGCCCAGCCGTGCGAGCTCGGCGAGCACGGCGGCGCAGCGCATGGTGGCGTGCCCGATGCGGTCGGCCGACACGCTCAGCGGCGTCAGCCCGGTCTGCTCGTGGACCACCTGGTCGGTGACCCGCAGCGCCAGATCCCGCCGCCAGGCCCGGCCCAGCCCTTCGGGCACCCGGACATGTCCGGCGCGGTGGGCGGTGACGAAGTCGACGAACCTGTCGGGCCAGCCGAGCGGGCAGTCGATCCCCGCCTTGCTCGCGCCCATCACGGCCTCGACGATCAAGTCGTCGTCCGCCCCGGCCTCCACCCTCACCAGCCGGGCGCGATCAGGTGACCAGTCGAGCCACGCCACCGCCGTCCGCACGGCCTCCGCGGCGAGATCGATGCCAACCGTCACCATCCCCTCACGATAGAAGCAAACGTCCGAGGCCACGGTGAAGGGCCGCGGCAACCGGATGCAAGCCGCGGCCCTCGCCTCTCATGAGCCCGTACGACGACCGGCCTCTGCCACGATCGCCGTCTCCAGCAGGGCTTCCCAGTTCATGATCTGGCCCTTCTTCACCGTGGAGAAGTTGTCGTCGTGGTCGCGGACGGCCATGGTGCGGTAGCCCAGGTACGCGTACGTCTGGGGATCGATGAAGATGTCGTCGCGCAGGTAGCCGCCATGGATCCGGTAGAGCGCCACCCCCTTCCGCCTGGCGAGGTCCGAAGCGCGGGGCGCGTACGTGACGCCGGGGATCCGGGCCATCGCCCCGTACATTGCCGCCCGGAGCCTGGGCGGCAGCACCGCTTCGCTCATTCCCAGCGCGATGTACTGGAACGCCCGCATGTGCCGATCTTCGGCGCTCATCACCGGCGCGGGCATCTCCTTGGCCTTGCGCTCGCCGTATCTCTGCTTCATCCGCTCGTACAAGCCCTCGCGGTGTCTGGCCTGCTCCGCATCGATCTGCTCGTAGACGCGGCCGAGCAGCGCGGCGGGATCGGCGGGGAGAGAGAGGAGGAACGGGTACGGCACCTCGAACTCCGAACCCTTCATGATCTTCAGTTTGCCGTTCTCGATCCCGGCGAACCGCTTGTCGTCCGCTCGGCGCCACATCTCGTGGACCGCCGTCTTCTCGGGGAAGCCGGTCGTCCACTCGCCGCCGTCCGCCCGCGTCCGGGCGACGCGCTTCTTCAGGTACGCCCACTCGTGAGCGGCGGGCGTGCCCTCGTCTTCGGCCGCCGCCATGGCCGCGGCGTTGTCGGCCAGATCGCGGGCGCTGGCCACCGGGCGCAGCCGCAGCTCCTGCGCCGGCGACGTGCTCCCCTCCGCGTGCTGACGTGGGGTCTCGACCGCCGGGGCGCGACCCACGATGCTCACCGCGACGATGGCGGCGGCGCACGCCGCGACCAGGCCGATTCCCCACAGCGGGCGCACCGGCGGCCGGCGCGTGGCCGGCTTGCTCATGTGGGCGGTCAGGCGGGCGCGGGCCGCGGCGACGCTGCGCGCGGACGGATCCGGCAGGGCGTCGTGCCGCTCGCGCAACCGGTGCAGCTCATCCATGGTTCAGTGCCTCCTCTGCCGCGACGTCCAAGGTCTTGCGGAGCTTGCGCCGGGCCCGGTTGACGCGGGAGCCGACCGTGCCGATCGGGATGTCGAGGGCGCGCGCCACCTCCGCATAGCTGAGCTGGGCACACGCGACGAGCAGCAGCGCGTCCCGGTCTCCTTTGGCCAGCGCCGCCAGACCGCGCGCCAGTTCGGGGCTCAGCCGCTCGGCGGAGACGCGGTCGGCGACCCGGTCGGCGTGGCTCGCCTCGTCCTCCCGGGCCGCCGAACGGCTGAGAGCGCGGTAGAGCCGGATCTCGCCGCGCCGGTGGCGGCCGATCAGGTTGGTGGCGATGCCGTACAACCAGGCCCGGGCCTCGGGCCAGGTCAGGTCGTAGCGGTCACGCTGGTCGAACGCGGCCAGGAACGTCTCGGCGGCGACGTCGTCGGCCGCGACCGCACCGAGGCGGGCGGCCACGTACCGGTGGATCGCGCTGTAGTACCGGTCAAAGATCACCGAGAACGATTCGGGGTCGTGACGCGACCTCGCGATGATCGACGCGTCGGTCGTCCCCTCAGTCATCCGTAAGGGAGGTGTGGGTATCGGGGGCATGCATCAGGCGCCTTTCTCGAGAAGCGATCAGGGCTGATTGCCCGGAGCCCGGGATCTTCTTCACACCGTTGGGGCACATGGCTGAAGGCGGTTGCCGAAAATCAGGGTGCCTACCCACTCCGACGCGCACGTGCCGGGCCCTGTCCACGATGCACCGGTGACGGACTTAGAGGCTCTGGCTCACTCTGGATGACGGAGCTGCTTTGAGTAGTCGGATCCGCTCCTGAGGTTCGCCTTCACTCCTCCACAATGCGCTTGGCGAGGGTCGCAACATCCACTGGACCCGTGGTGTCCACACGATGGACGGGTCCGAGACCGAGCGGTTCCGCCTGCTGTGTCCAGTGGTCCCAGAGGTCGTCATCGACGCGGGAATCGTGATGGATCGGGTGCCGGTCGGCGCGGGTCTGGTACCGGTGGCGGGCGAGATCGGCGGGGTGACACCGAGCATGTCAGCCAGCGTCTCCTTCACGCGGTCCTTGCTGAAAAGGGGGAGTCCGAGGGTGTCCGCCAGCGCTTTGGCCAATGTGGTCTTACCCGACCCGGGCAGGCCGTTCACGAGGACGACAAGCATGCGCCGATGCTGGATCACGAAAGTCGGAGGGCACGGTGCTCCGGGTCGAGCAGTCGCGGGCGGCGGCCTTCGCCCTGGTCCCCCACCTGGCTGGGGCCCGGGGCGCGGCCATCGCCGCCCGCGACGCCTTGCGCGATCGATCCTTCCCCGCCTAGAGGCCGATCTTGCCGACACCCGCCCCCGCCTGGACCTTCGCCGGGACGGTGGCCGGGTCGTCGACGGTGTAGGAGTAGTAGGTGCCGGGCTCGACGACGGTGCCCGCCGTTTCCGGTGCACCCGAGTTGACGTACAGGTTGCGGCGCTCGACCACCCGGCCCGGATCGCTCTCCGCGTAGCCGACGTGGACGGGATGGGCGACGTTCTCGAAGTAGTTGCCCTCCACCAGCACACCCGCGTTCTGCGTCGAGGCGATCCCGTACAGCGAGTTGTTCCGGTAGTAGTTGTTGAGCACGTGCACCGGCTCGCCGAACCGGGCCCGGGGGTGCCGCTGGTCGGTGCCGTCGAAGAAGTTGTGGTGGTAGGTGACGCGCAACTTGCCGATGTCGGCGGTGTAGTTGTCCGAGTGGCCGAGCAGCGTCGCCTTGCTGTGGTGGTGGAACTTGTTCCAGGAGACGGTGACGTAGTCCGACTCCCGTTTGATGTCGAGCAGGCCGTCGTACCCGGCGGACAGGTCGTTGTGGTCGATCCACACGTGGTGGGCCTTGTTGGTGACGCTGATGGAGTCGTCGTCGGCGTTCGTGAAGGCGATGTTGCGGATGATCACGTTGTTGCCGGGGCGGGTCGTGGAGCCGAGCTGGAGGCCGCCGCCGGTGATCTCGGCGGTGCTGCCGACGCCCAGGATGCTCTTGTTGGCCACGACGGTGATCATGTCGCTGATCTGGATGCGGCCGGAGACGCGGAGGATGTACGCCCCTGCGCGGCCGGCGTAATCCCGCAACTGGGCGCCCGTGGTGATGGTGACCTCGGTGCCGCCCGCGCCGCCCGTGGTGCCGTTCTGGCCGAGGGCGTTCACGGAGGCGAAGCCGGTCGGAGCGTCGGCGGCGGAAGCGGGGGCGGGGACCAGAGCGATGAGCAGCGCCGCCGCGGCGGCGATACGTGCGAGCATGGAGTCCTCCTCAGATCTTCCCGGTCCCGGAGCCCGCCATGACCGCGGCCTTGACGGAGTTCGGGTCGTCCAGGGTGTAGCCGTAGTAGGTGCCGGGCTCCTGCACGCCGCCGCCGCAGTCGGGCGCTCCGGACTCGTCGGCGAACACGTTGTCACGTGCGACGCACCTGCCGCCCGGCCCGGCGTAGGAGTCGGTCACCGGCTCCTCGACCCGCTCGAAGTAGTTGCCCTCGACGACGCACCCGGCGTTCGCCTGGCAGGCCACGCCGACGTCGGTGTTGTAGACGTAGTAGTTGTTGAACACGTGGACCGGCTCCCCGAACCGCACGCGCGGGTTGCGCTGCGGCGTCCGGTCGAACCAGTTGTGGTGGTACGTGACCTTCAACCGGCCCACGTCCTGCGCGTCGTTGTCGTCGTCGTGGCCGAGCAGCATGGTCTTGGTGTGGTCGTGAACGTGGTTCCACGACACGGTGACGTACGACGACCCGCGCTTGACGTCGACCAGCCCGTCGTAGCCGTCGGCCAGGTCGTTGTGGTCGATCCAGACGTGGTGGCTGAACATCTGGATGTTGATCGAGTCGTCGGTGGCGTTCCTGAAGACGAGGTTGCGGACGATCACGTTGTGCACGGCGTCCGGGGGCGGCGACGTGATCGAGTCGTCTGCTGCCAGTCCGATGTTGAGCCCGCCCCCGGTGATGCCGGACGCGGCGCCGACGCCGGCGATCGTCTTGTCGGAGGCGACGTTGTGCATGCCGGCCGGAACCGTGATCATCCCGCGGACGCAGATGTTCAGCGGGCCGCTCTGGCCGATCGCGGCGATCAGCTCGCTTGCCGTGTCGACCTCGACGGTCGGGCCGCCGGCGCCGCCCGTGGTGCCGTTCTGGCCCCAGGCGTCGACGGAGGCGAAGCCGGTGGGTGTGCCCGACGTGTTGCAGGTGCCGGGCGGGATCGTGGGAGTGGTCGGCGGGTCCGTCGGACCGCCCGTGTCCGTCACCAGCACGTCGTCGAACGAGGCGCCGGCGTAGTAGCCGGCCAGGCCGGCCCGGCCGGAGCCGAAGGACGTGTCCGTGGCGGAGACGACCTGCACGTTGTCCACGAAACCGCGCAGGGTCGAGCCGAACGCCTCGAGGCGGAGGGTGTACCAGGTGCCGGGGGTCACGCCGGCCGCGGCGGTGGCGAGCGTGGCCGGGGCGCCGCCGGTCCTCTTGCCGAGGACGACCGTTCCGGCGTTGCTCAACCCGAGGAAGTAGTAGCTGCTGGTGCTCTGCGCCCTGGCCAGCACCGCGACGTGCCGGCCTGCGCCGTTGAACGCGATCGGCTTGACCCGCGCCTGCACCGCCTGGTCGCCCCATCCGGCCCCGGCCACCGCGCGGGCGTCCGCGCTGGTGCCGGACTGCCGGTACGCGCTGGAGCCGTCGGTCACCACCGACCAGCTCCCACCGGACCTCGACCAGCCCGTGGCGTTCCCGTCCTCGAAGTCGTCGCCGAACAGCGTCGCGGCCGACGCGCTGGACACACCCAGCAGCACCAGCGCCGCGGCCGTCGCGGTGGCGACGGCCGCGGCGAGCGCGGCCAGTGCTAAGCGGGTTTTCCGTGCTCTTCTGCTGCGCACCTTGATGCCTCCGGTGGTGATGGCGACCGGGCGCGCCCCGCTGTGCTCTCGCGAGCGAAGGTCCGCGTCCGTTCGCAGTGCTGGTGGCAAGCCGTGACCATGGGACCCGTGAGATGAACGGGTTCCTCACTGCGTGTGGTGTTGCGCGTAAACTCGCGAGCTTCACACCTTTATGCAACCGATTGTTAGGCGAGTCAATGCGTTCGGTGTGCAGTTTTGTTGCAATCGATTGCTGCAACTGATCCGCTTCTTCGCCGTCGCAGGAGGTGCACCGTTACAAAGGCCGAGGTACAGATCGTGCAAGCGATTGTAGAAACAGCCCTGGACTAGTGTGGTGATCATGAGTGGCGACGTGGTGGTGGACTTCTGGTTCGATCCGTCCTGTCCCTACACCTGGCTCACCTCCCGGTGGCTGCTGGAGGTGAGCCAGGTACGGCCGGTCGAGGTGCGGTGGCGCGTGATGAGCCTGTCGGTGCTCAACGAGGGGCGGGACGACGATCCCGAAGGCGACCCCGAAGGGTATCTGTGGATCCCGGTCCGCATCTGCGCGGCCGTGAAACGCGATCACGGGCAGGAGGCGCTGGGCCGGCTGTACACAGCCCTGTGGACGACCGGCACCGGTGACTGGATCGGGGATCTACGCGAGGCACTGGCCACTGCCGGGCTGCCGGTGGAGCTGGCCGAGGCCGGGATGTCCACGGACTACGACGACGTCGTACGGGCCTCGCACGCCGAGGGCATCGGGCTCATCGGCGATCACGTGGGAACCCCGGTCGTCTCGGTGGACGGCGGGCGGGTGGTGTTCTTCGGGCCGGTGGTGTCGCGTGTTCCGCGCGGGGAGGAGGCCGGGCGCCTCTGGGACGGGACGTTGCTGGTGGCCGGCACCCCGGGCTTCCACGAACTCAAGGGCAAGCCGCACGAGGAGCCCCTGCTGGAACGCGACGACGCTTGATAGGTTTGGCGGCGGATGCGCCGTAAGTCTGAATCGGCGGTCCCCGCGCTGATTCTGGAGCTGGCTTGACGGTTACGGCCTGGATGGCGGTGGCCGCCTTTCTCGCGGCGTACACGCTGATCGCCACCGAGAAGGTGCACCGGGTGGCGGCGGCGCTCGGCGGGGCCGGGATCATGCTGCTGATCCACGCCACCGACGCCGGCGCCGCGTTCTTCGACGAGCACTCGGGCATCGACTGGAACGTCATCTTCCTGCTGCTCGGGATGATGATCATCGTCGGAGTGCTGAAACAGACCGGGCTCTTCGAGTACCTCGCCATCTGGGCCGCCAAGCGGGCCAGAGGGCGGCCGTTCCGGCTCATGGCGCTGCTGATCGTGATCACGGCGTCCGCGTCGGCGCTGCTCGACAACGTCACCACCGTGCTGCTGATCGCGCCGGTGACGTTCCTGGTCTGCGAGCGGCTCCTGTTCCCCGTCGCGCCCTTCCTGATCGCCGAGGTCATGGCATCCAACATCGGCGGCGCCGCCACGCTGGTCGGCGACCCACCGAACATCATCATCGCCAGCCGGGGCGGCCTGACCTTCAACGACTTCCTCATCCACATGGCGCCGCTGATCATCGTGCTGGTGGCGGTGTTCATCGGGTTGTGCCGGTGGTTGTTCAGAAAGTCGTTCACCTACGATCCGGACCGCGCCGCGGAGATCATGACGCTGAACGAGCGGGAGGCCATCGCCGACCGCCGGCTGCTCTGGCAGTCGCTGGCCGTGCTGGCGCTGGTCATGGTGGCGTTCGTGCTGCATCCGGTGCTGCACTACGGGCCGTCGGTCGTGGCGCTGCTCGGGGCCGGGGTGCTGGTGGCGGCGACCAAGGTGACGACCGAGGAGGCCATCGCCGAGGTCGAGTGGCCGACCCTGGTGTTCTTCGCCGGGCTGTTCGTGATGGTCGGGGCGCTGGTGGAGACCGGGGTGATCCGGCAGATCTCGGAGGCCGCGGCGCAGGCCACGCACGGGCAGCTGGCGTTGACGACGATGCTGCTGCTGTGGGCCTCGACGGGGTTGTCGGCCGTCATCGACAACATCCCGTACGTCGCCACCATGAGCCCGATCGTCGCGGACCTGGTCCATGCCAACGACGGAGCACAGGTGCTGTGGTGGGCCCTGGCCATCGGCGCCGACCTGGGCGGCAACGCCACGGCGGTCGGGGCGGCGGCCAACGTGGTGATCATCGGCATCGCCGCGCGCAACGGCACCCCGATCAGCTTCTGGCAGTTCACCAGGTACGGCGTCGTGGTGACGCTGGTGACCGTCGCGTTGTCCGTGCCGTACCTGTGGCTGCGTTACCTCATCTGAGCGGCAGTTCCTCCGGCCCGCTGCGCGGTCCGAAGATCCGGCGCTCGGTCTCGTCGATGGGCACGTCGTTGATGCTCGCCTCCCTGCGCCGCATCAGCCCGGACTCGTCGAACTCCCACTGCTCGTTGCCGTAGCTGCGCCACCACTGGCCGGAGGCGTCGCGGGACTCGTACTGGAAGCGGACCGCGATGCGGTTGCCGAGCACCGCCCACAGCTCCTTGCGCAGCGCGTAGTCCAGCTCCCTGTCCCACTTGCGGCGCAGGAACTCCCTGATCTCGTCGCGGCCCTTCAGGAACTCGTGGCGGTTGCGCCAGACGGAGTCCTCGGTGTACGCCATCGCGACGCGGTCCGGGTCGCGCGTGTTCCAGGCGTCCTCGGCGGCCTGGACCTTGATGCGGGCGGTCTCCTCGGTGAACGGCGGGACGGGCGGGCGGGTCATGGGGCAGCCTCCTCGACGGGCGGAGAACGGGCGTTCTCCCGATAGCCTAGAAAACCTTCGTCGCGGAGCGGCCCGACCAGGTGACCGCCGTGTTCGAGTGGCTGGAGCGGTGGTTCGGCGAGGACGACTTCCGCGGCTGCGGCTTCGTCAACGCGCACGCGGAGCTGGGTGCCACGTCGGAGGCCGTGCGGGACGTGGTGGAGCGGCACAAGCAGCGGTTGCGCGACTACCTGCGCGGGCTCGTGGCCGAGGCGGACGATCCCGGCCTGCTCGCCGAGCAGCTGCTCGTGCTCGTCGACGGGGCCACCGTCACCGCCATGGTGAACCCGCGAGGCGCGGCGACGGCGGCGCGGGCGGCAGCCCAGGCCGCCGCCTGTCTCACAGCAGCTTGTCGAGGGTGATGGGCAGGTCGAGGACCCGTTTGCCGGTGGCGTGCCGGACGGCGTTCGCGACGGCGGCGGCGGCCCCGGTGATGCTGACCTCGCCCACGCCGATCAGTCCCAGCGGCATGGTCGGGTCCGGGTCGTCGAGGCAGTGCACGTCGATGTGGGGGATGTCGGCGTGCACGGGCACGTGGTATTCGGACAGGCTCGCGTTCATGATCCGGCCGGTCCGGGGATCGACCAGCGTCTCCTCCGACAACCCCAGGCCGATGCCCATCACGATGCCGCCCCGCAGTTGCGACGCCACGGTCTTGGCGTTGATCACCCGGCCGACGTCGAACACGCCGACCCAGCGCGACACCCGCACCTCACCGGTGTCCCGATCGACCCGCACCTCGCAGAACTGCGCCCCGCACGCCGCCTTCACCCAGCGGCGCTGGTCGTTCAGCAGCTTCGGCAGGAACTTGACCAGGCTCGACTTGATCTCGGCCTCCAGGTGGCCGCGGCCCGCCCTGGCCAGGATCTCCGCGTACGTCTCGCCGACGCCGCCGTGGTAGAGCCCGCCGTCGCGGGCCTCCAGGTCATCAAGCTTGCGGCCCCGTAGCGGCGATTCGGGCGAGCGCCGGGCCAGGGTGAGCGCGGACTTCTTCAGCTTGCGGCAGGCGGCCAGCACGCCCGCGGCGACGCTGGCGGTCTGCGCCGAGCCGCCCGCGCCAGGGCCCACGGGCATGTCCGAGTCGCCGTACTCCACGCGTACCGACTCCAGCGGCACGCCCAGCTCGTCGGCGGCGATCTGCGCCTGCACGGTGGCCGCGCCCACGCCGACCTCGGCCAGGCCGCACCGCACCACGACCGCGCCGTCGGCGGACACCCGCACGACGGCGCCCGCGGGCTGATAGAGAGCCGGGAAGTACGCGGTCGCGACCCCCATGCCGACCAGCCAACGCCCGTCCCGCATGGAGCCGGGCCGCGGGTCACGCTCGCGCCAGCCGAACCGCTCGGCCCCCAGCGCGTACGCCTCGCGCAGCATCCGGTGCGCGAACCTCTTCTTGCCGCCCAGCGGGTCGCGCGCGGGCTCGTTGCGCATCCGCAGCTCGATCGGGTCCATGCCCAGCTCGCAGGCCAGCTCGTCCACGGCCGACTCCACGGCGAAGGTGCCGATGGACTCGCCCGGTGCCCGCATCCACGTGTTGGCGAGCAGGTCGAGCCGGACGAGGTTCTGGCGCAGGTGGATGTTCTGGGCGTCGTACAGGTGCCGCGTGCCGGAGGTGATCTGCTCCTCCCAGCCGCCCACCCGTCCGACTCTGGCCACGCTGGTGTGGATGAGCGCGGTCAGCCGGCCGTCCGCGTCCGCGCCGAGCGCGACCCGCTGCGCGCTGGGGGTGCGGCCGCCGACCGTGTGGTAGACGCCGGCGCGGGTGAGCGCCAGGCGCACCGGCCGGCCGGTCGCCCGCGCGGCCAGCACGGCGAGCAGCGTCCCGGCCCAGACCGACCCCTTGCCGCCGAACCCGCCGCCCACGTAGGGCGACAACACGCGGATGCCCTGCTCGGGAACGTCGAACCGGAGCGCGAGGTGCTTGCGCAGCCACACGATGTTCTGCGTGCCCTCGTGCACGGTCAGGCGGTCGCCGTCCCACACGGCGGTCGTCGCGTGCGGCTCGATCGCGTTGTGAGCGTGCGGCGGCGTGGTGAAACGCAGGTCCACCGAGAACGGCGCGACCGCCAGCGCGGCCTTCGCGTCGCCCTTGTCGGCCGTGGCCGGCAGCAGCATGTTGCCCTTCTGCGGCGTCGCGTTCGGCTCCTCGGGCGCGAAGTCGACCACGGCGGGCAACTCCTGGTACGCGGGCCGCACCAGCGACGCCGCGTGCCGGGCTGTCTCCGGCGTCTCGGCGACCACGACCGCCACCGGCTGGCCGTTCCAGTGGACCTCGTCGGTGGCCAGGTAGTTGACCGACGTCCCGGTGGCCATCGAGCTGAGATTCAGGAAGCTGAACTTGGGTGGGGGCTTCATGGCGGGGGCGTTCTCGTGGGTGAGCACGTCGATCACGCCGGGCACGGCGCGGGCGGCCGCCGTGTCGATGGCCGTGATGCGGCCCCGGGCGATCGTCGCGTGGACCAGGGCGGCGTAGGCGAGGTTCGGATAGCGGTGCTCGGCCGCGTAACGGGCCTCGCCGGTGGTCTTGGCCCGGCCGTCCAGCCGGTCGATCGGCCGGCCGACGTATTTCGTCCCGGTCTCGCGCTCGATCTCGGTCGTGGTCATTCCGCTCCCCCTCCGGTGGTCAGCTCGCGCAGCGTGGCCACGATCGTGGCGCGGGCCAGGCCGGCCTTGAAGGCGTTGCCCGGCCGTACGGTCGCGGGCGCCAGCTCGGCCTCGGCCGCGCGGCGGAACGCCTCCTCCGTGATCGGCCCGCCGCGCAGAATCCGCTCGGCCTCCCGCGCCCGCCAGGGCGTGGTCGCGACGCCGCCCAGCGCCAGCCGGACATCGCTGATCGACCCGTCCCGCACCTCCACCGCGGCGGCCACGGAGACCAGGGCGAACGCGTACGACGCCCGGTCGCGGACCTTGCGGTAGCGCGAGTGGGCCGGGGCCTCCGGCAGCTCGACGGCCGTGATGAGCTCGTCGGCCGCGAGCACGGTCTCGACGTGCGGCGTGTCGCCGGGCGGCCGGTGGAAGTCCGCCAGCGGGATCCGCCGGGTGCCGCGCACGCTGCGTGCCTCGACCACCGCCTCCAGGGCGACCAGGGCCACGCACATGTCCGACGGATGCGTGGCGATGCAGCTCTCGCTCACGCCCAGGATCGCGTGCGAGCGGTTGAGCCCGCCCAGCGCGTCGCAGCCGGCGCCCGGCTCGCGCTTGTTGCAGGCCGACGCCTGGTCGTAGAAGTACGGGCAGCGGGTGCGCTGCAGCAGGTTGCCGCCCACCGTGGCCATGTTGCGCAGCTGCGCCGAGGCGCCGGCCAGGATCGCCTGCGATAGCACCGGGTAGCGGGCGCGGACCAGGTGATCGGCGGCCAGGGTGCTGTTGCGGACCAGCGCGCCGATCCGGAGACCGCCGCCGGGCAGCGCGGTCACCTCGTCGAGCGGCAGCCCGGTGACGTCCACGACCGTGTACGGCCGCTCGATGCCCTCGCGCATGAGGTCCACCAGGTTGGTTCCGCCGCCGAGGAACTTGGCGCCGGAATCGGCGGCCACCGCCTGCACGGCCCCGTCGACGTCGGACGGCTTGACGTACGCGAACGGTCTCATCCGGCCACTTCCTTGATCGCGTCCACGATGCCGTTGTAGGCGCCGCAGCGGCACAGGTTGCCGCTCATCCGCTCCCTGATCTCGGCCTCGGTGAGCGCTGGGTCGCCCTCGGACACCACGCTCGGCATGCCCGCCGCGTATTCGTCCAGCATGGCGATCGCCGAGCAGATCTGACCCGAGGTGCAGTAGCCGCACTGGAACCCGTCGTGGCGGATGAACGCCTCCTGCAGCGGGTGCGGGCCGACGCCCTCGATCGTGGTGATCTCCTTGTCCGCGTACTGGACGGCCAGGGCCAGGCACGCGTTGATCCGCACGCCGTCGGCGAGGACCGTGCACGCGCCGCAGGCGCCCTGGTCGCAGCCCTTCTTCGGGCCGGTCACCCCCAGGCGCTCGCGGAGCGCGTCGAGCAGGCTGACCCAGGGCTCGACGTCGAGCTTCTCATCGGTGCCGTTCACTCGCATCCGTATCTCCGTCACACCACGGGACGCTAACAGAACGGTGTCCACTTAACAAGAGAACGGTGTTCTTTTAGCTCGGGAGCCGTATGCTGGCAACGAGATGACGAGATCGGCATTCCTCAGGGCCCGGCGGCCCGAGCACAAGCAGCAGCGGCGCGAGGCGATCCTCGATGCCGCGCGCGAGCTCGCCGTCGCCTCGGGCGTGCGCACCGTCAGCCTGGGCGCGGTCGCGGAGGCCGTCGGCCTGGCCAAGTCCAACATCGCGCGCTATTTCGGCACCAAGGAGGAGATCTACCTCCACCTGGCCGCCGAGGAGGGGCAGCGCTGCGCGGAGGCGGTCGCCGAGCGGCTGCGGGAGGTCACCGGCACGGCCGGCGCGGTGACGGCGCTGGCGGAGACGCTGGCCGAGCGGCGGCTGTTCTGTGACCTCCTCAGCCACCTCTCGACCAGCTTGGAGCACAACGTGTCGGTGCCGGCGGCACGCGCCTACAAGCGGGCCGTGCACAGCCAGCTCGCTGATCTGGGCAAGCGGGTCGCCGACGTCACGGACCTGACGGAGAGCGAGGGCGTGGAGCTCGTCACGGCCGGCGTCGCCATGGCCGGCCTGCTCTATCCCGTCGTCAACCCGCCCCCGACCATCGTCCAGGTCTACGCCGAGGATCCGGACCTCGCCGCCACACGCCTGCCCTTCGTGCCCACGCTGGTCCGCATGCTCAGCGCGATCGCCGCCGGCCTGCCGACGCTCCGCTGACCCAGGCGCCTCAGGGCGGTGACATCCGCCGTTCTTCGCGGCGGTGCTCAGGTCAGCGCCTCGGCCGGCGCGGTCAGGAGCGGGAACATGACCTCCACGCGGGTGCCGTCGCCCGGCTCACCGCCGATCACGCAGATCCCGCCCAGCTCGGCCGCCCGCTCACGCATCGAGCCCAGGCCGACGCCCGCGCGGTACGACTCGGGGATCCCCTTGCCGTCGTCGCTGATCAAGACGCGGAGCATCGACCGCTCCCGCTGGAGCACGATCCGGGCGAGGGATGCCGCGGCGTGCTTGCGGATGTTGGTGAGGGCTTCCTGGACGATCCGGTAGACCGCCACCTCGACGGCCGCGGGCAGGTCCCGCAGGTTGCCCTCGACCTCGACCCGGACCTCGGTGTCCGGTGAGGACTGCCCGGCCAGCTCGCGTACCGCCCGCGCCAGGCCCAGGTCGTCGAGCGCGGGCGGGCGCAGGCCGTACACGAGCTCGCGGATGTCGTTCGTGACGGCGCTCATGCCCGAGTGCAGCTCCCCGAGCAGGGAATCGGCCGACTCCGGGGAGCTCTTCAGGCTGAGGCGGGCCATGTTGATGGTCATGGCCATGGCGGAGAGGGTCTGGCCGAGCCCGTCGTGCAGGTCGCGGCGCAGGCGGCGGCGCTCCTCCTCCCTGGTGGTCAGGATGCGCTCGCGGGAGCGCTGCAGGTCGGCGGCCATTCGGACGGCGTGGGCCACGTCGGCGGCGTACGGGGTCAGCGTGGCCAGCACACGCTCGTTGTGCGCGGCCGGGAAGCGGCGGCGCGGCCCCGGCGGGCCGACGAGCAGGCGGCCGACACGTTCCCCGTGCCAGACCAGCGGCACCTCGCGGGGCTGGTCGCCGACCCGGCCGTTCTCGACGTAGCGGGGCTCGCCGTCGGTCACCTCGACGGCCACGCCGTCGACCGCCAGCCCGTCGCGCAGCACGCTCACCACCGAGGTCAGCGCCTTGGCCGGGTCGCCGCGGCGCACCGCCTGGGTGAGCCGCTCGGCGAGCACGCCGGGATCGCCGACGGCGCCGTACAGCATGCGGTCGATGACCCGCTGGAGCGTCCGCCGCATCGGCTGGAAGAACCCGCCCGCGAACAACGCGGCCGCGATTCCGGCGATCTTGCCGTAGTCGGCGACCAGCAGGCTCGACAGGGTGCCGACGCCGAAGTAGACCGCGCTGACCGCGGCCACCAGCCCCGCCGCCACGAACGCCCGGCTGATCACCGTGTCGATCCCGAACAACCGGTAACGCATCACCGAGAACGCCACCGCGAACGGGATGGCCGCCGCCCAGGCGATCGCCGGCCACATGAGTACCGGCACGAATGCGCCCGAGATCAGGAACACGATGTAGCCGCAGAACGCCAGCAGCGGCCACCCGATCTGCCGCCGCCCGGCCGAGTCGGCCCGCCGCATCCGCACTGCCAGCGACAGCGCCGCCAGCGCCATCCCCGTGTAGATGGCCGTCCAGCCGGCCACGAACATGGCCCCGGTGTACGGGGTCATCGCGGGAATCTGCAGCGGGTTGGGGATGATCTCGGGGAACGGGTAGCCCGCGAGGGGCGGGGGCTCCTTGAACGTGCTGCGCAGCAGCACGGTCGTCATGCCGGCGCAGCCCAGCACCAGGGCGGCCCGCCAGCGCCGGGAGGGCAGGCGGCCGTCCGGCGAGTACAGCGGCAACAGCATCGTGAGCGTCACCCCGCACACCGCCCACCCGAGATTGGCCGGCAGCCGCAGCCACCCCGCGGCGTCGAGGTCCCCGCCGGCAGCGGTGCGGAACATCAGCGCGCTCGAGAAGTCGCTCACGGCGGCCGCGAGACCGCCGACGCTCATGAGCCACGCCATGTTCAGCCGGGGCCGGTGGAAGATCAGGAACGCGCCGACCGCGGGAAAGGTCAGAGTGACGGCGGACTGCGGGCTGAGCGTCCGCCCCGGCGCCCACTCCGGCGGCAGCCCGGCCCAGATCAGCATCGCCGAGACGGCGAGCACCGGCGACGCCACGGCCATGGCCACGGCGACGACCCGCACCACCGTGACCGCACGCACGTTCGCTGACATTTACCCCGCCTTTCCCGAATTGCACTGATTATGACGCTCACACCATCGGTCAGGTTGAACGCGGGGCGTCATGGGAATGCGGGGATGGGGCATGCCGGGCCGGGGCCCCCGCCCAGAGGAGTGGCGGGGGCCCCGGGTCTCATTGGACGGTCACCGTGGCCTTCGCGGCGACAGTCGTGCCCTGGACCTGGCCGGTCACGGTGAAGGTGCCCGGCTGGGCGTACTTGTCAGGGCTGATCTCCTCCCAGGTGACGGCCACCGAGCTGTCCTTCGACCCGTCGTTGTACGTCGCCACGACGGTCTTCGGCAGTGCGGGGGCCACGCCGGCCCGGGTCGTGACCGCCTCCTCGGCGATCGAGGTGATGGTCACGGCCGCGGTGGTGCGGACGTACACCGTGGCCTGGACGGGCTGGCGGACGCCCTCGGCGATCCCGGCGACGGTGAAACTGGTGCCGCCGGTCTTCACCTGGTCGGGCATCACCTGCTGCCAGGTGACGCCGGCGGAGCTGCGGGTCCCGTCCGCGTACAGGGTCTCCACGGTGGCCGGCAGCTTCGGCAGCGTGTCGACCAGGGTGGAGACGTGCACGGGCCGCACCGAGTCCGGCGGGACCTCGTACGTCTTGACCTCCAGCAGCCCGACCGACGCCCCGCCGGCCTCGAGCTGGACGCGCAGCCGCGAGGTCGTGACGGCGTCGAACGAGACCGTGTTGTAGGCGTCCACGGTGTTCGGGTAGGAGGCGACGCCGGTGACGTCCTCGAAGGAGTCGCCGTCCCACTGCTGGATCTTCCACGAGGCCGGCAGGCGCACGCCGCCGCCGTCGTCGAAGAAGTACACGTCGGCCTTGTTCACCCGCACCGGCGCCGGCCATTCGAGCTGCACCCACTGCGTGCCCTGCTGCGGCCAGGTGCCCCAGCGCGGGTTGGCGCCGTCGTTGGAGCGCGGCGGGTCGATGCCGTCGTTGATCCCGGTGACCCGCTCCCACGGCGAGGTGTACGAGGCCGTCGGCGTGGCCTTGGGCGCCACGTTCACCTGCTCGGCCTGGGCCGTGGCGGTGACGTGCACGGTCGCGGTGGTGGTCTTCGCGCCGTCCGTGGCGGTGAGCTTCAGCCGGTACGCGCCCGCCTCGGAGAACGCGACCACCGTGCTCATGCCCGTCGGGTCGGTGAAGAACGCCTCGCCGGGCCCGTCGACCTGGGTCCACTGGGTGGTGAGCCTGCCCGACGGCAGCGCGTCGTCCTTGACCACCGCGTCGATCCTGACCTGCCCGGGGCGGTTGAAGGCGGGATCGATCACGGCCACCACAGACGGCGCCCGGTTGCCGGCCGAGCCGGCGCCCGCGCCCGTCCGGTACGCCTGCACCTCCTTCAACCCCGTGGCGTAGCCGGGCCGGTGCGTGACCAGCACCCGCAGCTTCTGCGCCCTGATGGACGGGAAACGGACCTCGTTGAGGTTCGCCCGCGGATAGACCGGTTGATGCGCCTGCCTGGGCACGTCCTTCCACGTGTCGCCGTCGAGATACTGCACCGAGTAGAAGGAGGGCTCGTAGTAGCCGGCCGCCTTGCGGTCGTTGTAGAAGTACAACTTCAGCCGGTCCACGACCTGGGCCGAGCCGAGGTCTACCTCCAGCCAGTCCTGGGCCTTGCCGGAGCCCTTGCTCCCCCAGTACGGCTCGTTGATCGTGAACCCGTCCACCGCGCCGGCCGGGTCGCCGTGCGAGGCGGTGGCGGACTTGACCAGGTTGGAGCGGGTGGAGCGCAGGTCCACGCCGGCCTTCTGGAACAGGTCCTCGACACGATCACCTTCCAGCTGGACCTGGACCGGCGCCTTCATCGAGGAGGCCTTCTCGGCGTGCACGACCTGACCGCCCTCGACCTTGCCCGTGGCCGGGTCCCAGACGGCGTGCGCCAGCCCGGACAGGGTGACCTTGCGCTTGCCGTCGATCAGGATCGAGTACCCCTCGGGCACCCCCTTGTAGTGCGTGGTCCCGTCGCCCGGCTTGTCCCAGACGATGGTCAGGTCATTGCCCCGGTAGTTGACGCCGTTGACGGTGAAGTGGTCCCAGCCGATGTCCACCGGCCACAGCTCGACCTTGCCGTCCGAGCGCGGGCGCAGGCCCATGACGTCCTCGATGACCGTCCAGTTGCTGCTGCCCAGGATCGTGTGGTGGATCCAGGAGCGGTAACCGATGGTCTTGGTGGCCTGGTTCCAGTCGGCCCAGAACTCGTTGGCGTCGGGGTAGCGGGTGTCGCCGCCGACGTACTGCGACCAGGCGTTCCAGTAGAGCAGCTGCTTGTACTGGTCGGCGGTGATGTACGGCGTCTGGTACTCGCGGATCGCCTTGGAGAAGAACGCGAAGTTACGCGTCGAGTTGATCTGCGAGAAGTTGTTCGACCCCGGGTTCCCGGCCTCGGCCGCCTCCGCCTTGTCCTTCTGGTTGGCGGTGTACGCCGGGAAGATCGGGTATTCCGCAGGATCGGCCCACAACCGCAGCGCCTCCCGGTATTTCGGGTCGTCGGTGGGGACGAGGCCGGTGGCGTACGGGATGTAGTTGTTCGACTCCTTCCACGGGATCAGGTTGCCCGTCTGCAGGTCGCGGTGCTTGAACAGCTTGTTCTGCTCGTCCCAGAGCAGCGTCAGGATACCGTTCTTGACCTTGTCGGCCGCGCCGCGCATCTCGGCGGCCTTCGCCTGGTCACCGGCCAGTTCGTACGCCTGCGCCGCCGCCATCGCGTTGGCGTAGACGTAGGAGCCTTCCAGCCGCTCGTTGGCCCGCTCGTAGTAGTGGAACGACACGGCGTCGGCGTCGTTGCCGGTCATGTACTCCCGGTCGTACTCGATGACGCCGTTCTTGTTGGAGTCGTAGGCGTTGAGCTGGCCGTAGACGTCCTTCTCGGCGTAGCGGGCGAGGTTGCGCAGGATCTGCGGCTGCCCGCCGTGGATCTGGTAGCTCTCCAGCGCCGCCGCCGAGATGTACTGCGTGTAGCTGTTCGACCAGTTCTCCGGGTCGCCCGGGTTGTCGGTGTACTTGGAGTTGCGCGAGACCTCGCCCGCCGACACCCACGGCCCGTACGAGTAGATCGGGTCGCGCAGGTACTTCAGGTCCTGCACGAACATCGGCACGGTCAGCACGATCGCGTTGTTGTAGCCCAGCGCGCCCTCCACCGACGTCGGGAACTGGTAGTCGTTCCCGGGGATGTCGGCGTCGAGGAAGTTGAAGCGCATCAGCCACCAGCGGTAGTAGACGAACTTCTTGATGTTCTCGTCGGGCACGTCGATGTAGGGGACGTTCTCCGCCCACCAGGCGTTGTAGTCCTGCATCTGCCGCCGCAGCGCCTTCTCCGCCGAGCGGCCCTTGTAGCCGTCGTACTCGGACCGCGACTCCGGCAGTTCCTCGGTGACGAAGCCCATCTGGACCTTGGTCCGCACGGTCTTGCCCGGCTCGACGGTGAGCGAGCCCTTGAGCGTGCCGTCCGCGACCTTCAGCCCGTCACCGCTGAGCCTCGGGAAGATCGTGGTCAGCCTGTTCTTGGCGAACACCGCGCCGGTCAGCTCGCGGTCGCCGTCGGCCGTCTTGGTGTAGGGCGAGGTGACCGTGATCGGCACCGACTTCGCCGCCGACCCGGTGTTGGTGATCTCCAAGGTCGTGACGGCCACGTTCTCGTGCGTGATGAACTTCTTCACGCCGACCGACAGCCCGTCGCCGGCGTACCGGCCGGACCAGTGGCTGGGCATCTGCAGCCGCTTGGACACGTCCTCGGCCAGGTCGGTCCCGAACGAGATCGTGTACGCGTCCCGGTTGTCGATGCTCTCCCAGTACGCCACGAACCCGCCGAACCCGATCTTCCTCGGGTCGTGCTCCTTCATGAACAGCGCCCGCCCGCGCGTCATCAACCACGGGCCCGCCGGGTCGTCGCCCGGCCGGGCCAGCATGCGGTCGATCCAGTACGAGTCGCCGCCCTTCTCCTTCTTGTAGATCTCCTCCATCATCTTGCGCGGGTGGTAGCCCACGGGCTCGTCGGGCACGGGGTCGCCGCCCGTGAACACCGGCATGCCCACATCGTCCACCGCCGCCGCAGGCGCGGGTAACGCGGCGAGCGAGGCTGTGAGCGCTAACACCGCCAAGCAGGTCAGCTTCTTCCGCATGGGTCTCTCCATCAGAGGATCGGTAGCCAGACACGCATGGTCGCGGGACCCCGGTTGCCCCAGCGGTGGTACGGCACCAGCCGCAGACCGACGTCCGCACCCGAGGGACGCCCGTCCTGTGCGGCGCCGTACGGCCAGCCGCCCGGGTCACCGGCGCCGAGCGACGCCTGAACCTCCAGTTCCACCACGCCGTCCGCGTGGTGCTCCACGGGCGGCGAAACCCGCGCCGTGATATCGCCGAGCGGCGGCTCGTCGGCCACCGACTCCGCGCAGTAGACCAGCGGCCCCCGCTCCAGGGCCGCGCTCCCCCGCAGCGCGTCGATGCGCCGGCCGGGGAACGTCCACCGGGGCGCCATCGGCAGCTCCAGCCGGATCTCGTCACCGGCCCGCCACGGCCCGTCGGCGACCGCGTACCCCGGGGTCACCCCACGGACCGTCCCCCCGTGCGCGAGCGTCGCGTCCGTGGCCCAGGCCGGGACCCGCAGCGAGATGCGGCCCTCGCCGTCCTCCAGCACCCGCACCGTCACCGCGCCGTCCCACGGGTAGCCGGTCTCCACCCGCACCGCCAGGTCGCCGTGCCGGATCTCGGCGGGCGTGTGGTGGTGGATCTGGATCCCGTCGGCCGAGGACGTGGCGAGGTAGGCGGGCAGCGAGGCCAGCGTGCGGGCGATGTTGTTCGGGCAGCAGGACACGTCGAACCACGGCGAGCGCAGCCCGCCCTCGGCGGCGTGGTTGACCCCTTCGAGCGGCTCCGCCGGCACGCGCACCTGCAGGGGGTTGGCGTAGAAGAACGACCGGCCGTCCAGCGCGACGCCGGTGGCGATCATGTTGTACAGGGTCCGCTCGGCCAGGTCGGCGTAGCGTCCGTCGCCGGTGGCCAGCAGCAGCCGGTGCGCCAGCATGATCGAGGCGATGCTCGCGCAGGTCTCGTTGTAGGCCCGGTCCGGCGGCAGCTCGTAGTCCTCGCCGAACGACTCGTCGATGTGGCGTGAGCCCATGCCGCCGGTCAGGTGCGTGCGGCGGGCGATCGTCCGCTCCCACTGCGCCTCGACGGCCTTCAGCAGCTCCTCGTCGCCGGTCTCGACGGCCACGTCCACCACGCCGGAGGCCAGGTAGAGCGCCCGGACCACGTGCCCGCGGAACACCTGCGCCTGCCGGACGGGCATGTCGTCCTGGTAGTAGGCGCGGCCGAAGGGGATGTCGGCGAGCGCCGGCAGGCCGCGCCGCTCGACGAAGCGCCGGGCCATCTCCAGGTAGCGCTCGGTACCGGTCACGCGATAGAGCTCGACGAGGGCCATCTCGATCACGGGATGCCCGCAGGTCTCGGTGCCCTCCATGAAGCGGCGGCAGACGTGGTCGGCGGCCCGCACCGCCACCTGCGTCAGCCGGTCCTCGCCGTGCATGCGCAGCCGGGCGACCCCGGCCTGGATGAGGTGGCCGTAACAGTAGAGCTCGTGGCCCCACTCGAAGTCGGTGTAGCGGCTGCCCGACCAGCGGGTGTTGATGTAGCCGTCGCCCTCCTGCGCCTGGGCCACGGTCTCGGCCAGCGCGGGCAGCGACGGGTGGTCCGCCCAGGCCATGGCCTCCAGCAGCTTGTAGATCTCGGAGTCGCTGAACTCCCGGCCCCTTCGAGGACGCTCCCCCCGGAAGTTGGGGATCCAGCCTTCGCGCTCTTCCCATTCCTGGCAGTGGGCGATCGTGACCTCGCGGTTGAGCGCGACCCGGTCGCCCCAGAATCCGGGCGAGATGTGTACGGCGTCGAGGCCGAGGGGGGACAGGACGCCCGATGAGGGCAGGACGGGATTAGCCACGCAGAGCTCCTGACATGAATCCGCGCACGTAGTGGCGCTGCAGAACGATGAAGAGGATGAGACAGGGGAAGGCCATGACCATGACGCCGGCCTGCAGCATGCCGTAGTCGATCGCGCCGAACGTCTGCTGCGTCATGCTCACCACGGCCACCGGCAGGGTGAACGACGCGCCGTCGTTCAGCAGGATGAGCGGCGCGAAGAAGTCGTTCCACGAGGCCAGGAAGGCGAACAGGCCCACCGTGACCAGCGCGGGCCGCACGGCGTGCAGCAGGATCCTGGTGAACGCGCGGAACGTGCCGCACCCGTCCACCAGCGCGGCCTCCTCCAGCTCGCGCGGGATCGCCTCGAACGCGTTGCGCATCATGAACAGCGCGAACGGCAGCTGGAACATCACGAACACCAGCGAAAGCCCGACGAGAGAGTTCTGCAGGCCGATGTAGCCGAGAAGCACGTAGAGCGGGATGAGGATGGTCGCGTACGGCACCATGAGAATCGCCAGCGTGGCCAGGAACAGCAGGTTCTTGCCGGGGAAGTCGAAGCGGGCGAAGCCGTAGCCGCCGAGCGCGGAGACGACCAGCGTGCCCGCCACGGTCATGACGGAGACCAGCACGCTGTTGGTCGTGTACGTGCCGACGCCCTCGCCGAACTGGGCCATCTCCAGGTAGTTGGACGGCTCCTCAAGCGAGGCGTACCCGCTCCACACCAGCGGGAACAGGAAGAGCACCGCCAGGGCGGACAGCGTGAGGTAACGGCTCATCGCAGCCTCCGCATCATCAGCGTGTTGAGCCCGACGAGGGCCACGAGCAGCACGACCGACAGCGCCGCCGCGCCGCCGAGGTCGAATCGGAAGAACGCGTCGCGGTAGACGACCATGACCATGGAGACGGTGCTGTTGTCGGGGCCGCCGTTGGTGAAGACGAAGAACTGGTCGAAGGCCAGCAGGGAGCCGGTGATGCTGAGGATGAGCATCAGCGCCAGCGTCGGGCGCAGCAGCGGCAGCGTGATCTTGGTGAAGATCTGCCAGCGGTTGGCGCCGTCGCTCCTGGCGGCCTCGTACACCTCGGTGGGGATGGCCTGCAGGCCGGTCAGCAGGATGAGCATGTTGAACCCGGCGAAGCGCCAGATGACCAGCGTGATCGTGGAGAACAGCGCCATGTTGGGCGTGCCGATCCACTTCACCGGCTCGTCGGTGATGCCCAGCGACTGGAGCATCGGGTCGATCGGGCCGAAGTCGTTGTTCAGCATGCCGTAGAACAGCAGCCCGGCCGCGGCGAAGCCGACCGCGCCCGGCAGGAAGAACGCGGTCCTGAAGAAGCCGATGCCCGGCCTGCGGTCCTGCACCAGCAGGGCCAGGCCGAGCGCCGCCACGGACAGCACGACGGTGGTGATCACGGTGTACTTCAGCGTGAAGAAGACCGCGTCGACGAAGAGCGGATTGTCGGCGATCTTGGCGTAGTTGTCAGGCGCGTTGAACGTGGCCTGGCCGAGCAGGGGCCAGCGGTTGAGCGACATCCAGACGACCAGCACCAGGGGCGCGATGAACAGCACGCCCACGATGACGGCCGTCGGCATCGCGTACAGCCAGCCCTGGACCTTCCTGCTCCGCCACCGGGCGGACGGCGCGGAGTGCGCCGGCCGCCGCCCGGTACGGTTGATCGTCAAGGTCATTGTTGCAGCGACTTCGTGATCTCGGCGTTCAGCTGCGGGAGCTTGGAGGTGTCACCGAACACGGCCTCGCGGGCGTAACGCAGCCACGGGCCCTGCGGGTCGTTGAAGGTCTGGCCGAAGCGCAGCGCGAACGGGGTCTGGCCCTTGGCCACCAGCGAGTTGATCAGCACCACGCGCGGGTCCTCGGAGGAGTACTTGTTGCTGGCCAGGTCGGTACGCGCGAGCACGTCCTTGTTCTTGGCCATGACCTCGACCTGCGCCTGGTCGGAGACCGTCCAGGACAGGAACTCCCAGGCCGCGTCGGCGTTCTTGCTGGTGGAGGAGATGCCGACGGAGTCGCCGCCGACGAACGTCGACTCGCCGCCGTCGGGACCGGCGATCGGGGTGACGCCGACCTTCATGTCCTTGGGCATCAGGCCGAGCGTGGTCGACGGCATGGGCATGACGCCGATCTCGCCCTTGGGGAAGAAGCCGGTCCAGGTCGGGCCCTGCTCCTCCTTGGCCGTCGGGCCGGTGGCCTTCTTCTCGTACAGCTCGCGGTAGATCTTGAAGACGTCGGTCATCGCGGGCTGGTCGTTGAGCGACTGCGTGCCCTCGGCGTTCATGACCTGACCGCCGGCGGCCCAGACGGACGGCCAGAACGTGAAGACGTAGCAGCCGCCGCAGTTGCCGCCGAAGAACGTGCCGTGGACCTTGCCGTCCTTGCCGAGTTTGTCCTGGATGGTGGTGGCGTGCTGGGCGAACTCCTTCAGCGTCTTCGGGCCCTTCTCGGGGTCGAGCCCGGCCTTCTCGTACAGGTCCTTGTTCCAGAACCAGACCGACAGGTCGAGGGTGTGCGGCAGGGTGTACATCTTGCCGTCGAGCGTGCCGAGCTTCATGTGCGAGGGCGCGAGCCCGTCCTTGTACGAGAGCTTCGCGACCCTGTCCGTGATGTCCATGAACAGGCCCTGCGAGGTGTAGTTCGGGACGAAGATGACGTCGGCCGCGAACACGTCGGGGAGCTGCTTGGCGCCGGCCGCGGCGGCGATCCGCGGCTGGTAGTTGTCCGTGGGGATGACGGTGAGCTTCACCTGGTTCTTGTGCGTCTTGTTGTATTCCTGGACCAGCCGCTCACTCTGCGTCTGAGTGGCGGCGCGGGTCCACATGGTGATCGTCACGGGACTGTCCGCGGGCTGCGTGCCGCCTCCGCCACCGCCTCCGCCGCTGCTTCCGCAGGCCGCTGCTGTGAGCGCCAACAAACTGAGAAGGGAGATCCCGGCCAGCCTTCGTCTCATGATGTGCTCCTGGACTTAAAGGTTTTCGGAAACGTAGAAGAAACCTGTGGCACTGTCAATGGGTGTTAGGGTTCTAGGCAGTTCACAGGTGACCGAAAAGGGTTTCGAAACATGGCGACTAAGCGGGCGACCATCAACGATGTGGCCTCGCTGGCGGGGGTTTCGATCGCCACGGCGTCCAAGGCACTCAACGGACGCCAGGATGTGCGGGCGACGACGCGCGAGCGCGTGCTCGCCGCCGCGGCGGAGCTCTCCTTCCAGCCGAACGCCCTCGCCAGGGGGCTGCTGTCGGGCCAGACGCGCACGGTGGGGCTGCTGACCTCCGACAGCGTCGGCCGGTTCGGCATCCCGGTGCTACTCGGCGCGGAGAACGCGTTCGGAGCCGACGAGATGGCCGTGCTGCTCTGCGACGCGCGGGGCGACGCGATCAGGGAGCAGCACCACCTGCGGGCGCTGCTGTCGCGCCGGGTGGACGGGCTGATCGTGGTGGGTGAGAGCACCAACCCACGGCCGTCGGTGAGCAAGGACCTGCCGGTGCCCGTCGTGTACGCGTACGGGCCGTCCGAGGACCCGGACGACGTGTCGTTCGTGCCGGACGACGTGGGGGCGGCGGCCATGGCCGTCAACCACCTGCTGGCGATGGGCCGCCGCAAGATCGCGCACATCACGGGACCTACCCACTACACGGCCGCCCGAGACCGCGCGGAGGGCCTGCGCCTGGCCCTGGAGGAGGCCGGCCTCGCGCAGGTCGGCCAGACGTTGTCGGGGCCGTGGTCACAGCGGTGGGGCCGGCACGCGGCCGAGATGCTGCTGATGGCCGAGCCGGACGTGGACGCCGTGTTCTGCGGCAGCGACCAGATCGCGGCCGGGTTCGTGGAGACGGCGCGGGAGCGGGGGCGGCGGGTGCCGGACGACATCGCGGTGGTCGGGTACGACAACTGGGAGGTGTTGTCGACCGAGACCCGCCCCGCGTTGACCACGGTCGACATGAACCTGGAGTCGCTGGGGCGGACGGCCGCCCAGCACCTGTTCGCGGCCATCGACGGCAAGGCCACGCCCGGAGTGCACAAGATGCCGTGCCAGCTCGTCATCCGGGATTCCACCTCCCCGCCCGGCGTCTCCTGACCCCTGCTCGGCGCCCCGCCTCTTTGCGGCCCCGCCGCCGCGTGCCTCGTCGTGCCACGCGGTCCCGCCGGAGATGGTTTCCTATACCCATGCCTGATCTCGTTGTGGACGGCGGCGACAAGCTGTGCGTTCAGCTGCTCATCGAGCTGCGCGGCCACGTGCGCCAGGCCGGTTCCGGCGCCCTGATCCACCTGATCGCCACCGACCCGGCCGCGCCCGTCGACCTGCCGGCCTGGTGCCACCTGACCGGGCACACCTACCTGGGGAAGGTGGAGGGGACCGAGCGGCCCACGTACGCACTGCGCGTGGCCGGCGCCGCGCAGGATACCGAGGAGGCCAGGCCCTGGCACGTGGCTTAAACGGTTAATGCCCTTGTTCCCGGGTGGCCTACAGTATGAGTGGTTACCCGGTTCAGAGAGGGAATCCGTGAAGCGACCGACGATCGCCGACATCGCCACCAGGGCGGGCGTGTCCAAAGTGGCGGTGTCCTACGCGCTCAACGGGCAACCGGGGGTGTCGGCGGCGACGCGGGCCAAGATCATCGCCATCGCGGACGAGATCGGCTGGCGGCCCAACAGCGCCGCGCGGGCGCTCAACGGCGCCCGGGCCAACTGCGTCGGCCTCGCGCTGTGCCGTCCCGCCCGCGTCCTGGGCGTCGAGCCGTTCTTCATGGAGCTGATCAGCGGCATCGAGGGCGTGCTCGCCGACCGGTCGTACGCGCTGCTGCTCCAGGTGGTCACCAGCCACCAGCAGGAGAGCGAGGTCTACCGGCGCTGGTGGGGCGAGAGCCGCATCGACGGAGCCTTCCTCGTGGATCTGCACTCTTCGGACGCCCGGGTGGCCGAGATGGAGCGGCTCGGCATGCCGGCCGTCGTCATCGGCCATCCCTCCGTGTCGGGCTCGCTGTCGGCCATCTGGTCCGACGACGGGCAGGCCGTCCGCGAGACCGTCGGCTACCTCGTCGCGCTCGGGCACCGCCGCATCGCACGGGTGGCCGGGATGCCCCAGCTCGTCCACACCGTGGTACGCGACCAGGCGTTCACCGAGGCGTGCCAGGGGGCGGCCGAGCACGTCACCGTGCACACGGACTACACCGGCGAGGAGGGCGCCCGGGCCACCCGGCGGCTGCTCAGCTCGCCCGAGCGACCCACGGCGATCGTCTACGACAACGACATCACGGCCGTGGCGGGGTTGTCCGTCGCGCAGGAGATGCGGGTGGACGTGCCGCGCGACCTGTCGATCGTGGCCTGGGACGACTCGCCTCTCGCCCAGGTCGTCCGCCCGCCGCTGACCGCCCTGACCCGCGACATCCCGGCCTACGGCGCGCACGCCGCCCAGCGGCTGCTGGCGCTGATCGCCGGCGAGAGCGTGCCGCCGTACGAGGACCAGGCCGCCGTCCTCACGCCGCGCGGCAGCACCGGCCCCGCACCCTCCTAGGACGTTCCTCTCGGCACGTGCCGCAGGCCGGGCCGGCGGCTGGCAGACCGCTCGCCGCGACCCGCGGCACGTGCCGTCCCCTCCTTCGCGGCACGCTTCCGGAGCCGTCCCGCGTCCCCCGCGCCAGGACGGCTCCTATCCTTACGGAGCACGCTGGGGCCCTCTGAGTACCCCATACCTAAAAAATCCGCACGAATCCCGTTCCCACAGGGCCCCGCGGTCATCCTCGTGGACGGCGCGCTCAGCACCGCGGCCATCCCCGGCGGCTACCTGGCCCGGCGCCGAGCGCCGTACGCTCGACGGCCAGACCCACATCGTCAAGGCGGTCGCGCCGGCCCCCGTGCTGAAGGAGTTCTTCCAGTGAGATTCCGCGCCACCATGGAGCTGCACGGCAAGACCGCCACGGGGATCGAGGTCCCCGGCGAAGTCGTCGATGCGCTGGGCGGCGGCAAGCGGCCCGCCGTGACCGTCACGATCAACTCCTACACCTACCGCACCACCGTGGCCACGATGGGCGGCCGCTACATGTTGCCGGTGAGCGCCGAGATCCGGCAGGGCGCCGGGGTGGCGGCGGGCGACGAGGTCGAGGTCACCGTGGAGCTCGACACCGCGCCCCGGGAGATCGTGGTGCCCGCCGACCTGGCCGAGGCGCTCGACCGCGCTCCCGAGGCCAGGAAGTTCTTCGAGAGCCTGTCGTACTCCCGCAAGAGGCGTTACGTGCTGCAGATCGAGGGCGCCAAGAAGCCCGAGACCAGGCAGCGGCGGGTCGAGGACACGGTCGCCAAGCTCGCCGACGGCATCGGCTGACCCCGGCTGGGTCTCACGAGCGAGGCGGACTCCCTCTTGAGAGGGAGGCGAGGATCGCTCGCCTCGGCGATCCTTTCCGAGGCGCGAAATCGCAGGATGAAGGGTATCCAACAGCCTCTGCGAGGAGATCCCGCCATGAACATCCGCACCGTCTACGTCGCCGCCCCGCTGCTCATGCTGGCCTACGGAGGGATCCGGATCATCGACGGGTTCGACGGGACTTACGGGCCGGGGCTCGCCTGGACGACCGGGCACCTGGCGTTCATAGCCGCGCTCGTGCTCTTCGCCGCGATATTCCGGGACATGTGGCAGAGGCTAGGGCGAACCTGGCCCGCCACGACGGGCATGGTCCTCGGATTCACCGGGATAGCCTGCCTGCTCGCCCAGTTCACGATCGACATCGCGATCGGGTTCATGGCCGCCGACCGCGCCGCGATGGGGACGCTGTTCGACCAGGTCCAGGCCGTGCCCGGGGTGCAGCTCGCCGTCTACGACGTGGGGCCGTTCCTGTTCTACGTGGCGCAGTTGGCGCTCGTCGTGCACCTCGCCGTCCGCAGGCAGGTCAAGGCCTGGATCCCGGTCGCGCTGCTGGCCGGCCTCATGCTCCCGATGGTCGACAAGGATCTCATCCCGGTCAGCGCGCTCTTCCTGCTGGGGTTGTTCTGGCTGCTGGCCCCTCGCACCGCCCCTGCCGCCCAGCACACCCTCGCCCGGGCGTGAGGAAAAATGGGGCGGTGCCCGATCTGACGCTCGTCGACATCGCGCGCCGCAGGTTCCAAAGACTCCCGCACCTCTGGGTGGACGGGGCGCTCACCGCCGTGATCACGGTGGTGCAACTGTGGCCGCTGCTCTCGGGGCAGAGCCACTCCGGACAGTCGTGGCACTGGTGGGGATACGTGGTGGCGATCGGCTCCTCGGTCCCCCTGGTGTGGCGGCGGCGGGCGCCCGTGACCGTCCTGGTGATCAGCCTGGGCGTGAGCGCCCTCTACGATCTCGTCGACACCGTCGCCAACCAACCCATCTGGTACGGCGGCCTCGTCGCGTTCTACACGGTGGCCGTCTACAGCTCTCGGACGGCCAGGATCGCCATGCTCATCGTGGCCCTGGCCGGTGCCATGCTGACGGTCGGGTCGTGGGAGACCGCGATGCGCGGCGTGGTGCAGATGGTCGCCGCGTACGCCATCGGCCGGGCCGCGGCCACCTCCCGCGCCCACGCGGCCACTCTCGAGGAACGTGCCGCCAGGCTGGAAAGGGAACGTCAGATGGAAGCCGAGCGCGCGGCCGAGCGCGAGCGCGCCAGGATCGCCCGCGACATGCACGACATCCTGGCCCACGCGGTCAGCCTGATGGTCGTGCAGGCCGAGGCGGGGCCCGTGGTGGTGCGGACCAATCCGGCCCGGGCGGAGGCCGCGTTCGACGCGATCGCCGCGGCCGGGCGGGACGCGATGGTGCAACTGCGCCGCCTGCTCGGCGTGCTGAAGGAGGACGAGGCGCCGCGCCTGCCGCAGCCCACGATCGGCGACCTGCCGGCGCTGGCCGGGCAGGTCGGCGGCACTGGCCTGGACGTGGCCTTCACCGAGTCCGGCCACCCGCGCCCGCTCGCGCCCGACTGCGCGGTCGCCGCCTACCGGATCACGCAGGAAGCGCTCACCAACATCGTCAAGCACTCCGGCGCGGACCGCGCCGACATCCGGCTCACCTGGGAGAACGACGATCTCATGATCGACATCACGGACAACGGACCCGGCTCGGGCCGGGCCCTGCCCTCGGGCGGGAACGGCCTGATCGGCATCCGCGAGCGGGCTTACGCCTGCGGCGGCACGGCCACTGCCGGTCCCCGGCCGGACGGTCCCGGGTTCATGGTGTCGGTACGCCTGCCGCTGGCGGCGTCATGAGCGTGCGCGTCGTCGTGGCCGACGACCAGGAACTGGTCAGGGGCGGGTTCGCGATGATCCTGGACGCCCAGCCGGACATCGAGGTGGTCGCCGAGGCCGGCGACGGGGTCGAGGCGGTGGCCGCGGTTCGCGAGCACGAACCCGACGTGCTGCTGCTCGACATCCGCATGCCCAGGATGGACGGCATCGAGGCGGCCAGGATCGTGTGCGCGGAGACCAGGTCCCGGGTGCTGATGCTGACCACGTTCGACCTGGACGACTACGTGTTCGACGCGCTGCGGGCCGGGGCGAGCGGGTTCCTGCTCAAGGACGTGCGGCGCGACGACCTGGTGAACGCGGTGCGGGTGATCGCGGCGGGCGAGTCGCTGCTGGCGCCGGCCGTCACCACGAAGCTGATCGGCGAGTTCACCTCGCGGCCGGTGGCCCGTCCCGTGGCGGCGACGCTCGGCGTGCTGACCGCGCGGGAGCGCGAGACGCTGCTGCTGATCGCGCGCGGGCTGTCCAACGCGGAGATCGCCAAGGCCATGGTGGTCAGCGAGCACACGGTGAAGACGCACGTCAGCAACGTGCTGAGCAAGCTGGGGCTGCGGGATCGGGTGCAGGCGGTGATCGCCGCGTACGAGTCGGGGCTGGCCGCGCCGGGGGCGTAAGGCTGGGCAAGACGGGTAGGCGGGCGAGTATGACTGAGGGCTTTGAGACCGACATGCTCTGGGACGAGTTCCACCGCACGGTCAACATGAACTCCGAGGAACTGCGCGCGTACCTGCTGGCGGACGCCTCCGACGAGGACGGCTTCCCGCCCGATCCCGACCTGGGCATCGACGAGCTGGGGCGGGGCGTCCTCCACGTCCTGAACAAGCGCAAGGGCGACCTCACCAAGGACGACCTGGACGTCATGCGGCAGGTCGTCGAGCTCGTGGAGACCGTGGGCGACCGGACGGACGACGAGTCGCGGCGCGAGCTCATGACCGTCGGACACGATCCGCTGAGAGGCTGAGTTCATGGTCGAGCCGCGTCCGTGGATCGAGGGGTACGTCCGCGCGTGGAACTCCAACGATCCCGACGACATCTCCGCGCTGTTCACGGAGGACGCCGTCTACTACACCGAGCCGTACAGCGCGCCGTGGCACGGGCGGGAGGAGATCGTCAGAAACTGGCTCGACCGGCAGGACAAACCAGGTGAGGCCACGTTCGAGTGGCACCCGGTGTGCGTGACGGAGGACGTGGGCGTCATTCAAGGAGTGACCACGTATCCGGACAAAACCTATAGCAATCTTTGGGTGATACGGTTCGTTGCCGATGGGCGATGCCGGGAATTCACCGAATGGTGGATGAGACACGATGCCAGATGATGCAATGGGCCGAACCGTCTTCATCCGAGGAGATCCGTTGAGAGACAACCTCGACCTCGCCGCGAGCGCCCAGCAGCTGGCCGACGCCGCCCCGACGGGATCGATCGACCGCGCCGCCGCCTCGTCCGTGGCCATCACGCTGGCCACGACTCGCGACATCACGCACGCCAGGGAGACGCTGGACGGGCTGTCTCCTGACGAGGTGCGCAAGGCGGCGCTGGAGCTCTTCGACCGGCTCTCGGCGAGCTAGCCTCATTCGGGCCCGGTCCGATGGCCGCAGCCCTAGCCGCCCAGGCGGGCGCACACGGCGCGGCGGGCGCGGGTGGCGGCCTCTGGATCGCGGTGCAGCTGGATCGCGTGGTTCAGTGCCCTTATGCGGGAATGGTCGTACGCTGCCCCTGATGGGCGGCGAGGACCGACCGCATGTCCTTGATCGCCCGGAGGGTTCCCCGTACGGTGCCCGTGACCTTGGAGCGGCCGGCGCGCGGGTGATAGTGGACATCGACCTCCGCGACCCGCCATCCGGCCGCCGCCGCCCGCAGCACCATTTCGAGGGGATAACCGAAGCGGCGATCGGCCAGCCCGAGACCGATCAGCGCGGCACGGCGGCAGGCCCTCATCGGGCCGAGATCACGCACCGGAACACCGGCCGCGCGCCGCAACCGGCGGGCCAGGACCGCGTTCCCCAGGCGGGCGTGGACCGGCCAGGCTCGCGCCGCGGTGGGCACCCGGCGGCCCAGCACCAGGTCCGCCTCATCCAGCCGCGTCGTGAGAAGCGGGAGCTCGCGGGGGTCGAGCGAGGCGTCGGCGTCCATGAAGCAGACGATCTCGCTGGTGGCGGCCAGCAGGCCGGCGTGGCAGGCGGCGCCGAACCCGCGGCGCGGCTCGCGTACGACCAGGGCTCCGTGGGCGGCGGCCACCTGGTCGGAGCCGTCGGTGGAGCCGTTGTCGACCACGATGGGCCGGTAGCCGGGCGGCATCCGGTCCAGCACCCACGGCAGCGCCTCGGCCTCGTCCAGACAGGGCAACACGACATCGATCATGGCTCCGACGCTAGAGCCCGCACCCGGCCCCGTTCCTTACGGACCGATGACGTCAGGCGGCGGGCGCGCGAGGCGTCAGGCGCCGCATGGCACGCCGCGCCCGCTTGACCTCGCGATCGTCGGCCTCCAGCCCTTACTGCTGGGCGAACTCCTTCATGCCGTCCTCGAAGGAGATCTCCGCCGTGAAGCCCAGTTCCCTGGCAGCCCTGGCGGGTGAGGCGACGATGTGGCGGACGTCCCCGAGCCGGTAGTCGCCCGTCGTCACCGGCTCGGGGCCGCCGGTCTGAGCGGCCAGGGCCGCCGCCAGGTCGCCGACCGTCCGGGGGGTGCCACTGGCGATGTTGTACGCCGTCAGCGCCCCCGCCGTCCCCGCACGGAGCGCGAGGACGTTGGCCCTGGCCACGTCGCGTACGTGGACGAAGTCGCGCTGCTGGCCCCCGTCCTCGAAGACCGTGGGCGCCCGCCCGGCCAGCAGGGCGGACAGGAAGAGGGACGCGACCCCGGCATACGGCGTGTCCCGGGGCATGCGGGGGCCGTAGACGTTGTGGTAGCGCAGGGCCACGGCGGTGCCGCCGGTCTCGCGGGCCCAGTTGGCGGCCAGGTGCTCCTGGGCGAGCTTGGTGGTGGCGTAGGCGTTGCGGGGGTCCAGTGGGGCGTCCTCATCGATGACCGACGGGGACAGGACGTTGCCGCAGAGCGGGCAGCGGGGATCGAACAGGCCGGAAGCCAGGTCCGACGGACGCCGCGGCCCCGGGCGGACGCGGCCGTGGCGGGGGCAGTCGTAGGCGCCCTCGCCGTACACGACCATGGACGAGGCCAGCACCAGCCGGTCCACGCCGTGCCTGGCCATGGCCGCCAGCAGGGTCGCGGTGCCGTACGCGTTGACCGAGGCGTACGCGGGCAGGTCGGCCACGTCGACGCCGAGCCCGACCTTGGCGGCCTGGTGGACCACGGCGTCGACGCCCGGCAGGAGGCGGTCCAGGGCGGCTTCGTCCCGGACGTCCACACCCGTGCGCAGGTCGGCACCGATCACCTCGTCGTCGAGGACCTCCGCGATGTGGCTGCCGATGAAGCCGGCCGAGCCGGTGAGGAGCACGCGCATGCCGCCGATCCAACACCGGACCGGGGCCCGCGGATCTTACGGATCGGTGACCTCGGCCAGGTGCCCGATCAGCTTGTCCAACTGCTCGGCGTAGTACTCGCCGAACTCGGGCGAAGCAGGGTCGAGGTCGCAGGCGGCACGGACGAGTTGCGGGAACGAGATGCCGGCGGCGGCCATCGAGAACAGCGCCACCAGCATGGCGGCCGGATCGACGTCCGCGGGGAACTCGCCGGCCCGCTGGCGCCGGCGCAGCGCTTCCAGGTCACGGCGCACGTCCTCGGCGAACGCGGGATCGGGCGGACCGTCGTCGGTCAGGCCCTGCCAGACCATGAGCTTGCCGAAGTCACGCCGCTCGGCGTTGAACCGGACGTAGCCGGCCAGGAGGCGGCCGAGCGAGGACGAGCTGTCGGCGAACGCGCTCTCCTCGCTCTGCCAGCGGGTGGTGAGCGCCTGGTAGAGGCCCTCCTTGCCGCCGAAGTAGTACGAAATCAGCTGCTTGTTCACCCCCGCCCTGGCGGCGATCTCGCTGACCCGCGCCCCCGCGAACCCCTTGGCCGCGAACTCCTCCAGAGCCGCCTGGAGGATCCGGGCCTTCGTGCGTTCGGGGTCGCGCTGCTTCTCCTCCGGTGCTCGTCTCATGGCCCCACGTTATCATCCATCCGGATGGTTGACAGAATCATCCATACGGTTGATAGTCGGGGACATGACGAAGACCACGAACGACATCGCGATCATCGGCGGCGGGATCGGCGGGCTCTGCCTGGCCCAGGGGCTGCGCAAGGCGGGCCGCGACGTGACCGTCTACGAGCGGGACCGGACGCCGGCCGACCGGCTGCAGGGGTACCGCGTGCACATCGACCCGCACGGCGCCCGCGCGCTGCACGACTGCCTGCCGGAGCACCTGTGGCGGTCCTTCCTCGACACGACCGGGCGGGGCGGGCAGGACTTCGGCTTCCTCACCGAGCGGCTCGACCTGCTGGCGCTGATCGAGACGCCCGAGGCGGGCGACCCGGCCGACGACCACCACTCGGTCAGCCGCATCACACTCAGGCAGGTGCTGCTGGCGGGGATGGACGAAGTCGTCCGATTCGGGAAGACGTACGAGAGGTACGAGCGCCTGCCCGGCGGGCGCGTACGGCTGCACTTCGCCGACGGCACGAGCGAGACCGCGGACGTCGCGGTGGCCGCGGACGGCGGGAACTCGCGGGTGCGCCGGCAGTACCTGCCGCACGCCGAGCGGGTGGACACGCGGATCACCACCGTCGCGGGCAAGTTCCCGCTCACCGGCGAGACCAGGAAACTGCTGGCGCCGCGGCTGGTGGAGGGGCCGAACAACGTGATCCCGCCCAAGGGCATCGGCCTGTTCTGCGCGCCGCACGACCTGAGCGACGTCGTCCTGCCGGACGCCGGGATCGGGGCGACGGAGCAGGAGGGCGCGCTGATGGACAACGCCGGCAGCTACATCCTGTGGGCGGTCGGCGCGGCGGCCGGACGTTTCCCGTCCGATGTTTCCGAAATGTCGGGCGACCAGCTCAAGGAGGCCGTGGCGCGGATGATCAGGTCATGGCATCCGGACCTGCGCAGAATGATCGACCTGTCGCATCCCGACACCGTCAGCCTGCTGCCGATCCGCACGTCGATCCCGATCGGCCCCTGGCCCGCCACGAACATCACCCTGCTCGGCGACGCCATCCACAGCATGACCCCCATGCGCGGCATCGGCGCGAACACCGCGCTCCGCGACGCCCGCCTCCTCTGCCGTGCCCTCACCTCCGGCGGGGACCCGATCGAGGCCATCGCCGGCTACGAGGCCGAGATGCGCGAGTACGGCTTCGCCGCCGTACGCGACTCCCTGCGCTCGGCCGAGCAGTTCGTGGGCGACAGCCGGGTGGCGCGGATGGGGTTCAAGGCCTTCCTGCGTCTCGTGCAGCGGATGCCCTCGCTCAAGGCCAAGGTGTTCTCGTAGTCCGGCCTGTTGCGCCGGAGGATCCGCGCGAACACTGTGTAAGCATGCCAAGCGTCGACACCCTCGACGGCCTCCAGCGGGCCGTCGCCGCGTTCGATACCGACGACTTCGAGCTCACCGCCGAGCCGGCGGCGCTCGACCGGGCCAGGCGGTCGGTCGACGAGGCCGGGTTGCTGCTGCTCGGAGAGATACACGGGGTCAGGGAGAACCCGCTGGTCATCCTCGGCCTGATGCGGCTGCTCGGGCTGACCAACCTGGCCCTCGAATGGCCGGAGGACCTGCGGCCGCGGCTCGACGCCCATCTGGCCGACGGGAGCGGGCTCGACCATCCGCTGTGGTGGCTCGGCGACGGGCGCGTCACCGCGGGGCATCTGGCGGTGTTGCGGAAGATCGACGGATTGCGGGTCGCCTTGTTCGACGGTGGCATGTTCACCGGCGACTGGTCGCAGCGGGAGGCGGCGATGGCGGAGCGGGTGCTGGGGGCGCGCATCGAGCCCGCGCTGGTCGTGGCGGGCAACGCCCACACGCTCATCTCGCCGGCCGACTTGGGGCTGCCGATGGGGGCGTGCCTGGCCCGCGCGCGGCCGGCGCTGGAGAGCGTGCGCATCGACTACGGCACGGGGAGCTTCTACAACATCGCGCCCCGGCACGTCAGAGGGCCGTCCGCGGGGCCGGGACTCCGGGTGGTGGACGACGGTCTGGTCGTGGGGCTGCCGGAGTTCACCGAGGCCACGGTGCCGCACCTGCCGACGGAGGTCCTGCGGGAGCGGCTGGAATGGTGAGGGGGCTCCCTCTCGGCGGCGTGCGTACTGTGGAGGCGGCGCGATCGTGGAGGGTGGATGCGGGTCGGGATTCTGGGGCCGCTTCGGGTGGCGGGGGCGGAGATCGGCGGGGCCCGGGTGCGGGCGCTGCTGGTACGGCTGGCGCTCGATCCCGGGCGGGTGGTGACCGCTGACCGGCTGATCGATGATCTCTGGCCCGGTGAGGCGCCTGCGCATCCGGTGGCGGCGTTGCAGTCGCTGGTGTCCCGGGCGCGGCGCGAGACTTCCGGGATCATCGCGTCCCACCCCTCCGGGTACTCACTGGACGTGCCGGTCGACGAGGTGGACGCCTGGGCGTTCGAGCGGCTGGTGCGGGGTGGTGACGTTCATCGGGCTCTGGGACTGTGGCGGGGTGCGGCGCTGGCGGACGCGGCCGGCCTGCCGTTCTCCGCGGCTCCGGCGGCTCGACTGGAGGAACTGAGGCTCACGGCCCTGGCGACCCGGATCGGCCTCGACCTCGCCGCCGCACCACCCGCCGACGGCGACCGGACCACTGCCAAGCGCCGCGCGACCATCGATGGGGGCGAGCGTGGCGTTGACGGGGACGGGCTGGGTGGGCTGGTTGCCGAGCTGGAGGAGTTGGTCGCGGCGCATCCGTCGCGGGAGCCCTTCCACGCGCTGCTGATGCGGGCGTTGGTGGCCCATGGGCGGCGGGCGGAGGCGCTGGCCGTCTTCGAGCGGATCAAGGAGGCCCTGGCCGATGAGCTGGGCGCCGATCCGGGGCCTGACTTGCGGGAAGCGCATCTGGCGGCGTTGAGGGACGCGGAGCCGTCACCGAGGAGCAATCTGCCTGCCCGGCTCACGAGCTTCGTGGGGCGGTCGGAGGATGTCGCCCGGCTCAAGACTCTGCTCGGAGGCGAAGGGGCGCGGCTGGTCACGCTGGTCGGGCCCGGCGGGGCGGGCAAGACGCGGCTGGCGGTGGAGGTGGCGGCGGGACTCGACGTGCCGGACGGGACCTGGCTGGTGGAGCTGGCCGCCGCCACCGACGTACGGGCGGCGATGGAGGGCGTGCTCAAGGCGACCGACCTCGTGGCGGCACTGCGCGGCACCGCGCCACTGATCGTGCTGGACAACTGCGAGCACGTGATCGAGCAGGCCGCCCGGGTGGCCGAGCGGCTGCTGTCGGAGGTGGCGGGGCTGAGGATCATGGCCACCAGCAGAGAGCCGCTGGACATCCCCGGCGAGATGATCCACGCCGTACCGCCGCTGCCCGAAGAGCAGGCCGTCGGGCTGTTCATGGACCGGGCGGCCGCCGCGCGGCCGGGCCTGGAGGTGGATCGGGCGCAGGCGGCGCGGATCTGCCGCGAGCTGGACGGCATCCCGCTGGCCATCGAGCTGGCCGCCGCCCGCCTGCGGACGATGCCGGTGTCGGTGCTGGTCGAGCAGCTCGGCGACCGGCTGGCCTTCCGCGGCGGGCGTACGGCCGAGCCGCGGCACCGCACGCTGCGCGCCGTCATCGACTGGAGCTGGAACCTGCTGTCAGAGCGCGAGCGGGAGCTCCTGCGCGGACTGACCGTGTTCTCCGGCGGCGCCACGTACGACGCGATCGCCCGGGTCTGCGGCGGCGACCCGGACCTGCTCTCCTCGCTCGTGGACAAATCGCTCATCGCGATCTCCGGCGACCGCTACACGATGCTGGAGACCATCAGGCAGTACGCCGCCGCCGACCTCCCCGGCCTACGCCAGACGCACGCCCGCTACTACACCGAGCTGGCCGAGACCGCGGAGCCGCACCTGCGGACGGGCGGGCAGCTGAGGTGGCTGGCGCTGCTGGACGCCGAGCAGGGCAACCTGGACGCCGCCCTGCGGCACTCCGCAGATCCGCTCCGGCTGATCCTGCCGCGGTTCTGGTCCTGGATCGTACGGGGCAGGCGGCACGAGATGGCCGAGCAGGCGGCGGCGGTGCTGCGCCGGGTCGGGGACGTGCCGCCGGAGGGGCGGGAGGTGGCGCACGGGTTGTGCCGGGTGCTGGCGGGCGGCGAGCCGACCGCGGCCGTACGCGAGTCGGACCACCCTGCGGCGCTGAGCTTCTGGGCCCTGGGCGGCGCGCTGGGGCCGCCGGCCGACGTGGTGGAGCACACCGAGATGAGCGTCGAGCGGCTGCGTACGCATCCCGACCCGTGGACCAGATCGGCGGCGCTGCTGGTGGGCGGGGTGGTGCGGTTCGAGTACGGGCCTGTGGCGGGGGCGGAGGACCTGCTGGAGCCGGCGCTGGTGGGGTTCAGGAAGACCGGCGACCGGTGGGGGCAGTGGGCGGCGCTCTACTGGCTCTCGCTGGTGGCCGAGAATCGCGGGGACTTCGCCGCCGCGGTCGCGCTGGCCGAGGAGCCCGAGCGGCTGGCGGCCGAGCTGGCGGGGCTGGACACGCCGCTCGGGCCGATGACGTTCCTGCTGCGGGCCGGGCAGCTCAAGTGCCGGGCCGGCGACCTGGCCGGAGCCGCCGCCACGCTGGAGCGGGCCCGGGAGTCGGCGGCCCGGTCGCAGGACCAGGAGATGGCGGCGCGTGTCATGCACGCCAGGGCCGAGCTGGCCAGGCGGAGCGGCGACCCCGGCGCGGCCGCCCGGCTGCTGGAGGCCGCGCTGGCCATGGACCTCGACACCAGCCCCCAGTTCAGAGCCCTCATGAACGTCGAGCTGGCCAGGGTAGGTGAACCGGTCAAGCCGCTGCGGGCGGCCCTGGAGCTGATGGCGACCTGCTCGGACCGGACCGCGCGGGCGAGCGTGCTGGAAGGCGTGGCCGAGCACCTGGCGCCGGTGACGGCGGCCGAGCTGCTCGGCGCGGCCCGGGCGCTGCGCGGGATCCGCGAATCGGCCGACCCCTTCGTGGGCGCCCTGGCCGCGAGGTGCCGGGACGCCCTGGGCGCGGAGGGCTACGAGGCGGCGCTGGCGAGGGGCGCGGCGATACCGGACCCGGAAAGGTACGCGCTGAGGGGCCCGTTGCCGGATCTCTGCCGGACGCGGTGAGGCGGGGCTTCCCCTTCCAGCCCGGATGCGCCAGGGTTGGGGCAACGTGCACCGCGAGGAAGGAGACCTGTGGTCAGTCCTGGCACGCTGGAGACTCGGGGCAGCGACTTCGCCCGACTAGCCCAGAAGATTGCGGACGCCGGCCTACTGGACCGGCGTCCCTTTTATTACGCGACACGATTCAGCATCGTCGTCGTCGCCTACCTCGGTTGCTGGGCGTTGTTCGCCTGGGTGGGCGACTCATGGCTGCAGCTGCTCGTCGCAGCCGCGTTGGCCGTCGTCTTCGCGCAGTTCGGGTTCGTCGCCCACGACCTCGGACACCGGCAGGTGTTCCGTACGCGGCGGCCCAGCGATGTCGTGGGCCTGTTGATCGGCAACCTCGGCGTCGGGCTCGGCTGGGGCTGGTGGACCACCAAGCACAACCGCCATCACGCCAATCCCAACCACGAGGACCACGACCCCGACGTCTCTCCCGCCGTCATCGTCTGGTCGGAGGAACAGGCCATCAGAAGCCGGGGACTACCGCGATTCATCGCGAGACATCAGGCCTTCTGGTTCTTCCCGCTGCTCACCCTCGAGGCCTGGCACCTCCACGTGGCCAGCTTCAAGGCCCTGTTCCAGCCGTCGGCCAAGCGGCGGTGGCCGGAGCTGGCGCTGCTCGTCACGCACTTCGTGCTCTACTTCGGCGCGGTCTTCGCCGTGCTGCCGTTCGGCAAGGCACTGGTGTTCCTGGCCGTGCACCAGGGGCTGTTCGGGCTCTATCTGGGGTGCACGTTCGCGCCCAACCACAAGGGCATGCCCGTGCTGACCAAGGAGGACAAGCTCGACTTCCTTCGCAAGCAGGTGCTCACCTCGCGCAACGTCAGGGGCGGCGTCTTCACCGACGTGGCGCTCGGCCAGCTCAACTACCAGATCGAGCATCATCTCTTCCCCCACATGCCGGCCCCCAACCTGCGCCGGGCCCAGCCCATCGTGCAGGAGTACTGCGCCGAGATCGGCGTCAGCTACCTGCAGACAGGGCTGATCGACTCGTACGGGCAGGCCCTGCGCCACCTGCACGAGGTCGGCGCCCCGCTCCGTTAGTCCCGGGCTCCCTCTTCCTTCTCCAGGCGGGCGATCAGTGAGTCGCGCCGGCGTTCGAGATCGGCGATCAGCTCGATCTGCTCGTCCGCCTGGCTGATCACGGCGGCCTTCTCGATTTGGTCGGTCGCGCCCATGTCCCGGATCTGTTCTCGGATGTCCCGGTTCTCTGCCCTGAGCCGCGTCAGATCCTCTTCAATATGGCGTAGTTCGTCCCTTGTGCTCATTCATCCGCTCTACCCGTCCAGAATGGGTGGCATGCGAAAGCCGCCCCCCAGCACGATCGCGTCGCTCGTGGCGATCGGCGCCGTGCTGGTCGGCACATTGCTCGCCTATGCGTTCCGCGGCGCCGTACAACCGAACGTGCTCGACGTGGTGCTCCCGCTGGCGGCGTTCGCCGCGACGCTGGCGCGGCGAAGGTATCCGGTCGCGGCGCTGATCGTCGTGGCCGTGTCCGTCGCCGCTTACTACCCGTGGGCGCGGCTCGACGGGCCGATCCTCGTGCTGGCGTTCGTCGTGCTCTACACCGCCGCCGACCGGGGCGCGCTCACCGCGGCGATCGCCACGGGGGCAACGTTGCTGCTGGGCATGGGGCTCGGCGAGACCGGCGGGATCCGGCACGTCGACGACAGCCTGTTCGTCGCGATCGCCGGATGGGTGGTGGCGGCCATCGCGTTCGGCGGGGTCACCCGCAACCGCCGCGCGTACATGATGGAGGCCGAGCGGCGCGCGGCCGACGCCGAGCGCACTATGGAGGAGGAGGCCAGGCGGCGCGAGAGCGAGGAGCGGCTGCGGATCGCCAGGGAGCTGCACGACGTGCTCGGGCACAACATCTCCATGATCAATGTGCAGGCGGCCGCCGCGTTGCACGGGCTGAAGAAGCGGCCCGAGGACGCCGAGAAGGCGCTGCGGACGATCAAGGACACCAGCAAGGAGACGCTGCGCGAGCTCCGGACCACGCTGGGGGTGCTGCGACAGGTGGACGAGGACGCGCCGACCGCTCCGGCCGACAGCCTGGCCCGGGTGGACGCGCTGGTCGCGGCCTCCGGGCTGGAGGTGCGTACCGAGCTGTCGGGGCCGCTCGACGGGGTGCCGACCGAGGTGGACCTGGCCGCGACCCGCATCATCAGGGAGGCCCTGACGAACGTCTCCCGCCATTCCGGTACGACCACGGCCACGCTGTCGGTCGCCAACACGTCCGCAAATATCATGATCCGCGTGGAGGATGATGGGCCGGGTGCCACGTACGACGGGGGCAGCGGCTTCGGCGTGCAGGGCATGCGCGAGCGTGCGGCCGCGCTCGGCGGCACCCTGGAGGCCGGCCCGCGTCCCGAGGGCGGCTTCCGCGTCGTCGCCCGCCTGCCGCTGAACCTGCCATCGAATGGGGCCCCATGATCCGTGTACTGCTCGCCGACGACCAGACCCTGGTGCGTGCCGGGTTCAGGTCCATACTCAGCGACGAGGACGACATCGAGGTCGTCGCCGAGGCGCCCAACGGCGCGGCGGCCGTCGCCGGGGCCCGCGAGCACCGCCCGGACGTCGTGCTGATGGACATCCGGATGCCCGAGCTCGACGGCCTGGAGGCCACCCGGCAGATCGCCGGCGACCCCCGGCTGGACGGCGTCAAGGTGATCATTCTGACCACGTTCGACCTGGACGACTATGTGTACGGCGCACTGCGTGCCGGCGCGAGCGGCTTCCTGGTCAAGGACACAGAGCCGGCCGAGCTCATCCACGCGGTCCGGGTCGTGGCCAGGGGCGACGCGCTGATCTCGCCGTCGGTCACCCGGCGGCTGATCTCCGAGTTCGCCGGCCGGGTCAAGCGCCCCGACCCCGGCCCGGAGCTGAACGCGCTCACCGAGCGCGAGCGCGAGGTCATGACGCTGGTGGCGGCCGGCCTGTCCAACGACGAGATCGCGGCCCGGCTCGTGCTCAGCCCCGCCACGGCGAAGACGCACGTCAGCCGCATCATGACCAAGCTCGCGGTACGCGACAGGGCCCAGCTCGTGGTGATCGCGTACGAGGCCGGCATGATCACTCCTGGCTGGCTTACCCCCTGAGATGTACGCCGGGCGGCCGGATGCATCCCGGGATGTACGCCAGGTGCCCGCCTGAGCATGACGCGGCGGGCGTAGCCGTGCCCGGATGCTCTGACCATGGAAACCGTGGATCTCGCCCGCCTGCAGTTCGCGCTCACCGCGGGTGCGCACTTCCTCTTCGTCGCGCTCACGCTCGGTCTGGCGACTCTGGTGTCCGTCATCCAGACCAGGGCGACCCTGACCCGCAGCCCGATCCACATGCGGATGACGCGGTTCTGGGGTCAGCTCTACATCATCAACTACGCGATGGGCATCGTCACCGGCCTGGTGATGGAGTTCCAGCTCGGGCTGTCGTGGAGCGGGCTCACCGAGTACGCGGGCAACGTCTTCGGCTCGGCGCTGGCGATCGAGACGCTGGTGGCGTTCTTCATCGAGTCCACGTTCCTGGGATTGTGGATCTTCGGCTGGAACAAGCTGAACCGGTGGGCGCACCTGGCGCTGATCTGGATCGTCACGCTGACGGCGTACGCGTCGGCGTTCTGGATCATGATCGCCAACGGTTTCCTGCAGAACCCCGTCGGTCACGCGGTGGACGGTGGTGTCCTGCGGCTGGTCGACTTCGGCGCGATGGTGGCCAATCCGGCGGCGCAGATCGCGTTCTGGCACGTGATGGGCGGCGCGATGATCACCGGTGGGTTCTTCATGGCAGGGGTGAGCGCGTACCACCTGCGTAAGCGCACCGCCGAGCAGGACTTCTTCCGCAAGTCGCTGCGGCTCGGGATGGGCGTGGCGCTGCCCGCGACGTTCCTGACCGCGACCTTCGGCGGCCTGAGCTTCGAGACCCTTCAACCGACCAAGATCGCCGCCTGGGTGGGCAGTCAGGAACGGCTGGCCGAGGCCCAGGCCGAAATGGTGGCGAAGCTGGGCTCCGGCGACTACCTGCCGCCCGTGGCTTGGGTGCGGGGCGGGGGCCTCACGATGGTGCTACTGCTCGTCGTCATGCTGCTCGTGGCCGCCGTGAGCTGCGTGCTGATGGCCTTCCGCCCGGCAGTGCGGGGGTTCCGGCTCTGGCACTGGCTGCTGACCGCGATGATCCCGGTCCCCTTCGTCACCATGATCGCGGGGTGGATCTTCCGCGAGATGGGCCGCCAGCCCTGGGCCGTGTACGGGCTGCTCAAGACGGCCGATGCGATGACGCCCGTGACGGAGGCACAGATGCGGTTCTCGCTCACGGCCTTCGTCGCCGTCTTCTCCGTCCTGATCCTGATCAACTACTGGCTGCTGGCCCGGCACGCCCGCCGCGGCCCCGGTGCCGTGACCCTGGGCGACCGCCCGATCGACGCCCCCGTCACCGCCCCGACCTTCTGAGGAGCCGTACATGGAGATCTTCGTTCTGGCCTTCTTCGCGCTCGGCTACCTGGTGCTGGCCGGCGCCGACATCGGGGTGGGCATGACGCTGCCGTATCTCGGCCGGTCCGCGGCCGAGCGGCGCGAGGTGATCGCCGCGATCGCCCCGTTCTTCCTGGGCAACGAGGTGTGGCTGGTGGCGACGGCAGGCGTGCTGGCGGGGCTGTTCCCCGAGCTGGAGGGCGAGCTGCTGAGCGGGAACTACTCGCTGGTCGTGGCGCTGCTGCTGGCGTGGGTCGTGCGCGACATGGGGCTGTGGCTGCGCGGGCGGGTGCCGGGGACGCCGTGGCAGACGTTCTGGGACGGCGCGATCGTGGCGGGCAGCTGGGGATTGGCGCTGAGCTGGGGTCTGCTGCTCAGCCATGTGCTGCTCGGCATGGACGGGCTGTTCGCCGTGCTGCCCGCCCTGGTGCTGGCGGCGCTGTTCGCCACGCACGGGCTGACGTTCGCGGCGCTGCGGCTGCGCGGGGTGCTGCGCGAGCGGGCGACCGTGCTGTCGGGCGGGACCGGGCACGGGAGGTCGGTCGGGGCTGGTTGGTTGGGGGTGGACGCGCGCACGTACGCGCTGACCTCGGCGGCGCTGCTGGCCGTCGGGGTCCTGGCCGGGCTGCGGCTGCCGCTGGAGCCCGGCACGTCCGGGGCGGTCCTGGTGCCGGTCATCCTGGTGCTGATCCCGCTGCTCGTGGCCGCCCAGGGATGGGTGTGGTGGACCTTCCGGCACCGGGTGACCGGCCCGTCCTACCTCTGAATGAAGTCCCTGATCAGCTTGGTGACTGGTGATCTGGCGGCGAGGTGGGTCCAGCCGGCGATCAGGACCAGACGCCTGACCAGCTCGGGGCGCTCGGCGGCGACCGCGACCGCGACGGCGGCGCCGAGCGAGAAGCCGACGAGATCCGACGGGCCCTCGAACGCGGCCGCGACCTGCCCGGCGAGCAGGTCCAGCGTGAGCTCGCCGCCCGGGTCACGGTCTGGCCGCTGCCGGCGTAGTCGGGAGTGATGACGGTGCGGATGTCGGTGAAGCCGGGCACCAGGTGGGCCCAGTTGGTCTCGGCGTCGCCGCCGGTGCCGTGCACCAGGACCAGGCCGGGACCGCGGCCGGTCCGGCGGTAGTGGACCTCGCCCGAGCTGTGGATGGCGGTGTGCGTCTTAGAGGTTCCCCCCGCCGGTGGCGTCGATGGTGCTGCCGGTGATGAAGCTCGCCTGCTCCGAGGCGGCGAAGGCGACCGCGTTCGCGATCTCGTCGGCCTGGCCGACCCGGTTGAGCGCGTGCCGGCTCGCCGCGTACGCCTCCGCCCCCGGGTCGCCGCGTAGCCAGGCCGCGTTGGCGTCGGTGTCGATGATGCCCGGCGCGACGTTGTTGACCGTGATGCCGCGCGGGCCCAGCTCCTTCGCCAGGGCAAGCGTGAACGTCTGCACCGCACCCTTGCTCATCGCGTACGCGATGCCCTCGGGGAAGGCGATGCGGGCCACACCCGAGGTGATGTTGACGATCCGGCCGCCGTCGGGGATCAGCGGCAGCAGTTGCCGGGTGAGGAAGAACAATCCTTTGACGTTGACGGCGAAGACCCGGTCGTACGTCTCCGGCGTCTCCTGCCCGATGGGCCCCGATGCGGCGATGCCCGCGTTGTTGACCAGCACGTCGAGCACAGGCGTCTCCTGCCTGAGACGCTCGGCGAGCCGGTGCACGTCCTCCAGCACGCCCAGATCGGCCTGAACGGCGAACGCCACCCCGCCGCGGCCCTCGATGAGGCTGACCACCTCCTTGGCGGCGGTTTCATCGGCGGCGTAGCCGGCGGCCACCCGGAACCCGTCGCCGGCCAGGCGCAGCGCGATGGCCCGGCCGATCCCCCTGCTCGCTCCCGTTACGAGGGCGGTCTTCATCGCCACTCCTTTCTTTAGCGATCGATACAGAAACCGTATCATAGCGATCGCTATAGAATGGGTCCATGGCCAGGCAGCGAGCATTCGACCGGGACACGGCGCTGGAGACCGCGTTGCGGGAGTTCTGGCGGCACGGCTACGAGGCGACCTCGATCGCCGGCCTCACCACCGCGATGGGGATCAGGCCACCCAGCCTGTACGCGGCCTTCGGGGACAAGCGGCGGCTGTTCGAGGAGGCGGTGAGCCGCTACCAGGAGACCTACGGCGCCTTCACCACCCGCGCGCTGGCAGAGGAGCCGACCGGGCGGCGCGCGATCGAGCGGGTGCTGCGGGAGGCGGCCGCGGAGTACGCGAGCGAGGAGCACCCGAGAGGCTGCTTGATCATCTCAGCGGCGGTGAACTGCGGGCCGGAGTCCGCGGAGGTGGAGGAGCTGCTGCGCGGATTCAGGCAGGCGAGCAAGGCGGCGCTCAAGCGGCGGATCGACGACGACATGGCGGCGGGGCGCATCCCGGCCGGCACGGACACGGAAGGGCTGGCCGGGTTCTACGCGTCGGTGATCCAGGGCATGTCCACGCAGGCCCGCGACGGGGCCGGGCATGCCGAGCTGCTTCGCATCGCCACGCTGGCGATGTCCGCCTGGCCGGCCGCTACTGGGACTTGACCGAGGCGTCCTCCGGGGGGATCTCCCGGGGTGAGGCGCGGAGCCAGCGGCAGCCGTGCGGGTCCATCGGCACGCGTACCACGCCGTCGTCCGAGACCTCGAGCGCTCGATCCACCAGCAGGTCCGTCAGCTGGCAGCGCTCCAGCCCCGACAGCGACAGCTCCACGTCCAGCGCCGTGTCGCAGAGGTTGTGCGCGATCACCATCGTGGCACCGTCGACGTCGCAGCGGTGGGCCAGGACCGCGTGGTGGCCGCTGTCCAGCACCGTGTAGTCGCCCCACGCCAGCTCGGGGCACTCCCGGTAACGCTCGATGAGGAGCTGGAACCAGCGCAGCAGCGAGTTCGTGTCCCGTTTCTGGTCGGCCACGTTCACCCGGTCGGGGGCGAAGGAGCCCTCGGGGATCTCGCGTACCGGCTCCGCCTGGCTGAAGCCGCCGTCGTCCGACCACTGCATCGGGATGCGGACCGCCATGCGGCCTTCCTCGTCGAGGTTCTCCCCCATGCCGATCTCCTCGCCGTAGAAGATCACAGGAGTGCCGGGCAGTGAGAACAGCAGGCTGTAGGCCATCTTGATGCGCCGCAGGTCCCCGCCGAGCATGGACGGCAGGCGGCGGCGCAGCCCCCGGCCGAAGATCTGCATGCTCTCGTGCGGGCCGAACGCGCGGAAGATCTCCTGCCGCTCGTCCTCGGTCAGCTTGTCTAGGGTGAGCTCGTCGTGGTTGCGCAGGAACATGGCCCACTGGCAGTCCTTCGGCGGCGAAGGGCGCTCGCGGAGGGCGGCGGCGAGGGGGCGGGCGTCCTGGCGGGCCATCGCGAGCCAGGCGTTCTGCATGCCGATGAAGTCGAAGCACACAGTGATCTGGTCGCCGAGGCCGTCGCCGAAATATCGGATCAACTCCTTGTACGGGACGTTGACCTCGCCGAGCAGGATCGACCCGCCCTTGCGCCGGGTCATGAACGCCCGCAAATCCTGCAGGAACTCGTGCGGGTTGGCGAGCTTCGGGTTGACGTTCTCGATGAGGAACGGCACGGCGTCCACGCGGAACCCCGACAGGCCCAGCTCCATCCAGAAGCCGAGGATGCGCGCGATCTCGTCCCTGACCTCGGGGTTGCCGACGTTCAGGTCCGGCTGGTGCCGGTAGAAGCTGTGCAGGTAGTACTGTCCCGATCCCTCGTCGTACTCCCAGAAGGAGTTCTCCTGGTCCGGGAAGACCACCTGGCTGGGGTCGTCCGGCTCGGGGGTGTCGGACCAGACGTACCAGTCGCGCAGCGGGGAGTCCTTGCTCGACCGCGATTCCGTGAACCATGGGTGCTGGTCGGAGGTGTGGTTGACGACAAGATCCGCGATCACCCGCAGGCCGCGGTCGTGGGCGGTGCGCATGAACTCCACGAAGTCACCCAGCGTGCCCAGCCGCGGGTCGATGCTGTAGAAGTCGGTGATGTCGTAGCCGTCGTCCCGGTTCGGGGTGGGAAAGAACGGCATGAGCCAGAGGCACGTCACGCCGAGGCCGGCGAGGTAGTCGATCTGCTGTGTCAGCCCGCGGAAGTCGCCCACGCCGTCCCCGTTGCCGTCCTTGAACGTCTCCACGTCCAGGCAGTAGACGACGGCGTTCTTGTACCAGACGTCGGAGGTGTACGTCAGTCGCATGCGTCGCAGCTACCCCGGACCGATGCGTTCAGGCGAGCGTGCGGATCGCGCTCATGCGCCCGATCACCTCTTGGGTGACGAGGGCCTGGTGGGTGACGTTCAGGCCGATCATGGTGAACGGCGGCCCGGACCCGAGCACGATGGACGCGGCCTCGGGGTCGCACCAGCAGTTGAACTCGGCGTACGGCGTGACGTTGCCCCGGCCGGTGGAGCCGCCTATCCAGACGATCTCCCGGATCTTCGACAGCCGGTCCGGATATATCCGGACGAACGTCGCGATGTTCGTGAGCGGGCCGGTGGCGATGATCGTGACGTCCTCGTCGGCGGCGTCCACGGTGTCCCGGATGAGCTCGATCGCGGGACGGAGATCCGCCTCCACGGTCGGCGCCGGCAGCTCCGGCCCGCCGAGCGCGTTGCCGCCGTGGATCCACTCGGCCGGGGACAGCGCCCGTACCAGCGGGCCGGGGGCACCCGGCGAGATCGGCACGTCCGTGATGCCCGCCAGCCCGGTCACCACCCTCGCGTTGTAGGTGGTGTGCGCCAGCCGGCCGTTGCCGCCGACGGTGGTGATCGCGCGGAGGTCGATCCCCGGATGCCCGGCGGCCAGCCAGATCGCGAAGACGTCGTCGTGTCCGGGGTCACAGTCGAGGATCACGGGTATCGGCACCTGGACCTCCTCTTTCGTCTCCCGCTTGTCGATCCGGCGGGACACCGTTCGTGTAACCCCTGGAGTGAACCATGCGAAAGGAGCGACCCGGAATGTCGTTCACCGAAGAAGAGATCGCCTACTTGCAGTCGCAGCCGCTCGCCCGGCTGGCGACCCTGTCCGATGACGGGCAGCCGGACGTGGTGCCGGTCGCGTTCGAGTGCGACGGGAAGGGCTTCTGGATCGGCGGCGCCGGCGAGCAGGTCCTGAGCACCCGCAAATTCCGCAACCTGCGGGCCGGCCGGCTCAAGGTCGCCCTGGTCGTCGACGACCTGGTGTCGCTCGACCCGTTCGCAGCGCGCGGCGTGCGGGTCTACGGCGTGGCCGAGCAGCCGGTCGAACGGGTCGGACTGATCGGGCCCGGACTCTACAGCCGAGTCAACCCGACGGTGTCGTGGAGCTGGAATCTGGCGGGCGAGCCGGTCGGCGACGCCTGGTACGAGACGCGCCGGGCCGTGCACCGGCAGGCGCAGTAGCGCGTCCGTCGCCGGGACCCAGCGCATCGACCCGGCCGATGCGCTGGGCCACGTGGCGCGCCGGCGCCTCTAGCCGGCGCCGACGATTCCGGCCTGGATGTTGTCGGCGGCCTCCTGCGGGCTGATGTCCGCCGCTTGAGCGGCGCTTTGCAGGTCCTGTGCGGTGATGTTGGCCTTGTTGCCGTGATCGTTGTCAGGCTCTCCACAGCCACAGCTCAGACACATGTCAGTCTCCCTTCTGCGAGCCCGCACCTACCCGGCAGACAGGGCTGAAACGGACGCGAATCCGCAGCTCACGGACCTGGCGGAGCAGTCCGAGCTTGCGGCCGGGGGCGCCTGGCCATCTGCCGTCCGGCATATCCTCAACCGCTCTGGAACGATCCATATGCGAGCTCGCCGGAATCGGCCTAGCATCCCGGGGTCCGGGGGGCCGCCGCGAAACCAAGGCCACGGACGCGGCGGCGCGGGCACAGGTGCCACGGTGCTGCCACACCGAGCCGCACCCTCGATCAGGTCCACGACTTCTACGACCGCAGCAGCCTGGGGCCGATCCTCATCGGCATGCCCCGGCATCGTTCTCTCCCCGGTTCAACCGTGTTGCAACTCGGGGCTCTGGGATCGGAGGTTCGCGCTATCGAGGGGTAGTCGCCTGTCGGTCGCCCAGACGGCCAGCGCGCAGGCCGCGAATCCGGCCCCGAGGAGACTGGAGCCCGCCCAGCCGTGGGCGGTGAAGATGGCGGTGGTTGCGGCTGCGCCGAGGGCGGAGCCGAGCGAGTAGAAGACCATGTAGCTGCCGATGACGCTGCTGGTGCGATCCGGATGCGCGACGGTGAGCAGGTGCTGGTTGCTCACATGCACAGCCTGGACCGCGAAGTCGAGAACCACGATTCCGACGACGAGGAGCCACAGTGACCACGGCAGCTGCGCGGTCGCCGCCCACGAGAGGATGAGCAGGGTGAGCGCGAGACCGGTGATCGGGGCCGCCCGTCCCGCATCCGCCCACCGTCCCGAGCGTGCCGCGCCGAGTGCGCCGGCGAGTCCGGCGATGCCGAACAGTCCGATCTGGCTCTCGCTCAGCTGCCACGGCCTGTCCGCCAGCGGCAGGGACAGTCCGCTCCACAGCGTTCCGAACGATGCGAACAAGAAGAACGTGATGAGCCCGCGCGTCAGGAAGATGCGCTGCCCGAACAGTCCGCGGAGTGAGACGACGGCCCGCCTGTACCCCGCAGGCCGGTTGGGGCGCTCCTCTGACGGTAGTAAGACGAGGACGAGGACCGTGAGCCCGAGTGACAGCACCGCGAGCACGGCATAGACGCTCCGCCAGCCCCACACCTCGGCGAGCGTGCCGGTGACGACCCGCGCGCCAAGGATGCCGACCACAACGCCCGAGGTCACGACACCGATGTTCCGTCCGCGTTCGGCAGGCAGTGAGACCGACGCGGCGTAGGCCACCGTGGTCTGCACCACGACCGCGAACACCCCAGCCACCGCGAGCCCCACGAACGCCACCCATGCGGCTGACGCCGAGGCCGTCAGGATCAGGCCCACTGCGGTGAGCGCCAGGTGCACGGCGATGAGTCGGCGCCTGTCGACCACATCGCCAAGCGGCACCAGCAGCACCAGCCCTGCCAGATAGCCGATCTGGCCGGTCGCGACGATCCACCCCGTGAGTTCTGCCGGCACGCCGAGATCGTGTCCCATCGGCTCCAGAACTGGCTGGGAGGCGTAGATGCTCGCCACAGCGACACCACACACCACCGCGAGCAGCAACCGCCGCCACACGTCCATCGCACTCCAATCCCAATCAGTAGCATATTGAAACTAATTTGACCGTACGGCATAATGGTTTCAATCCGCAACTCATCGGGAGGTGTCATGTCGCGCACCACCATGCGCGCCCCGAACCTCGACTGGACCGACCCCGACTGCCCCGTCGCCCGCACGCTCGACCTCGTCGGCGACAGGTGGAGCCTTCTCGTCATCCGCGACGCGATGGACGGGGCACGATCCTTCACCGAGTTCCAGCGACGCACCGGCATCGCCCGCAACATCCTCACCGATCGCCTCCGCAAGCTCACCGCTCACGGGCTCCTCGCCCAGCGCACCGCACCATCGGGCCGCCGCCGGGAGTACGTGCTCACCGACGCCGGCCGCGACCTCTTCCCAGTCATCCTCACCCTGCGACAGTGGGGAGAACGCCACGCCTACGCGCCCGGCGAGACCCACTCCACCCTTGTCGACCAGCACGGCATCCCTGTGCCGGAAATCGCGCCGACCAGCGCCGACGGCGCCCTCCTCGACACCGACACCACCCACGTGCAGAAGACCCGATAGAAAGCAGACCCTCGGCGCCTTCAGAGCTCACAGACACCCCACCGCCCACACGCCCGTCAGAAGGGGTCTTCGATCCCGAGAGCAAGATCGTGATGTGGCTGAGCTACGCTCGGTTGATCATGACCGATCTGCTCGGAATCAACCATCTGACACTGTCCACGACCGAACTCGACCAGCTCGTGGCGTACTACACGGAGTTGCTCGGAGCAACGCTCGCGTTCGAGCGCGCTGCAACCTCTGCTGATCCTCGGATCGCAGTCCTCGATGTCGGCGGGGCCGACCATCTGATGATCGCCGAAACCGCTACCGTCCCCGCCCTCGATCTTGATCCCCTGAACCGGGCGGGTTGGGGACTGCGCGTGGGCACATACGAACAACTGTGTGAGCTTCGCGAACGGATTCTGGATGCCGGGCGGCCGGTCGGACAGATCGAGACACTGCCCACGCAATGGACGATGACGGCTCGCGATCCCGATGGACGCCCTGTGGACATCCGGGCCCATCGCCCTCGATGAGATTCCACCTGCAAACAAGATCTTTCCGGCGATCCTGCCTTCCCCGGGCCGCGATCAACCGCACCACCGCGGGCAACTTCCGGCCGGTCACCCGGCTCCTGGAACGAGGCGAACGGGTGATGAAACTCAACGACGGCGTCGACCGGATCACCGCCGAGCTGCATGCTGAGGCCGGCCGTCGTCGCTCCCGTGTCGAGCTGGAAGATCCTCGGCTGTGTCCGGTTGATGGAGATCATCATGTGGCGCAGGGGATAAGAGCCCACAAGTAGCGGCATTCATTGACGCGCTACGACAAGTCGCCACTAAGGTCTGACGCGACATCGGATCCCGCAGAAGGGCGACTCCATGAGCGAGCGAAGCGAGCGACAAATCAAACACAGCCGACTGTCGTTCATGCGACCGACGGAGGAGGGCGCATGAGCGACTACGCGATCACCTTCGACCTGATCGACGCCGACAACGACGGCCGCATCTCCGCAACCGAGCTCGTACGCCTCATGGAGGTGCTCGGCCAGCCGGTGACGCTGGAGGCGGCACAGGAAGGGGTGCGCAAGCTCGACAAGGACGGCGACGGGCTGATCGACATGGAGGAGTTCGGGGCCTTCATCCAGAAGTGATAGCAAACCAAGCATTTGCTACAAAACCACTGTCGCCTGCGCAACAATGGCGGCAGGAGGGACGATGGCCATCAAGAGTGACAGCAGCGAAAGCCGTACACCCGCGGACATCGTGAAAACGCTCAGGTCGGGCATCGGCCGGGTCTCCCAGGAGGTGATCGAGGAGATCCAGACCCGGATCCCCGAGTACGCCCGGCCCGACGACGAGTTCTACATCAAGGTCATCAGGATGGCGGTCGAGCAGGCCATCGAGGGCTTCCTCGACCACATCGCGAACCCGGGCGCGCCCTGGGACCCCGAGCCGTTCCGCATGATAGGCAGGGGCGAGGCCGCCGAGGGCCGCAACCTGGAGCCGCTGCAGACGGCGATGCGGCTCGGCGCCCGGGTCGGCTGGCGGCGGCTGACGGAGATCGCCGACCCGCTCGGGCTGTCCCCCCAGTCCCTGTACGACCTGGCCGAGGCCATCTTCGTCTATCTCGACCAGCTCGCCGACGCGGCGGCGGAGGGCTTCGAGGAGGCCAGGGCGCACGCGGCCGGCGAGATCGAACGCCGCCGCAACCGACTGCTCGACCTGCTGCTCAGCCAGCCGCCCGCCAGCCCGGAGGCCATCGCGGACCTGGCCAAGGCGGCGGGATGGCGGTTGCCGAGAACGGTCGCCTGCGTGGCCCTCGACGATCAGCCCTCTCGCGTCCCCGCCCAGCGCGGCGCCTGCCGCTTGCCCGCGCTGCCCCCCGACGTGCTGTCGGGTCTTGACCGGCCGGCGCCCTGCCTGCTGGTGCCCGACCCCAGCGGCCCGGGCCAGGCGCAGATGCTGGAGCAGGCGCTGCGCGGGCATTGGGGCACGATCGGCCCGGCCGTGCCACTCGCCGCCGCCGCGACGTCGCTGCGCTGGGCGCGGGAGGCGCTGGAGCTGTCGCGGCGCGGCCTGCTGCCGCGCGGGCTCCTGCGCTGCGAGGACCACATGGCCACGCTCGTGGTGTTCAAGGACGAGGAGCTGGTCAGCGCCCTGGCCGAGGTACGCCTCGCGCCCCTGGCCCACCTGCGGCCCGCCCAGCAGGACCGGCTCGCGGAGACGTTGCTGGCCTGGCTGCGGCACGGCAGGGGCGCGGGAGAGGTGGCCGCCAGGCTGCACGTGCACCCACAGACCGTGCGGTACCGGCTGCGGCAGCTCGAGGAGCTGTACGGCGACCAGCTCGCCGATCCGGACATCCGTTTCGAACTGGAGATCGCCCTCCGGGCCCGGCAGGCCGTCATGGACAGCAAGCGCTGAGGGCCCGGCCTTCCTTACGGAACGTCGAACGTCTTGCGGGGTGGTCGCCGGCAAAAACCGGACCGCGACAAGACCCTGACGGGCATGCCACGGTCCGATGATCGCGGACGTTTCAGGCGGCGTGCAGGTAGACCTGGCCGAACACCTCGGAGAGGTTCTTCAGGTCGGTGGCCACGTCCACCTCGGGGTTGGCGGGGTCGTAGACGGTGGCCAGGCGGGCGCGGACCGAGTCGAGCTTCTTGAGCTGGTCCCAGGTGGCGTTGGCCGCCCATTTCTCGCCGTACACGCGGCTGACCTGGCCCTGGTCGTTCTGCCAGCGGGTCCACAGGGTGACCGTCTCGGCGGCGTCGTCCTGGAGCGGGGCGGCGATGCGGTCGGTGATGGCCTTGGTGGCCTGCTCCGCGGTGAGCTGGGCGCCGGCGAAGCTCGCGTCCTCGGCGGCGATCTGGGCGTAGGCGTCCCAGGCGCGGGCGCGTACCTGGATGGACTGGTTGCGCCGGGCCTCGGTGGCGTCGATCTTCCAGGTGGCGTACTCGGTGGCCAGGTGGCCGCTGTCGAGGGCGAGCTGGTCGATGGAGCCCTTGGCCAGCCAGCCGCCGATGCGGTCGGGGTCGAGCAGCGGGTACTTCTTGGCGATCTCGGCCTTGCAGGCGTCGTTCGCACCGCAGCCGAACACCGGCACCACCGTGTGCGCGGCCAGCTTCTTGCCGGGCATCAGGCCGCGCAGCGCGGCCGTGGTCTCGGCGACGAACTTGTCCAGCTCGTCGGCCGTGGCGAACGTCTGGTTGTAGCCCAGCTGGGAGGTGAACCGGATGCCCACGACGCCGGGCTGCGCGGCGGCCAGCGCGGCGATCTTCTTGGCGGCCTCGGCCAGGTTGCCCGCCTTGTAGTCGTCGGCCAGCTCGGTCTCGATCCACAGGCGCATGCTGGTCTGTGCGGCGGCCTGCGCGGCCTGGCCGGCCGGCGTCTGCTGGGCGGCGGCCTTCTCGGCGGCGGAGATCTCGTGGGGGTCGGCGTAGCACTCCTCGCCGTTCTGGCATTCGGGGGTGCCGCCGTCCTCGGCCCCGTCGACGTCCGGGTCGCCCTCGCCGCGCGGCTCGCCGTCGCCCTCACCGTCGACGACGCACTCGTTGCCCGGCTGGGTGCAGTCCACCGTGATCGGGCCCATCGGGCCGGAGTCCTTCAGGTTCTCGCCGTCGTTCCCCAGCCAGAACCTCGCGATGTCCGCGGCCTCTTCCGGGGTGGCCATCCACGTGCAGACCACGTACGCCGGAGTGTCGCCGGCCAGGAGGTCGTTACAACTTTTCGGGTCGTCCTCCGACCACGCCGGAACGCCGACGCCCAGGAGTGAGAGTGCTAATCCGATGACGAAGAGCTGCCGCAGCCGCTGTCGCATGGCACCTGTCTTCCAGGGGGTGATCGTGGGCATATGCACCATATCCGGACGATCAACAACCTTCAATCAGATCGGCGGCCTTCTTCACGCCGTACTCGACGCGGAGTAGCCGCCCCAGTTGCATTGATTTCCCTCATATTGCGGCACAGCGACGCCCCCTTACGAGTCCACCTCCACCCACATCCACCCGGTTCCGTCCGGGGTCGCCCGCACCACCCGCGTCCGTCCCTCCGTGACCCTGACCCACCGGGGCCCGTCGTCCGCGTCCTTCGGGCCGGGGTCCTCCGGAGACGTGGGCTCGCCGGGGGTGGCGTTCCCTGGTGGTGACGCGGACTCGACGCGGCCGGAGTAGGGGTGCTTGCGGACGGGCTGGGCCCGTACGAGCGAGGGCCGCATCGTGGAGAAAGGCTCGTGCTCGGCCGTCAGCGGCGTGGGGTCGGTGTCCACGCCGAAGACGGCGGGCCGTCCATTGACGGTCACCACCGGCCCGGCGTCGTCACCCGCCGCAGCGGCCTCGATCGCGCGCCGGGGGCTGGGGGCCGCCTCTGCCGCGGGCGGCGGGAGCGCGGGGCGGGCCGGGAGGGGCGCTGGTGACGCGGCCGGGCGAGCCGGCGCGGAGGGCTCCCGGATCCTGGCGGGGCGGTCGTGGGCGTCGACACGACGGTGGAAAACACGCAGCGGGCGGGGAAGCCACCAGCTGGCGTCGCCCATCAGCCGCATGGTGGCGGGCACCAGCAACGCCCGCACCAGCGTCGCGTCCACCACGATCGCCACGAACATCCCCACCCCGAGCAACTTCACGACCGTGATCCCGGCCGTGAAGAAGGCCCCGATGACCACGAGCAGCAACAGCGCCGCACTGGTGATCACCCCGCCCGTCTGCTGCAACCCCGCCGCCACGGCCGCCGAAGTGTCCCCCGTCCGCAACCACTCCGCCCGCACCCGCGACAGCAGGAACAGCTCGTAGTCCATGGACAAACCGAACACCACGGCCAGGATCAGCACGGTCACGGTCGCCTCGACGGAACCGGTGGACGTGAACCCCAGGAAGGAAGCCAAATGCCCGTCCTGGAACGCCCACACGATCACCCCGAACGACGCCCCGATCGACAGGACGTTCATCAGCAGCGCTTTCAGCGGCAACACCACCGACCCGAACGCCGCGAACAACAGCACCGCCGTCACCGACCCCACCACCAGCGCCATCCACGGCAGCGTCCCGGCGAGGCTGTCCATCAGATCCAGCTGCGCGGCGGTGGGCCCGCCGACCACGACCCGCCGCATGTTCGGCTCGGTCGGCGCCAGCTCTCTGATCGACCTGACCAGCTCCTGCGCCTCGTCCGACATGGGATCGACGTCGTAGCGGACGGCGAGCCGCACGGCCCCGTCGTCCTGCGAAAACCCGGCCACGTCGACACCGGTCACGTGCGGCAGCCGCCGCAGCCGGTCGGCTAGCGGCTTGGCGTCGGAAGGGGACACGGGCGTGACTGCGCTGATCTCCGAATGGCCCTGCCCGAGCGGCCCCGGAACGGCGGGCTTCTGGATGAAGGAGCGCTCGACCAGGAGGTGGACGTCGATCGCGGCCATGGAGTTCCTGGCGAAATCCCGATCGACGGCCTCGGCCACGCGCCGGCTCTCGGAGGCGGCCGGCAGCACCCGATGATCCACGTTGCCGAACTTGACGTGCAGGAACGGCAGGGCCAGCGACACCAGCACCGCGGTCACGGCGATCACGTACAGCACGGGCCGGCGCATCACGCTGGACGCGACGGCGTGCCACATGCCGCCGCCCCGCCCGTGCCCGAACCGCGGCGTGACCCGCAAGGCGTCCACGCGCCGCCCGAGGATCCCCAGCACCGCCGGCAGCACGACGAGCGCGGCCCCCATCGCGACCAGCACCACGGCGGCCGCGCCGAGCCCGATCGAGCGCAGGAACATCTGCGGGAACAGCAGCAGCCCCAGCAGCGCCGTGGCCACCGTCAGCCCGGAGAACGCCACCGTCCGTCCCGCCGTGGCCATGGTCCGCACCACGGCCTGCTCGTTCGAGGCCCCGCCCCTGATCTCCTCCCTGAACGCCTTGAGCACGAACAGCGAGTAGTCGACGGCCAGCCCCAGCCCGAGCATGGTGACGACGTTCAGCGAGAACACGGACACCTCGGTGACCTCGGTGAGCAGCCGCAGCAGGACCAGCGCGCCGATCACCGCGAACAACCCCACGAGCAGCGGCAGCCCGGCCGCGACCAGACTCCCGAACACGATCACGAGCAGCACCAGCAGCACGGGCATGGAGATGGCCTCGGCACGGGCCAGGTCGGCGGCGGTCTGGTCGTTGAGCTCCTTCAGCAGCGGCACCGACCCGCCGACCTCGACGTACAGGTTGCCGACGCGCCTGAGCCGGTCGGCGATCGCGGCGTACGCGGCCTGTTTGTCGCCTTTGAGAGTGACCAGCGCGTACGTCGACCGCCCGTCCTTCGACACCATCCACTTCGACCCGGTCGTCCAGTACGTGGCCAGCGCGCGCACGTGCTCGCCCGGCAGCGCCCGCAGCGACTCGTGCACGGCCTTCTTGTACCGGGGATCCCGCGCCTTGACCGTCGGGTGCCGGTAGAGGACGACCACGTCGGGGGCGTGGCCGCCGTACCAGTCGTCGTTCCAGCGGGCGGCGGTCGTGGAGTCGGCGCGCGGGTCCTCGAAGCCGCCGCCGGCCATCCGCCCGAACAACTCCATCCCCAGCGGCGCGACAAGGACGGCCGCCACCACGCTCAGCACCAGCAGCGTCCACCTGCCGCGATAGACCAGCCGGCCCGCGGATTCAAACAAGGGCGCCCTCCAGGTACGCCCGCGGGCACGCGCGCCGAGCCCATCGGGCCACCTGGGCGATCAACGTGTCGGGCATGCCGAATCCCCTCGTTCAGGGACCTAGCAAATTACGGGAGAAGGCGGGTTGGATTCTTGCCAAACCCCTGCACATTCCTCTATCGGTCTTGTTACGGGGTGACAAGAAGTACGGCAGAATAGGAGAGTTTGACCGTTTTATAGGGGGTTCACGTCGGTGCAAAGCTTTGTCCGCGATTTCGGGCTGCTCCGGGATCGCCGGTTCGCGCTACTCCTGACCGCGAGGACGATTTCCGTCCTGGGTTCCGCGTTCGCGCCCGTCGCACTGGCGTTCGGCATCCTCCGCCTGCCCGGCGCGGACGCCACCACGCTGTCCATCGTGCTCACGGCCGAGTCCCTGCCGATGATCGCGTTCATGCTGGTCGGCGGCGTGATCGCGGACCGGCTGCCAAGGCAGCGGGTGATGATGGCGGGCGAGTTCATGATGGCGGCGGCGTTCTTCGCACTCGGCGCCATGCTGCTCACCGGCTGGACCCCGCTGCCCGCCCTGGCCGCGGCGGCGGCGCTGGCCGGGACCGCCGCGGCGGTCGTGTTCCCGGCACTGCAGGGGATCATTCCCGAGGTCGTGCCGCACGACCGGCTGCAGACCGGCAACGCGATGCTCGGCCTGGGAGCGAACGCCTCGCGGGTGGCCGGGGCGGTGCTCGGCGGCGGCACGGTGGCGCTGTTCGGGGGCGGCTGGGCGCTGGCGGTGAGCGGCGCGATGTTCGCCGTGGCAGGCGTGCTGATCGCGATGCTGCGGCCGGCGCCGGGCGAGCGGCCCAAGGAGGAGCAGCACTCGGTGCTGGCCGACCTCCGTGACGGATGGCGGGAGTTCCGCTCGCGGCAGTGGCTCTGGGTGGTCGTGGCGCAGTTCTCGCTGCTGGTCATGGCCGTCCAGGCCGGGCACGGGGTCCTCGGCCCGCTGTGGGCCGAGGAGAACGCGGGCGGCCCGGTGGCGTGGTCGGTGTTCCTCGCGGCCGAGGCCGTCGGGATGATCATCGGTGTTGTGCTCTCGATCCGGCTGCGCCCCCGCCGGCCGATCATGGTGGCGGTGGTGCTCTGCCTGCCGATCGCACTGCCGTACGTGCTGCTCGGGCTGGACGCGCCGCTCTGGGGGATCGTGGCCGGGGCGTTCGTGCTCGGGGTCAGCTTCGACGTGTTCGGCGTGTTGTGGCAGACCACGATGCAGCGGGAGGTGCCGGCCGAGTCGCTTTCGCGGGTCAGCTCGTACGACATGCTCGGCTCGCTGATGTTCGGGCCGATCGGGCTGATGCTGGCGGGGCCGGCGGCGGAGATGTTCGGCACGAAGGGGGCGTTGCTCGGCTGCGCCGCCATCAGCGTGCTGTGCACGCTCGCCGCGCTGCTCTCCCCTGGCGTGCGCAACCTGCGCGCGCCTCAGCCGGCGGCGGCGCCGGCCGACGCGAAGTAGGCGTTGGCCCGGGGCTGGAACATCAGCGCCATCGCTCCGAGCACGGCCGTCAGATGAAGGATCCGGCTGGAGGCGAAGGCCCAGCTCACGGCGTCCATGCCGGCGACGGCCTCGGCGATCGAGCCGCCGTCCAGCAGCCATCGGACGGGCTCGACCACGAGCGACAGCGTGCCGAGCACCCCCAGGGTGCCCGCGAGCGTCCAGCGCGCCCAGTTCCGGCCGTTCTTCAGCCGCAGCGCCAGGAAGATCGCGCCCCCGAAGACCGCCAGCCGGAACCCGACGCCCGGCAGCAGATCGGTGACCGTGGAGGTGCTCGCCAGCAGCTCCTGCGAGACCATCAGGACGACCTCGAACGCGCCGAGCGCCACCGCCGACAGCCAGAGCATGGCAGCGGTGTGCACGACGGGCGGCGGGTCGGTCCTGTGCGTCTCGGTGGCGGTGCTCTTGGTGTTTTTGGTGACGGTGCTCATGGCGGCCTCCATCCGGTGTGCTCTTACACCACGAGTCTCCGCCGTGCGGTCCTGCGGATCACGCCCGCCGTCCCCCCAGTTCAGGTGGGGTGCGCCCTACCAGACCCCGGCCGCTCGCCCACAGGCCTCGGCCGCGTCACGCCTCAGACGATGATCAATCGCACGACGACGCCCGCGCAGTTGCCCGCCACGCAGATCCGCACCGGGACCTCGGAGATGCCCGACACGGCGGATACGCCGCCCACGTGGCCGTCCGGTCCGATGGTGACGCCCTTGGGCAGCTTGGCGTAGTCGGTGACGGTGAAGGTGGGGACCACGCCGGACGGGCCGCCGTTGACGCCGATCTCGCCGTCCAGCCGGGTGCCTGCCTTGCCGGGGAAGGTCAGCTCGCGCGGCTCCCATGGAACGTTCCCGAGCACCACGAGCGTGACGTCCTCCTCGTGGCAGGTCTGGCCGGAGCAGAGCCGGACGGGGGCGACGTACGTGCCGGAGCGCTCCGGCGTGCCGTACAGCCGCCCGGTCTGGTCGACCTTGACCCCGTCGGCGAGGTAGCCGGAGCGGAACGCGAGGCCCTTGCCGACGGGCAGCAGCCGCCGGCTGACCTCGATGCCCTCGGTGACGTAAAAGGTGTCCTCCACCAGGTGGCCGTCCGAGGGGTCGACGGGAACCTGCCGGGACATCAACGCCATGGGGGTGGAGACGGAGGGCACCACTGCGGCCAGTGCGCACAAAGCCAACCCGGCGAGCAGAAACACCCACCTTTGCCGCATCTTTACCCCCCGAATCCGCTGCCCCCTACGTACCCTCATAACCGCGTGTTCATGGCCACACCCCGTGAGGCGGCTCGGTCGCCAGGCGCCCCTCGCAGCGTCGCTGGATAATCGGTCGCATGGCCGCTGAATCCGTCCAGACGCTGGAGCGCGGGCTTCGCCTGCTCAGACTGCTCGCCGACGGCAAGAGCGGGCGCACGCCGACGGAGCTGAGCGCCGAGCTGTCGCTGAGCCGCCCGGTGGTGTACCGCCTGCTGACGACGCTGATGAAGGAGGGATTCGTCCGCAGGGACGCCGAGGGACGGGTGCACCTGGGGTTCGGGGTGCTCGTGCTGGCGCAGGCCGTGCAGCCGCTGCTGCGGGCGGCGGCCGTGCCGACGCTGCGGCGGCTGGCCGAGGAGGTCGGCGCGACCGCGCACCTGACCGTGGCCGAGGGCGACGACGGGCTGGCCGTGGCGGTGGTCGAACCGTCGTGGACCGACATGCACGTGGCCTACCGGGAGGGCTCGCGCCATCCGCTCGCGAAAGGCGCGGCGGGGCAGGCGATCCTGGCGCTGCGCGAGGGGCTCGACGACTACTTCGTCACGGAGGGGCAGTTGCAGGAGGGTGCCCGGGGCATCGCCGCGCCGGTCACCGGGCTGCCGTGGCTCGAGGCCTCGGTGGGCGTGGTGACGTTCGGGCCGCTGGAGGAGTCCGCGGGGCCGCGGGTGGTGGCGGCGGCCGCCGAACTGTCGGCCGCGCTGGCTTGACATCGCCCGACCGATAGCGGACGGTAGTTGCACATAGAGGACACTTCCGTCCGATAAGCGGACGATGGTTGGAGGGCCCGATGCCGTACTACCGCGTCGTTGGGGAGGTGCCGCGCAAGCGGCACGTGCAGTTCAGGCGGCCGGACGGCGGTCTCTACGCCGAGGAGCTGATGGGCGAGGAGGGATTCTCGTCCGACTCCTCGCTGCTCTACCACCGTCATCTGCCGACCGCGATCGTCAAGGCGGAGGCCGTCACACCCGTCATGGAGGCGCGTCTCGAAGCCAACCTGCCGCTTTCGCCGCGCCACTTCCGCACCCAGGACCTGTCCAGCGCGGGCGACCTGATCAACGGGCGCATGCTGCTGGCCGGCAACGGCGACGTCCGATTGTCGTACGCCACCAGCGACCAGCCCAGCGAGCTCTACCGCAACTCCATGGGCGACGAGTGCGTCTACGTGCAGCAGGGCCGTGTGCGCTTCGAGTCCACGTACGGCGTGATCGAGGCCGGCGAAGGGGACTACGTCGTCATCCCCACCGGGACGATCCACCGGTGGGTGCCGGACGGCCGGGTCAACGTGCTGGCCATCGAGGCGGCCGGGCACATCAGGCCGCCCAAGCGCTACCTGTCGAAGTACGGGCAGTTCCTGGAGCACGCGCCGTACTGCGAGCGCGACCTGCGTTCGCCCGCCGAGCCGCTGCTCGTGGAGGGCGAGGAGGTGCCGGTGCTGGTGCGCACGCGCGGCGGACTGACCAGGCTCGTCTACCGCAACCATCCGTTCGACGTGGTCGGCTGGGACGGCTGTCTCTATCCGTTCGCGTTCAACATCGACGACTTCGAGCCGATCGTGAAGAAGACGCACGCGCCGCCGCCGGTGCACCAGACGTTCGAGGGACCCGGGTTCGTGGTGTGCTCGTTCTGCCCGCGGCCGCTCGACTACCACCCCGAGGCCATCCCGATCCCCTACAACCACCACAACGTCGACTCCGACGAATTCATGTTCTACGTGGGCGGCGACTACTCGGCGCGTCAGGGCTCCGGCATCGGCGTCGGCTCGATCTCGCTGCATCCGGCCGGGTTCACCCACGGGCCGCAGCCCGGCGCGGTGGAGGCGGTGATCGACGCGGTCTCGCGGGGCGTGAACAGCACGAGCGAGGTGGCCGTCATGGTGGACACATTCCGCCCGCTCGACCTCGGCCAGGGCGCGCTGTCCTGCGAGGATCCCGGCTACGCGTGGACCTGGGCACGATGATGCTCTACACGGCTCTGGTGGACGACGCGGGCCTGTTCCCGCCGACGTCCCTGCACATGGATGAGGCGCTCGCCCGCAACCAGCGGGACCTGGAGCGCGGCAACCCGGTGCTCACGCACCGCTTCCTGTGTCCGGCCAGCCGGATCGACCGGCTGCGGGGCATCGCCTACCGGCCGCGGCGGATCGGGCTGATCGTGGACACGTCGGAGCTGCCGCCCTTCGACGACCTGCCGGTGGACATCGTCGAGATGCCGCTGCCGGACGGCGAGTCGATCCAGGCGCTGGCCGATCGGCTGGGGCTGCCGGACGGAGTGCGGCTCTTCGCCGAGGTCGCGCCGCGCAAGCTGGGCGTGGAGGTGCCCGACGGCGTGGGGCTGAAGGTGCGCTGCGGCGGCCTGACGGCCGAGGCGTTCCCGACGGCGGAGCATCTCGGGACGTTCATCAAGCACTGCGTCGAGCGCGACGTGCCGTTCAAGGCCACGGCCGGGCTGCACCACGCCGTACGCCACTTCGACCCCTCGCTGGGCGTGGACCGGCACGGCTTCCTCAACCTGGTGCTCGCCGTGTGCGAGGCGGTCGAGGGGCGCGATCCGGCGTCGGTGCTGCGCAGCACCGACGTGGGACATCTCGTACGGCTCGCGCACACCGTACCGGAGCAGACCGCGAAGCGGGCGCGGCGCCTTCTGGTGAGCTACGGCTCCTGCAACACCAGCACGCCCGCCGAGGACCTGCAGGCGCTCGGACTGATCGAGGAGATCACGTGAGTTGGGGAGTCGACAATCTGCCCTATGGAGTCTTTTCCCTGCCCGGGGAGTCGCCCCGGGTGGGGGTGCGGTACGGCGACAAGGTGCTCGACCTGACCGCCGCGCTGCATGACGAGGTGTTCGCCGCCCCGTCGCTCAACCCGTTCATGGCCCGGGGCCGTGCGGCCTGGCACGACACCCGGACGCTGATCCGCAACAAGCTGACCGGCGACCTCGCGGTGACCGAGCGGCACCTGATCCCGCTGGAGCAGGTCCGGCTGCACATGCCGTTCGAGGTGGCGGACTACGTCGACTTCTACTGCTCGCTCGACCACGCGAGCAACGTGGGCCGGATGTTCCGCCCCGACTCCGAGCCACTGCTGCCGAACTGGCGGCACCTGCCGATCGGATACCACGGCAGGTCGGGCACGGTCGTCGTGTCGGGCACGCCCGTCAAGCGGCCGCAGGGGCAGCTCGGCGAGGGCAGGTTCGGACCCTCCGAGAAGCTCGACATCGAGGCGGAGCTGGGGTTCGTGGTCGGCGTGCCCACGTCGCTGGGCACGCCTGCGGGGGCGTTCGAGGATCACGTCTTCGGGGTGACGCTGGTCAACGACTGGAGCGCGCGGGACATCCAGTCGTGGGAGTACCGGCCGCTCGGGCCGTTCCTGGCCAAGTCCTTCGCGACGTCCGTCTCGCCGTGGGTGACGCCGCTGGAGGCGCTGCCCAGGATCCCCGGACGCCCGCAGGATCCCGAGCCGGTCGCGTACCTGCGCAGGCAGGCCGACTGGGGGCTGGACATCTCCCTCGAGATCCTGCTCAACGGGGAGGTCGTGTCGAGGCCGCCGTATTCGAGCATGTACTGGACACCCGACCAGATGCTCGCGCACATGACCGTGAACGGGGCATCGCTCCGCACCGGCGACCTGTTCGCCAGCGGCACGATCTCGGGCCCCGAGCGCGGTGAGCGCGGCTCGCTCATCGAGCTGACCTGGAACGGGACCGATCCGATCAAGCTGGCGGGCGGCGAGACCCGCGCCTTCCTCCAGGACGGCGACACCGTGACCATCCGGGCCACGGCCGGCGACCTGACATTGGGGGAGGTTTCCGGAACCGTCGCATAAGTGACTCGGCGTGCTCGTCCGCTGACCGACCGCTACCCTGGGAGCACCCTTCCCTCGGAAAGCAGGTGTCACATGCGGCGTGCCGCGATGTTGTGTGTCGCCTTCCTCCTGATCTGCGGCTGCGGTCCCGTGACGCCGGAGGCGCCCGTCACGCCGCCGGTCGTGCACATCTCACCGGCCTTCGACAGCAGGCGGGCCCGGCCCGACCGCGGCCTGGTGATCAGGGCGTCCGGCGGCACGCTGACCAAGGTGTCGGCATACGTGAGCGGCGAGCCCGTGCCCGGCAGGCTTGACGCCGCCGGGACGACCTGGCGTTCCGACTGGACGCTCAAGCCCGCGGCCGAATACACGGTGACCGCCACGGCCGCGGGCACGCGCGGCCCCGCCACGGTGGCGGCGGGCCGCTTCCGCACCCGACCGGCCGAGCGCGCCTTCGGGATCGCCGCGACCGCGCCCCTGCCCGGCGAGACCGTCGGCACCGGCATGCCGGTCATCATCGACTTCGACACCCCCATCGAGGACAAGGCGGCCGTCGAGCGGGCGCTCGAGGTCCAGGCCGAGCAGCCGGTCGAGGGCGCCTGGCGGTGGACGAGCGACACCCAGGTGGTCTACCGCACCCGCCGCTTCTGGACGCCCCGGCAGCGCGTCACCGTCACCGCGCACCTGGCCGGCGTGCGTGCGGCCGCCGGCCTCTACGGCGCCGTCGACTCCACCTTCGTCTTCACCGTCGGCCGCAGCCAGACCAGCACGATCGACACCAGGACCCACCAGATGGTCGTCCAGCGCGACGGCGCGACCGCGCAGCGCATGGCCATCAGCGCCGGCATGGCCACCACCCGCGAATACACCACGACCAGCGGCATCCATCTGACCATGGACAAGGGAAACCCGGTCCGCATGATCTCCCCCGGCCGGGAAAAGGGCGAGCCGGGCTACTACGACCTGATGATCGACCACGCCGTACGCATTTCCAGCAGCGGCGAATACGTGCACGCCAAGGACAACGTGTGGGCGCAGGGCCGGGAAAACGTCAGCCACGGCTGCGTCAATTCGCGGCCTGATCAGGCCGCCTGGTTCTACGCCACCTCCCTGCGCGGCGACCCGGTCATCATCACCGGCACCGACCGCGAGCTCGAATGGAACAACGGATGGGGCTTCTGGCAACTCCCGTGGACGGAATGGATACGAGGAAGCGCGTTGCGTGCCACCGATTCCGCAGGTGGATGGGTGCCGAAGCGGTAAATCCGGGATTACGGTAGAGGAGGGGAACCGCCCACGGACTCAGGCCCGTTGTCTTAATAGGAGGGCCGGACATGGATGAATGGATCATCTGGGTAATCCTCGCTGTCGTTCTCGGCGTGGCGGAGCTGTTCACGTTCACGGCCGCGCTCGGACTCCTCGGCGTGGCCGCTCTCCTGACGGCCGCGACCGCCGCCATCGGGTTGCCCGTCCCCCTGCAGTTACTGTTCTTCGCCGTCTCCTCCGCGGCGGGCCTGATGGTCGTCAGGCCGCTGGCGATGCGCCATATCAAGCAGCCGCAGTTGCAGCGGTTCGGCGTGGAAGCACTCGTCGGCAAGCCCGCGTACGTCGTCTCCGAGGTAACGGGGCGCGACGGGCGGGTACGCGTCGGGGGCGAGGAATGGTCGGCGCGCGCCTACGACGAAACCCTGGTGATTCCCGCGGGGGCGACCGTCGACATCATCGAGATCGAGGGCGCGACAGCCCTCGTATATCCCCGGGAGTGAGCCATGGATCCGCTCTTGCTCGTCGGACTGTTCGTCATACTCTTCGCCGTCTTCACCGTGCTCAAGGCCGTGCGGATCATCCCGCAGGCCCGGGCGGCAAACGTCGAGCGCCTCGGCCGCTACCACCGCACGCTCAAGCCCGGCCTCAACTTCGTCATCCCGTACATCGACCGCGTCTATCCCAAACTCGATCTGCGCGAGCAGGTCGTGTCCTTCCGCCCGCAGCCGGTCATCACCGAGGACAACCTGGTCGTCGAGATCGACACGGTCCTCTACTTCCAGATCACCGACCCGCGGGCGGCGGCGTACGAGATCTCCAACTACATCACCGGCGTCGAGCAGCTCACCGTCACCACGCTGCGCAACGTCGTCGGCTCCATGGACCTGGAAAAGACGCTGACCTCACGCGACACCATCAACAGCCAGCTGCGCGGCGTCCTCGACGAGGCCACCGGCAAGTGGGGCCTTCGCGTCAACCGCGTCGAGATCAAGGCCATCGACCCGCCCAAGACCATCAAGGACGCGATGGAGAAGCAGATGCGGGCCGAGCGCGACAAGCGGGCCGCGATCCTCAACGCCGAGGGCCAGCGGCAGTCGCAGATCCTCACGGCGGAGGGCGACAAGCAGAGCCGCATCCTGCGCGCCGAGGGCGGCCGCACGGCCGCGATCCTGGAGGCCGAAGGCCAGTCGCGCGCCATCGACCAGGTCTTCCAGGCGGTCCACCGCAACGACCCGGACCCGAAACTGCTGGCGTACCAGTACCTGCAGATGCTGCCGCAGCTGGCGCAGGGCCCGGGCAACACGTTCTGGGTGATCCCGAGCGAGGTCACCTCGGCGCTGCAGGGCGTCTCGAAGGCGTTCACGGATGCCCTGCCGCGGTCGGCGGCCACGCGGGAGGAGATCCCGGAGAGCTCGGCGGCCGAGGAAGAGGCCGCCAGGGCTGCGGAGGCCGCGGCCGAGGCCGTCGCGGACGCGCAGGAGGCCGAGAGCCCGAACGGGCCGCGCCAGCTCACCAAGGGCGTCCAGGAGCCGTCTCCGTTCCCCGACCTGGAGAGGGAGGCGAAGGAGGCCGAGCGCTGAGATTCGGATGAAAGAGCGGCCCGGCACGCGCATGGTGCGCGTGCCGGGCCGCGTTCACGGTCAGGCGTTTGGTCGGTCGAGGGGTGAGGCGCCGGGTCAGGCGATGGCTTCGAACAGGTGGCGAAGCCCGTCCTCCCGATGGGCGGCTCGCGCTCGGCAGTTGACCTTGACCAGCGCATCCGCCAGAGCGACGTCCGGGTTTCCCGGTGGGATGTCATCCCCCATTCGCGTGCGCAGCCACTCGGAGACCTCCGCCCACGAGTAGATGCTGATGTTGTCGGCCTCGATGAGAGGGGCGGGGAAACCGCCGGGACCGCGCTGCCCCGTGGCGAGCTGTCGCAGGCTGGCCTGTGTGCGCCCGCCGTGTCGACGGGCGGCGTCGCCCAGCGTCACCCCGTCGTCTTCCCCCACGCCGACAGGCCAGAGACCGGGGACGGTCTTGATCTGGGCGATCACGGAGGCGATCGCGTCCAGCATGGTCTCCGCCTCGCGGTCGCACATGACATAGACGTTGCCGTCTTTGAAGCCGCCCGACACCGAGCAGTCATCCAGACCGGCCTCGAACAGAGCGTCCAGCTCTTCATCGGTGGGCGCTCGGTTGAGAGTGACGCTGAAGTCCCAGGTGATCATGACCTCTCCTCGTTCTTGGCGCACTCCATGTGATCGTCGACCCATCGGAGAATGCGTTTCGCGTGGTTGCCTGGATTACGCGGCGTGCACCAGACTGGCTGCGGCTCGGCGCCGCAGACGCATTCGATGCGTCCCCAGCAGTGCCCGTTGTGGCTTTCCACCAAGGCCAACCACTCGATCTTGCGGATGACCTTCAAGGCCGCGTTGATCTCGTTGTGCTGATGTCTTCCTCGACTGACCATGTAGCAAGATTGCAACAGTGTTGCACAGTTAGTACGGCCTTTCCAACCCTGGAGCTCCTACTAAAAGTGACGATGCCCGCACGCACAGTTGTGCGGCGGGCATCGGCTCGTAGGGGTATGCCGTCGGGTCAGTGGGACAGGGGCGCCTCTGTGGTGTCCACCAGCGTGCAGTCAGCGATCGGGCTCTCGCCGACGCGGGCCCAGATGCCCGCCACGACGATGTCCCCGGTCTCCTCGCTCTTAACGATCAAGGCCGCTTCCCCGCCTCTCTCCCTACCGTCCGCGACCTCGCCGACGCTGAACTCCAGCACGCCCGTCTGACCCGGGCCGATCACCTTCGGGTCGATGACGAAACCCGGCTTCGTGGCCGCCTGAAAGTCCGACAACCGCGCCTCCTCACTGCTGAGGAAGCGGCTACTGCGCGGCTGCGGGCTGCACTTCTTGCCCATGGGGATGTAGTCCACCACCACGTTCGCGCCCATGGCCCGCAGATCCTCCTGGAGCTGCTTCGGATCCCTGATCTCGTTGATGGTGATGGTGATGAGGCCGTCGGGGCTCTTGGTCAGGGCGTACGCGGGGGTGTCGCCGAACAGTATGGGCACGGCCACCGCGGCGGCGGCCGCGAGCCCCAGGGCGGGGGCCAGGACGGCCATGCGCGGGAGCCGCTTGCGCGAGGGCTTGGTGTCGATCTCCGTCATGACGAACTCCTTGAGCAGTCGGTGACGGCCCTCAGGAAGATCACGTTCGGTCGGCCAGTTCATCTGATCTCCTCCTTCTCGGGGCCGCGGTCACCTACTACCTGTCGGGTCGCCGGAGGGGGTTCCCCCGCCGCAGCGAGTTTCTTGCGGGCCCGCGACAAACGGGACCGCACTGTTCCCACCGGGATGCCGAGCGCCTCGGCCGCCTGGGCGTAGTCGAGCCCGGCCCACACGCACAACGCGAACACGTCCTGCTCCTGACGGCGCAGCTTTCCGTACGCGCGGCTGACGACGGCCAGCCGCTCGGCGTCGTCGATGCGCCCCACGACCTCCTCGGCGAAGTCGGGCACCTCCTCACCCCTGGGTAACCGGGCCAGCGCGTCGTCGTGGCGGCGGGCGGCCCGGCGTACGTTGCGGGCCACGTTGGTGGCGATGCCGAGCAACCAGGGCCGCAACGATCCGCCCTCGGGATCGATCCTGCCCCTCAGCCGCCACGCCTCCAGGAACGTCAGCGCCATCACGTCCTCGGCCGTGGACCAGTTGGCGGTCAGGCGGAAGGCGTGGTTGTAGACGGCTTTCGCGTACTCGTCGAAGAGGCCGCCGAACGCGGCCTTGTCACCGTCACGTATGCGGCTCCGCAGTAATGACATGTCCACACATATCTACTGTCCGGCCGGTTGGTCGGGTTCCGCGGTCATCGTGAAAGGCTCAGCCGCCGCCCGAAGTCGTCACGCCTGCCCGCCGTCGAAGTAAGCGACCAGCTCCTCGTCCAGCGGCGGCACGTCGTACGGCATGCCCCCGTCCCGCAGCGACATCGTGGCCATGTACCCGGCCGCGACGCTCATCCGCGCCGCCACCGGCGAGGTGTCCGTGACCCCGCCGTCCCGGACGAACCTGCAGAACTCCGCCACGGTCTCGGGGTCCGCGCCCCCGTGCGAGCCTTGCGCCAGAGGCACCTTGTACGCGATGTCGCAGTCGTCCCGGTAGCCCGTGGGCCCGGTGTTCCACACCTTGACCGTGTCCCCCGGCCCGTCGCCGAAGTTCTCCAGCCGCCCCTCCGTGCCGATGACCGTGTAGTTGCGCACGTAGTCGGGCGAGAAGTGGCACTGCTGGTAGGCGGCGATGACGCCGTTGTCCAGGCGCATGTTCATCACCGACACGTCCTCGACGTCCACGACGTGGTGCAGGTCCCGGCGCGCGGTCGGCGGCCACTCGTACTCCTGGAGCCAGCCTTCGGGGCGCGGCGTGCCGGGGGCGCGGCGCGGCAGGTCGCCGTAGACCATCAGGTCGCCGAAGGCGTTGACCCTGGTGGTGTAGCCGCCGGCGAGCCAGTGGATCACGTCCAGGTCGTGTGCCGCCTTCTGCAGCAGCAGGCCCGTGGTGCGGGTGCGGTCGGCGTGCCAGTCCTTGAAGTAGTAGTCGCCGCCGTACGAGACGAAGTGGCGCACCCAGACGGTCTTCGGCTCCCCGATGACGCCCTTGCGGATGATGTCGCGCATCAGGCGTACGACGCCCATGTGGCGCATGTTGTGGCCGACGTACAGCCTGGTCCCGGTGCGGCGGGCGGCGCGCAGGATGGCGTCACAGCCCTCCAAGGTGATGGCCAGGGGCTTCTCCATGTAAACGCTCTTGCCGGCCTCCAGGCAGTCGATCGCGATGCGCTCGTGTGTGTCGTCCGGTGTCAGCACGATGACGGCGTCCAGGTCGTCCCGGGCGAGCAGCTCGCGGTAGTCCTCGGTCAGGAACTCGGCCGCGAACCTGCCGGCCTGCCTCTTGAGCGCGGCCGGGTCGGCATCGCACAGAGCGGTCACGACGGACCCCTTGCCGGGGCGGTGCGCGTTCAGCGCGAGGCTTGTACGGAGACCGAGGCCTATGACCCCGATGCGCAGATCATCCACGGCGTGAAGCATAGCTGTGGGGGCACTTAAGAAGTCCTCGATGGACATGGGCCGGGGCGAGCGGGCACAGTGCGTTAGGTTCGACCTAGGGGGAAATGGGAGCCATGAAAGCGCTGGTCAAGGAGAGGGCCGAGCCCGGTCTGTGGTTGGTCGACGTCCCGGAGCCGGAAGTGCGCCCGGGCGAGGTGAAAATCCGGGTTTTGCGGACCGGCATCTGCGGCACCGACCTCCATATCCGGAAATATGACGAATGGGCCCGGCACACGCTCGAGTTGCCACTGATCGTCGGGCACGAGTTCTCCGGCCACGTGGTGGAGGTGGCGCCGGGCGTCGAGGACGTCTCCGTCGGCGACCTCGTCAGCGGCGAGGGCCACCTGGTCTGCGGCAAGTGCCGCAACTGCATGGCGGGGCGCAGGCACCTGTGCCGCAACACGGTCGGGCTGGGGGTCAACAGGGACGGCGCGTTCGCCGAGTACGTCACGTTGCCCGCCTCGAACGTCTGGGTGCACCGCGTCGAGGTCCACCCCGACGTGGCCGCGATCTTCGACCCGTTCGGGAACGCCGTGCACACCGCGCTGTCGTTCCCCCTGGTCGGCGAGGACGTGCTGGTCACCGGGGCGGGGCCGATCGGGCTGATGGCGGCGGCCGTGGCCGCTCACGTGGGCGCGCGCAACGTGATGATCACCGACGTCAGCGACGAGCGACTGGACCTGGCCGGCAAGCTCGGCGTCTCGCTCGCGCTGAACGTCTCCCGGTCCTCCATCGAGGAGGGCATGCGGCAGCTGCACATGCGCGAGGGCTTCGACGTGGGGCTGGAGATGTCCGGCAACCCGGCGGCCATGCGCGACATGATCGCCCACATGACGCACGGCGGGAAGATCGCCATGCTGGGGCTGCCCGCCGAGGAGTTCGCCGTCGACTGGGCCACCGTCGTGACCTCCATGATCACGATCAAGGGGATCTACGGCCGCGAGATGTTCGAGACCTGGTACAACATGTCCGTCCTGCTGGAGAAGGGCCTCGACCTCACCCCCGTGATCACCGACCGGTTCTCGTACCAGGACTTCGACGCCGCCTTCGACACGGCCGCCAGCGGCCGCACGGGCAAGGTCATTTTGGACTGGAGCGGAGGAGCTCGGCTGGAGAGAGCGAGGAACGAGCCAACGGAAGCCGAAGCGGCCGCGACCATGGACACGCGCGGAGGAGCTCGGCCGGAGAGAGCGAGGAACGAGCCAACGGAAGCCGAAGCGGCCGCGACCATGGACACGCGCGGAGGAGCTCGGCTGGAGAGAGCGAGGAACGAGCCGACGAAGGCCGAAGGGGCCGCGACCATGGACAGGAGCGCTTGATGTTCACGAACGTGCGCGAGCAGCTGCGTGCGACGCTCGACGAGATCACCGAGGCCGGGCTCCTCAAGCCCGAACGCGTGCTCACCACGCCGCAGAGCGCCGAGGTCGGCGTGGCCGGGCACGAGGTGCTGAACTTCTGCGCCAACAACTACCTCGGCCTGGCCGACAACCCGGAGGTCGTCGAGGCGGCCAAGCAGGCGCTGGACCGGTGGGGGTTCGGCATGGCCTCCGTGCGCTTCATCTGCGGCACCCAGGAGGTGCACAAGGAGCTCGAAACGCGCCTGTCGGACTTCCTCAGCATGGAGGACACCGTCCTGTACAGCTCGTGCTTCGACGCGAACGGCGGCGTGTTCGAGACCCTGCTCGACGCCCAGGACGCGGTGATCTCGGATGCGCTCAACCACGCCAGCATCATCGACGGCATCAGGCTCTCCAAGGCCCAGCGCTTCCGGTACGCCAACCGCGACATGGCCGAGCTGGAGTCCCGGCTGAAGGAGGCGTCGGAGGCGCGGCGGCGGCTGATCGTGACGGACGGCGTGTTCTCCATGGACGGATACCTCGCGCCGTTGCGGGAGATCTGCGACCTGGCCGAGCGGTACGACGCCATGGTCATGGTCGACGACTCCCACGCCGTCGGCTTCGTCGGCCCGACCGGCCGCGGCACACCTGAGCTGCACGGAGTCACCGACCGGATCGACATCATCACCGGCACGCTGGGCAAGGCCCTCGGCGGGGCCAGCGGCGGCTACGTCTCCGCCCGCAAGGAGATCTGCGAGCTGCTGCGCCAGCGCTCCCGGCCGTACCTGTTCTCCAACTCCCTCGCCCCGGTCATCGCCTCCGCGTCGCTGCGCATCCTCAACCTGCTGGAGACCTCGAACGAGGCCCGCGAGCGGCTGCGCGCCAACACCGCGCGCTTCCGCAGCGAGATGACCAAGGCCGGGTTCGACATCCTGCCCGGCGACCATCCGATCGTGCCCGTGATGATCGGCGACGCCGCCGAAGCCGCCGCCATGGCCGATCGCCTGCTTGACCTCGGCATCTATGTGATCGGCTTCTCGTACCCGGTCGTGCCGCACGGCCAGGCCAGGATCCGCGTCCAGCTGTCGGCCGCCCACTCGAAGGAGGACGTCGACCGCGCTGTCCAGGCCTTCATCCAGGCCCGGGGGTGAGTATGCTCACGCCGTGATAGACACGCGGCGGTTGCGCACGCTGCGGGCGGTGGCCGACCACGGCACGGTCACCGCCGCGGCGGCCGCGCTGCACCTCACCCCTTCCGCCGTGTCCCAGCAGCTCGTCGCGCTGGAGCACGAGGTGGGCCACCGGCTGTTCACCCGCGACGGGCGCGGCGTGCACCTCACCGCCGTCGGCAAGATCATGCTCGGCCACGCCAACGAGGTCCTCGCCCAGCTCGAACGCGCCGAGGCGGAGGTGGCCGCGTACACCGCGGGCGAGGCCGGCGAGGTCACCGTGGCCTGCTTCGCCACCGCGATCAGCGCTGTGCTCTCCCCCGTGATCATCGTGCTCCGCGAAACCGCCCCCGGCGTGCAGGTGCGGGTGCTCGACGCCGAGGGCGACCACAGCCTGGCGATGCTGCTGGACTCGGAGGCCGACCTGGCCGTCGCGGTCGAATACCGCGGCGCCCCCGACGCCTCCGACCGCCGCCTGTCCAGGCTGCCGCTCTACGCCGAGCCGTTCGACCTGGTGCTTCCCCGCGACCATCCGCTCGCGGAGTCGGCCACCCTCATGTCGCTCGCCGGCGAGACCTGGATCGGCCCCTACCCAGGCAATCCGGTGCACGATGTGATCACTTTCGCCTGTCAGCAGGCGGGCTTCACCCCGAACGTCGCGCACTGCTCCGACGACTTCCGCGCCGTGGTCGCCCTGGTCGGCGCGGGCGCGGGGGTGGCGCTCGTGCCGCGGCTGGCCCTGCGTGACATGGCGCTGCCCGGCGTCGTCGTACGCCACGCGCCGGGGCCCGAGCGGCGTGTCTTCGCCGCCGTACGCAGGGGCGCCGACTCCCACCCCGTCGTACGCCCGCTCCTGTCGGCCCTCCGCACGGTCGCGACCCAGCTCGGGACGGGGTGAAACACCCCGCGTCGTCCGGACATCTCCTCAGGTGTGTTCGCCAACCGGAAGGACCGCCGCATGGGGCCACCTGAGCCCGAACAACGCTTCGAGGAGATCTACACGGCGTACTATCCCGCCGTCGCGACCTACGTCCGCCGGCGCGCCGGGTCGCCCGACGACATCGCGGACGTGATCTCCGAGACGTTCACCACCGCCTGGCGCCGGCTGAACGACGTCCCCAAGGGCGACGGCGCGCGGCTCTGGTTATACGGCGTGGCCAGGCGCGTGCTCGCCAACCACTTCCGCGCGGAGGAACGCCGGACCGCCCTGGCCCTGCGGCTCCGCCAGGAGATCACGAACTGGGCCGGATCCGTCGCCGGCGACGACCTCGCCCACCAGGCGTTCAAACGGCTCTCCGACGACGACAGGGAGCTGCTGTCGCTGGTCGCCTGGGAAGGACTCAGCGGTCCCGAGATCGCGAAAGTGCTCGGCTGCTCGCGCGGGGCCGCCCGGCTCCGGCTGCACCGCGCCCGCAAGCGGCTGGCCAAAGAGCTGGCCGCCCTCGACCCCGACCTCACCGGCTACGGCCGGCGCGCCGTCTCTCTCGCGGAAGGACAGTAATGACACGGGACATCGACACCATTGTCGCCCGGCTCGCGCCTTCACCCGTCACCGAAGTCAGCGAGGGTGCCCGCGACCTGATGCAGGAGATCATGACGGCCGAACCAGCTCCCGCGCCCCGCAGGACCCGCAGGCGGCTGAGCCTGCGGGTGGCCATGCCTGCGGGCGCCCTGCTGACGGCCGCCGTCATGGCGGTGACCTGGCTGCTGCCGACCTCGTCCGCGGCGGCGCTGGACATCAAGCAAGAGGGCGGCTACTACGTCATCGAGATCAAGGACCTCTACGCCAACCCGAAGGTCTACGAGCAGCAGTTGCGGAACGCCGGGCTCGACATCACGCTCAGAGTGGAGCCCGTCACCGCCGCCCTTGAGGGCCAGGTCTCCCCCACGGCTCCGGACAGGCAGTGGGTGAAGAGCATCATGGGCATCTATCCGCCCGGCCCGTGCGACAAGATGGATGGCTGCGCCATCGGGATGAAGATCCCCGTTGACTTCAAGGGCACGGCTGACGTCAGAGTCGGCAGGAAGGCACTGCCCGGCGAGCAGTTCGACAGCATCACCTCGTTCGACGCAAAGGGCGAGCCCATGCACTGCCTCCCCTACAAGGGCAAGACCGTCGCCGAAGTGCGGGTGATGCTGGAGGAGCGCGGGATCAGGATCGAAGAGTTCTTCTTCGACGACGAAGAGGACCCGAACACCGGTGATTCCAGGGTGGCGACGTCCGTGCCGGACTCGTCGCTGGTGACCGGCGGCTACCTCACCGAACCAGGCGTGGCCAACGTCAGCGTGCAGTCGCCCGAGGTGCCCGTCGACGTCCCCGGCAAGAACAACGGTTGTCCCTCATTCTGATCTTGGGGCTGGCGTCGGGAGATATGAACGCCCCTTATCGAAACTGCACGGCCTGCCCGGAGTGCCCGGGCAGGCCGTGCTCGGTTTGTCGAACTGTGATCAGAGTTGCTCCGCAGGACAATTCTGAGCAGGGATTTGCTCAGCGACGACGTCACTCAGGCGCGGGCGTGGTCGAGGGCCGCGGTGAAGCCGGCGTACCTGGCCAGTTCCGCGTCCACGGGATCGAGCACGTGCTCCTTGCCGACCTTGCCGATCGCCGTCCGCAGGGCCTTGGCCGTACGCCGGGCGCGGCGCCTCCCGCCTGCCCAGGCGGCCAACCGCGACAACATCGCGATCAGCACACCCGCGAGCGCACCGCCCGCCAGCAGCACCGTCGGCCACGGTACCGGGCCGAGGGTGGGGAGCGGCGGCTGGGGCAGGCGCAGATAGTCCATCCCGAACAGCACACCCAGCCACACCGCGCCGGCCGCGGCGGTCGCGAGCAGCGCCCATTGCAGGATGTTCACGGCCCGCCACCACCTCGGGCGTCTGGTGGCGCCGGCGGACGTCGTGGCCACCGCCCGGTCCACCGCGTCCGCCAGGTCCTGGGAGCGGGAGCGGGCCGCCTGCCGCACCGCCGCCGCCCACGGCCCCGGCAGCCCGGAGGCGGCCGCCTCACCGACGTCCCTGATCGCCGTCTCGACCTGAGCCCGCTGCACGGCCGAGGCGGCGGGCGCGGACGTACGCCCGACGATCTCTTCCCCCGGTTTCCTGGCCGGGGCGATGGCGCCGAGACGCAGCCTCCGGAGTGGGTCGGGCCTGAACCTGCGAACCCATCGGGTGACCGGCCATCCGGTCGCCACGACCGCCCGATGCCGGTGCCCTTTGGCCACGGCCTCCACGACCAGCGGCACCCCGGCCGCCTCGGAGAGCGCGGCGGTCAGCGCCTTCTCCATCCCCGCCGCACGCTTCCCACCACCGGCCGCCGGCGCGGGATCGATCGGCGCATGGGAGGTGGCGAGGTGGTCGGCGGTGGTGGTGATGTCCGCGGCCAGGCGGGCGGACCAGGCGGTGCGCTCGGCGACGCGGTCGGCCAGGAGCGAGCGTAGTTCGGGCATGCCCGTGCCGGTACGGGCCGAGACGGCGAGCACCGGCACGCCGGCCAGTCCGTCCTCCTCCAGCAGGCGGCGTAGGTCGCGTACGCAGCGGTCGACGGCCTGCGGGGGCAGGCGGTCCACCTGGTTGAGCAGCACCAGCATCACGTCGTGGTGCGCGGCCAGCGGGCGTAGGTACCGGTCGTGGAGGGCGGCGTCGGCGTACTTCTGCGGATCCACCACCCACACCAGCAGATCGACCAGCTCGACCAGGCGATCCACTTCCAGGCGGTGGGAGAGCCGGATGGAGTCGTGGTCCGGGAGGTCGAGGAGGACGAGGCCGGACAGGTCGGGGGTCGCGGCGGGGACGGAGTGGCGTTGCGGGATCTCCAGCCAGTCCAGCAGCGGGCCCGGCCCCTCCCCGTCCCAGAGCGCCGCCTGGGCGGTCGAGGTCGTGGGCCGGGTGACGCCGACGGCGGCCAGGTCCTCGCCGGCCAGGGCGTTGTAGAGCGACGACTTCCCGCTGCCCGTCGCCCCGGCCAGCGCGGCCACGGTGTGATCGATGGACAGGGCGCGGCGTACCCCGGCCCGTTCGGCGACCGCCCGCGCGGCGGACACCGTCTGCTCCGGCAGCCGCCCTTCGCCCAGCGAGGCCGCCTCCAGCAGGGCGGCCACCCGGGAGTCGAGTGACGGGCCCTCCTTACGGCGCAGCAGCTTCACCGGTCCTCCCCCTCGCGCCCGTCGCCACCGCTCCCGGGCGGCGCCGGGAGCTCGGCCGTGTCACCGGATCGTGGTTCTGTCGTCGCGTCCGGGCTCCCGGTCGCCGGGAGCTCGGCCGTGTCGCCGGGCCGTGGGGCTGGGGCCGTGGCCGGCGGGAGGTCGGCGCGGTGGGCGCGTACGGTCTGCAGGGCCGCGCGCAGCGCCTCCGCCGTGCCCTTCGGCGGCTCGATGGTCTCCAGGAGGGCGGTGAACCGGGCGGACTCGGTATCCATCAGCTCCCGCACCCGCTCCCGCAGATCCTCCCGCGCCCGCGCGGTCAGCGTCCGCACCGCCTGGTCCCCGAACACCGCCTCCAGCAGCTTCTGCGACAACACGCTCGTCCCGCCCGCGATCCCCACCTCGATCCCGGTCAGCCCGCCGGTGGAGGCGAACACGGCCAGCATGAGCAGCAGCCCCGCCCCGTTCACCCCGAACGACGCCACCCTGGCGGTGGTCCGCTTCTCGGCCCCTTCGGCCCGCACCAGGTCCAGGACGTATTCCTGCCACCCCCGCACCGCCGCCTCGGCCCGTTTGCCGAGGTCGGCCGAGGCACGGCCGAGCCGGGCGGATTCGACGGCGCCGAGCCGTTCGAGCAGGCCGGCCCCGCCGGGCGCGGCCGACCAGCCCTCCAGCGCCCGCTCGGCGGCCCCGTCGGCGGCGCCCCGGATCAGGGTCTCGACACTGCTCTCCAGGGCCTCCTTGAGCTGCACCTCCGGCACGCGGCCGGTGAAGAAGCCGACGATCCGGTCCCGCAGCCACCCCACCCGGCTCTCCAGGGAACGCATGAGGTCGCCGGTGCCGATGAAGTCCTGCCAGCGGGCCAGCACCTCGCCCCGCAGCAGCGAGCCGTCGCGCATGCCCTCGTCGAAGTCGGCCATCGCGCCCGCGTACGCGCCCGACACGATCGACCGCAGCCCGTCGAAGGCGCCCTGCTGGCGCGAGAGGGCCACGGCCAGCGCGGGCACCCGGGTCTCCAGGCTGTCGAGCGCCCCCGACAACGTCTGGCGCACGACGCGGGATCTCTCAGCCGCGTCGTCGGCCAGCCCGGCCAGCCAGGAGACGATGGGACGTACGGACTCGACGGGCAGCCGGGCCTTCTCGGACGGCAGGGCGGCCTCGGTGACGGTGAACAGCCGGGTGCCGTCGAGGCCGTTCTCGGCGAGCAGCCGGGCGAGGTCGCGGGAGACCGGCTCCACGGCCTCCGGCGACACCCGATCGAGGACGACGGCCAGCGCCGTGCTGCGTTCCCGGGCCGAGCGCAGGAAGCTCCACGGCACCTCGTCGGCGTACCGGGCGGCGGTCGTGACGAACAACCACAGGTCGGCGGCGGCCAGCAGCTGCGCGGCGAGCTCCCGGTTGGCGGTCACCACCGAGTCGATGTCGGGCGCGTCGAGCAGCGCGAGCCCGGCGCCCAGCGCCTGCGAGGTCACCACGCGCAGCGCGCCGGGGCCGTCGCCGGTGGCGCGGGAAAGGCCGGGCAGCACGTTCTGGCCCATGAACCAGGCGCGGTCGGCCGGATTGACCACGAGCGTGGGCACCAGCGTCGTCGGCCGGAGCACCCCCGGCTCGGCCACGTCGGCTCCCACCAACGAGTTGACCAGCGTGGACTTGCCCGCCCCGGTGGACCCGCCCACGACCGCGAGCAGCGGCGCGTCCAGGGCGCGCAGCCTGGGCAGCAGGTAGTCGTCCAGCTGCCCGGTCAGCTCGCGCAGCGCGCGCCGCTCCGCCGCCGCCTCGCCGATCGCCAGCGGGAACAGCTCGCGATCCAGCGGCCGGCGCAGTGTCTCCAACGCGCCCAGCAGGTCCATATGACCACGCTAGATGATGGATGCGCCGTTACGGCCTCCAGACCGGGCCGCGACCAGGCCGGATTCCACGGCTTTGAGCAGCTTGAGCGTCGCGTCGAGGTCACCGGTGTCGCCACCGGCCGCCGCGGAGACGGCTGCGGCCCATTCCTGGCGGACGACGGCGTAGTTGGTCCGGCCGCGCTCGGTCAGGTGGACGGCCACCCCGCGCCGATCGTCGGGTGAGACATGCCGCTCGATGAGGCCCTTGGCCTCGAGTGAGCGCAGGACGGTGGACAGGTTGGTGCGCTGCAGGCCGGTGGCGGCGGCGATCCGGCTGGGTGGAGCGGCGGGGTCGCCTTGCAGGTGGCGCATCACCATGCCTTCCGACGGCGACAGCTGGACGGCCCGCTCGTCGCCGTAGCCGCGGAACTGGATCTCCCGGGCGATGATCAGCGCCAGGTCCGCCAGGTCGGCCCAGCGGTTGTCCGCGTCGGAACCACGGTCTCCGGCCGGCTGCCGCGATTGGTCGTACATCACACTCCCAGGATAACCGTTCCCCATCAGATAGTTATATGGTCATTGTAGTTATGACTTAATAATCACCTGACGGAGGTGTCATGGACACCGCTCTTTCCGCTCGGCACGCCGGTGCCGCACCCGGATCCCCACGCGCCGTGGCACAGGCGGGCGGGTTGCACCCGTTCGGCGTATTCATCCTGCTGGCAGGCGCGTTCATGCCGATCATGGACTTCTTCATCACGAACGTCGCGCTGCCGAGCATCGACGCCGAGCTGCACGCCTCGGCGTCGTCGCTGGAGCTCGTGATCGCCGGGTACGGCGTGGCCTACGCCGCCCTCCTGGTGCTGGGCGGCCGGCTGGGCGACCGCTACGGCCGGCACCGCGTCTTCCTCGTCGCGCTGGCCGGCTTCATCGTCGCCTCCCTGTCCTGCGGCCTGGCCCCCACCGTGGAGGCGCTGATCGGAGCCCGCATCGTGCAGGGCGCCACCGCCGCGCTGCTGATCCCGCAGGTGCTGGCGACGTTCCATCACTCCCTGGAAGGGGAGCGCAAGGCCCGCGCGGTGGGCCTGTACGGAGCGGCCTCCGGCATCGCCGCGGTGGTCGGGCAGCTGGTGGGCGGCCTGCTGGTGGCCGCCGACATCGCCGGCACGGCATGGCGGCCGATCTTCCTGGTCAACGTGCCCATCGGCGTGCTCGTCCTGCTGGTGGCGGCGCGGATCGTGCCGAACACCCGCTCCTCTCAGCCCGTCGGCGTCGATTTGCCCGGCACGGTGCTGTTCGCCGCCGCCCTCACCGCCCTGCTCATCCCGCTGACCGAGGGCCACTCCCTGGGCTGGCCGTGGTGGACCTGGGCGATGCTCGCTCTGGCCGTGGTGCTGGGCGCCGTCACGTACGTGGTGGAGAAGCGCGCCGAGCGGCGCGGCGAGATCCCGCTGCTGCCGCCGTCACTGCTGAGCCTGCCGTCGATGTCGCGGGGCCTGGCGATGGTGCTGGCCTTCAGCATCGGCTTCGGCGCGTTCATGTTCGTCTTCGCTCTGACCGTGCAGAACGGGCTGCACGAGGACGCGCTGCACGGCGGTCTGGCGATCCTGCCCATGGCCCTGCTGTTCTTCGCCGGTTCCCTGGTGGCGCCGCGCCTGATCACCCGATTCGGCCGGGCGGCGCTGTCCGCCGGGGCCGCGGTGCAGCTCGCGGGGCTGGCCCTGCTGGTGACGATCATCGTCCAGGCGTGGCCGCATGTCAGCCTGTGGGCCATGGCCGTGCCGCTGGCCCTGGCCGGGGCCGGGCAGTCGATGTTGTTCGCCGGGCTGTTCCGCAGCGTGCTGGCCGACGTACCCGCTCACCTCGGCGGCATCGGCAGCGGCGTGCTGATCACCCTCCAGCAGAGCGGCCTCGCCCTCGGCGTGGCCACCCTCGGCACCCTCTACCTCACGCTGGAGCCGGGCAACGTGCCCCAGGCCTTCGCCGCGGTCGAGTACGTGCAGATGGCGATCGTGGCCGTGCTCGCGGTCGCCGTCGCCGCGCTACCGCGCTTCACCCGGGCCTCCGCCGACGCACCGGTGATCGACGGCTGATGAAGGAACGGCTATGAGTCTCCTCGACCTGTCCCGACGGCAGTTCGCCATCACCGTCCCTCGATCACGTGGTGACGCTGTCGCTTGATCAGCCCGCCGGGGGCTCCCGCAGCACGTAGCCGACGCTGCGCAGGGTGTGGATGAGGCGCGGCTCGACGTCGTCGACCTTGCGCCGGAGGTAGGAGACGTACGACTCCACGACGCCGGCGTCGCCGCCGAAGTCGTAGTTCCACACATGGTCGAGGATCTGCGCCTTCGACAGCACGCGCCCGGCGTTGACCATGAAGTAGTGCAGGAGCTTGAACTCGGTCGGCGACAGGCGTACCTGGCGACCGCTCCGCCACACCTCGCGGGCGTCCTCGTCCAGCTCGAGGTCTGCCACCTTCAGCCTGCTGGCCGGCGCGCCCTCCGAGCGGGTGCGCCGCAACACCGCCCGGATCCTGGCCTGCACCTCCTCCAGGCTGAAGGGCTTGGTCACGTAGTCGTCCCCCACCCGCAGCCCCGCGATCTTGTCCTCGGTGCCGTCGCGGGCGGTCAGGAACAACACGGGCGCGTCGATCCTCTTGGCCACCTCCAGCCCGTCGAGGTCGGGCAGCATGATGTCGAGCACCACGAGATCGGGCGAGGCCCGCTCGGCCACCTCGACGGCCTCCTCGCCGTCGGCGGCGGTCAGCACCTCGAACCCGGAAAAGCGCAGGCTGGCGGAGAGCAGGTCCCTGATGCTGGGCTCGTCGTCCACCACCATGATCAGCGCCTCGCGGAGCTCGGGTTTAGTCACCTACTTAGAGTGACGCAGCCACCTGAGGGTTAGCTGAAGGGTCACTCCAAAGCGAGTGGGAGTTCGACGCGGAACGTGGAGCCGCGCTCCGGCGAGCTGTCCACGGTCACCGTTCCGCCGTGGGCCCGCACGAGCGCCTGCACGATGGCCAGACCCAGGCCGCTGCCCCGGTCCTCGGCCGAGCGGCGGCGGGTCCTGGCGGAGTCGGCGCGGTAGAAGCGTTCGAAGACGTGCTCGACCTGCTCGGCGGTGAGCCCGGGGCCGTTGTCCACGACCTCGAGGAAGACCGTGTCGGTGCCCGCCCCGGCGCGGACGATGATCGGCGAGCCGGGCTCGGTGTGGACGATCGCGTTGGTGACGAGGTTGCTGATGACCTGGCGCAGGCGTACCTCGTCGCCGGAGACGATCAGGGCCGCGCCGCCGACCACGTCCAGCTTGATCAACCGCTCGGGCGCCAGGATCCTGGCGTCCTGTACGGCGTCCGCGGCCAGCGCCAGCATGTCCACCGGCCGCATCTGCAGCGGCCGCTGCTGGTCCACCCTGGCCAGCAGCAACAGGTCGTCCACCAGCAGGCTCATCCGGCCGGCGGCCTTCTCCACCCGCTGCATCAGCTCGGCGGGGTCGGCGCCGGGGTTCTGGCGGGCGTACTCGGCGAAGCCGCGGATCGAGGTGAGCGGGGTGCGCAGTTCGTGCGAGGCGTCGCCGACGAACTGGCGCATGCGGTCCTCGGAGCGCCGGGCCGCCGCCTCGGAGGCCGACCGGGCCGCGAACGCGGCCTCGATCTGGGCCAGCATGCCGTTGAGCGACCCGGCCAGGCGGCCCACCTCGGTCCGGGGGTCGCCGTCCGGCACCCGCCGGCCCAGCTCGCCGCCCGCGATGGCCTCGGCCGTACGCTCGATCTGGCCGAGCGGCCGCATGCTGCGCCGTACGATCGTCACGCCCACGACGGCGAGGATGAGCAGGATGCCGCCGCCGCCCAGCAGCTCGATGAGCACCAGCCGCCGCGTGATCGCGTCGACCTCCTCCAGGTCCACGGCGACCACGACCGCGCTGCGCTGGACCTCGGACTCCAGCACCCGCCACTCGCCGCCGCCCTTGACCGCGGGCGCGGTGTAGGGGTCGGTCCCCCGCGTGGGCGACAGGACCGGCTTGGGCTTCAGGTCGACGTCGCGGTCGGTGAGCATGGGCACGGTGTCGCGGCCCGGCTCCTTGACCAGGACGATCGCGTCGGACTCGATGAGGATGGGCTTTTTGGAGGTCTCCCTGTCCTTCCTCCAGTCGTTCACGACCTTGTTGTGCATGCGCACGGTGAGGAGCCGGAGCTGGCTGTCCACCCGGTCGATGAGGTAGGTGTGCAGCACCGAGACGCTCACCAGGCCGATGAAGGTCATGCCGAATCCCAGCAGCGCCAGCATCGACGCGATCAGCTTGATCCTCAGCGGCAGGCCGCTCATCAGGGACTCGGTGGCAGGCGGAGGACGTATCCGACACCGCGCAGGGTGTGGATGAGCCGGGGGCTGCGGTTGTCGATCTTCCGGCGCAGGACGGACACGTACGACTCCACGATGCCCACCTCGCCCCTGAAGTCGTAGTCCCACACGTGGTCGAGGATCTGCGGCTTGGACAACACCCGGCCCGCGTTCGTCATGAAGTAACGCAGCAGCTTGAACTCGGTGGGCGACAGCGCCACCGCGTTGCCCCCGCGCCACACCTCGTGGCTCTCCTCGTCCAGCTCGATGTCGGCGAACGTCAGCCGCGGCGGCGCCGCCTGCTGGTCCCCGCTCGTACGGCGGAGCACCGCGTGGATCCTGGCGACCACCTCCTCCAGGCTGAACGGCTTGGTGACGTAGTCGTCGCCGCCGATCGTGAGACCGCGGATCTTGTCCTCGGTGTCGTCACGGGCGGTCAGGAACACCACCGGCGTGTGCAGTCCGCCGCCGCGCAACCGCTTGACGATCTCGAAACCGTCCAGGTCGGGCAGCATGACGTCGAGCACGACGAGGTCGGGGCGGTGCCGTTGCACGGCGGCGACGGCGTCGAGGCCGCTCTTCGCCGTGGTCACGTCGAAACCCGCGAACCTGAGGCTCGCGGCGAGGAGTTCGAGGATGTTGGGGTCGTCCTCGACTATGAGCAGGCGTGATTCCATCACCTCCAAGGATGCCCTCATCGGACGAGTGCCGGGACAATTCCGGCGATGTGCCTGGCGATCGCCAGGCTCGACGTGGCCGCGGGGGACGGCGCGTTGCGTACCAGAACCACGTTGCCGTGGACGTCCACCACGAAGTCGTCGACCAGGCGCCCGTCCCTCGCCACGGCCTGGGCCCGGACGCCGCCGGGGGCGCGTACGAGGTCGGAGGCGGTGAGCTCGGGCACGTAGCGCTGGGCCGCCCTCACGAACGCGCCCTTGATGAGCGAGCCGCGGACCTCCTTCAGCCCGGTGCGCCAGTGGCGGCGGGCCATGCGGATGGTGCCGGGCCAGCCAAGAATTTGCCAGAAATTTCGGATATTCCGCCATCTGAGGCTAGCGCTGTAGCCCTCATACGCGAGCGCCAGCACCGCATTCGGCCCTACCAGCACCCCACCGTCGATCTGCCGCGTCAGATGGACCCCCAGGAACGGATACCGCGGATCCGGCACCGGATAGATCAGCCCGCGAACGAGCTCCTTTGCCCCGCCGCTGAGCGCGTAGAACTCCCCGCGGAACGGGACGATCCTGACGTCCCCCGGCTGCCCGGCCATCCGCGCCACCGCGTCCGTCCACAGCCCGCCGCACACCACCAGCCGATCGAAGGTGAACCTCCGCCGGCCCGCCAGCACCTGCACACCCGCCGAACGCTCCCTGATCGCGCGTACGGGGTGCGAGAGGCGTACGGACCCGCCCAGCTCCACCACGTCCAGCGCGAGGCGGCGGGCGACGGCGGGGAAGTCGCAGATCGCGGTGTGCGGCGAGTGGATCGCGCCGACGCCGACCGCGTGCGGCTCGATCTCGCGCAGCGCCAGCGCGTCCAGCACGGCGATGCCCGGCACGCCGTTGGCACGCGCCCGCTCGGCCAGAGCGCTCAGCTGCGGACGCTCGGCGGTGGTGCTCGCGATGACCAGCTTGCCGACCTCGTCGTACGGCAGCTCGTTGGCGGCGCAGTAGTCCTTGAGCAGCGCCACGCCCTCCCGGCACAGCCTGGCCTTGAGCGAGCCCGGGGGGTAGTAGATGCCCGCGTGCACGACGCCGCTGTTGTGCCCGGTCTGGTGGGCGGCGACACGGCCCTCCTTCTCCAGCACCGTCACCTCGGCGCCCCTGGTTGCGGCGAGTTCACGCGCCACCGCCAGCCCGACGATGCCCGCGCCTACGATCCCGATCTTCTCCGTCACACGATGATTTTCCGGCCAACCGGCCGTCCCTGCTATAGCCACCGGGCTTCCAGTGATCTATTGGGACGGGCCTCTGCGCGGCGGTATCCCGGGCGGGACGTGAAAAGAGGAACACGTCCATCAGGCCGCTCAGACCCTCTGGCTGATCGAGATCCGATCAAGATCGTCGCCCTCAGAGATGACCACGTCGCTACCTCATCGGAAGTTGCGCATGGTCGCGGTGAACATATCGCCGCGCAAGGCTTGCTCGACGACGGTGATTGCGCGGGCCAGGCGGACCAGACGTGGCCCCTCCTCGCGATAGACATCGAGCACCGCCTCGACAGCATGAGGAGGGAGATGACCTTTGAGATCCACCGCAGCGCTTCGGTATCCCGCCCTGGCGGCTTCGACTGCCGCGTTCACGTGGTGAAGAGCCATCCTGGCCAAGGCGATGGGGAAGCGTTTCAAAATTTCATGGGCCCGATAGTCCGGGGGCACGGCATCGAGCAGCCAGGCCACGGCCGAGGTCTCCCAGTCGGGAACGCTGGGTGGACGGACCTCGGGCGGCCACTCCGGCGGCAGGTACATGAGACCATCGTACTGACGTTCGATAGACTCTCTCGGGGTCCCCTCAGGACATTCTTTTCTGGCCAAGGTTTCCGGCGGCCTTCGGGTCAGGTTCGACGGCTGCCGATGGGCTTCCTGGCGTCGTAGTCCAGCCGGGCCTGCTCGACCTCGCCTAGGTTGACCGACCACTCGGCGAGCGCTGCGAACAGCGGCGCCAGCCTTCGTCCCAGTTCGCTGATCTCATACTCCACCCGCGGCGGAACCTCGGGGTGGTAGGTGCGCACGACGAGCCCGTCGCGTTCCAGTCGCCGCAGCCCTTCGGTCAGCACCTTAGGCGTGATGGTGGTGATACGGCGTTCCAGCTCCACGAATCGATGCCGCCCGAATTCATGGAGCACCCAAAGGATGGGGGTGGTCCAGCGACTGAAGACGATGTCGACCACCGGGGCGATCGGGCACGCCTGCTCCGGGGTGACGTCGACATGGCTGAGCCCGAGAGCCTCAAGCCCGCCCTCCAAGGAGCCGAAGCGCTGTTCTTGTTGACCTCTCCCGGCTTCATGGCGAACGGCGATCTCGGTGACGTCATGAACGTCGTGCGGGCGGCCGGCGTCCGGCGGGTCGTGTTGCTGTCGTCCCATGGCGTGGGCACGCAACGCCACCCCTCGCATCTGGAAGACGCGGTCAAGCAGTCGGGTCTGGAATGGACGATGCTGCGGCCGGGCAACTTCGACTCCAACACCTTCCAATGGGCCGATTCGATCCGCGCGCAACGGGTGGTCCGGGCGCCGTTCGGCGCCGTCGCGGTGCCGGCCATCGACCCGGTCGACATCGCCGAGGTCGCTGCCGTCGCACTGCGCGAGCCGGGCCACGAGGGCAACGTCTACACGCTTACCGGACCGCTGCCGATCTCGCCCCGGCAGCAGGCCGCGGCGATCGGGGACGCCCTGGGCGAGTCGGTGCAGTTCGTTGAGCAGAGCCGCGAGGAGGCGCGGAACCAGATGCTGGCATACATGCCCGAGCCGGTCGTGGAGGCCACCCTCGGCGCCCTCGGCACACCCTCCGCCGCCGAGCAGCGCGTCAGCCCCGACGTCGAGCGGCTCCTCGGCCGCTCGCCTCACACCTTCGCCCAGTGGGCGGAGCGCAACGTTGCGGCCTTCAAGTAACGCGCCCGGGTGAAGACAAAGTACTCGCACGGCCGGCAGCGAACACAACACGATGGCGGCCGGCCTGCAACACCTGCTGGAGCAGCATCACGATCTTCCGGGGAAGAACTCCATATGCCCGATAGTCAGGCGGGACGGCAGAGCCGGCCCTGCGGGCGAGGGATCGAACGCTGGACTCTCCCCTTATGGGAGGCATCATGCTACTTCCGGCGTTCAGCCGGACAGCAGCTCCGCACCCGCTGATCGCCTGGCTATCGAGGAGAGCGACGCATGACGATCGTGGAAGGCATCGAGGCTCGCGGCACGCAACACTGCGAGACGACGGCGCTGGGTGTGCTGCTGCGGCATGAGGGACTTGATCTGTCCGAGCCCATGATGTTCGGGCTCGGCTCGGGCTTGTCCTTCCTCTATTGGGACGCCAAGGGCATGGAGTTCCCCTTCCTCGGCGGCCGCGTCAAGCCCTTCGACCTCACCAGGAACCTGGCCGCCAGGCTGGGGCTGACCTTGCTGGTCAAGGAGACCAGTTCACCACGCAAGGCGTGGGAGAACGTGTCCGCCCACATCGATGCGGGACGACCGGTCGGCCTCCAGCTCGACTGCTACCACCTGGACTACTTCCAGTCGAAGGTGCACTTCGGTGGCCACGTCGTCGCCATGTACGGCTACGACGAGCACCATGCCTACCTGGTGGACACCGCGCAGCAGGGAGGGGCCGTGCGTACGAGCCGGACCACCCTGGCCATGGCGAGGGCCGAACACGGCCCGATGACGGCCAGGAACCGCTCCTTCTCCATCACCCTGCCGGGGCACCCGCCCTCCTGGCAGGACCAGATCATCCCCGCGATCAAAGCCTGCGCCGACGCCTTCCTCGCCGCGCCCATCGCGAACCTGGGCCATCGCGGCATCGAGAAAGCCGCCCGCCAGGTGCCCAAGTGGCTGCTCCGCACGGACGAGCCGAAGCGGGACCTACCGCAGGCCGCCCTCCTCATGGAGAAGGCCGGCACCGGCGGCGCCCTGTTCCGTGCCCTCTATCGCGACTTCCTCGGCGAGTGCATCCGGCTCATCGACGATGACTGCCTTCGCGCCGGTCATCGGCTGTACGCCGAGGCCGCCGCCCTGTGGACGGACGTGGCCACCTTGATCGCGAAGGCTGGAGAGGGGGGCGACGCGGCATACCTCGAGCAGGCCGGCGTCATCCTCCACGACCTTTCGCGCATCGAGAGGGATGCCATGCGGGTGCTGCGTGAGATGCGACCGCGGCCGTAGCCGTCGGAGCACCTGGTAATGCCCGGCAGTCGGGCCGGACGGCGTCAAGCAGCCAGGACACGGCCGTGGTCTTCCCATCGGGAACGCTGGGCGGGCGGATCGATCACCGTCAGCGGGTGCGGCGGGCGATGAACATGATCGCGCCTACGGCGATCCCGGCCGCCGCCAGCCAGATGAAGATGTCGTTGGCCGTCAATCCGGTCTCGCGCGCGGCCTGCGGTTTCCCGCTCGGCTCCGGGGTGCTCTCCGCCCTGGCCGGGCTCGGCGTGGGCGCGGGCTGGGCGCGGACCGGGAGCGGGACTCGGTACACCGGGCTCCTCGGCCCCTCCGTGCCCGTGAGCAGCGCCTTCCCGTCCAGGGTGTAGGCGATCGACTCGGCCTGCTTGAGCTCCGGCATCGTCACCTTGGCCATCGTCTCGCCGGACGGCTTGTAGAGGGTGGCTGAGAAGTAGGTGCGGATGACGTACGAGGAGCCGTCGGGCGCGTACGCCGCGTCAGTGGCCATGATGGGGGCGCCGGAGACCTTGCGGAGGACGTTCGTCCGGTCCGTGCGCAGCTTCTTGGGGGCGGCGTAGACGGATCCCGCGAACTCCTTGGACACCACGTACAGGCGCCCCGTCCGCGGGTTGATCATGATGCCTTCGGCGTTGCGCCCGCCGTCCGCGTACCGGAACCGGTAACGGGTGGCGGGCAGCGTGGCGTTGCCGAGCGTACGCGGCTCCATCACCTTGTAGACGGAGATGTCCGACCATGCCCCGTCCAGGTTGTCGCCGATGTCGGCGAACCAGAGCACTCCACGCCCGGTGGCGGGGTCCTTGGTCGCGGCCATGGCCTCCCAGTCCCTGGCCTGCGCACCGCGTACCTGGTAGGTCGCCCGGGTGCGCCCGTTGCCGTCGACCGCGTAGAAGGTCGGGGTGGCGGCGCTGTCGTTGTGCGTGTAATAGACGCCGTCGTGCGTCGGCGACACGGCCAGCCCGCTGGACTCCGTGATCTCCGGGTCCTTGAAGGTGAAGAGCTTCTCCATGCCGTCGCCCGCCGCATGGGCGGGAACGGCGGAAAGACAGCAGCTCGCCGCCACGGCGGCGAGCACCCGGATCACGACATCCCCCACGCCGCCATCATGCCCCACCCGCCCCCTTCTGGCGCGGGTGCGCGGTCAGCGTGCCGCGGCCCGGGACGTGGTGAGGGCGTCGAGCAGGCCGGGGAACGCCTGGTCCATCTCCGCGCGGCGCAGGGCGTTCATCCGCGAGGTCCCCACGTAGTACTGCCTGATCAGTCCCGCCTCGCGCAGCACCTTGAAGTGGTGGGTGGCGGTGGACTTGCTGACCGGCATGTCGAAGCCGCCGCAGGCGATGTCCTCACCGGCGGCGACGAGCCGCGTGACGACGCTCCGGCGCACCGGATCGACGAGGGCCTCCAACACCTGCTGGAGGTCGAACTGCGACACCTCTGGGTGCGGCGGCGTGCGTTCCATGGGCTCCATAGTACGACATTCATCAAAGTTTGACAGTGATCGTACTTATGGCTCACAGTGGACCGCATTCACCACGAGCGAAGGACGATGACATGACCAAGACTGTGCGGTTCCACGAGTTCGGCGGACCCGAGGTGCTGCGACTGGAGGACCTGGAGCCAGGGGAGCCGGGACCGGGCGAGGTGCGGATCCGGGTGGACGCGATCGGGCTCAACAGGGCCGAGGCGCTGTTCCGGCGTGATCAGTACATCGAGCCGGTCAAAAACCTGCCCGCCGGGCTCGGCACCGAGGCCGCCGGGGTGATCGAGGCGGTCGGCCCTGAGGTGGCCGGGTTCGCGGAGGGGCAGGCGGTCAGCGTCGTGCCGGCCTTCTCGCAGAACGACTACGGCCTGTACGCCGAGCGGGCGATCGCACCGGCGGCCGCGCTGCTGCACCGCCCCGACGGGGTTGACGCGGTGTCCGGTGCCGCGGTGTGGATGCCGTACCTCACGGCCTACGGTGCGCTGGTGGAGGTGGGCGGGATGCGGGCGGGCGATACGGTGGTGCTGAACGCGGCCTCCAGCAGCGTCGGCCTGGCCGCCATCCACACCGCCGTCCGCGTGGGCGCGGTCCCCATCGCGATCACCCGCACCGGCGCCAAGAAGGAGCGGCTCCTCGAGGAGGGCGCCGCCGAGGTGATCGTGTCCGACGAGGAGGACGTCACCGGCCGGGTCCTGGCGCTCACCGGAGGCAAGGGCGCCGAGCACGTCTTCGACGCCGTCGCGGGACCGGGCGTGACGGATCTGGCCAGGGCCGTCGCGGCGGGCGGGACACTGTTCCTGTACGGCATGCTGAGCGGGCAGCCGACGCCCTACCCGGGGTTCGACCTGGGCATGCCCGCACTCAACGTACGCACCTACACCGTGCACGAGACGACCAGAGATCCCCGGCGGATACGCCGGGCGGCGGCGTTCGTCGCCTCAGGCCTGCGTGCCGGGGCCTTCCGGCCCGTGGTGGACCGCCTGTTCACGTTGGACGAGATCGTGCGGGCGCACCAGCACATGGAGTCCGGCACCCGGTTCGGCAAGATCGTGGTCACCGTGACGCATTGACGTCTGGCCTGGAGTGCACTCCAGGTCCTTAGGGTTGACTCATGGAATACGTCAACCTCGGACGCAGTGGCCTGCAAGTGAGCCCGCTTTGCCTAGGCACCATGAACTTCGGCCCGCAGACCTCGGAGGAAGACTCCTTCGCGATCATGGACAGGGCCCTGGAGCTGGGCATCAACTTCTTCGACACCGCCGACGTCTACGGCTGGAAGCTGGGCGAAGGCATCACGGAGCAGATCATCGGCCGGTGGTTCGCCCAGGGAGGCGGGCGCCGGGAGAAGACCGTCATCGCGACCAAGCTCAACGGCCCGATGAGCGACTGGCCGAACGACAAGAAGTTGTCCGCGCTCCACATCCGCAAGGCCTGCGACGCCTCGCTGAAGCGGCTGCAGACCGACTACATCGACATCTACCAGGCCCACCACGTCGACAGAGACACGCCCTTCGACGAGTTCTGGGAGGCCATGGAGGTCCTGCGGCAGCAGGGCAAGATCATCTACGTCGGATCGTCCAACTTCGCCGGCTGGCACATCGCCAAGGCCCAGGAGACCGCGGCCAAGCGTAACTTCACCGGATTCATCAGCGAGCAGTCCCACTACAACCTGCTCACCCGCGCGGTCGAGCTGGAGGTGCTGCCCGCGTGCGAGGACTACGGGCTCGGCGTGATCCCGTGGAGCCCGCTGGCCGGCGGCCTGCTCGGCGGCGTGCTCCGCAAGATCGACAAGGGCCGCTCGGCCGCCGACCACATGGTCACGCAGCTCGAGAAGCACCGCGACAAGATCGAGCAGTACGAGAAGCTCTGCGACGAGCTGGGCGAGGACCCGGCGCACGTGGCGCTGGCCTGGCTGCTAAGGCAGCGGGCGGTCACCGCGCCGATCATCGGCCCGCGCACCCTGGAGCAGCTCGAGGGCAGCATGAGGACCCTGGAGATCGAGCTGGACGACGCCACGCTGGCCCGCATCGACGAGATCTTCCCCGGCCACAAGACGGCCCCGGAGGACTACGCCTGGTAGTCAGCTCAGCAGGGCGCCGATGACGACGATCAGCAGGAGCAGGCCGAGCACGATCGGCAGCAGCCACGGGCGAGGACGATCCACGCCCTGGAGCCTAGCCCCGCTCGGCGGGTGCGAGCGCCCATTCGCCGAGTGACTCGTACCTCACATGAGGCCCGGTGTGACTGCGGACGAGACGGACGCGCTCCGCCCGCCACGGGGAGCCGCTGAACCCGGACAGCGACTCGACCAGCGGGCGGAGGTCCGTCTCGGCCTTGGCGCGGGCCAGGGTGAGGTGCGGGTGGAAACGTTTCTCGTCGGTCTGGGTGGCGCCGGCGCGGCGGGCGCCCGCCCGGACCGAGTCGGCCAGCCTGGTCATGGAGTCACCGGTGACGCCGATCCAGAAGACCCTGGCCCGGCGTACGGAGGAGAAGGCGCCGAAGCCCTCGAAGGCGAGGTCGAGCGCGGTGTGGCGGTGCACGGCGCGGGCCAGGCGGACCTCGAGCTCGGGCAGCACCTCCTCGGGCACCTCGCCGAAGAAGCCCAGCGTGATGTGCCAGGTGGCCCGGTCGGGCCAGCGCAGCCCCGGCACCTGCCCGACGTGCGGCGCGATCGCGCGCGAGATCTCGTCCAGCACCTTGTCGGGCGGCACCAGGGCCGCGAAGAGCCTCATCCCTCCATTGTCATGCCAGGGCGAGCACGGGCCGGCCGGCGACGCGGCGGCTGATCAGCCTCGTCAGGAGTACCGCCAGGCCGGTGCCGGCCAGCACCAGCACGCCGGACAGGATCACGCCCATGCGCGGCCCACCCAGCTCGGACAGCCATCCGACCAGCGGCGCGCCGAGCGGTGCGCCCCCGGTGAACACCAGCATGTAGATCCCCATGACCCGCCCCCGCATGTCGGGGGACGTGGCGAGCTGGACGCTCGCGTTGGCGGCCGTGTTGATGGTGATCAGCGCGATCCCGGCCGGGACCAGCAGCGCCAGGTAGGCGGGGTAGAACGGCGCCAGCCCGGTGGCGATCTGGAACAGCCCGAACCCGAGTGCCCCGGCGAACAGCACCTTCTTCGTCGGCCTGGCCCGCCGCGCCGCCACCAGCGCTCCTCCCAGCGCGCCCACCGCGAACATGCTGGAGGCCAGCCCGAACGAGGACGCGCCCGCCTTGAAGACCTCGCGGGCCATGAGGGCGATCGACATCGAGAACGCCTGCGAGAACATCGACACGAACCCGATGAGCAACACCGGCATGAGCAGTTCCTCGTGCCGGATGACGTACCGCAGTCCCTCTCTGAGCTGCCCCTTCGCTCTCGGCACCGGCTCGGCAGGGTTGAGCTCCGCCTTCCGCATGAAGATCAGGCTCGAGATGACGCCGCCGAACGTGAGCGCGTTGATCAGGAAGAGCGGCCCCGTGCCGCCGAGCACGTAGATCAGCACGCCGGCGAGCGCCGGGCCGACCACGCGGGCCAGGTTGAAGATGGAGCTGTTCAGCGCGATCGCGTTGGGCAGGTCCCGGCGGCCGACCATCTCGACCACGAACGCCTGCCGCGTCGGCACCTCCACGCAGGAGATCAGTCCGAGCAGGAACGCCATCACGTACACGTGCCAGACCTGGGCGGCGCCGGTCATCGTCAGCACGCCGATGGTGAGCGCCAGCCCGGCCATCAGTGACTGGGCGGCGATGAGGATGGGGCGCTTGGGGTAGCGGTCGGCGAGCACGCCGCCGAACATCCCGAACAGCAACATGGGCAGGAACTGCAGGGCGGTCGCCGTGCCCAGCGCCGCCGCGCTGCCGTGGGTGAGATCGAGCACCAGCCAGTCCTGGGCGGTGCGCTGAAGCCAGGTGCCGACGTTGGAGACGGTGCCGCCGGCGGCGAACATGCGGTAGTTGTGGATCCTGAGCGACCGGAACATCCCGGTCCTCGGTTGCTCGGGCTCTATATCTTGCTGAGCTTCTCCAGAATCGGCGCGGCCTGCCTCAGGATCGACCGCTCCTCCGGTGAGAGCTCCTTCAGCCGCTGTGTCAGCCACGCCTCCTTGCGGCGCCGCTCCTCCTTCAGCAGCTTCTCGGCGGCCTCGGTCACGGTCACGGACACCTGGCGCCGGTCGGTCGGATGCGGGGTGCGCGCGACCAGGCCCCGCTCCTCGAGCGCGGCGATCACGCGCGTCATCGAGGGCGGCTGCACCTTCTCGAGCTCGGCCAATTCGCCGGGCGTTATCCCGGGATGCCGATCCACGGCGGCCAGCGTCGCGAACTGGGTGGGCGTCAGCGAGTGCACCGCCGCCTGTCGTCGTAGGCGCCTGGTCAGCCTTGCCAGTGATACGCGCAGGACTGAAGCCAGGCCTGCGTCGCTGCGCAGGTCCATCTTGTGCTGGGTGTTGGTTAGCATGAGTCATTACCTTTGCTAACTATACGGCATGGCAAGATATTTCAATCCCTATCCGTCTCACCTCTTGATACCCCGAAGCCGCCCCACTCGAGCGGGACGGCTCCGACCTGCCTCATCAGACTCCGAACAACCCCCGGATGGGACCGATGGCAAAGTAGAGGACGAACAGGATGGTGACGCCCCACAGCAGGGGGTGGATCTCCCGTGCCTTGCCCCGCACGAGCTTGATCAGCACGTAGCTGATGAAGCCGGCACCGATGCCGTTGGAGATCGAGTAGGTGAACGGCATGACGACGATGGTGAGGAACGCCGGGATGGCGATCTCGTAGTCGTTCCAGTCGATGTCGCGGATCGCGGTCATCATGAGGAAGCCCACGATGACCAGCGCGGGCGCCGCGGCCTCGTACGGCACGACCTCGACCAGCGGCGCGAAGAAGATCGCCACCAGGAACAGCAGGCCGGTCACCACGCTGGCGAGGCCAGTGCGAGCGCCCTCGCCGACGCCGGCGGCCGACTCGATGTAGGTGGTGTTGGACGAGACCGACCCGGCGCCGCCCGCCGCCGCGCCGATCGAGTCGACGAGCAGGATCTCCCTGGTACGCGGCAGCGTCCCGTCCTCCTGGACCAGCCCCGCCTGCCGGCCGACGCCCACGATGGTGCCCATGGTGTCGAAGAAGTCCGTGATCAGCAGCGTGAAGACGAACAGCACGGCCAGCAGCACCGATACCCGGCTGAAGGCACCGAACGGGTCGAACTCCGCGAACAGCACCAGCGGGTTGTGGAACCCGAAGATCCGCTCTGGCCATTCCGGCACGTTCAGCTGCCAGCCGCCGGGATTCCGCGCCGAGAAGGCGCCCGACTTCGTGAGCCACTCCACAATGATCGCCAGGAGGGTGGTGCCGACGATGCCGATCAGGATGGCGCCCTTCACCTTCCGCGCCACCATGGCCGCCGTGATGAGCAGCCCGATGATGAACACGAAGATCGGCCATGAGGTGAGGGCGCCCCCGATGCCCATCTCCAGCGGCGGCCCGGCGGGGACGCGGCGCACGAATCCGGCGTCCACGAAGCCGATCAGCGCGATGAACAGGCCGATGCCGACGCTGATAGCGGTCTTGAGCTGGGCCGGGATGGCATGGAAGACGGCCACCCTGAGCCCGGTCAGCACCAGGACGGCGATGATGACGCCCTCGAGGAAGACCAAGCCCATGGCCTCCTCCCAGGTCATCACCGACGCGATGTTGAAGGTGACGAAAGCGTTCAGGCCGAGCCCGGCGGCCATCGCGAAGGGCACTTTGCCGATGACGCCCATGAGGATCGTCAGCAGGCCCGCCACGAAGGCCGTGCCGGCCGCGACGAGGGCCACGTTGGGCGTCGAACCGTCACCGATGACCTGGCCCTGGACGTCTTTGCCGGTGGCGATGATGATCGGGTTCAGCACCACGATGTACGCCATGGTGAAGAACGTGGCCAGGCCGCCCCGGATCTCACGGGAGAATGTCGACCCTCGTGCGGAGATTGCGAAGAAATGATCTATTGCGTTACGTGTGTCGCTCACGACGCGAAGAGTGACAGTAGTGGTGAACTGCGGAAAGAGTCGGTGATGAGATCGAGACCCGATTGGAAGCCCGATGAGAAATCTGCTAGTCGGACTGCCGCTACGGGTCCCGACCAGCCACGGGCAGTGGGGCGGCAGTCCGACGGAGCAGGTTTCTTGTCGGTAGGCTGGACAACGTGAAGCAGCAGTGGCATCCCGACCCGGAGCCGATCAAGACCAATGACGTGGCCGCCGTCGCCGTGGGCACCGCCCTGTGGGCCGTCGCCCTGGTCATCCTGCTGATCTTCCGCCCCGCCCCGGAGAACACGTGGTGGATCTGGACGTGCGCGACCGGGGTCGGCTTCGGCTTCTTCGGCATGTGGTTCGTGCGCCGGCCCAGAGACACCTGACATTCGTCATCTCCGGCGATTCCCCGAAGTCACCTCGAAGTGGTGTTACCTCCCACTACGTCGACATATGCCACGCACACCATGCTGGACGGTATGAAGAAGCCCATAGCGATATTCCTCCTGGGCGCGGCGGTCCTCGCCGGCTGCGGCACCGCGGAGAAGCCTGCCGAGCCCCCGGCCGCGAAGAACACAGCCACCACGAAGAGCACGGGCACCGCCGGGAAGACCGGCGCGGTCGCCTGGACCCAGTGCACGGATTTGACCGGCGTCGACGGCCGGCCCACGACCCCCGCCTCCGGGGTCGAGTGCGGCAAGATCCAGGTCCCGCTCGACCACGCCAAGCCCGACGGAGAGAAGATCGACCTCGCCCTCATCCGGGTCAAGGCCGCCGGCGACCGCCTCGGCTCGCTCGTGTTCAACTTCGGCGGCCCCGGCGCGTCGGGCGTGGACACGATGGCCATGGCCACCCAGGCGTTCGGCACCCTGGGCCGCCGCTACGACCTGGTCAGCTTCGATCCGCGCGGCGTCGAGCGCAGCGCCGGCGTCAAGTGCGGCGGCCAGGTGGACAAGCTGCTGGAGGCCGAGTCCGACGCCGACGGCGACAAGCTGGCCAGGGAGTTCGCGGCCGCCTGCGAGAAGGACTCCGGCAAGGTCCTGCCGTACGTCGGCACCGTCAACGCCGCCAAGGACCTCGACCTGCTCAGGACCGCGCTCGGCGACGAGAAGCTCAACTATTTCGGCCTGTCGTACGGCACCCACCTCGGCGCCGTGTACGCCACCCACTTCCCCAAGAACGTCGGCCGCTTCGTCCTCGACAGCGCCTTCGACCCCACGGTCACGTTCGAGGAGCGTGCGGTCACCCAGGCCACCGGCTTCGACCAGGCCTTCGAGGCGTTCGCCAAGGACTGCGTGGCCCAGAGTTGCGAGCTGGGCGCCAACCCTGCCGCCGTCGAGAGCACGGTCGAGAAGCTGCTCGCCGGGCTGAAGGACAAGCCGCTCAAGGTTGGGGACCGCGAGCTCACGTACGGGCTGGCGCAGCTGGCCGTCATCACGCCGCTGTACGCCAAGGCCTCCTGGCCCATGCTGGAGCAGGCCGCCGCGGCGGCGCTCAAGGGCAACGGCACGACGCTGCTCACCCTGGCCGACGCCTACACCGGCCGCAAGGCCGACGGGACGTACTCGACGGCCATGACCAGCCTGCAGGCGATCAACTGCGCCGACAACGCAGAACGCCCCACCGCGGCCCAGACCGCCCAGATCAACGCGAAGATCGGGAAGATCTTCCCGATCCTGGCGTCCGAGTCGTCCGCCGGGGTGTGCGCCCACTGGCCGGTCAAGGGGGACGACGCGGCCAAGCGCATCGACGCCACGGGATCGGCGCCCATCGTGGTGATCGGCGGCAAGGGGGACCCCGCCACGCCGTACCAGTGGGCCACCACGCTGACCCGGCAGCTCAAGACCGGCGTCCTGGTCACCTACGAGGGCGAGGGCCATGGCGCTTACCTGACCGGCAACGGGTGCGTGCTGAAGGCGGTGGACGCGTACCTGCTGGAGGGCACGGTCCCCGCCGCCGGCACCACATGTGCCGCCTGACCCGCCGAGATGCCGTCCGGTCACGCCGTTCGCGTGGCCGGGCATTGCCCGTCACTGTGATGAGATCGTCACCATGCCCTTGTGAGTCAGCCTCCCGTCGGTGAAACACAGCCGGTACGCGGGCGACAGCGACTGCGCAGTGATCCGGTACAGGCGGCATTCGTCCGTGCCCGGCGGATTCGCCGGTGCGCCGTCCGGTCGCTCGTCGCGGTCCACCCTGTACACCGGCAGTCGTGACTCCACGATTGAACGGCTCTGGCCGATCCGGAGGTCCCTGTACACGCCGGCATCGAGGACCGAACGGTGCGAGGTGTAGGCGTCGTAGCCGAACATCACGGCGATGAGCACGACCGCGACGGCGGCCGGCACCCAGATCGCGTCGATCATGCCGCGCCGCGCTCTACGACGGGCCTGGGCGAGCTCGCGCATGGGGCCGGGCGGGACGGCCGCGGCCCCCGCGGCGAGCGGCAGCCGGGCGGTGACGGCGAAGCCGCCGTCCGCGGGCCGTGCCCGCAGCCGCCCGCCCGCGAGGCGGACCCGCTCGTCGAGGCTGACCAGGCCGTAGCCGCCCGACCCCGCCCCGGGCAGCGGCCCCGCCGGGGGCGGCGTGTTGGCCACGGTGACCACCGCCTCCCCGGCCGCGGCGTCCGTGCTCAGCCCCACGGTGACCGCGGCGCCCGGCGCATGCTTGGCGGCGTTGGTGAGGGCTTCCTGCACGACCCGGTAGACCGCCCGGTCGGCCATCGGCGGCAGCGGCTGCAGCTCGCCGTCCAGGGTCACCGCCATCCCCGCCGCGGTGGCCCTCCCCACCAGCGCGGCGACGGTGTCGTCTGACGGCAGCACAGGCGCCGGCTCGCCGTCCTGCCGCAGCACCCCGATGATCTCTCGCAGCCGCCCGGTGGCCGCCGCCGCGGCCTGCCGCAGCTCGCCGGCGGCCTCGCGGGCGGAGTCGTCCAGCCCCGGGCCCACCTGCAGGGCGGCCGCGCGGACCGCGAGCAGGCTGAGCTCGTGTCCCAGTGAGTCATGCATGTCGCCGGCGATCCGGGACCGCTCCAGCAACCGTGTCCGCTGGCCGATCAGGTCGCGCTCCCGCTCCAGCCGCTCGGCCAGCTCCCACCCGGTACGCACGAGTTCGTCGTGCTGGCGGACGTACCGACCGGCCAGCCAGGGCAGCGCGATCGTCATCAGCGCGGTGGTGACCACCGTGAACCGGCTCCACTCCGTGCCACCGAGAATGCCCCCCGCCAGCGTCGCCCCCGCCAGGCACACCCCGGCGAAGAAGATCAGCCCGGCACGCGGCCCGGAGGTCCGCCGGCCCAGCAGGACCGCCAGCACGATCTGGGCGATCACGAAGTTGGGGGTGAACAGGTCGGGCGTCGCCGCCATCCCCAGCGCCGCCGGCACGGCGGCCGCCACCACCGGCCGCCGTCTCCCGACGGCCACCGCCATTCCCAGCAGGGGTACCGCGGCGACCTGTACCCACAGCAGCGGCAATCCGGGCTCGTCGGGCGGCTCGTTCGTGATGAACACCGGTGCGGTGATCGCGAGCCACAGCAGCAGATCGGCGCCCCGCTCACTACCGGTGAACCGCCGCGCGCCGATGGTCCACTTCATGCCGATCACGCTACGCGCCGCGGTCGGCCGCAACACCTGACGAAAGTCAGTAGCACCCACTGCCGATCGGGGAGAGCCGCAGCCGCCCCAGGCTCCCTACGCTCGCGGCCATCCAGCCCATTCGCCAGTGCGACAAGGGAGTCTGATGATCACCCTGCACCATCTCACCAAACGCTACGGCGACAAGATCGCCGTGGAGGATCTCACCTTGGAGCTCAGCCCCGGCACGGTCACCGGCTTCCTCGGCCCGAACGGCGCCGGGAAGTCCACCACCATGCGGGTGATCCTGGGCCTGGACGCACCCTCCTCCGGCACCGCCCTGATCGGCGGCCGCCGCTATGCGGACCTCGACCGTCCGCTGCGCACCGTCGGCGCCCTGCTGGACGCCAAGGCCGTACATCCGGCCCGTTCCGGCCGGGACCACCTGCGCGCCATGGCGCTGAGCCAGGGCATCCCCTTCTCCCGTGTCGAGGAGGTCCTCACGCTGACAGGGATGACCGAGGCGGCCCGGCGCCGGACCGGCACGTACTCCCTGGGCATGAGCCAGCGGCTCGGCATCGCGGGCGCCCTGCTCGGCGATCCTCAGGTGCTGATGCTGGACGAGCCCGTCAACGGCCTCGACCCGGACGGGGTGCGCTGGATCCGCACCCTGCTCAGATCGCTCGCCGCGGAGGGCCGCACAATCTTCGTCTCCTCCCATCTGATGAGCGAGATGGAACTCACCGCCGACCGCCTGATCGTCATCGGCAAGGGCCGGCTGATCGCCGACGAGCCGATGGAGCGCATGGTCGCCGCCGCCGGCGTGCTGGTCCGCGGACCGGCCCTGCAGCCGCTCGCCGACGTCGCACCGGCCGCGCGCTGGACCGGCCCGGAGGAGCTGACCATCGGCGACCAGACGCCCGAGCAGATCGGCCGGCTGGCACATGAGCTGGGGCTGATGCTCTACGAACTGCGGCGCGTCGAGTCCTCGCTGGAGGAGACGTACATGCGCCTGACCGCGAACAGCATCGAATTCGGAGGCGAAGCGTGAACGCCACGATCCCCGTCAAGGCCGAGTGGCTGAAACTCCGCTCCGTCCGCTCCACCTGGTGGTTCGCCGGCGGCGCGCTCGTGACGATGATGGCGGTGGCGTCGCTGGAAGCCAGCGATCTCCGGGCGCGCGGCGGCGGGCCCGGATCCGTCGAGGCCGCTTCGTCGGCCATGACCGCGGTGGGATGGCTGCACTTCATCCTGGGATCGCTCGGCCTGCTGGCGATCACCAGCGAGTACGCCACCCGCAGCATCATGGTGACGCTGGCCTGCACACCGTCCAGGACCCGGCTGCTCCTGGCGAAGACGGCCGTGGTGGGCGCCGCCGTGTTCGTGGCCGGGGTGCTCATCGCCGCGCTCGCCGTCGCGGCCAGTACGTTGGTGCTGGGCGAGTACGCACGCTTGGACATCGGCCGGGTCGCCGGGCAGATTCTGGGCATGGGGGTCGATCTGGCACTGATCGCCGTGCTGACGCTCGGACTCGGCTCGCTGATCCGCCGGTCGGCCGGGACCCTGGCAGTGCTTTTCGTCCTGCTGCTGGTGCTCCCGTCCGTGCTGACGCAATTCGCCCAGTCGCTGCAGGCCCCGTCCCTCGTAACGATCACGCAGTACCTCCCCGCCGCCGCCGGGGACCGCCTCATCGCCGGCGAGCCGGCCTTCGGACTGGTGCTCGCCGCCTGGGCCGCCGGGGCGGTGGCCGCGGGGGTGTGGGCACTGCGGGCCCGGGACGCCTGAGCCGACCGGGGGTCAGTCCTCGGGCACCAGCCCGGCCTCATGGGCAAGCACCGCCGCCTGTACGCGGTTCCGCAGGTCCAGGCGGGTCAGCATGGCGCTCACATACGCCTTGACCGTCCCCTCCACCAGGAACAGCCGCTCGCCGATCTCTCCGTTGGACAGTCCCGCGGCGACCAGTGCCAGCACCTCCCGCTCACGCGGGCTGAGCACCGCGATCCGCTCCCTCGCCGCCGACTGCCGGCTCATCCGGCCGCCGCTCACCTGCCGGATCACCCGGTGGGCGATCTGCGGCGACAGGAAGGCGGCGCCGCCGTGCACCGCCCGTATCGCCGCCATCAGCTCGTACGGATCGCCCGACTTGAGGAGAAACCCGCTCACCCCGCTGTCCAGCGCCTCGGTGATGTACGCGTCCTCGGAGAACGTCGTCAGCATCACCACCGCCACCTCAGGCACCGCCCGGCGCAGCTCCGTCGCCGCGCCGAGACCGTCCAGCACCGGCATCCGGATATCCAGCAGCGCCACGTCCGGCCGGTGAGCACGCGCCAGCTCCAGCGCCTCGCGCCCGTCGCCCGCCTCCGCCACCACCTCGATATCCGGGGCGGCGGCCAGAATGGCCCGCACCCCCGCCCGCACCATCGTCTCGTCGTCGGCGAGCAGCACCTTGATCACAACCTCAGACGCTACCCATGACTGGACGCCGGCGGGCGGGATCCGGCGTCAGGACAAGTCGGCCTCCGCCAGCAGCAGCGGCACCGACGCGGGGTCGCGGAGCAGGGCGGCCACCGCGAGCCGGTCGTTCCACTGCCCGGTGGCCCAGGCCAGGCCTCGGGCCAGCCCGTCCATCCCCGTGCAGTGAACGGCGCCCTCGAAGTAGCGCCACGCGCACTCCACCCCGTCCACCAGCAGCTTCTCGTGCGCCACGTAGGTCTCGGGCGCCGTGGGAAGCAGGGAGCGCACCTCGGCGGGCACCTGCCGCGACTCTCCCTGGGAGGTGACCTCGCCCGTGGTCAGCTCCCCGGCCAGCGGCAGGTCGAGCAGCTCGGACAGCGCCTCGGCCAGATCGTACGGGGCCAGCACGAGCGGCCGGTCCGCGACGAGCTGCAGCAGGTCCGGCGCCTCCACGACCACCACGTCCTCGGCCGGGGCCACCACGATGGCTCCCCGGAGCACCGACCGCACCCGGGACGGCGGCGCCACCCGCGAAGGGTCCACGGCGGCCAGCGCCACCCACAGCGCACGCAACTGGGCCCGGTCCACCTCGATCGACTCGTCGGCCATCAGGTCCAGGAGCTCCTCAGGACCACCGTGGGAAGCCAGCAGCTCGGCGAGGGTGGTGCGCACGCCGAGCATCGACAGCGCGCCCTCGTCGAGCCCCACGGGCGCGTCGGCGTACAGGCCCTGCAGGAGCGGGTCGGCCCCGGGGAGCCGCAACTGCAGCGGCTTGCGCCCGCCGAGCACCGGATGGTGGGCCAGCCACCACGCCGTGTAGGAGGGCACCTCGACGCCCGCCAGGCGCAGCGGGTGGAGCGCGGACCGCAGCGGCGGCCTGGTGAGCAGCTCCAGCGCGGCCGGCCAGTCGGCCACCAGCTCCAGATCGCGCACGGCCGTGAACTCGGGGACCAGCGGCGGCACGTCCAGCTCAGGCAGCAGGTCGAGCACGTGGTCGAGCCAGTCGTCCTCGCCGTCCAGGTCGTGGTCGCACTCGTCGTGGTCGAGCAGCACGTCGGCGTCCTGCACCATCGCGAACCCGTCGAGCACCCCCGCCGCGGCCAGCACCCGCGCGCCGTAGGTCTCCTCCAGCTCGGCGGCGGCCACCCCGAGGTGCGTGCCGGACTCCAGCACGCCGGCCAGCGCCCCGTCGGCCAGCATGAGCTCACCGGCCGGGTAAAGCTCGCCGTCGGTGCCGGGCAGGGCCAGCTCGGCCAGCCAGGGCGCCTCGCCGGCCACCAGCCCGGCGGCCTCGACCAGGGACAACACGGCCCGCGCGATGGGCTCGGGGTCCGGGCTGTCGAGAGACTGCGAGACGGCGGCCTTGGTCAGCGGGTCGTCGAGGATGGTCCTGGGCGTGGCCTCGGCGGCGCCCAGCCGGAGCAGTGCGGGATGGGCGGCGTCCGGGTGCACGATGCGCAGGCCGAGCGGGGTCAGGTCCAGCTCCGCCCCGCCGTCGGTCAGGATGAGCGTGCCGCGCGGCCCGCGTACGAGCCGGCCGTCGGTCAGCGGCACCGGCAGGGCGCCTAGCGACTCGGGGTCGTCGGCGGGCAGCACGTCGTACAACGAGCGCCACCACGACGGCTCCCGCGCGTCCGCGGCCTCGCCGGACAGCAGGTCCACCACGTCGGACAGCTCGACCCTGCGTACACCGAGCGCCGCCATGGCGGAGTGCCGCGGCGGCCACCCGGCGGGCAGCAGCCCCGGCACGAAGTCGGCGACCGTGGCCAGCAGCTCCGCCGACCCGGCCGCCAGCACGGCCGCCTCACGGCCCGCGACCACCCATCCGCCGGCCTCCGGCTCCGGTGCCGGGTGCTCGACCTGCCACTCGGCGTCCGGCTCGTAGACCTCCACGTCGGCGAACGACGGCGTCTGCACGGCCGGAGCGGGCGCGGACAGGGCGGGCAGCAGGGGCGTGCCGGGCAGCCGGTCGAGCACGGCCCGGCGGATCCTGGCGTCGAGCTCGCCCTTGCCCATCAGGGAGGGCACGAGGTCCAGCAGCTTGGACGTGCGCGGCAGCTCGCGCAGCAGCTTGACGTAGGCGTCGGCGGCCCGCTCGACGAGGAACTCGGCCAGAGGTCCCTTGGCGACGTGGCGCCGGTCGGTGGCCATCGGGAACGACGCGATCAGCAGCGCGGGCAGATCGAGCGGCTCGTCGCTGGGAGTGGGGGCGTGCACGACGGGCGGCACCGTGCCGGGCAGCGGTCCCGGCTCCCCGGTGCCGGTCACGGGCACCGCCCAGCGCAGCGACCAGTAGGGGCGGGAGCGCTCCTCGGTGGGCCGGTCGGCGAACAACTCGGCCGTCTCGCCCGGAGTGAACTCACCGGACTCCGACACCACATGCCAGCCGTCGGCGACGACGTTGCGTACGGACCCGTCGATCTCGATCTCGATGACCTCGAGCGCGGGCATGCCGAGCAGCAACGCGGGGCTGGTCTCCGCCAGCATGCGCCGGACCGTCTCCACGGTGGCCTGGTCGCGCAGCGGCAGGCGGACGAGCGTGTCGAACCCCTCGGGGATGTCGACCATGGGCGGCTCGTCGAACGGCAGCCTGAGCAGCGGCACGTGCCCGGAGCGGTCGGCGAGCTCGCCCGCCAGCGCGGGGATCTCGGCGACCAGGGCGGCGGTCTCCGTACGGGACCAGCGAACGGCGCCGCTCCCGCGCGAGCCGATGGACGGCGAGTCGGTGACCGAGACCACCGCAGCGAACCCGACTCCGAAACGGCCCGCCGCGCCCGCCTCGTCACGTTTGCCGGAAGCACGCAGCGTGGACAAGCTCTGCACGCCGGTGGCGTCGAGCGACGCGCCGGTGTTGGCGGCCGTGAGCACCTCACCGCGCAATGTCAGCCGCAGCACCCCTGGCACGCCTGCGCGCAGCGCCGCGTCGGCGGCGTTCTGAGCGAGCTCGACGATCAGCCGGTCGCGGTAGCCGCCGAGCGCGAAGTCCTCCTCGGCGTTGGCGTCCTCGCGGAACCTGGCGGGCGAGGCCGTCCAGGCGGCGAGAACGGCGGCTCGCATCCGGTCACAGCCAAAGGTGTCGGTCATCGGTCACGATCCTGTGTTGTCGATAGGGGGCCACGGTAGGTTAGCGGCCCGCGGCGACAGGAACCGCCAACATCGACCACCCGCCATCCCGATGATCCGCCGGCCGGCCCAGCCCTCCGGCTGCCCGCCCCGCCGGCCAACTGCCCACCGGGCCACCGGGCAATCAACCGCGGCCGACCGGCCACCCGTCGGGACGGCGAGCTCTCCCGCCGCGCGAACACGCCCAAGATCGCACCCTCGCAGCCGCCGGCCCCGTGCAGGTCCACCGCCGATCCGGGCAGTTCGTGGGCCGGTGACGGTGCCGGCCGGAAGCCCGGCTGACGGCAGCGCCGACCGTAGCCGCGGTCCGTGGCCGCGGTCCGTGCCGTGGGGCGCGGGTGTCCGGTCAGGAGTGACCGAGCTCCTCAGAGGCGGATTCGTCGACCGAGCCGGCTCCCTCCTCCTCCATGAGGTCATAGCCCAAGTCGTCGAGAATCGGGATGGCCTGCTCCACGGGCGGCGGCAGGACAGCGGCCTCCGAATGGGCGCCGCAACCATGATCGGCGGCCACGACCTTGCCGTCGTCCGGCGCGTATTCGTTGGCGCAGACCCCGAACGACAACCGGAGCTCACCTGAGAGCAACCAGTAGAAGCCGCAGGTGGAGCACTGCGCGGGAGCGGCGTGTGCGATCGGAGTGTGCGGCCCGTGCTCGCCCGCGTGCCAGCGCCTGGCAGCCCGGTCTCTGCCAATGGCCGAGAGCACACGGGCTCGGCCCAGGCCGTACTCGAAAACCGCCTGGTGGTCGGCGTCGTCGTCGACCTCGGTGAAACCCGGCGCCAGCCGGTCGTCGTCCTCCGGGGTGGGCAGCAGGTCGCCCACGCCGAGGTCGCCGGGGCGCAGGCGCTCGCTCCACGGCAGCCATTCGGGCGCGAGCAGCGCTCCGGAGCCGGGGAGCAGGACGGCCTCGCTGACCGTGACCTTCTTGGCCCGCGAGGCGCGCGTGACCGTGATGGCCCAGCGCCAGCCGCGGTAGGCCCGGTCGAGGCAGGCGAAGTAGTGGGTGACGATCCTGTCGCCCTCGCTCTCATAGCCGAGGTGCTCGCCGGGCTCGCCCGGCCGCGCTAGCTCCTCGGCCGCGGCACGCGCCAGATCGACCGCGGCGACACAAGCCTGGTCGGGAGCGGGGACGCGGGCCCTGGTGCGGCTCATCGGGCCGCCTCCGCCGAAAGGTGCTGTTCGCTCACACTTCATTCTCACCCATGACCGGACCTGGACGGGCCCACAACGGCCGATCCTCCCCGTCTGACAGACGATTCGCGGTAGACCGGCTCCCCCGCGACGAACATCTGACGGACATCTGACGGACCCCATGCGGGGCCCCATCCGGCCCGGTTTGGCCGGATTCTCCCCGCGGCAGGAACCCGACGGGCCCACAACGGGGATCCGCCTCCGACTCCACGGACGAATCAGGTAAGACTGGTAGGCGTGGAGGGTGGCTGGGAGCGGGCACGCCAGATCACGCGGCGCGTAGGGCGCGGAGTCGCCGACGCCGGCCGTGCGACGGCGCGTGCCGGCATGGCCACGGCCAGCGGGACCGCGCGGGCGGGCAAAGCCACCGCCACGGGCGCCAGAAAGGTCGGCAAAGCCACGCGCCGGCTCACGTACGCCAACGGCGCGGGCCGCACCGGGCTCGGCCGGCTGATCGAGCTGTCGGCGGGCAACAGCGCCGGCGACGCGATGGTGACGGTGGCGCTGGCGAGCACGGTCTTCTTCGGCGTGCCCGTCGGCGAGGCCCGCGGCTCGGTGGCCCTCTACCTGGTCATCACGATGTTGCCGTTCGGGCTGCTGGCGCCGTTCGTCGGGCCGATTCTCGACAAGTTCAGGTCCGGCCGCCGCTACGTGATGGCGGGCACGCTGTTCGGGCGGGGCCTGTTGTGTTTCGCGATGGCGGCCGCGGTCGGCCCGGGTGACCTGCCGACGTTGTTCATCGGGGCGCTGGGCGTGCTGGTGCTGTCGAAGGCATACAACGTGTCGCGGGCGGCGATCATGCCGAACGTGCTGCCCGCCGACATCACGCTGGTGTCGGCGAACGCGCGGGTGGCGCTGTTCACACTGGTCTCGGCCGGGGTGGCGGTGCCGGTGGGCGCGGGACTGACCGCGTGGCTGGGCAGCGCCGCGGTGCTGCGCATCGCGATGGTGGGCTTCCTGCTGCTCGGCGTCGTCGCGGTACGCCTGCCGCGCCACGTCGACTCCCCCGAACTGGAGGAAGAAGGCGAGTCGCCCCGCTGGCGCACCCTGCTCAAGGTCGGCCCCGCGGTCGCCGAGGCCGTCTGGGTCAACGTGGCCATCCGCGTCTTCTCCGGCTTCCTGCTGTTCTTCCTGCTGTTCCTGGTGCAGGACAAGGCGGTGCCGTGGCTGGCGGTGAACCAGCCGTGGGCGCAGGACCCGTTCTTCGACATCCCCAAGACGATCGCGCTGCTCGCGGCCGCGGCCGGGCTGGGCGGCCTGGCCGGCGCCGTGGTGGCGAACTGGACGCGTAACCACGCCCCCCAGCTGATCGTGCTGGTGACGCTGGCCGTGACCGTCGTGACCGCCGTCGTGACCGCGATCTTCTTCGGGCTGTGGACCGCGCTGGCGATCTCGCTGATCACGGCGTTCGCGCAGGAGCTGGGCAAGCTCGCGCTCGACGCGATCGTGCAGCGGGAGATCGGCGAGGAGGTGCGCTCGTCCACGTTCGGCGTGGTCGAGGCGTTGCTCCAGCTCGCCTGGGTGTTCGGCGGACTGATCGGACTGGTGCTCTCACTGACCCAGAGCAGCCTCGCCGGGCTCGTCACGCTGGCCGTGGCGCTGACCGCCGCGCTCGGCTGGCTGCTTTTCGCCAGGATGAAGCGAGTACGCGCGACCAAGGCCAAGCTGGCCAGGCAACGGGCCGAGGCGGCCGAGGCCCCCGAGCCCGAGCGGCCCGCGGGACCGGCCGAGCGCGGCCCGCAGCGGGGCGACACGCTCGACCAGACCAAACCGCTGACCAACCCGCACGGCTGACCGGCCGGCCGCCGGATCAGGCGTCGAGGTCGTCGGCGAGAGCTCGGAGCACCTGCGCGATCTTCTTGGCGTGCGGCGCGTCCGGGTGCTTGCCCCTGCGGTAGCTGCTGGAGACATCGTCGAGCAGCTTGATCAGGTCCTCGACGATGACCACCATCTCGTCCGGCTTCTTCCGCTTGCCCTTGGGCTTCGGCTTGGCCAGGGTCGGCGGCTGCTCCAGAATCCTGACGGACAGCGCCTGCTGGCCGCGGCGGCCCTCGGCCACGCCGAACTCGACCTTCTGGCCGGGCTTGAGCGGGCCTGCGCCCGTGGGCAGCGCGGAAGAATGCACGAAGACCTCACCGCCGTCGTCACGGGTGAGGAAGCCGAATCCCTTGTCGGCGTCGTACCACTTGACCTTGCCACTCGGCACAGGAGGACCTCGTTCAAACAGTCGAAAAGCTGGATGGATGTAGGTTATGCCCCGAAGGGCGTCGGGGCGACCGGGTAAATGCCGGGGAATTATCGGAGTTCATCGCGTTCGTGCCAGACGGTGTACCAGGCGGCGAATTCGGTCAGGTCGGCCAAGGCCACATCCGCACCGTGATCACGCAGCTCTCCCACCGTGTAGGGGCCGGTCGCGACCGCCACGCTCACGGCGCCGCCCGCGCGTGCCGCCTCGATGTCCGCGACATGGTCACCAACATAGGCCGCCGCGCCGAACCGCGCGAGTGCCGCGCCTTTGCCGGCGCCGAAAACCGAGCCGACGACCTCGTCCACGACGAGGCCGAGCATCTCGACCGTGCCGACGGCGTCCCGCTGGTTCTTGGCGGTCACCACGATGACCCGGCCACCGGCGGCGCGTACTGCCGCGACCGCGTCGTGCGCCCCCGCCATGGCGGTGTGCACCGGAACCCCCATGTCCGGATAGATCTCCCGATACAGGGCCGCCGCCGCGGCGACCTCGTCGGCCGGCAGCCAGTTGGCCAGCTCGACCTCCAGCGGCGGGCCGAGCCGCGACACCACGGCCGCGCTGTCGATCGGCACGCCCAAACGCACGGACAGCTCGTCGTAAACAGCCGCGATGCCCGCCCGCGTATCCGCCAATGTCATGTCCAGGTCGAATCCCACCGAAGTCGTCACATGTGCAGGATGCCAAACAGTCCTCTACCCCGCGTAACGCCCCTTGTTGTGGGACCGTTGGAATGGGAAGAAAGGAATTACTTATCGGAGAGGAGCGGCCGTGACCGATTCCCCCAAACCGCCACAGGCCGGAGACCGTCTCGTCGCCTCGTCCGCTCCCGCGCGTCTCCACCGCCCCGCCAGGCCCGGCGGAGCGCCGGTCACGATGTGGCGCCGGATCGTGTCGTCCGCGGCGTACCTGGTGCGGCTGGCCTCCAAGGTGGCCGCGCTCTCGCTGATCCTGTACGCGCTGTTCACGGTGTTCAGGGCCAACCCCGCCAACGTCTGGTACCAGTTCGTCGAATCGCTCGCCGCATGGCTGTCCCTGGGCCTGGCCAACCTGTTCCAGCTCGCCGACCCGCGCTGGACGACCCTGGTGAACTACGGCCTCGCCGCGGTCGTATGGCTGATCATGGGCTCGGCGCTGGCGAGCCTGATCCGGCGCGCCGCTCCATAAGCACTACTCTCCTTGCGGAGGTATCAGGATAGACATGACCAGATCGACCCGTGAGCGGATCATCGATGAGTCCCTGCGGCTGTTCGCCGAGCGGGGCTACTCCGCCACTTCCGTGGCCGAGATCGAGGCCGCCTCAGGGCTGTCTCCCGGCGCCGGAGGGCTCTACAGGCACTTCAAGTCGAAGTACGAGGTGCTCGCCGCGGCGATCAACGAGCATGCCGCCCGTACCAGGATCCAGGTGGCCGAGAGCCTGGCCGAGCTGAGCGCCATGGAGTCCTCGGTGGACCTGGAGGAGCGCCTGTCCCACGTCTGCCGCGCCGGGCTGGCCAAGGTCCGCGAGGAGTCCGAGCTGACCCGGGTGTTCTTCCGTGACCTGAGCCAGTTCCCCGAGCTGGTCGCCGTCGTACGCGAAGGGCTGCTGCAGCCCATGTTCGACGCGATCGTCACCTGGTTCCGCGCCCAGCCCGAATACCGCGACGCCCAACTCGACTGGGCCGGCATCTCGACGGTGCTCGGCGGCGCCGTGGTGCACTACCGGCTGGTCCAGGAGACAGTGGGCGAGTTGCCGGGACATGCGGACAAGGACCAGTTCGTCGCCGCCTGGGTGCGCCTGGCGGTCGGCCTGCTGCCGAGCCCGGCGCCGGTCAGCTGACGTCGAGCAGCCGATAGGCCAGCCAGGCCACGCCCACGCCCGTACCGATCATGAACATCGTGCCGCTCACGGACCAGAACTGGGTCAGGAACACCTCCAGCCCCGGCGCGCTCCCCACGCGCAAACCGCCCACGAGCACCCCGCCGAGCGTGTAGCCGAGCAGCGGCGCGCCGACCCCGAGGAACCGGTCGCGCGGCTGCCAGCTCGCGCTGAACAGCACGATCACGGCGCCGCCCGCCCACACCACCAAGGGGATCGGGAAGATCGCCAGCAGTGGCAGATCGAACGGCACCAGCAGCGCCGCCACCACCAGGATCACCATCGCGGCCGTCTCCCGCGGGTGCTCCTTGACGATGGTCCTGGCGTCCCTGCCTCCGGTGGCCATCGGATTCGCGCTGAACATGGCCGCCCTGCGCAGACCCGCGAACGGCAGCCCCCGCCCCGGCGACTCGCCGACCCGCTCCTGCGCGATCCTCCGGTACGTCCGCACGCCCGGCGGCGCGTCCCGGTCGTCGACGATCGCGGGGAAGCGCCTCGTGGAACCCGGCTCCTCCGGCGCGGGCTTCCCGGCATCCGGAGCCTCGCGCCGTTCGGCGGCGGCGGCCTCGGCCAGCCTGCGTGCCTCGCGCTCCACCAGCGCGACCGGGTCGCCGAACCTGGCCAGCACCTTCGCCACGTCGCGGGCGTTCTGGCTGCCGTGCCGCTCCTGCTCGATCCTGGCGCGCAGCCGCCGGGCGAAGTCGAGGCGCTGGTCGGGCCGCAGCACGCCGTGGGCCGCGTCGGCGGCCTTGGAGACGTAGTTCAGCACGAGCTGGTCCGCGCGCTCTATCACGCCTAGCAATGCTGCCCCAATCAGGGGGGACATACCATGGCAACGATGGAGTTCACGGAGTGGATCAGGGGGCGCACCGACGAACAGCTGCGGGCGCTCGTCTCCGCGCGTCCCGAGTTGATCACTCCGGTGCCCGCGCACCTGGAGGGTCTGGCGTCGCGTGCGGCCAGCCCGTCGGCGGTCGGCAGGGCGCTCGACCGGCTCGACCGTTTCACGCTCGCCGTCGTCGAGACGCTGGCCGTGATGGACGGCCCGATGCCCAAGGAACGGCTGCGCGGCCTCATCGCCGCGGCCCTGGCCCGCACCGAGCCGGAGACGGGTGGCCGCCCGGAGGCCGGTGGCGTCGAGCCGGAGCCCGCGTTGTCGGCCGCGCTCGACCGGCTGCGCGACCTCGCCCTGGTCTACGGCCCCGACGACGCGCTCGACCTCGGCCCCGGCGTACGCAAGGTCCTGGAGGACCCGGCCGGGCTGGGCCCGCGGGCGGTGGACGCGTTTCGTCATCACTCGCCCGAGCAACTCGACGAGATGGCCGACGACGTCGCCCCGGGCACCACGGGCTCGGGCAAGGAACGCCTGGCGGCCGCGCTGGCCCACCCCGACGCGCTGGTCAAGGAGGTGTCGCCGGAGGCCAGGGGCGCGCTCGACCAGCTCGCCTGGGGCCCGCCGACCGGCCGCGTGCCCAACGCGCGGCGCGAGGTGCGCCTGGCCTCGGCCCGTTCCCCCATCGAGGAGCTGCTGGCCCGCGGCCTGCTGGCCGCGACCGGCGAGGAGAGCGTGACGCTGCCCCGGGAGGTCGGCCTCCACCTGCGCGGCGGGCGGGTGCACCGGAACCTGCCGGCCGTGCCGCCGCCGCTCGAAGGGGTCGCCCGCGACCGGGAGCTGGCCGACCGGACCGCGGCGGGGCAGGCGTTCTCGTTCGTCAGGGCGGTCGAGGAGCTGTGCGAGCGGTGGAGCATCGAGCCGCCGGGCGTGCTGCGTACCGGCGGGTTGGGCGTGCGGGACATGAAGCGCACGGCGACCGAGCTCGACCTGCCCGAGTGGGTGGCGGCGCTGGTCGTCGAGGTGGCGCACGCGGCCGGGCTGATCGCGGCCGGCGGCGGGGTGGACGGCGAGTGGATGCCGACCTCCGGCTACGACCTGTGGCGGGTCAGGGGCACCGCGGACCGGTGGGTGACGCTCGCGGCCACGTGGCTGCAGATGGACCGGGTCCCCGGGCTGGTGGGGGAGCGGGACGAGCGGGACAGGCCGCTCAACGCCCTGCACACCGATCTGCGCCGTTCGCCCGCGCCGGCCGTCCGCGCGGCCACGCTGGGCGTGCTGGCGGCGGCGCCGGGCCTGGCGCCCGCGCGCGACTCCGTGCTCGAACGGCTGGCGTGGGAGCAGCCCAGACGCCGTGGCCCACTGCGTGAGCAGCTCATCGAGTTCGCGTTGCGCGAGGCCGAGCAGGTCGGCGTGACCGGCCTGGGCACGCTGTCCGCGCACGGGCGCGCGCTGATCGAGAGCGGCGACGCGGCAGGCCTGCTGGCGCCGCTGCTGCCGGAGCCGGTCGATCACGTGCTGCTGCAGGCCGACCTGACCGCCGTCGCGCCGGGGCCGCTCACGAGCGAGCTCAACCGCTGGATGACGCTCACCGCCGACGTCGAGTCGAAGGGCGGCGCCACGGTCTACCGGTTCAGCGAGGGCTCCATCCGGCGCGCGCTCGACGCGGGGCACGGCGGCGAGGAGCTGCTGTCGATGCTGGCCCGCCACTCGGCCACGCCGGTGCCACAGGGGCTGTCCTACCTGGTGGCCGACGTGGCGCGGCGGCACGGGCGCATCCGGGTGGGCACCGCCGGCGCGTACATCCGCTGCGACGACCCCGCGCTGCTCGACCAGATCACCGCCGACCGCCGCTCCGCCGCGCTGCGGCTGCGCAGGCTCGCCCCCACCGTGATCGCCTCCCGCTCGTCCAGGGCGGCGCTGGTCGACTCGCTGCGGGCGATGGGGTACGCGCCCGTCGCCGAGTCACTCGACGGCGACGTGATCATCTCCCAGCTCGACAGCCGTCGTACCGAGGGGGTGGCGCCGGTGCGCGCCGTGGCGTCGGCCAACGGCATCGACCCCGAGGTGGCGACCGCGGCCGTACGCGCGCTGCGGGCCGGGGACGCGGCCCACCTGGCGCGGCGCGAGCCCGTGGACGCCCCGAACGGGCAGGTGCCGCGTGGGCCCGCGACCGCCACGATCTCGGCTCTGCAGGAGGCGATCAAGCAGGGCGTCCGGGTGTGGATCGGCTACCTCGACTCGCAGGGCAACGCGACCTCCCGCATCCTGGAGCCGGCCAGGATGGAGGGCGGCTACCTGACCGCGTACGACGAGACCAGGGCCGCCGTCCACCGCTTCGCCCTGCACCGCATCACGGGCGTCGCCGGTCTTTAGCGAGGGAGCGCCGTCGCCAGCTCGGGCGACTGCTCCAGCAGCAGGTCCAGGGATCGCCGGGCCACCGTCGCGGCGGGGCCGTCGCCGGAGGCCAGCCGCCACAGGCCCGTCACGGAGTCGGCGGGATAGCGGACCGACAGCCCGCCGCCCATCGCCGCGGCCGCCGTCGTCGCCATGCCGTGCCGGGGATCCCGGGCCCACGCCAGCGCCACCCTGAGCGCCTCGGGCGCCAGCGTGTCGTCGGCGCACATGAACGACAAGGTGTCGGCCGCCGCCAGCCGCTCCGCGCCCGTCCCGTTCGCCCACACGTCCAGGAACTCCTGCCGGACGTCCTTCAGCGCGTACGCCGCCAGCGCCGCCACCCCCTCCGCGGCCCGCATCCGGACGTCCGGCCCTTCACCGGCCAGCGACCTGACCCATTCGCGCAGCGGCTGCCACAGCCAGAACCCGTACCGCGCGACCAGCTCGGCCAGCACCCGCTCGCGGTGGCGCGGCGCGCGGAAGGCGACCAGCCCGCCGGAGACCGTGATCAGCGGGTGGCTGTCCGGGGGCGCGTGCGGCCCCGGCTGGTGCGTTCTCCAGCTCCGGTCCAGCCGGGCGAGATGGGCCTCGAAGGCGGGCTCGGCCAGCGGGTGGACGAACGCCAGCACCGCCGCGCCCAGCACCTCCCGCATCCCCGGCTTGGTGTCGAACCAGGCGGCCACCTCCTCCCCCGCCGGCTCCTCGTCCCGCACCAGCCGGTCGGCCAGGCGCACGACGTGGGCGGGCGTCGGCAGGGTCAGCGCCCGGTCCCTGGCCCGGGTCAGCAGCTCGGGCGCCAGTCCCGCGCGCAGGTCGAACGTGCTCACGCACAGGTCGAACAGCTCGCCGGGGTCGGGCGTGACCCACGACTGCTCCACCTCGACCGCCTGCGAGGGGGCGCCGTTCCTGGTGATGACCAGGTAGGAGCCGAGCTCGGCCAGCTTGCGGGCCAGGTTGACCAGGTCGGTCCGATCGGTGCTCGGAGCGATCCAGTCGTGCAGCAGGTACGCCCGGCCGGGACCGTACTCGGTCCTGGACAGCAGGTCGGCGGCGGTGCACGCGGGCGACAGGACGGTGATCCTGCCCTCCGCCAGCGACATGCGCGACAGCAGGGCGATGGCGCCCAGGCGTCTGCCGGTCTCCTCCGCTCCCACGAGGACGAGCAGGTGACGCGCGGCCAGCCGGCGGACGGCGTCCGGGAAGCAGTGCGGCTCCAAGTAGGAGCGCAGGAGGGTGTCGGCCTCCCGGCGGTCCAGGTCCCTGGTGGCGGGCACGGCCACCGCTCGCAACCGGTCGGCGACGGCCGGCTGCGCGAGCATTAAGGTCTCGATCTCGCCTGGTTCAGGCGTGTCGATCACGAAGTCACCTCGCGGCTTGACGAGAAAGTTTTCTACAGAAGATATTTTGATGTAACGAGTTTTTTCTTTTTCTACGAAGCGGTTACGCTGCGTTACCATAGCGCCGCGACCAGGCATTTCATGCAATCTCCCGGCAAGGCCACCGACGCGACCCTTGATCTCCAACATTTACACGATCTAGGCCGACAAGAAAACACAAATAGCCATAGAGGCGGATTAATGCCTATTTACTGATCAGTAGTGCACCGTCCACAATGACTAGTCAAGCCCGTCGAGGCTTGACGGAGAGTCCCGCTGGAACCAGCCTGTGCATGTGACCGACCAAACGCTGGGCCGTCTGGCCGAGGAGTCCTGGGGCCGCTTCGACGACCACGACGCGATGTTCTACGAGGGGGTCTGGCACCGCAGTCACGCGCTTGCCGAGCGGGCGCGCCGGATGTGCGGTGGATTCATCGAGGCCGGGATCCGGCCCGGCGACCGGGTGGTCGTCATGATGGCCAACTCGCCCGAGGTGCCGCTGATCTACCAGGCGCTGTGGGCGGCGGGCGCGGTCGTGACGCCGGTGGTGTTCCTCGTGGGGGCCGAGGAGCTGGGGCACATCCTGCTCGACAGCGGCGCGTCGGCGGTCGTCACCTCGCCCGAGCTGGAGGGGACCGTACGAGCCGCCTCCGCCGGCATCCCCGTGTACGTGGACACGGCCGAGCTGGAGCGGGCCTCCGAGCACGGCCCGGTCCGCAGGGACCCCGGCGACCTGGCCGCGCTCATGTACACGGGCGGCACCACCGGCAAGGCCAAGGGCGTCATGCTCAGCCACCGCGGCCTCTGGCGGGTCGGCAAGGACGCCTGGGACATGTCCCACCAGGAGGGCGTCAACCGCGCGATCGCGCCGGTGCCGCTGTCCCACGCGTACGGGCTGATCGTCTCCGTCGCCTCGATGCACGCCACCGAGCCCCAGCAGTCGGTGCTGATGCGCTGGTTCGACCCGAAGGCGTTCCTGCAACTGGCCGCCGAGCACCGCGTCCAGTACGGCACCGTCGTGCCCGCCATGCTCCAGATGCTGCTCGCCGAGCCGCTCGAGTCGCACCCGCTGCCGGACCTGGCCTACCTCACCTGCGGCGCCGCGCCGCTCGGCAGGGAGACGCTGGAGGAGTTCGAGCGCAGGATGCCGGGCGTGCAGATCCTCGAGGGGTACGGCCTGACCGAGACCAGCGCCGTCACCACGTTCAACCCGCCGGGCCGGCGCAAGGCCGGCAGTGTCGGCCTGTCGCTGCCCGGCTACACGATCATCATCCGCGACGGCTCCGGCGAGGCGATGGAGGTCGGGGACGTCGGCGAGATCTGCGTGTCCGGCGAGTCGCTGATGCTCGGCTACTGGGGCGAGCACGAGCACGACCCCGACGGGACCGCGTTGGTCGGCGACGAGCTGCGGACCGGCGACATCGGGTGCGTGGACGACGACGGCTACCTCTACATCGTGGACAGGAAGAAGGACCTGATCATCCGCGGAGGATTCAACGTGTTCCCGCGCGACGTCGAGGACGCGCTCAACCAGCACCCCGACGTGGTGATGTCGGGCGTGGTCGGCCGCCCCGAGCCGCGCATCGGGGAGGAGGTCGTGGCCTTCGTGCAGCTCAAGCCCGGCGGCACGGCGACGGCCGAGGAGCTGATCGAGTGGGCCCGCGACCGGGTCGGCCGGGTGAAATACCCGCGCGAGATCAGGTTCGTCGACGCCATCCCGGTCACGAGCGTGCTCAAACTCGACCGCAAGGCGCTGCGGGCCCGGCTCGGCTGACGCCTCTCACCAGCGGATCTATGGCAGGATCGCGAACCGCGGTCAGGCACGTCTCAATTCCGTGATAAGTGTTGACGTGTCTGGAGGTGTAGATGAGTCAGCAAGATCCGTCGGGGTATCCGTACCAGCCCTATGGCGTCCCTTACGGTGAGCAGCCTCCCCCGGGATACGGCTACGGCTACGGCCATCCCCCGCCCCGCCGCGACGAAGGCCCGAGCGCCAACGCCATCGTCTCGCTCGTGCTCAACCTCCTCGGCGTCGTCTCGTGCTGCAACATCCTCGGCATCCCTGGCGCGATCCTCGCCGGCCTCGCGATCAGCCGCGCGCGCACCCAGCCCGGCACCGCACGTAGCATGGTGATGTGGAGCTGGGTCCTGTTCGGGCTCGGCTTCGTGCTGGAGATCAGCCTTTTCCTCTTCCTCGGCCTCAACGGCTACCTCGACGACTGATCGATTACCCGTTCCGGGACTGTTCCTGCCGTTGTGCGTGTTGGATAAGGGTCAACCGTAGGAAGGATGTCCGTGAACGACGGCCCGCTCATCGTCCAGTCGGACAAAACGCTGCTGCTCGAGGTCGACCACGACAAGGCCGGCGAATGCCGTAAGGCGATCGCGCCGTTCGCCGAGCTCGAGCGCGCTCCCGAACACGTGCACACCTACCGCGTCACCCCGCTGGCTCTGTGGAACGCCCGCGCCGCCGGCCACGACGCCGAGCAGGTCATCGACGCGCTGATCAGCTACAGCCGCTACCCGGTGCCGCACGCGCTGCTCGTCGACGTCGCCGAGACCATGGCCCGCTACGGCCGGCTGCGGCTGGAGAAGGACCCGGTCAACGGCCTGGTCCTGACCTCCAGCGACCGGGCCGTGCTGGAGGAGGTGCTGCGCTCCAAGAAGATCCAGCCGATGCTGGGCGAGCGGCTCGGCCCCGACTCCGTCGTCGTCCACCCGAGCGACCGGGGCAACGTCAAGCAGGCGCTGCTCAAGCTGGGCTGGCCCGCCGAGGACCTGGCCGGCTACGTCGACGGCGAGCAGCACCCGATCAAGCTGGTGCAGGACGGCTGGGAGCTGCGGCCTTACCAGCAGGATGCCGCCGACGCCTTCTGGCACGGCGGCTCAGGCGTGGTCGTGCTGCCCTGCGGCGCGGGCAAGACCATCGTGGGCGCGGCCGCCATGGCCCACGCCCAGGCCACCACGCTGATCATGGTGACCAACACGGTCTCGGCCCACCAGTGGAAGACCGAGTTGCTCAAGCGCACCTCGCTGACCGAGGACGAGATCGGCGAATACTCCGGCTCGAAGAAGGAGATCCGCCCGGTCACCATCGCGACCTACCAGGTGATGACGACCCGCCGCAAAGGTGTCTACAGCCACCTGGAGCTCTTCGACGCGCGCGACTGGGGGCTGATCGTCTACGACGAGGTGCACCTGCTGCCCGCGCCGATCTTCCGGATGACCGCCGACCTGCAGGCCCGCAGGCGGGTGGGGCTGACCGCGACGCTGGTGCGCGAGGACGGGCGCGAGGGCGACGTGTTCTCGCTCATCGGCCCCAAGCGCTACGACGCGCCCTGGAAGGAGATGGAGAACCAGGGCTGGATCGCGCCGGCCGACTGCGTCGAGGTGCGGGTCACGCTGACGGACGAGGAGCGGCTGGCGTACGCGATGGCCGAGTCCGAGGAGCGCTACCGCTTCTGCGCCACCACGCCGTCCAAGACCCACGTGACCGAGGCGCTGGTTCAGCGGCACCTGGGCGAGCAGGTGCTGGTCATCGGACAATACATCGACCAGCTCGACGAGCTCGGCGAGCACCTCAACGCGCCGGTCATCAAGGGCGAGACCAGGATCAAGGAGCGCGAGCGGCTCTACCAGGCCTTCCGCGACAAGGAGATCCAGGTGCTGGTGGTGTCGAAGGTGGCCAACTTCTCCATCGACCTGCCGGAGGCGGCCATCGCGATCCAGGTGTCGGGGACTTTCGGCTCCCGTCAGGAGGAGGCCCAGCGGCTCGGGCGGGTGCTGCGGCCCAAGGCCGACGGCGGGGGCGCCCGGTTCTACACCGTGGTCAGCAGGGACACCGTCGATCAGGAGTTCGCGGCGCACCGTCAGCGGTTCCTGGCCGAGCAGGGGTACGCGTACCAGATCATCGACGCGGACGACGTGCTCGGCGGGGTGTGAGCGAATGTCCCGGCCGCTCGCCGGAGCGGCCGAGCATTCAGCGTGGTGTCACGTCCACGAGACTCCGCGGGCCGTCGACAATCGAACCACCCCCCTCACCTGCGTACTATCACGCCGCCTGCGGCATACCCTCATGATCCGACGATCCCACCTGATATGCCCTATTTTTTCGGTATTCCCAGGTTGGTTACCTCTGCTGAGGACTCTGCCACGTTCATTACGGTCTGTCCCGCCTGCGGTCCTAGCGGACGAGCATGCCCCCGAGGAACAGCACACCCTCGGCGACGATCCACGAGACCACGCCGGCGCCCATGACCCGGCCGAACGTGCGCGGGTCGTGCCGCGCCCACGGGAGCAGCCAGGCGGCGAGCGTGCAGCAGGCGGCGAGCGCGGCGAACAGCCCGGAGACCGTGGAGACGGTGCCGAGGCGCTGAGAGCACGTGGACGAGTCCTCGCCACCGGCGCAGAACGCCTCCAAGCCCCAGCCGGCGAACACCGACAACCCCCACAGCGCCGCCAGCAGGAAGCTCGCGATCGTTGGGATGATCGGCGAAAACCCTAGCTGAAGCCGCATCACCTCCCATCTCTACCCACCCCGGACAAGCGGCAACCGGCGCCGGTCCCTGCCGCCCGCCGCGCGCTTCACCGTCTTTCAAGGGACGGCCGCCCTGACGGATGGGCCGCGTTAAATCCTTTGGAAGCCCGGCGCGGCCGCGATTAAACTGGCCGATTCGCTGCCTTAACCACCTCCGTTACCCACCAAGGGAGGCGCTTTCGCATGCCCTCATACCAGTTGGCCCCCGACATACCCGCCGACGTCCTCGCCGCCGAACAGGCCCACCTGGCCGAATCCAGGGCCGCTCTGGCCGCCATGCGCGCCCACGCCCAGTCCCTGTCGGCGGACGCGGCCGGCGATTGGGTGTCCCAGCAGATCCTCCAATCCCTCCTCGACCAGCGGGTGGCCGCCCTGGCCGACCACCCGGACACGCCGCTGTTCTTCGGCCGCCTCGACCGCGAGCGAAGCGGTCGCGACCATGAGCAGGCCGATTTGCCCGGCACGATCTACGTCGGCCGCCGTCACGTGCACGACGGCCACAGCAAGCCTCTGGTGATCGATTGGCGCGCGCCGGTGTCCCGCGCGTTCTACCAGGCGAGCCCCGCCGACCCGATGGGCGTCGTACGCCGCCGCCGCTTCGGCTACCACGGCGGTGCGCTCACCGCGTACGAGGACGAGCCCCTCGGCGAAGGCGTCGAGATCGGCCCGTCGAAGATCCTCACCGAGGAGATCGAGCGCCCGCGCACCGGTCCCATGCGCGACATCGTCGCCACGATCCAGCCGGACCAGGACGAGATCGTCCGTGCCACGCTCGCCCAGACGGTGTGCGTGCAGGGCGCCCCGGGCACCGGGAAGACGGCCGTGGGCCTGCACCGGGCGGCATACCTGCTGTTCACCCATCGTGAGCGGCTCGCCAGGTCCGGCGTGATGATCGTCGGCCCCAACCGGGCGTTCTTGTCCTACATCTCCTCGGTGCTGCCCGCGCTCGGCGAGGTCAAGGTCGACCAGACCACTGTGGCGGGGCTGCTCGGCGACCACGCGGCCGCTGAGGACCCGATGGTGGCGGCGGTCAAGGGCGACGCGAGGATGGCGGCGGTACTGGAACGCGCGCTCTGGCTGCACATCGTGAAGCCGGAGGAGGGCCTGGTGTTCACCAAGGGCGCCTACCGGCACCGGGTGGCGGACTATGAGGTACGCGAGATCGTGGCCTCCCTGCGCGGCACCACCCGCTACCTGCCCGGCCGGGCCGCGCTGGCGCAGCGGCTGGCCCACCTGGTGCTCGTACGCATGGAGCAGCGCGGCGAGTCCCCCGACGACCGGGTGCAGGACGCCGTGGCCCGCTCGAAGCCGGTCAAGCAGATCGTGGACACGGTCTGGCCCAAGCTGACACCGGAGCAGGTGCTGTATCGCCTCCTCTCAGACCCGGAATTTCTCGCAAAAGCCTCTAAATCCGATTTGTCGCCTGACGAGCAGGAAATGCTTATATGGCGGAAACCGTACCGGAGCTGGAAGTCCGCCAAATGGTCCGCCGCGGACGCCGCGCTCCTGGACGAGCTCCGCGACCTGATGGAACGCACCCCGTCACTGGGTCACCTGGTGGTCGACGAGGCCCAGGACCTCTCCGAGATGCAGCTGCGGGCGCTCGGCCGCCGCTGCCGCAACGGCTCGGCCACCGTCCTGGGCGACCTGGCCCAGGGCACGACGCCGTGGTCGACCAGCTCCTGGGAGTCGGTGCTCGAGCACCTGGGTCAGGGCGAGGGCGAGGTGACGGAGCTGACGCTCGGCTTCCGCGTGCCGAGGGAGGTCCTCGACTACGCGGCCCGCCTGCTCCCGTCGATCGCCCCTGGCCTGGCCGCCCCGCGCTCTCTGCGCCCCGGCCTGGGCTCGCTCACCGTGCGCCCGGGCGGCTCGGTCGCGGAGGCCGCCCGGGAGGCCCTCGCCAAGGAGGGCTCGATCGGCCTGATCGCCCCGGACGCGATGGTCGGGGAGATCTCACGGTCCCTGGCCGGCCTCCCGCACGCCGTGCTCGACCCCGACTCCGCCGAGGAGCACCGCCTGCTGGTCGTCCCCGCGACCCTGGCCAAGGGTCTGGAGTACGACCACGTGATCGTCGTCGAGCCGGCGGACATCGTCGCGGCCGAGCCCCGGGGCCTGGCCAGGCTGTACGTGGTCCTGACCCGGGCGGTGACCTCCCTCACGGTCCTGCACGACAAGGCGCTGCCGACGCAACTGGCGGCCTGACGGGCGGCGGGCACGGCCGCTTCTAGGATGGCGAGCAGGAAAGCTCTCTACTAGGAGGTTGCCGTGCCAGCACCGCTGCCACATGAACACCTGCCGTCGGTTCCCGCGCTCGTGGTCGAGAGCGACGACATCCAGGACGGCGAGCGGCTGAGCGACCTGCATGTCTTCAACGACTGGGGCATGACGGGCCAGAACGTCTCACCCCACCTCCGCTGGTCCGGCGCGCCGGCCGGGACCCGCGGTTACGCCGTCACCTGCTTCGACCCCGATGCCCCCACGGGCAGCGGGTTCTGGCACTGGGTGCTGTTCGACCTGCCGGCCTCGGTGACCGAGCTGCCCACGGGCGCGGGCACCGCCCCGGACTTCAAGGGCCTGCCCGAGGGGGCTGTCCACGCCCGCAACGACTACGGCATCAAGGCCTACGGCGGCTCGGCTCCCCCGCCTGGAGATCCGCACCGCTACGTCTTCGCCGTCCACGCGCTGAGCGTGGACAAGCTGGGCGTGGACAGCGACGCCAGCCCGGCGGTGGTCGGCTTCAACATCACCGCCAACACCGTGGCCCGCGGTCACCTCGTCCCGCACTACGGCGTCTGACCGAGCATCTGATCCAGGCGGCCGTCGCGTCGAGGGCGGCCGCCGGGTTCACGACGGCCCTGGACATCGGCGCGAGCGCCGATCCTCTGCTTCTTTCGTGAGGTGTCACGCGTCCACATTTCCTCACTCCAAGTAGCAGACCAATTGTGAAACGTCATGGCAGAAAAACGAAAATAAGAGCGGCCCGGAAAACCCGGGCCGCTCTCTGTCTCGTCGCGAAAAAGACCTAGAAGTCCATGTCGCCGCCACCCGGCATGGCGGGCGCGGCGGGGGTCTTCTCGGGCTTCTCGGCGATGACGGCCTCGGTGGTGAGGAAGAGCGCCGCGATGGAAGCGGCGTTCTGCAGCGCGGAGCGCGTCACCTTGGCCGGGTCGATGATGCCCGACTCGAACATGTTGACGTACTCGCCCGTAGCGGCGTTCAGGCCCTCACCGGGGGTGAGGTTGCGCACGCGCTCCACCACGACGCCGCCCTCGAGACCGGCGTTGACCGCGATCTGCTTCAGCGGCTCCTCGAGCGCCTTCTTGACGATCGCGGCCCCCGTGGCCTCGTCGCCGTTGAGCTCGAGCTTGTCGAAGGCCTTGGCGCCGGCCTGCAGCAGCGCCACGCCACCACCGGGGACGATGCCCTCCTCGACGGCCGCCTTGGCGTTGCGGACGGCGTCCTCGATGCGGTGCTTGCGCTCCTTGAGCTCGACCTCGGTGGCCGCGCCGGCCTTGATGACGGCCACGCCGCCGGCCAGCTTGGCGAGGCGCTCCTGGAGCTTCTCACGGTCGTAGTCGGAGTCGGTGCGCTCGATCTCGGCGCGGATCTCGTTGACCCGGCCGGAGATCTGCTCGGCGTCACCGGCGCCGTCGACGATCGTGGTCTCGTCCTTGGTGACGACGACCTTGCGGGCCCGGCCCAGCAGGTCGAGGGTGGCGCTCTCGAGCTTGAGACCGACCTCCTCGGCGATGACGGCGCCACCGGTCAGGATGGCGATGTCGTTGAGCATGGCCTTGCGGCGGTCGCCGAAGCCCGGGGCCTTGACGGCCACGGAGCGGAACAGGCCGCGGATCTTGTTGACGACCAGGGTGGCCAGGGCCTCGCCCTCGACGTCCTCAGCGATGATCAGCAGCGGCTTGCCGGACTGCACGACCTTGTCGAGCAGCGGCAGCAGGTCCTTGTTGGCCGAGACCTTGCTGTTGACGATCAGGATGTACGGGTCCTCGAGCACGGCCTCCATGCGGTCCGAGTCGGTGACGAAGTACATCGACGTCATGCCCTTGTCGAAGCGCATGCCCTCGGTGAGCTCGAGCTCGAGGCCGAAGGTGTTGCTCTCCTCGACGGTGATGACGCCTTCCTTGCCGACCTTGTCCATCGCCTCGGCGATGAGCGCGCCGATCTCGGGGTCGGCGGCGGAGATGGAGGCGGTGGAGGCGATCTGCTCCTTGGTCTCCACATCCTTGGCCAGCTTGGAGAGCTCCTCGCTGACGCGCTCGACGGCGGCCTCGATGCCCTTCTTCAGGGCCATCGGGTTGGCGCCGGCGGCTACGTTGCGCAGGCCCTCGCGTACCAGCGCCTGGGCGAGCACGGTGGCGGTGGTGGTGCCGTCACCCGCGACGTCGTCCGTCTTCTTGGCGACTTCCTTGACCAGCTCAGCGCCGATCTTCTCCCACGGGTCCTCGAGCTCGATCTCCTTGGCGATGGAGACGCCGTCGTTGGTGATCGTGGGAGCGCCCCACTTCTTCTCCAGCACGACGTTGCGGCCCTTGGGGCCCAGGGTCACCTTGACGGCGTCAGCGAGCTGGTTCATACCGCGCTCGAGACCGCGCCGGGCGTCCTCGTCAAACGCGATCATCTTGGCTGCCATAAGGCTAGACCTCCCAGATACAGGGTGGCTTGTCCTGGACCGAGCCGACGCCCGCGACGGCACGAGCCTGCATCTCCGTTCGGCAGACCCCATCGTCTCGATCCGAGTTCGCTGGCACTCTGCCACACAGAGTGCCAACGAACTGTTTAGCACTCTACCCTGTCGAGTGCAAGCTAAGGACTCACCGCCCGGGGTTCCCGCCCAGGTCAGTCCGTCTGTACGGCGGGCCGCTCACCGCACGGCCCGCCGTAGATCGACGAAACGAGGCTGGCAGGACCGCACGGACTGCGCTGCCGCGCGATGCCTACCGGGTGCAGACCAGTGACGAGAATCAGACCGAGCGGACAGACTCCGCCTGTGGTCCCTTCTGGCCCTGCGTGATCTCGAACTCGACGCGCTGCCCCTGTTCGAGAGATCGGTACCCGTCCATCAGGATCGCCGAGTAATGGACGAATACATCCTTACCACCGTCTACCGCGATGAAGCCGTAGCCCTTGTCCGCGTTGAACCACTTGACGGTGCCCTGCGCCACTTCCGACTCCTCTTACTGGGCTCACGGATCTCGCCCATTCCACCGCGAGACCCGTAATCGCATGACTTAAGGAAAAATCAAGCCAGACGATCGCCCTCGACCATACCTGTGGCACGGGGTTTGGCAACAGAGTCAATCCGCAAACGACGCATTTCTTCGCAGAGAAGGTCGTTCAATGTTGAATTAGGAGGAAAAGGAGAAGGCGCCCACTGGGGGCGCCTTCAAGGATGTGATCTATCGCACTCAGCCGCCGGCGACTGCCGGGATGATGGAGATCTGAGTGCCTTCCGGGGCGGGAGTGTCGAGGCCCTGAGCAAATCGGACGTCCTCTTCCCCAACGTAAACGTTGACGAAACGTCGAATCTTGCCCGATTCATCGAGAATTCTCGCGCCGATCCCCGGGTAGTCGGAGTCGAGCTTGGCGAGCACGTCACGAAGAGTCGCGCCCTCGCCACTCACTTCCGCGTTCCCCCCGGTGTACGTGCGGAGGATGGTGGGAATCCGCACCGAAACGCTCATGGTTATCTCGCCTTTCCTGATTGTCAGACAGCCGCGCGGAACGCGTCGAGAGAGGGCCGGATCACGGCCGTGGGCTTGGCATCGTCGCCGGTGATGGCGTCGAGCGTCTTGAGCCCGTCGCCGGTGTTGAGCACCACGGTCTCGGCCTCGGGGTCGAGCGACCCCGTTTCGACGAGCTTCTTGAGCACGCCCACGGTAACCCCGCCCGCGGTCTCGGCGAAGATACCCTCCGTCGAGGCCAGGAGCTTGATCGCGGCCACGATCTCGGGGTCGGTGACGTCCTCGACGGCCCCTCCGGTGCGCCGGGCGATGTCCAGCACGTACGGCCCGTCAGCGGGGTTGCCGATGGCCAGCGACTTGGCGATGGTGTCCGGCTTGACCGGCTGGACCACGTCGTGCCCAGCCTTGTACGCCGCCGACACCGGCGAGCAGCCGGCCGCCTGCGCCCCGAAGATCTTGTACGGCGTGTCCTCGACCAGCCCCAGCGCCACCAGCTCCTTGAAGCCCTTGTCGATCTTCGTGAGCTGCGAGCCGGAGGCGATCGGGATGATGATCTGCTGCGGCAGCCGCCAGCCGAGCTGCTCGGCGATCTCGTACGCGAGCGTCTTGGAGCCCTCGGCGTAGTACGGCCGCAGGTTGACGTTGACGAACCCCCACTTGTCGCCCAGCGGGTCGCCGATCAGCTCCGAGCAGAACCTGTTGACCTCGTCGTAGGTCCCGTCGATCCCGATCAGCTTGCCGCCGAACACCCGGGCCATGGCGATCTTGGCTGCTTCGAGGTTGGAGGGGATGAACACGCAGGCGTCGAGCCCGGCCCGCGCCGCGGCCGCCGTCACCGCGCCCGCGAGGTTGCCCGTGGAGGAGCAGGAAAGTGTGTGGAAACCGAAGTTGCGCGCCGCCTCGACGGCGATGGCGACCACCCGGTCCTTGAAGGAGTGGGTGGGATTGCCCGAGTCGTCCTTCACGTACAGGGACTTGATGCCGAGCGCCCGCCCGAGGTTGCCCGCCTTGACCAGCTTGGTCCAGCCCGGGTTCATGTTGGGCTTGCTCGCCACGTCGACCGGCACGGGCAGCAGCGAGCGGTAGCGCCAGATGTTGGCGGGACCGGACTCGATGTCCGCGCGGGTGACGGTGCCGAAGTCATAGGCCGCCTCGAGCGGCCCGAAACACTCCAGGCAGGCGAAGCTCGGGCCGAGGGGGTAGCGCGTGCCGCACTCGCGGCAGGAGAGAGAGGTAGCAGGACCAAAGTCGAGCGACATGAAGCGAGGCCTTCCCTCATCTTCGCCCGCGGCCACCTTGACCGCGAACCGGAATTGGCACCTTGTCCCGGTCGGCCTCGCCAGGTCGCGAGTCACAAGCCGGGAGGGTTGCCGGGGCTTCGCAGGGCCGGTCCCTCCACCCCTCTGGATGAGCAATATGCAGTTGTTGAAATGGACTCTACCCGCTCAAGGAGGCTCGATTACCACCCGTCTCAAAGTATGAGACGGATGGTCTCAGCGATAATCCTCTCCGAGCACACCCTGCACGTATTTGCGCGCCTGGTGAATGCGGGATTTGGCGGTCCCCAGGGGGATGCCGAGCTGCTCGGCCACCTCGTTGTAGTCGAGCTGGACGATGTCGCGCAGCACCAGCGCCTGCGCCAGGTCGGGCTTGTCGGCCTCCAGCGCCTCCATCGCGTCGAGCAGGTCGAGGCGGGAGCCCGCGATCACGCTGACCCGCCGCACGTCCGGCTTCTGCATGGGCAGCTCGTCGGAGGTCTGCTCGGCCGCCCTGCGCTTCAGCGACCGGTACGTGGTCCGCGCGCAGTTTGCCGTGACGATGTGCAGCCAGGTGCTGAACCTGGCCCGCCCCTCGAAACGCCCGATGTTGCGGGCCACGGCCAGCAGAGTGTCCTGGGACGCCTCCTCGGCGTCCTGGTGGTAGGGCAGGATCCGGGCGCAGTGACGCATCACATCGGGCTCGATCCTGGCCAATAGCTCGCCGAGCGCGCGATGATCTCCGGCTGCGGCGGATCGGGCGAGTTCCTCGGTTAGCTCATCTAGCGCCATAGCTGGGATCCTATGATCGAAGGGAGACTCGATGAACAGCGTCCTGGTGGCCTCGAACAGAGGGCCTGTCTCCTTCACCGTCTCCGACGACGGCGAGCTGACCATGAAACGTGGCGGAGGCGGCCTGGTGTCCGGGCTGTCCGGCGTGGCCAAGAAGGACGGCGTCCTGTGGGTTTGCGCGGCGCTGTCCGACGACGACCGCAGCGCCGTGCGCCTGTCCCCGGGCGGCCGGATCGACCACGCCGGCTACGACACCGGGCCGTTGCGGATGCTCGACATCCCCGCCGCCACGTTCCACCGCGCCTACAACGCCGTGGCCAACTCCACGCTGTGGTTCGTCAACCACCTGCTCTATGACATCCCCAACTCGCCCAAGTTCGGCACCAGGTTCGAGCGTGAGTGGGAGTCCTATCGTGACTACAACGGGGCGTTCGCGCTGGCGCTGGCCGAGGAGGCCGGGCACGGCGCGCGCGTGATGGTGCAGGACTACCACCTGACGCTCACACCGGCGATGCTCCGGGCCGAGCGGCCGGACCTGCGCATCGCGCACTTCAGCCACACCCCGTGGGCGCCACCCGAATACTTCTCCCTGCTGCCCGACGAGGTGGCCCGCGAGGTCCTGGAGGGCATCCTGGGGGCCGATCACGCCGGGTTCCTGACGGGAAGGTGGGCGGGGGCGTTCATGGACTGCTGCGAGGCGCTGCTCGGCGCCGAGGTCGACCGCGTGGCCCGCAGCATCACCCACGCGGGCCGGACGACCCGGATCGGCGTGCACAGCCTCGGCGTGGACGGCGCGGCGCTGTGGGAGCGAGCCTGCGAGCCCGACGTCGAGTCGCACATGGCCGCGATCAAGGAGCAGGTCGGCGACCGCAAGCTCATCGTCCGCATCGACCGCACCGAGCTGTCGAAGAACATCGTGCGCGGTCTGGTGGCGTACGGCGAGTTCCTGGAGGCGCATCCCGAGTGGCACGGGCGGGTGGTGCATCTGGCCTTCGCCTATCCGAGCCGGCACGACCTGCCCGAATACCGCGAATACACCGCCTCGGTGCAGCGCTGCGCGCAGGCGATCGAGGACCAGTTCGCCACCGAGGACTGGGACCCGCTCATTCTCAACGTCAACGACGACTACCCGCGCTCGCTGGCCGCGTACCGGATGGCCGACGTGCTGCTGGTCAACCCCATCCGCGACGGGATGAACCTGGTGGCCAAGGAGGGCCCGGTGCTGTCGCCGCGCTGCGCGCTGGTGCTCTCGCGCGAGGCGGGCGCGGCGGCAGAGCTGGGCCCGCACGCGATCGTGGTCAACCCCTACGACATCAACGGCACGGCCGCGGCCCTGCACCAGGCGCTGATCATGCCCGAGGACGAGCGCAGGGCGCGCCGCGACAAGCTCTGCGCCGCGGCCACCGCCCTGCCGCCGCAGAAGTGGCTCGCGGCCCAGCTCGACGCTTTGGCGTGAGCGCTCACTTCCAGTCGGCGTACTTGAGCGCGACGGACAGCCCCGGTGTGTTCCACTGGTCCACGACCAGGACCTTCGTCTTCGGGAGATACCACTCGCGCTGGACGTAGCGGGACTTCACCTTGCCGTTCGTGTAGCTGACGCAGCGGAAGTTCCACTCGCGATAGGCGGCCTTGTGGCCGGGGCCGACCTGGCGCAGGCCCTTGACCTTGGCCGGGCCCATGGCCTGGCCCCACTTACGGTTGTGCGGGCAGAGCTGCACGTCGGTCGCCGGATAGAAGGGCTCCGCCCCGGTGTAGGGGCTGAAGAGCTCATTGCCGTGCTTGATGGCCTTCGGGCCGAGCACCCAGAAGCTGTCGCACTCATCGGGAGCGCCAAACCCCTGGGTGGGCTTGCCGCACTTACCGGTCACCACGCGGATCCAGTCGGTGCCGACCCGGTAGACCTTCCACTCGATCGGCAGGTAGAGCGTCAGGCCGCCTCTGAGCTTGAGCGGCTGGGCCGGAGCGGCGGCGGAGGCGGGGAGGGACACGGACAGCACGGTGGCAGCGGCCACGGATGCGACGGCAAGGTAACGCTTGTACATGCGCCCGACACTAGGGATCGCGACTTGCAAACCACTCATGAACGGCTGAACGCCGACGCGAGCTCCTCCAGCAGCGCCACCACCCCGTCCGGGCCGTCCACCACGATGTCGGCGCGCTCGGCCAAGGCGGTCACCTCGGCGGACCCGCTGCACACGGTCACGCCGGGCAACCCGGAGGCGCGTACGGCGTCGAACGCGGCCAGATCGCCCAGATCGTCGCCGACGAACATGACCGACCTGGCGGCCCGCTCGGCCAGGAACAGGCTGAGCGCGTGCCCTTTGTCCATGCCGGGCGGCCGCAGCTCCAGCACGAAACGGCCCGGCTCGACCGCCAGCCCGTGCTTGTCCGCCAGCCGCGCCAAGGGCTCGCGCAGCGCGTCCAGCGCACCCTCGGGGTCGGCGGCGCGCCTGGTGTGGACCGCGACCGCGCGGCCCTTGTCCTCGATCGTGACGCCCTGCAACCCGAGCGAGCCGAGCAGCAGTTGCAGCTCCGCCTCGGCCTGGGGCACGCCGGGATGGGGCGGCGGGGCGGAGATCCGGCCGTTCTCCCAGCGCTCGAAGCCGTAGTGCCCCAGCACGACCAGCCCGGGCACGTCGGCGAGCCCCGGCCCGAGCTCCAGCGCGGTGGCGGGCGGCCGGCCGGTCACGATGGCCACCGCCAGGACGTGGGCGCCCAGTTCGGCGAGGACCGCGGACGCCTTCGGGTGGATCACGGCGGCGGCGGGATCGGGCACGATGGGCGACAGTGTCCCGTCGAAGTCGAGTCCGATCACGGCGCCCGCCGGATCCTTCAAGATCGCTTCCATTCCAGGGATGTTCCTCACGCGGCAGCCGTACCCAGCGGCTCAGGGGCGCATGCCAAGCCTTCTGGCCGCGCGGTCGCGCTGGCGGGTGGAGCGCAACCTGCGGAGCCGCTTGACCAGCATGGGGTCCTGCTCGAGCGCCTCCGGCCTGTCGATCAACTCGCCGAGCAACTGGTAGTAGCGCGTGGCGGAGAGCCCGAAGGTCTCCTTGATGGCCTGCTCCTTCGCGCCCGCGTAGCGCCACCATTGGCGTTCGAAGGCGAGGAGCTCGAGATCACGTTCCGAGAGCGGTTGGCGGGACGGTTCCTGGGCAGCATTGTCACCGCTGAGCGGTGCTCCCATGGTGTCCTCCTCGAAAGGGGCGTGCGACGATCTCGTCACACGCACGCGGCCCGTGGCCAATCGTAATGTGCGAAGTGCGGCTGTTCACGGCGGATTGGGAGACGTACAGTCACGAAATGTGACCTCAGTAATCACACTCCTCACCGACTATGGGCTCGAAGACGGCTATGTGGCGGCCTGTCATGGAGTGATTGCCGGGATCGCCCCGCAGGCCCGGGTGATCGACGTGTGTCACCTGATCCCGTCCGGGGACGTACGACGCGGCGCGGCGGTCCTCGCCCAGACCATCCCCTATCTCCCGCCGGGCATCCACATCGGCGCGGTCGATCCCGGTGCCGGGGGCGCCAGGCGCGCGGTCGCGGTCGAGGCGGGCGGCCGGGTGTTCATCGGCCCGGACAACGGGCTGTTGTCGTGGGCCGTGCACGCCAGTGGCGGCGCGCGGGCCGCGTACGAGCTCTGCGACGACAAGCACTTCCTGAGGCCGGTCTCGCCGACCTTCCCAGGGAGGGACGTGTTCTCGCCGGTCGCGGCGCGACTGTACGGCGGGTTGCGGCTCGCGGAGCTGGGACCCGAGGTGCCGGTGGAGCGGCTTGTCACGCTGCCCGAGCCGACGTCGCTGCTGCGCGAGGGGTCGGTCGAAGGCGAGGTCGTCTCGGTCGACCGCTACGGCAACACCCAGCTGTCGATCGCGGCCGGAGACCTGCAGACGCTGGGCGTGCGGGTGGGTGACACGCTCGGGGTGTGGCTGGGGCGGCGGCAGTTGTCGCTGCCGTACCGGGAGACGTACGCGGCGGTGCCGCCGGGCGAGCTGGTCGCGTTCGCGGACTCGGCGGGGCTGATCGCGATCGCGGTCAACTCCGGTGACGCGGCGCAGCGGCTGGGGCTCCCACCCGGAGCGCATGTCCGACTTTCGCCTACTCCGTAGCACAAACGCCGCAGATCGGAATTACTCCGCGTATCGGTCTGTTTACTGAAGCGTCGGATTGAATCAGCGCTCGCGTGTCAGAATGCGGTGACCGAACGGGGACGTCCCCCCTTCCCGCTCGGGTTTCCCCGGCTCGAGGTCCCCCTCTCGAGGTTGACGTGTACCACCTGTCCGTTGTGTTGCTCTCCCTAGTGTCCACTCTCTGGCCCACGCCGGAGCCGCCCGTGTCAGAGCGCTGGCACGCGTGGCCCGTGGCGCGGGTCTTCCCCGGCGCGGTGGCCGGCGTCAGCCCGTCGGGGGCGCGGGTCACGTACGTGCTGGCCGGGGTCGCGCCCCAGGCGCCCTGCCGGGCGGCGTTCCAGCCCGCGGCGGTGCGGCTGGGGTGCCGTACCGCGTTGCGGGCCACCTACACCGACAACACCCAGACGTACGTCGCCACCGTGGGGATCGCGGTGCTGGACCGGGCGACGCACCGGCGCTGCGACGACGGGCGGCCCGCCACCGTACGGCCCGTGGCGTTTCCCGGCGGGCCGGCCGAGCGGTTCGGCGAGCGGCAGTACGTCACCGGGGTGCTGATCGGGGCCGGTGAGCGCTATCTGGTGGCGACGGCCGCCGGGTACGCGGACGGCAGGGCGTACCGTCCTGGCGACCGCGGCGTGCCCCGGCTGCGCGACGCCGCATGGCAACTGGCGACGGCGCTGCACTGGGCGCTGACCCGATGAACAGGCTCATGGCCCCCGCCCTGATCGCGGTCCTCGTGCTCGGAGTCGCCGCGCCGAGCGCCTCCGACGACGTGGGCGAGGCCGCGCGGGCCGGGCAGTGGCAGGTGGAGACGATGCGGCTGCCCGAGGCATGGCGGGCCAGCAGAGGCGCGGGCGTGGTGGTCGCCGTGCTCGACACCGGCGTGAACGGCCACCACCCCGATCTGGAGGGCGCCGTGACCCAGGGCCCTGACCTGACCGGGGCCGGCCGCAGCGCGGGCCTCTGGGGGCGGCACGGGACCGCCATGGCCAGCCTGATCGCCGGGCGCGGCCACGGCGGTGGCGGCGTGATCGGCGTGGCGCCGATGGCCGAGGTGCTGTCCATCAGGGTCACGCTGGAGAACGGCGACCCGCTGCGCGAGCAGCACCGCTCCGGCGGGCGCGACGCGCTGGCCAAGGGCATCCGGTACGCGGCCGACCACGGCGCCGACGTCATCAGCATGTCGCTGGGCGGCGGCAGCGGCGCGTGGGAGGGATCGGCGGCCGAGGAGGAGGCCGTCCAGTACGCGATCGGCAAGGGCGCAGTGCTGGTGGCCTCGTCGGGCAACGACGGCGATGCGGCCAACAGGAAGAACTTCCCGGCCGCCTATCCCGGGGTGATCGCTGTGGGAGCGGTGGACCGGCGGCTGGAGGTGGCGCGGTTCTCCAACCGTCAGGACTACCTGTCGGTGGTGGCGCCGGGGACGGAGATCGTCACGGCCGACGGCTACGACTCGTACGTGGTCGGCGACGGCACCAGTTCGGCGGCGGCCATGGTGGCGGGCATCGCGGCGCTGATCAAATCGGCGCATCCGGACATGTCGCCGTACCACGTGCGCTCGGCCATCGAGCTCGGCACCAGGCGGCGTCCCGCGGACGGCTACAGCCGCGCCTACGGGCACGGGGTGGCCGACGCGCTGCTGGCCCTGCGCGCGGCCGGCCGGCTGGGCCCGCCCGCGCCGCCGTCCCGGCCGGGGCCGCACTTCGGGCCGGGGCCGTCGCAAGACTCCAGGACGGCGGTGGTGGTGGGCATGCTGGCGCTGGTGGCGACGATGTCGGCCCAAGTGCTGATGACGCATCGCCGGCGGCACCGGAGGGATGCAACCTAACAAGCGCTTGTGTGATACTTCTCGGTATGACGCATGCGATCGAGGGCTGGTTCGCCGTCGACGCCGACGGGGTCTTCCTGCTGGGCACCACGTGCGCGGCCTGCGGCACCGTCTGCTTCCCTCCCTCCGCCTCCGGGTTCTGCCCCAACCCGCGGTGCGAGGGCGAGGAGATGGAGGTGACCAGGCTGCCCCGGCGCGGGCGCGTCTGGTCGTACACGAACGCCTGCTATCCGCCGCCGGCGCCGTACGTGGCGGCGCAGCCGTACGAGCCGGTGACGCTGGCCGCGGTCGAGCTCGACGGCGCGGGCATCGTGGTGCTCGGACAGGTCGCGGGCCTCACCGTGGACCAGCTCGAGGTCGGCATGGAACTGGAGCTCACCAGCGGGCCCCTGGCCGACGGGCCGCTGGTGTGGATGTGGAGGCGGGCCACGTGACCGGGCGAAGCGAGGGAACCGATAGACACAGCAAGGTCTTCACAGGACCGGCGAAGGAGGCCCTGTGAAGGTCGTGGTGCTGGGCACGGGCATGCATCCGTGGGGCAAGTGGGGCCGGCCCTTCCTGGAGTACGGCGTCGCGGCGGCCAGGGCGGCCCTGCGTGACGCGGGGATCGCCTGGACGGACGTCCAGTACGTGGTGGGGGCGGACACGATCAGGAACGGCTACCCCGGCTTCATCGCCGGCGCCTCCTACGCCCAGGCGCTCGGCTGGACCGGCGCCAGGATCGCCTCCTGTTACGCGGCCTGCGCGTCCGGAGCCCAGGCGCTGGACATCGCCCGCACCCGCATCCTGGCCGGCCTGTGCGACGTCGCCCTCGTCGTCGGGGCGGACTCCACCCCGAAGGGCTTCTTCAAACCGGTCGGCGGCGACCGGCCCGACGACCCAGACTGGCTCCGCTTCCGCCTCCTGGGCGCCACCAACCCGGCCTATTTCGGCCTGTACGCACGGCGGCGCATGGCCGTGTACGGCTCGACGCCCGAGGACTTCGCCGCCGTCAAGGCCAAGAACGCCCGCGCCGGCTCGCTCAACCCCATGGCCCGCTACCGGAAACCGGTCACCATCGAGGAGGTGCTGGCCTCCCCCATGGTCGCCGACCCGCTGCGCCTGATGGACATCTGCGCCACCTCGGACGGGGGCGCGGCGGTGGTGCTGGCCTCGGAGGCCTACGCCCGGCGGCTCGGCGTGCGGGACCCGGTCCACCTGGCCGCCGTGTCCACCGTCACGCCCACCTTCCCCAACACGGTCCTGGAGCTTCCGAACTTCGCCACCGATTCCTGCGCCGCCGTACCGGCGCCTGAGAGGCCCTTCAGAGCGGCGATCGCGGACGCGGCGTACGAGGAGGCCGGGGTGGGTCCGGAGGACCTCTCGCTGGCGGAGGTGTACGACCTGTCGACGGCGCTGGAACTGGACTGGATGGAGGACATCGGCCTGTGCCCGGCCGGGGAGGCGGACAAGCTCCTCCGCGAGGGCGAGACCGCGCTCGGGGGCCGGATCCCGGTGAACCCGTCCGGCGGCCTGGCCTCGTTCGGCGAAGCCATCCCCGCCCAGGCCATAGCCCAGCTCTGCGAGCTCGTCACCCAGCTACGGGGACGAGCGGGCGCCCGCCAGATCCCTGCCCCCCGCGCCGCCCTGGCCGCCAACCAGGGCCTCTTCGGCCACGGCTCCGCCCTCATCACCACCACGTAGACCCCGCGAGCCGGTAACAAGCGCGAAGGCCCTCCGAAAGAGCGAGTCTTCGGAGGGCCCCCGGCGCCGTCGGACGACGGCTGGTCAGCCGATGTGAACCACGTCGTGCGTCTCGGCGAAGTGGCAGGCACTCTCGTGCCCCGTCCCCGGCCGGATCTGCAGCAGCGGCTCCTCCTCGGCACAGATCTCCTGCGCCTTCCAGCACCGCGTACGGAACCGGCACCCCGACGGCGGGTTGGCCGGCGACGGCGGGTCGCCCTGCAGGATGATCCGCTCGCGCTGCTCCCGCCCATCAGGATCGGGAACGGGCACCGCCGACAGCAGCGCCTGCGTGTACGGATGGGCAGGCTTGTCGTAGATCTCGATGTCCTTGCCGAGCTCCACGAACTTGCCCAGGTACATCACCCCGACCCGGTCGGAGATGTGCCGGACCACCGACAGGTCGTGCGCGATGAAGATGTACGCCAGGTCGAACTCGTTCTGCAGCCGCTCCAGCAGGTTGATCACCTGCGCCTGGATCGACACGTCCAGCGCGGAGACGGGCTCGTCACAGACGATGATCTCCGGCTGGAGCGCCAGCCCCCGGGCGATGCCGATGCGCTGCCGCTGACCACCGGAGAACTGGTGCGGGTACCGGTTGATGTGGTCGGGGTTGAGCCCCACCACATCCAGCAGGTCCTGCACCTTCTTGCGCCGGTCGCCCTTGGGCGCCACCTCGGTGTGGATCTCGTACGGCTCCCCGACGATGTCGCCCACGGTCATCCGCGGGTTCAGCGAGGTGTACGGATCCTGCATCACCATCTGGATGTTGCGGCGCATGCGCTTGAGCTCGGCGCCCTTGGCCCGGCCGATGTCCCGGCCGTTGATCATGACCGAGCCGGAGGTCGGCCGCTCCAGCGCCATGAGCACCTTGGCCAGGGTGGACTTGCCGCAGCCCGACTCGCCCACGATGCCCAGCGTCTCGCCCTTGTGCAGGTCGAACGACACGCCGTCGACGGCCTTGATCGCGCCGATCTGCCGCTTGAAGAGGATGCCCTGGGTGAGCGGGAAGTGCTTGACCAGGTCGCGCACCTCGAGGATGCGGTCAGCGTTCGCCATCGAGGACCTCCCTCCAGTAGTGGCAGGCGCTGCCGCGCGTACCGCCGATCTGATAGAGCGGGGGGACGTCGGTCACGCAGTTGTCCTGCCGGTACGGGCACCGGGGGTGGAACGCGCAGCCGGTGGGCAGTTCGAGCAGGTTGGGCGGCAGCCCCTTGATGGCGTACAGGTCCTGGCCCTTGAGGTCGACCCGGGGGATCGACTCCAGCAGCCCCTTCGTGTACGGGTGCGCGGGAGCGCGGTAGATGTCGTACACAGGGGCTCTCTCGACGATGCGCCCGGCGTACATGACGGCGATCTTGTCGGCCACGTCCGCGACGACGCCCAGGTCGTGAGTGATCAGGATGAGGCCCATCTGGCTCTCGCGCTGCAGCTCGGCCAGCAGCTCCATGATCTGCGCCTGGACCGTCACGTCGAGCGCCGTGGTGGGCTCGTCGGCGATCAGCACCTCGGGGTCCAGCGCGATCGACATCGCGATCATGATGCGCTGCCGCATGCCCCCGGAGAACTGGTGCGGGTAGTCGTTGACGCGCTGTCTGGCGGCCGGGATGCGTACCCGGTCCATCAGGTCGACGGCCCGCTTCATGGCGTCGCGCTTGGACATGCCGCGGTGCACCCGGAACATCTCGCTGATCTGCCAGCCCACGGTGAACACCGGGTTGAGCGCGGAGAGCGCGTCCTGGAAGATCATCGCGACGCGCTGGCCGCGCACCTGCGTACGGGCCTCGTCCGACAGCTTGAGCAGGTCGGTGCCCTTGAAGCGGATCTCCCCCTTGGGGATGACCGCAGGGGGCATGTCCAGGATGCCCATGATCGCCTGCGCGGTCACGGACTTGCCCGAACCCGACTCGCCCAGCACCGCGAGCGTCTCACCGGGGTTGACCGTGTAGCTCACGCCGTTCACGGCCCGCACGACGCCCGCACGGGTGCGGAACTCCACGTGCAGGTCGTCGACGGCGAGCAGCGGCTCGTTGCCGAGCCCTCCCTCGGCCGGCAACACATCTGCTGACGTTCTCTTCACTTGATCCCCCCTTCTACCTGAGCTTCGGGTCGAGCGCGTCGCGCACGGCGTCGCCCAGCATGATGAACGCGAGCACGGTGACGCTCAGGAACACGGCCGGGAAGATCAGCGGAAGCGGTGCCTCGAGGAAGCGCCGCTGCGCGTCGGCGATCATCAGACCCCACGAGATCTCCGGCGGCTGCACGCCCACGCCCAGGTACGACAGCGCGGCCTCGGCCGCGATGAACCCGCCGAGGTTGATCGTCGCGACGACGATCACCGGGGCCAGCGCGTTGGGCAGCAGGTGCCTGAACATGATCCGCCCGGGACCCGCGCCGAGCGCCCTGGCCGCGACGACGAAGTCCTGCGACTTGGCGGTGATGACCGCCGCCCGCATGATCCGGAAGGTCATCGGCCAGCCCAGCAGGGTCAGCGCGATGATCACCAGCCAGACGCCCAGCCCGCTGTCACGGAAGGTCGAGCCGATGAGCAGCGCGCCCAGGATGCTGGGGATGGCGAAGAAGATCTCGGTGACGCGCGAGGCCACGGTGTCGGTCGCGCCGCCGAAGAAGCCCGCGACGAGCCCCAGGAGGCCGCCGATCAGCGCCGCGAAGATCGTGGTGCTGATGCCGATCACCAGTGAGTTCGCCGCGCCGTAGATGGTGCGGGCGTACATGTCGCAGCCCAGGTTGTCGCGGCCGAACGGATGCCCGGCGCTGGGCAGTTGCCTGGCGGTGGCCAGCTCACAGGTCCTGGAGTTGAACGGGTCCACCGAGCTGAACAACGACGGCCAGATCGCCATCACCACGAGTACGGCGATGATGCAGCACGAGATGATGAAGATGGGTTTGCGCCGCAGGTCGTACCAGGCGTCCGACCACAGGCTGGCCGGCTTGCCCGACTTGGTCTTGCCCGGCGGCAGTGGGGCGGGGGTCTCCGCCGGGGCGATGGCAGGCCCGCCCGGCAGCATGTCACTCATAGCGGATCCTCGGGTCGAGCACTGCGTACAACATGTCCACGACCAGGTTGGCCACGATGTAGATCAGCACCAGGATGGTCACGATACCGACGACGACCGGCTGTTCTCGGAGATAGACCGAATCGAAGAGCTGGAGGCCGATGCCCGGCAGGTTGAAGATCCTCTCGGTGATCACCGCGCCGCCCATGAGGTTGCCCAGGTCGGCGCCCAGGAACGTGACGAGCGGGATCAGCGCGTTGCGCAACGCGTGCCGGCCGACGACCCGCCGCCGGGAGAGGCCCTTCGCGGTGGCCGTCCTGATGAAGTCGGACCGTAGTGTCTCGGCCAGGCTGGTCCTGGTGAGACGGGTGAGATAGGCGATCGACACGCCCGCGAGCACGAAGCCGGGCAGCAGGTAGCTGCGCAGGCCGTTGGAGATGCCCGCGATCGGGAAGATGTCGAGTCCCGTCCACTGCTTGATCTTCACACCCAGCATGTACTGCAGGATGAAGCCGGACACGAGGGTCGGCACGGAGATCAGCAGCAGCGTCGAGGCGAGGATCATGGTGTCGATCGCCTGGCCGCGGCGCAGCGCGGCCCAGAGACCGAGGCCGACGCCGACGAGCGCCTCGATCGTCAGCGCCGTGATCGCCAGGTTCAGCGTGACCTGGAACTTGCCCGCCAGGAGCTGGGACACGGGCACCTCGGAGAAGTTGATGCCGAGGTCGGCCCGGAAAAGCACCCCGCTGATGTAGTGCCAGTATTGGAGCAGCAGCGGGTCATTGAGGTGATACCGCTCGCGAAGGATCGCGACGAGGTTGGGGTTCGACTGCTTCTCGCCTGCCAGCGCTGCGATGGGGTCACCAGGCAGTGCGAAGACGATGGCGAAGATCAGCAGGGTGGCGCCCAGCAACACCGGTATCGACTGGAGAAGACGCCGGATGATGTAACGGCCCATTTAAGCCTCCCGTACATGCGAAGAAGGCCACCCTCCGACCATATGGGTTTCCCGGCCGAAGAGCCGCCTCCTCGCTGCCCTGCGGGGGCGGGCGCGCGGCGCCCGCCCCCGCGGGAACGAACCGTCAGACCTTCTCGATGTCAGCCCACTCAATCTGGTTGAGCAGGTTGACCTTGACGTTCTTGACGCTCGTCGAGTAGCCGGAGTTGTTCCGGTAGAAGTACACCGGGATGTACGGCAGGTCCTCAAGCAGGATGTCGTCGGCCTGCTGGTAGAACTTCAGGCCCTCTTCGATCGTCGGCGCCTGGTCACCCTTGGCGAGCAGCGCGTCGAACTTCTCGTTGGAGTAGCCGCCGTAGTTGGAGCCGTTCGCGATGGCGCCGGTGCTGAAGATCGGCGTCAGGTAGTTCTCCGCGGACGGGTAGTCGATGGCCCAGCCCATACGGAACAGGCCCTTGTACTCCTTGGCCTTCAGGGAGTCAAGGATGCTGGCGAACTTCTCGAACGGCTTGGCCGTGGCCTCGATGCCCAGGTTCGAGCGGAGGTTGTTGGCCACCGCCTCGATCCACTCCTTGTGACCGCCGTCGGCGTTGTAGCCGAGTTCGATGGTCTTGGGACCGCCGGCCGCCTCGTACAGCTTCCTGGCCTCGGCCGGGTTGTACGTGCAGACCTTGCAGGCACCCTGGCGGTAGCCCGCGATGGCCGGGTTGATGAAGTCGTCGGCGGGCGCGCGGGTGCCGGAGAAGACCGTCTCGGCGATGGTCTTCCTGTCGATGGCCATCGAGATGGCCTTGCGGACGTCGACCTTGTTCAGGTCGGGGTTGTACTTGAGCGGAACGCCGATGTAGCCGATGCCGGCGTCCGGCACGTCCTGGTAGCGCTCGCCGAGGGTGGTCTTGGCGGTGGCGATCGCGGCCGGGCTGAGCGAGTCGTGGATGTCCAGGTTGTTGGCCTGGAGATCGTTGAAGGCCACGTCCGCGTCGGTGTAGATCTTGAACTGGAGCTTGGTCCAGTTCTTCGGCTTCGTGCCGGGGAACTTGTCGTACACCGTCAGGTCGATGGTCTGGTCGGTGCCCTTGCGGTAGGGCTTGTCCATCTTGAACAGACCCTGGCCGATGGGCTGCTCGCCGAACTGCTGCGTCACCTTGCCGTCCGCGCCGAAGGCGGCCTTGGGCAGGGGGTAGAACGCGGTGTAGCCGAGCATGGTCTTGAACTGGGAGAACGGCGCGGTGAGGGTGACCTCGAGCGTCGTGTCGTCGACGGCCTTGAGACCCTTCATGGTCTTCGTGGCGACCGTCTTGCCCTCGCCGGGGTTGAGGTCGGCGTAGCCGTCGATGCGGCCGAAGAAGTAGCCGCCGCTCTGCGCGTTCTCCTGGTTGGCCGCGTAGTTCCACGCGTCCACGTAGTTCTGGGCGACGACGGGCTCACCGTTGTGCCAGGTGTAGCCGGACTTGAGCTTGATCGTCCAGACCTTCTGGTCGTCACTGGTGATCGACTCGGCCGCGGCCTCGACGGCGTTCTTGTTGTCGTCGTAGGTGACGAGAGGCTCGAACACGGCACCGAGGGCTTCTGAGCCTTCGGTCTCCGTGGTGTTCGACGGCACCAACAGCGCCTGGGGCTCACCGAGCTCCATACGGACCGGCGTTTCTGCGGCCCCGCTCGCGGCAGTGCCGGGGTCCGAGGCACCGCCGCCACACGCGGCAACCGCGAGGGCGAGCAGCGCGGTACCGGCGACGATCTGTGCGCCCTTAGTAACACGCATGGTGAAAGAATTTCCTCCCTCTACAGTGGGCGTACAGCACTGAGCTGCGATGTTGTAAGCAGCCTTACGGGAGAGTCCTGGTATCTCGCCCGGGTTTGGCTGACATGGTCATGCCAGCTGAACGCCCTGCCAGTCGATCGCGACTATCCCTCACTACTTGCCACCAGGGTGTCTCTGGTGCGTTGCAGTTCGGTCACACGTGTGCGTATCAACCGTCATAGACATTTGGCACAATCGGCGCCGAATCCCACGAACCATTCGCAACCGGCCAAGTCTGGACATGAACAGTCGATGAAAAGTACCTCCTACCGGAGTGTGCTCGTGCCCCTGCCGCCACACCGCGCCACGCTGGGCTACGGTTGAGCAGGTCTTGACGGCGCCTTGGAACCCGGCGCCCCAAGACTCCGTCCAACTGACTGTCGCACCTCCGTGCGACAGGCACCTCACCGACCGGGATCCAATAGAGTCCTTGCCATGAGCCAGCCGGAATCCGCTGTCGCGGACGCCCAGGCGGGCGGCCGAAGCGGGCAGGAGCCGCTGGCCAAGCTCGCCAAGAGATACGGGCTTCGCCGTGCCATCGCGCGGCCGAGGTTCCCTGTCTACATGCGCCAGCTATGGGAGCGGCGACATTTCATCCTGACGTACGCGACCTCACGCAACGTCTCGAAATACTCCAGCTCGGCCCTGGGCCAGCTGTGGCAGGTGCTCACGCCGCTCCTGAACGCCGCCATCTACTTCGTGATGTTCGGCGTCATCCTGGGCGGCAGCAAGGACATCATCAACTACCCGGCGTTCCTGCTGACCGGGATGTTCGTCTTCACCTACACGCAGCGGACCATCACTGCGGGCGCCAAGTCGATCTCGGGCAACCTCTCGATGATCCGGGCACTGCACTTCCCTCGCGCCTCGCTTCCGCTGGCCTACACGATCCAGGAGCTCCAGCAGCTCGCCATCTCGATGGGCGTGCTCCTCGCCCTCGTGGTCGCCACTCAGGAATGGCCGACCTGGTACTGGCTCATGATCCCGGTGGTGCTGCTCCTCCAGACGATGTTCAACATCGGGGCAGGCCTGGTGATCGCCCGGCTCGGAGCCACGATGCGCGACCTCAACCAGCTGCTGCCGTTCATCACGCGCACCTGGCTCTACGCCTCCGGCGTCTTCTTCTCCATTCAGGACAAGGTGGTGAAGTCCGCAGAGCTGCCGCAGTGGGTCGCCAACGTGATGTATCTCAACCCGGCCGCGTCCTACATCGAGTGGATGCGCGAGATCCTGATCAAGACCTACCGCCCCGAGTTCGGCCACCACCCCCCCACAATGGTGTGGGTGTCTTGCGTATTCTGGGCGGTGTTCGCTCTCGGCTTCGGTTTCTGGTACTTCTGGCGAGCCGAGGAGAGGTACGGGCGTGGCTGAATTGACCAAGGAGCTTTCACAGGTGAACGGCGAGAAGCCCGCCGTCCCCAGCAAGGATGTGAGGGTGCACCCCAACCCGGAACCCTCGGGCAAGCGGCCCCTCGATGTCCCCACGGGCACTCCGACCGTCATCGTCGACGACCTCCACATCGTCTACCGCGTCTACGGCGCCGCCTCGGACAACGAGAAGGGCAACGCGGTCAACGCCCTCACGCGCATGCTCAAGCGCCAGGGCCGCCCGCAGATGAAAGAGGTCCACGCGGTCAAGGGCGTCACGTTCGTGGCCTACCACGGCGACGCCATCGGCATCGTGGGCCGCAACGGCTCGGGCAAGTCCACGCTGCTGCGCGCCATCGCGGGCCTGCTGCCCCCGCACAAGGGCGCCGTCTACACCGACGGCCAGCCCTCCCTGCTGGGCGTCAACGCGGCCCTCATGCGCGAGCTGACCGGCGAGCGCAACATCGTCCTCGGCTGCTACGCCATGGGCATGACGCCGGCCGAGGTCAGGGAGAAATACCAGGAAATCGTCGACTTCTCGGGCATCGATGAGTTCGTCCAGCTGCCCATGTCGACCTATTCCTCCGGCATGGGCGCCCGCCTGCGTTTCGCCATCTCCTCCGCCAAGACGCACGACGTCCTGCTCATCGACGAGGCACTGGCCACCGGCGACCGCGAGTTCCGCAAGAAGAGCGAGCAACGCATCCGCGAGATCCGCGAGTCGGCCGGCACCGTCTTCCTCGTGGCCCACGACCTCAAGGTCATCGAAGAGACCTGCAACCGAGTGATCTGGCTGCACAAGGGCAAGATCAGGATGGACGGCGACCCCAAGGAAGTCATCGCCGCCTACAACAAGGGCTGACCCGACCCCCTCAAGATCTTCATTTTTTACGCGCTGCCGTGGCCTGCCACCCGCCGCACTCCGGCTGAGGGCCCTCCAGGGAAACGGCCGCTGACCCTTCAGTGGCGGGCCGCCGTCACGCGAGCCCACGTGGGCCGGCTCCGTGGTTCGGCATGTTTCGATCTTGTGTGCGAAACCAGTGCGACGCGGGTGGCAAATGACTGACAGCGAGCCCTCCGTTCCGATAGGATTCGAACGTCAATTCGATCCGAGGACTGGTGATGGAGTGGGGGCGCGCGATGGGAGAGCTTTCGGCCGCGATCGACCACCTGGACATCGAGGACGTGGCTGAGATTCCCCGGATGCAGCTTGCTGAGCAGCTCATCGAGCTGCACTGGCAGATGGCCAGACTGCAGGCGCAAATAGCCCGCCGCACAGGCGTCCGCCTGCCCTGAGCGCAGACGGCCGATACTTCAGCCTTGGAAGGTCCAGAAGGCGCGCCGCTCCGTCAGCCGGAGTGCGGCGAGTAGCCGGCCACGGCAGCGCGTAAGAGATGACGATCGTAGAAGAGCCGCCGACCCGGACGGGGCCGGCGGCGGGGCTCGCGGGGCGCCGCTGCCCTGCGATGAACGGCACATCACGCGAGCCCTGGCCTGGGCGCGTCCGCCCGGCCGTCATGAGACCGCCCGCCGTGGCGGGGGTTGGCAATTCATCCGCGGCCATGTCTCGGGCGCCCGGCACCTGAAGGCGCCCGGAGGCCTGCCGCGTCAGTGCGACGGCGTCCCGGCCGGGTGTCCCGACCCAGGGGAAATCACGCCGTCAGAGAACCGCTGAGGCGCGGAACGGGTCCGCCTCGCCGGTGCGGCCGGTTCCCGGGCGTTGGCACCGAATGCCCGCGAACCACCGTGCCGGCCCTCGGCGAGCCGCGTTCGCCGCCGCCTGCATCGCGCCTACTGGCGCGCCCAGGAGCCGCGCACCGAGCTGGTCAGCCCGTCGGTGGTCCAGCCCAAAGCGGTCATCAGGTCGCTGTAGGAGCCGGTGGCCTTGGTGCCCATGGAGTAGGTGGCGCCGGCGGCCTCCTCGACGAGCGGGGTGAGGTCGTCCACGCCGGCGGTCTGCGTGGTGCCCGGAAGCGCCTCCATGACGGGCGCCATCTCGGCGGGTGCGACCTGCCCGACCACCGGCGCCAGCCGGCCGTCCGCGGTGGCCGGCAGCGCGCGCCTGGCCGCCTGCGCGAGGCCGGCCAGCATGGTCTCGGCCGACGGCGACCGCATGCCCTTGGCCGCGGTCTCCAGGGCGCCGACGGCGGCGCTGCCGGGCTTCGCCGCCGGCTGCGCCATGCGGGCTGCGCCCGACAGCACGGGCAGCGACTCGGTCAGGCCGCCGCCGCCGAGCGGCACCCCTCCGGCGATCGGTGACAGCTCGGGCAGCGGCCCCCCGTGACGGGTGACGTCCTCGGCCGCGTTGGGGTCGGCGGGGCGCCTGCCACCCTGGCGGGCGATGGCCGCGTCCCGCTCGGCCTCGGTCAGCCCGGCCACGTTGCTGCCGGTGGCGCCGGACTTGGGCGTGATCCCGCCGAGCAGGCCGTCCAAGAGTCCGCCGCCGGTGAGTCCGCCCAGGAGCCCGCCGAGCGGGCTGCCGGCTACGCTGGCGCCCTCGCCCAGGCCGCCGATGTGAGCGTGCCTGGCGGTGTTGTATTGGACTTCCGCTTGAGCGGGAACGGTCAAAGCCGCCCCCAAGCCGAATGCTGTGACGGCGACCGCCGCCTTGACTACTCGATTCATGATTGCCTTCCCGGCTCGTGATCGATCGCTCTCGAATGCGGTGGAAATGCGAATCGATAACCCCCGTATGCCGTCACGTGCGCGCTATGGGCACCACACGGAGCACGCCGTAACGGCTGAGCTACGCAAGCAGTTCTATCACTGGCCGTGATCGGCCGCAGGCGCATGAATGCCCACGTGACAGGGGTTTGCAGCCCGGTTACCTAGTGAAGGGGGAGCGTTGAGCGGGAAGACAAAACGGGAAATAGGAGGGTCTTGTTTCCAATATTGCGCGCATGCCGAGGCGCGCCCGAGCAAGAGAACGGATAAGTCCGCCGGCCCGTGAACAATGAGGTCGCAAAATCAATTGCACGGGGCCGGCGGACGCGGATTTCCGGCAGCGGTGGACGCGCTCGACCGCTCAGACCGGCAAGAGCGCTCCGGCCGGTTCGAACGGAAAACGATCGGCGAAGGCGGGACGCAGATCCGTCAGCCAGACCGCCGTGGGGTCGTAACGCGCGAAGAACGGCCGTCCCACCAGTGAGGGATCGCGCGCCTGAATGAAGTGGAGCATGAAGACCTGCTCCCCGGCGATTTCCGTGACGCCGTCGACGCACACCTTGCCCGGCGTGGCCGACATGGATGGCCCCCGGACGGTCCGGCAGAGCCCGGAAACGCTCGCGTAGGCATCCCTGAAGATCTCGTACGCGTGAGCGAGCGGCACCGCGAAGTAGTCCTGTGGACCGGTGTCGCGCTCGACGAACATGTAATAGGGGATCATCCCCATCCGGTGCTGCCGCCGCCACATGGAGGACCACACGGCGGGATCGTCGTTGATCGACCTGATCAGCGGCGCCTGGGTCCTGATCGTGGCCCCGCTGCCGATGATGCGCTTGACCGCGGATTCGACCAGTGGCGACTCCAGCTCGCGGGGGTGCGTGAAGTGGGCCATGAACGCGAGGTTCTTGCCCGCGCCGACCACTTCCTCGAACAGGCCGAGCGTGGCGTCCGCGTCAGGGTCGGTGGTGAAGCGCTGAGGCCAGTAGGCCAGCGCCTTGGTGCCGATCCTGATGGACTCCAGTTGCTCGAGCTGGAGCAACGGCTCGATATATCGCCTGATGACGGGCTCACCCATGATCATGGCGTCGCCCCCGGTGATCAGGACGCTGGTGACCTCGGGATGCTGGCGAATGTAGGTCACCATCTGCTCGATGTCGTCGGAGGCGAACTTCAGGTCCGCGTCGCCGACGAACTGGGCCCATCGGAAGCAGTAGGTGCAGTAGGCGTGACAGGTCTGCCCTTGCTTGGGGAAGAACAGCACGGTCTCGTGGTATTTGTGCTGCATACCAGGAACCGGCTCCTCGCCCATCTTCGGGACGTTGAGCTCCTTCTGGCCTGCGGGGTGGGGGTTGAGCTGGGCGCGTACCCGATTGGCCTCAGCCTGGATCTCGGCGTTGGGCGCCTCGGCCTTCAGCAGGTCGGCCAACCTGGCAACGTCGGCGGCGGGGAGCATGTCCTCCTGCGGGAAGACGAGCCGGTATATGGGATCGTCGGGCGCCGCCGACCAATCTATGAGTTCATCCACGACGTAGGCGTTCGTCCGGAACGGCAGCACCGTGGCGACTGCGCGGACCTTCAGCCTTTCCTCGTCGCCGAGCCCCGCTCGCCGCAGGAGCTCGTCGAGGTGCTTGGACGTGTACGCCTTGAAGCGTCGCGTGCCAGCCTGGTTCAAGATCACTAGGCCTTTCCCATCTTTTTTGTTCGATCGGGTGTAAACCTCACGACCCTGTCGCGCGTCTACGGTTCTTAATACCCGGACGTTCCCAGTCGCGTCACCGGTTCCGCTGGCCTCCAAGTTTTCCCTCAGGTTCACCGACACTCGCGACATATCGCGATTCCGCATACACTGACTTATCGTGACCCACGATCCGGACCTGCGGGCCTCAGACGCCGACCGCGACCGCGTGGCCGCGGTGTTGAGCGAGGGGCTGGCCACAGGAAGACTCACCAGTGTCGAGCATGCGGACCGCCTCGATGTCGCCTACTCGGCGAAGACGATCGGCGAGCTCGTCCCCCTGACCCGGGATCTGCCCGAGGTGTCCGGATCCAGTGTGCCCGACACCATCGAGCGGCAGGAGATCAGCTCGAAATTCAGCAAAATCGTCCGTAAGGGGCGGTGGGTGGCGTCCCGGCGCACCAACCTCACGGTCCGGTTCGGAGCCCTCATCATCGACCTGTCGGACGCCGTGCTGCCGGGGAGGGAGATCACCATCGAGACGAACGCACGGTTCGGCAAGCTCATCGTACGCGTCCCCGACAACGCCCGGGTAATCGACGAAGGCGGCTCGATCTTCGGCAAGCGGAACGTGACAGGCGGATCGGAGGGGGACGGGCCGTTGATCAGGGTGATGGGCAAGTCGGTGTTCTCGAAGGTGATCGTGACTCGCGGAATGGACGACTGGAACCTCCACTAGCCCTCCTTCACTCCTTTTGTCCCACCGCGTGCCCGGCTCCGCAACACCCACCAGGCACCTGAGCACCGGCCGCAGGCCACCGAGCACCGGACAGCACACGCCGGCCAGGGCAGGCCGGCTGGGAGTCCGTCCGAAGCCAGGCGTGGCAGGCGGTTTCGCCGACGGCGGGGGCCGAATGCACGCGCGGGGACTGGAACGGCCGATGCCGGGAACCAAGAGGGCCTACCCGCCGGTTAACCTGGCACCTGCCTTGCCTACGATGCGGACATTCCGAGCCCGCGTTCCGGCCAAGCCGTGACGGCGGGCTCGATGCCGTACGAGGTGATCTTTGTCCGACAGCAAGCCCATCGCGCTGGACGCCATGGGCGGCGACCATGCACCGCACGAGATCGTGGCGGGCGCGGTGCACGCCGTGCGCGAGCACGACCTGCACGTCGTGCTCGTCGGCTCCCCTCGTGTGCTCTACGAGGCGCTCGCCGACCACGACGCCACCAAGGAGATCCCGATCGTACGGGCCGAGGAGGCCATCGCCATGGACGAGGGCGCGCTGGCGAGCCTGCGCCGCCCCCGCTCCAGCATCGCGGTCGCCTGCCACCTCGTACGCCGCGGCGACGCCGGAGCGGTCGTGTCGGCCGGCTCCACGGCGGGCATCGTGGCCACCGGCAGGCTGCGGCTCAAAGCCCAGCACGGTGTCCAGAGACCCGCCATCGCCGTCGCGCTCCCCACCCTCCCCAGGCCGACGCTGCTCGTGGACGCGGGCGCCAACGCCGACGCCAAGCCTGAGATGCTGGTGCAGTTCGCCCATCTGGGCACGGCGTACGCCGAGCTGGCGTACGGCATCGCCGAACCGCGGGTCGGCCTGCTGACGATCGGCGGCGAGGCCGAGAAGGGCAACAAGGTCGTCAAACGCGCCCACGAGCTGCTGCAGGGCTCCCCCGGCATCCACTTCACCGGCAACGTGGAGGGCTACGACCTGCTGACCGGCAAGGTCGACGTGATCACCACCGACGGGTTCACCGGCAACGTGGCGCTGAAGACGATGGAGGGCGCGGTCCGGTACGCGTTCGACGAGCTCAGGCGGACCATCGAGGGCAGCAGGACGGCCAGGCTGGGCGCCGTCATGCAGCGCTCGCGCCTGCGCGAGCTGCGCCGCCGCCTCGACGCGGAGGCGCACGGCGGCGCGGTGCTGCTCGGCCTGAACGGCACCGTCGTCATCGCCCACGGCTCGTCCAAGGCACCGGCGATCAGCGCGGCCTGCAGGCTCGCGGCCGATCTGGCCGCCGACGGGATCGTGGCCAGGATCGGCGAGCGGGTGGCCGCCACTCACCGATCACACAGACTGTGGTGAACCCGTAGTCTGTGAGACCGATCCACAGATACAGGGGGTTATGTGGACGGGCTCACCTCTACGGTGGACGGGCTCACGTCGGCACAGGTGGCGGTGGCGAAGACCAACCATGTCCCGCGCCGGTCGAGCAGATCGTTGAGCGCGATCTTCAGGGCGAACGTCCTGACCCTGTTCAACCTCGTCATCGGCGTGCTCTGGGTGCTGATCCTGATCTTCGGTGAGTGGCAGGACAGCCTGTTCGGGCTGATCATCGTGGCCAACGCGTTGATCGGCATCATTCAGGAGCTGCGTGCCAAGCGCACGCTCGACAAGCTCGCGGTGATCAACGAGGCCCCCGTCAGAGTGCGGCGCGACGGCAGGGAGCAGGAGATCCACCCGCACGAGGTGGTGCTCGGCGACCTGATCCTGCTGGCCTCCGGTGACCGCCTGCTGGTCGACGGCGAGGTGGTGGTCTCCGACGGGCTGGAGGTGGACGAGTCCCTGCTGACCGGCGAGGCCGACCCCGTGCACAAGAAGGCAGGGGATCAGGTCCTGTCGGGGAGTTTCGCGGTGGCGGGCTCGGGCGCGTTCGTGGCCACGCGGGTCGGCACCGACGCGTACGCCGCGAAGCTGACCGAGGAGGCCAGCAAGTTCCACCTCGCGCACTCCGAGCTGCGCGCGGGCGTGGCGAACTTCATCAAGTACATCACCTGGCTGGTCATCCCGATCGGCGCCCTGCTGATGTACAGCCAGATCAGCAACTCGGTCGACTTCGGCACCGCGATCACCGGCGCCGTCGCGGGCATCGTCACCATGATCCCCGAGGGCCTGGTGCTGATGACCTCGATCGCGTTCGCGGTCGGCGTCGTACGCCTGGGCCGGCGCCGCTGCCTGGTCCAGGAGCTGCCCGCGATCGAGGGCCTGGCCAGGGTGGACGTGCTCTGCCTGGACAAGACAGGCACCCTCACCGCCGGCGGCATGGACCTCGGCGAGGTGCTGCCGCTGCGCGACGGGCAGCCGATCGACGCCGCACTGGCCGCCCTGTCCAACCTCGACCAGCGGCCGAACGCCACCGCCCGGGCCATCCGGGGGCGCTACCCCGCCGCCCTGGACGGATGGACCGCTGTGGAGAGCGTGCCGTTCTCCTCGGCACGCAAGTGGAGCGGGGCCGACTTCGGCGAGCGCGGCGCCTGGGTGCTGGGGGCCCCAGACGTCCTGCTGGACGGTGGCGACGGGTACGACCGGGCCGCCGAGCTGGCTACCACCGGCGCCCGCGTACTGGCACTCTGCCGCGTCGGCGACCTGCGATCGCTGGAGAGCCCGGACCCCGTCGCGCTCGTCACGCTCGAGCAACGCGTCAGGCCGGATGCCCACGAGACCCTGCGTTACTTCGCCAAGCAGGGCGTGACGGTCAAGGTGATCTCCGGCGACAACCCCGAGGCGGTCTCCGCGATCGCCACGGGGCTGGGCATCCCGGACGGCGACCGGTCCGTCGACGCCAGGACCCTGCCGGACGACGACCCGGACAAGCTGGGCGAATTACTGGACTCGTACGCGGTGTTCGGCCGGGTCAGCCCGCAGCAGAAGCGTGCGTTCGTCAACGCGTTGCAGGCCCGCGGCCACACCGTGGCCATGACCGGCGACGGCGTCAACGACGTGCTGGCGCTCAAGGACGCCGACCTGGGCATCGCGATGGGCGCGGGCAGCCCCGCGACCAAGGCGGTCGCGCAGGTGGTGCTGCTGGACGACAAGTTCGCGACGCTGCCGCACGTCGTCGGCGAGGGCCGCCGGGTGCTGGCCAACATCGAACGGGTCTCCAACCTGTTCCTCACCAAGACCTTCTACGCCATCGTGCTGTCGCTGGCCGTGGGCGTGGCCGGGGTGATGTTCCCTTTCGCACCCCGCCACTCGACCCTGACGAACGCCCTCACCATCGGCATCCCCGTGCTCTTCCTCGCGCTCGCGCCCACGCTCGAACGCTCGAAGCCCGGATTCGTGCCCCGGGTGCTGCGTTTCGCCGTACCGGCGGGGGTGCTGTGCGCGGTGGCGGTGCTGACGTCGTTCTGGGCCGCCCACAGCGGGACCTCCACGCTGATCCAGGACCAGACGTCGGCGGTGATCACGCTGTTCCTGACCACGTGGTGGGTGCTCGTACTGATCACCAGGCCGCTCAACTGGTGGCGGGTGATCCTCGTCGGGTCGATGCCGGTGGTCTTCGCCGTCGGGCTGACGCTGCCGTTCGTGAGGGCGTTCTTCGCGCTCGAACCGGGCGACATCAGCAACGACCTCACCGCCGTGGGCGTCTCGCTCGTAGCAGCGATTTTGATCAGCGTCGCAGTCAGGGTCACCGGTACCCTTAGAACATGACCGACCCGCAGATAGTGCTCACCGAGCGCGTCCAGCAGGCGCTGGCACACGCGTTCGGCTCGGAGCACACCGACGCAGACCCGCTGATCCGGCCCTCCCAGTTCGCCGACTTCCAGGCGAACGTCGCGCTGAGCCTGGCCAAGCGTCTGCGACGGGCCCCGCGGGAGGTCGCCGAGGCGATCAAGGCGGAGCTGTCGGACTTCCCCGGCACGGTCGAGGTCAGCGGCCCCGGCTTCCTCAACATCACGCTCGACGACTCGTGGATCGCCGCGGAGGCCCAGCGGATGCTGGCGGACGCGCGGCTCGGCGTCGGCACGATCACACCGTCGCAGACCGTGGTGATCGACTACTCCGCGCCCAACGCGGCCAAGGAGATGCACGTCGGCCACCTGCGCACCACCATCGTCGGCGACTCACTGGCCCGCCTGCACGAGCACCTCGGCAACACCGTGATCAGGCAAAACCACCTGGGCGACTGGGGCACGCCGTTCGGCATGCTCATCGAGCACCTGCTCGAGATCGGCGAGGAGACCGCGGTCGCGCAGCTCGAGGCCGGTCAGGGCACCGAGTTCTACCAGGCGGCGCGGGCCAAGTTCGACGGCGACGAGGGGTTCAAGCAGCGTGCCCGGGTGCGGGTGACCACGCTGCAGTCGGGCGACCCCGACACGATGCGGCTCTGGCACGTCTTCATGGACGCCACCGTGCGCTACTTCAACAAGGTCTACGAGCTGCTCGGCGTCACGCTGACCGACGCCGACATCGCCGGCGAGAGCATGTACAACTCCATGCTGGAGAGGACCTGCGACGACCTGGAGGCGTCCGGGGCGGCGGTGCTCAGCGAGGGAGCGCTCTGCGTGTTCCCGCCCGGCTTCACCGGCTCCGACGACAAGCCGCTGCCGCTCATCATCAGGAAGAGCGACGGCGGCTACGGCTACGCGAGCACGGACATGGCGGCCATCCGCTACCGCGTCCACGACCTCAAGGCCGACCGCATCCTCTACGTCGTGGGCGCGGATCAGGCTCTGCACTTCAGGATGGTCTTCGCGGCGGCGCGGCTGGCCGGCTGGCTGCCCGACACCGTCTCGGCCGAGCACGTACAGATCGGCATGATGCTGGGCAAGGACGGGCGCAGGTTCAAGACCCGCTCCGGCGAGTCCGTCAAGCTGATGGACCTGCTGCAGGAGGCCGTCGACCGGGCGTCGGCGCTGATCGCCGACAGAGGATACGACGAGGCGACCCAGCGGGAGATTGCTTACGCCGTCGGCATGGCTGCCGTGAAATATGCCGACCTGTCGGTCAGCCACGACAGCGAATACGTCTTCGACCTCGACCGCATGGTGGCCTTCAACGGCAACACCGGCCCTTACATGCAGTACGCGACCGCCCGGATCCGCTCGATCTTCCGCAAGGCAGGCATGGAGCCGGCCGACGCGACGGCCTCCATCGTGCTGACCGAGCCCGCCGAGCGTGCGCTGGGCCTTCATCTGCTGGGGTTCGGCGAGCTGATCTCTCAGGTCACCGCCGGCTCAGAGCCGCACCGGCTCTGCGCCTTCCTGTTCCAGACCGCGAGCCTGCTGAGCACCTTCTACGAGGAGTGCCCGGTGCTCAAAGAAGGCGTCGCCCCCGCGACCAGGGAGCACCGGCTGGCCCTGTGCGCGTTGACGCTGCGCGTGCTGGAGACCGGGCTCGACCTCCTGGGGGTCCCTGTCCCCGAGCGCATGTAAACCGGCAGTTGGCTCAAAGCCTCCCGTTCCATCGTGGGCGCGCCTCCACCGGGTTGGCGCGCCCAAACGGCTAGGCTTTACGCGGTCATGAACTGAGGCCGAAATGGGGGAGTTCTCTGCCTTGAGCACGGACCTGACTGCGAGCCCCCAAGCAGCGACGGAGGTGCATCGTTACGCGGAGGCGCTACTGGCGCACCTCGCCGCCAACGGCACGGCGCCGCACGCCGCACCGGGGTTTCGCGACGTACCCGGCTACTGGCTGCCCCCGGCCGTCGAAGCACTGGTCGCCATACTCTCCGGCGACGACCCCCTGGAGCCGCTGAGCCGGGCGGCCGGCCGTGACCAGCAGCGGACCGCGCTCTTCCTGTGCCTGGCCCTCGCTGTGTCCGGGCAGGGCAGCCGCATCCACGCTTCCTGGCTGGGCACCGCCTTCGGCGACCTGTCACTCGACCGGCCGGTCAGCCACGGCCAGCGGTCGTTGTGGCTGGCCGCCGCCCGGGGCGCGTACGGCCCCGCCGGCAAGATCTTCGTCTTGCGCAAGCTCGACGCCCTGGCAGTCCAGGAGCACGCCGAACCCGAGCAGTGGGTCCAGGCCCTGATCCCCGGGGAGCCGACGGTCGTCGTGCCGCCGTCGCTGGCCGACTTCCCGGAGATGGCCGAAATTCCGGAGCTGGCCAGGCCGTCCATGGCCGCCGACCGGCTGGCCCGGCTGCGCGGCCGGTGCGCGGAGATCACCTCGACGCGGCAGGCCGAGCACGACTCCACCGCTCCGCTCGACAACAGCTCCGCCAGCCCGGCCACGACCTGGGCCGAGGACGAGCCGCTCGCCGTCCTGCGCGCGCTCGTCGGGGCGGGGGGCCCGGCCGGGCCGATGGCCTCGCTCGCCACGTACCTGCTGGACGACCTGCGCCCCGGCGCCGACCCTCACCTGGCGGCGATCGCGCTGCACGTGGCGGCGCCGATCCTGCGTGGCGTGGCCGAGGAGCTCGAGGCCGACAGCAGCCTGGACCCGCCCGACACGCTGACCGTGCCGCTCCTCGGCCACCGCATCCACCTGCGGCCCGAGGGCCCCGACCAGGCCTCGCTGGCCGCGGCGGAAACCTCCATCATCACCGAGGGCGTCGTGCCGCGTCCCCGCCCGTGGGCCGCGATGGTGCTGATCGTGGTGGGGGTCGCCTGCCTCGTCGGCGCGGCGTTGGCCAGCAGCCTGCTCGCGGCCGCCGGCGTGGCCATGATCGGCCTGGCCGGCTGGCAGCTCTGGCAGCGCCGCAAACTGGTCGAAGCCGACGAGCGATACGTGGCCGCCCAGGTCGGCGAGCTGAAGGAACTGGCAGAGGGGGCGGTGTGGGCGCTGCACGCGTACGCCCGCGAATCGGACGCCCGCGCGAAACAGGCCGCTGACGACGCAGCCGAGCTTACCCGGCTGGTTCGTCGCGGCCCGCGCGCTGCGTAACTACACCTGAATCGTCGGGCTGCCGCCACCCGGTCAAGGGCGGCGGCAGTCCGTCCATCAAGTCGTCTCGATCTCCACATGAGCCGGGGCGAGCAGGAAGACGCGGTCGGCGATGCGTTCGATCCGGCCCTCGCACCCGAAGGCCAGTCCGGCGGCGAAGTCCACCATCCTCGTCGCCTCGGGCATCGCCATGCCGGAGACATCCATGATCACCGTCTGTCCGTCACGGAAATGCTGACCGATCAACGGCGCGTCGTTGTACTTGAGCGGCTGAACCATCACGATGCGTGACGAGTCGACGTTCGCGCGCCAGCGCCTGGCGGCCCGCTCGGTCGCGGGGACGTACTCGTCCTCGTAGTGCTCGTCGTCGTCATAGCCCTCGTCGTAGTGATCGACCCCGCTCAGGCCAAGGTAGCTCACCACCTTGCGCACTGCCCCCATCGGCTTGTCCTTTCCTCAGGAACTCACCGTAATCGGCACGTCCCTACACATTGGACGGTAACCGACGATTCCGCATTCGCCACGCGACACGCCCAGCCCTAATTCCATTTTGTACGGCTTGCAGCCCGCTTGCATCCGGATATCCGCCCCCCGTATACCCTCCGCCCACAAGCGCCTCTTCACTGTCGACGCCTTCCCCGGCACGGATTTCCAGGGTAATCCCGCAGCCGTCTGCCTGCTGGAATCTCGGGTTACTCACGGATGGATGCGGAGCGTAGCCACCGAGACGAACCTCACCGAGACCGCCTTCCTCCTCGGCGATTCGCTCCGTTGGTTCACCCCGGCCGTCGAGGTCACGCTGTGCGGTCACGCCACGTTGGCGACCGCGCATGTGCTCTATTCGACGGGGGCGGCGACGGGCCTGCTCGAATTCAAGACGGCCAGCGGCACGCTCACCACGAATCGCCTCCCGGACGGAATGATCACCATGGATTTCCCGGCCAAGGAGGTGACCCCTCGGTCCGGCGCCGGCCGGTCTGGAGAAAGCACTCGGCGTGACGCCGGTGCGGGTCGGGAAGGCCATCTCGACCTGCTGGTTTAGCTGGACTCGGAAGAATCGGCACACTCCCTCGCGTCCGATATCGCGGCCCTGGCCGCCGTGGACGCCAGAGGTGTCATCGTCACCGCACGGGGGGCAAGGGCCCGGATTTCGTCTCCCCTTTCTTCGCCCCAACGCCGGCGTGCCCGAGGACCCGGTCATGGGCTCGGCGCACTGCGCCCTGGCGCCGTACTGAGGGGAGCGGCTCGGCCGAACGGAGATCGCCAGGGCGCGACTCTCAGCCAGGGGCGGTCTGGTCCATGTCACGCTCAACGGCGACCGCGTCCATCTGGCGGGGCGCGCCATGACGGTGATCTCCCGCACGCTGCTCGACAGTTAAGTACAGGAGACGGTCGCGTCGCGACATATATACCATTTAGTCCGAAATCTGGCCTCTTTTCCGAGGATGACGGGATATATCACGCTCTCCCCATAGAACGTCGCGAGGAGGCGCGGACGAGCCGATTGTCGGCACACCACAGCGCGTCGTCTCGTGAAGATCCACCGTCCGCGCTACCTTTCATCGGATCGACGCTTCCCCTGGTCAGGGCCCTCGCCTGGAACGTCCGCGCACAGAATCCGGCCCGATCGTCAACATATGGAGAACCATCAGCGATCATTCGGCAAGAAACGTACGTGGCGAGGAGTATCCATCGACCCAACGCATATAACGGTCCTATAGCGAACATCTCACTAACATTCCGGATGCAATGTTCGAATGGCCGAGGAACCGTACGGGGGACCGAAATGACAAAGAAGATCACGAAACCGATATTGCTCGCAGCTGTGCTCGGGAGCGGACTCGCATGGGGAAGCGTCGGGCCGGCGATGGCTGAGTCCAACGAGGTGCGGCACGCCTGTACGCCGCCGCCGCACTATCCGCCCTTGCCCTGGGCGCAGGTGGAGTGTGAGGAGTCGACGCAGCAGCACTCGACGCAGCAGCAGCGTCAGGACCCGCCGCAGAAGCAGAAGCAGAAGCAGGAGGGGCGGCAGCAGCAGCACAACGAGTCGAAGGTACGAGTCGAGGTCCGTACGCGCCACCGTGGCCACAAGGCCAGTCGCCTCCGCTCCGTCCACGGCCCCGCGCATGTGAAATGGAAGCAGGTAGCGACGGAGACCACGCTGCCAATGGCCGACACGCCCATGACGACCCTGACCGCGGCGGGCGCGGGCCTGCTGATCGTGGGAGCCGCGGGCACGGGGATCGTCCTGCGGCGCCGCCGATCTGCCCGTGCCGAGTAAGAAGCGCCGGCGCATCGCCACAGGACTGCTCTGCTCCTCGGCAGGCCTCGCGCTGGCCGCTGGTTGGTCGGCGCATCTCGTTCTGAGCGTACGGGATCACCTGCAGGCGACCAGGGACGCGCTGATCCAGCTGCGCGCGAGCGACCCGGTGGAGGCAGCCGGGGCGCTCGCCGACACGAAGCGGCGTGCGGAAGAAGCCCGCCGACTCACCAGCGGCCCGGACTGGTCGTTGATCGCCCACACTCCCGTGGTGGGAGCGGGCGCGACGACGGTCCGCGGCCTGGCCGAGGCCGCGGACGAACTGGCGGGTGTCCTGGTGGACCTCCAGCGGACCGGCGCGGGGCTGATCACGACGGAAGGCCTCTCCATGGACAGCTTGGGGACCCTGCTGGCCCGGCTGGAATCCGCCGCGCCGCTCGTGCGTGATGCCGCCGACCGTATCGAGTTGACGCGGTCCCGCCTGGCCGCCACCCCGGCCCACACCGGTGTGGACCAGATCGACGAAGCTCGCGCCACGGCTCTGCGCGAAGTGGACCGGCTGAGCGGCTGGCTCGACGTCGCCGAAGACGCCGCGCCTCTGCTGCCCCGAATGCTGGGCCACCATGGCCCGCGCCGCTACTTCCTGGCCTTCCAGACCAATGCCGAAGCACGCGGTACCGGAGGGCTGGTCGGCGCGTTCGGCATTCTGAAAGCCGGCCATGGCGGTATCGGCATCAAGCGGCTGTCTCCCAACAACGACCTGGAGTCCGGCTCCGCCAGGGTCACCGACCACGGCCCTGCCTTCCTCGCGCGTTACGGGCCCAGCGCGGTCTCCTTGCTGTCCAATTCCAATCTCTCGCCGCATTTCCCGTACGCCGCGACGACCTGGACCGAGCTATGGCGCCGTCAGACCGGCCAGCGGCTGGACGGCGCGATCGCGACCGATCCCATCGGTCTGGCCTACATCCTGAAGCTGATCGGGCCCGTCAACCTCCCCAGCGGCGAGACGGTGACCGCGGAGAACGTGGTCGATCTCACCGAGCGGGCGGCCTATGAACGGTACCCCGATCCGCTTGAGCGCAAGAGGTTCCTCATCACGGTCGCGAGCGCGGTGAGCGAGACGATGACCAGAGCACACCTGGACAGCGCGGCGTTGCTCTCCACCTTGTCGCAGCTGATGGCCGAACGGAGGCTGCAGATCTGGAGCCGGAGGGACGCCGAACAACAACGGCTGGCGGCCACCCCGTTCGGCGGTGTGCTGCCGGAGAAGCCGGGGCCGTTCGCCGGGCTCGTGATCAACAACTCCGCGGGCACCAAGCTCGACTACTACCTGGACCGCTCGCTCGAATACGAGCTGGGCCCGTGCCGGAGCGATGGGCAGCGTGTCTCGAGAGTGCGGATCCGGCTCGGCAACGACGTGCCGGGTGTGCAACTGCCCTCGTACGTCACCGACCGGCTCGACAGCCCGGAACACCGCCCCGCCGTCGGGTCCAACCTGCTGTGGGTGTCGTTCTACGCCTCGGTCGACGCCAAGCTCCTGGGCATGCGCGTCGATGGGAAGCCTCACGCGGTCATCAAGGAAGTCGAACGAGCCCATCCCGTTTACTCGGCCGTGCTCGAGCTCGCCCCCCGGCAGGCAAGGACACTTGAGTTCGTCGTGTTGGAACCCGCTTCGGCCACGCCGCCGATAGTTCCCGTGCAGCCACTGGCCCGCCCGCAGCAGACCAAAATCAGCCAGGACCCCGGGAGCTGCGCCCCCGCGGATCGTGATATCGAGCGATAGAAGAGGTAAAGCCCGGTGCGCTGCGACAGGCCACCGGGCCCTTCCCTCCTATCGTCACGCCCATGACGTCAGGGGAGGCCCGCTTCCACATCCTGTTCGTGTGCACGGGCAACATGTGCCGCTCCCCGCTGGCCGAGCGGCTGACCCGATCGGCTCTCGGCCCGCCGTTCCTGGTGACGAGCGCGGGCACCCACGCCGATCCCGGCATGGAGATGGCCGAAAGGGCTCAGCAGGTTCTGATACGCCTCGGCGGTGACCCGGCCGGGTTCATCTCCCAGCCACTGACCGCGGAGTTGCTGGCAGGCGCCGATCTGGTGCTGACCGCCACCAGGGCGCACCGGGCGGAGTCTGTGAAGAGGCACCCGCAGGCCGCGCCCCGTGTCTTCACGATCATCGAGTTCGGCGCACTCGCGGCTGCGTCGGAGCGCGAGGAGATCACGCGTCACCGCGACGCCGTACGCCGCGCCCGTGCACTGGTTGAGCAGGCGCAGGCACTGCGCGGCCTTGTCACGGTGGACCGGCCGGACATCCCCGACCCCATGGGCCGCTGGATCTGGGCCTACAAGGCGGCGGGACGGAGCCTCGCGAAGGCGCTCTCCGTCCCGCTGGAGCTGCTCAAACCACCGTCGTCGTGACGGTCGCCTTGGCCCTTTCCTCGGCCGCCTCCGACTCGTAGTACCCGTAGCCGTAGCCGTAGCCGCCGTACTTGCTCGCCTTGGCCGGGACGAAGTTGAGCACGGTGCCCACGATCCTGGCGTTGATGGACGACAGTTGCTCTATGGCGCGCTGGAGATGCTCCTGCCGCGTCCCGCCGTACTTGGCGACGAGCATCACGCCGTCGCAGACCGCCGCGAGAGTCGCGGCGTCGGTGACGGGCAGCAGCGGCGGCGCGTCGATGATCACGATGTCGTACTTGTCAACGAGCTGGTCGAGCAACTGGCGCATCATGCGCGAGCCCAGCAGCTCACTCGGGTTCGGCGGGATCTGGCCGCTGGGCAGCAGGAAGAGCCGCGGCTCGCCCCACGTCTGGATCACCTCGTCCAGCCGCGCCTTGCCGATGAGCACGTCCGTCAGGCCGACCGCGCCCTCGATCCCGAAGTAGTCGGGAAGGCGCGGGCGGCGCAGGTCGCCGTCCACGAGCACGACCTGCCAGCCTGCCTGCGCGAGGGTGATGGCGAGGTTGGAGCAGGTCGAGGACTTGCCCTCGTTCGGCAGGCAGCTAGTGATCACCAACGACTTGGGCTGCCTGTCGACCCCGATGAACTGCAGGTTGGTACGGAGCGAGCGGAACGCCTCGGCTCTGCTGGACCGCCCGTGCGGCCGCAGGATCAGCGGGTGGCGGCGTGCCGCGCGCTCGTAGCCGATGATGCCCAGCGTGGAGCTCTTCGAGTTCTGCTGCAGTTCGTGGGGGCTCTTGATGGTGGTGTCCAGCCGGTCACGCAGAACGAGTGAGCTGAACGCGATGACCAGTGCGGCCAAGAGGGCGACCAGGACATTGACCATGGGCATGGGACTGACGGGCGCTTTGGGGATCTCTGCCTGGTCCACGATGGTGACCTTGACCGTCGGCCGGCTACTGGGCGTCGGCCGCTCGATCTGGTCGACGAGGACCGCGAACCTGGCTCCCAAGGCGTTGGCCAGCGAGGCGGCGCGCACGGGATCCTGATCACTGACCATCGCGCGCAGCAGCACCGTTCCTGGCACGACCTCCGCGGTGATGTTCCGTTGCAGGCGCGGAACGTCCTCGGCCGTCGTGATCTGGCTGACCATGCGCCGGCTCGTCAGCAGGTTGGCATAGGACTGCGCGCCCTGCGACAGGGTGTCCACCTGGTAGGCGGTCGAGAAGCCGCCCTGCCTGTCGAAGCTGGAGAACAGCATAGTGATCGTCGCCACGTACTTGGGCGCCATGTTGGCGGTCACGACCAGCGCCGCACCCACCGAGATGATCAGCGACAGCAGGATGAGGATCCAGTTCTTACGTGCCAGTCTGATGAAGTAGAGCAGGTCCAACTGGTCATCGCCGCCTTTCGCGGAGTCGTGGAGGGGTCTCCAGTGAACGGTGTGGCGGATAGACGTTCACGGCCTGCAGCAGGCAGACGCAGGCGATCGCGGTCCCACCCGCGACGAGCGTCGCGGTGAGCGGCGGCACCCAGCCCAGGATCATCGCCGTGCACGCCGCGCAGCTCAGCGCAGTGATGAGGCCCAGTACAACGGCGACCAGGCGCGGGTCGAGACCTAGGGTGCGTAGCCGGTGGGACACGTGGTCGGTGCCGCCCGCCAGCGGCGACCGGCCTGCCCGTATCCGGGACAGGACGACCACCCCGGTGTCCACCGTGGCCACGAAGGTGGACAGGAGCAGCCCACCTGCCACCGTGTCGGGGCCCCGCCCGGCGACGAGGACGACTGCGGAGCAGGTGAGCGCGAAGCCGATGAACAACGATCCCGAGTCCCCCATGAATATCCTCGCGGGCGGCCAGTTGTGCACGAGGAAGCCGAGCGCGGCACCGGCGAGCACCGCCAGGAAGACTCCCAAGGCCGGGCGCGCCTGCAGAAACGCCATGGCCGACAGGAAGGCGGCGGTGACGGTGGTGACCACTCCCAGCGAACCGTCCATGTTGTCCAGGAGATTGAAGGAGTTGGTGATCAGGACAATCCAAATCACGGTGATAGGGATGTCCAGCCATCCCCCTGTCACGGTGAGCCTGATTCCGGCGAGCACGACGGCGGTGGTCACCGCCGTCTCCACGACCAGCCTGGTGACGGCCGGCAATGACCCAACGTCGTCGATGAGCCCGAGCATGGCCACTGCCGAGCCGGCCAGCAGCATGGCGGTGAACCGCCAGTCGGCCAGGTCCGTGGCGACGATCGTGGTCAGGACCGTGGCCAGCATGATCGCGATGCCGCCCAGGTACGGGATGGGGCGGGCGTGCGACTTGTGCCCGCCGGGCCGGTCGGTGAAGCCCCACCTCAACGCGAGTTTCTTCAACGGGATCGCCGCCGAGGCGCTCAGCAGGCAAGCGGCCGCGCCGGCGGCCCATGTCACCGTTCCGCTCACCGCATGGGCGCCGCGAACTCCTCGCGGGCCTCCTGGACGATATCGGTGAGGATCTCGTCGAGCGTACGCCGTGGAGCCCAGCCGGTGAGCTTGCGGATCTTGGTGGTGTCCGGGACCCTGCGGGTCATGTCCTCGAAGCCCTGCTGGTATGCCTCGTGATAAGGGATCAGCTCGATCCCCGACGTGGAGCCGGTGTGCTCGACGATCAGCTTGGCCAGCTCAATGATGCTCACCTCGTCGGCCGCGCCGATGTTGAGGGTCTGTCCGACCGCGGCGTCGTTGTCCAGGAGCCGGACCAGGCCATCGACCACGTCCGCGACATGCGCGAAGCAGCGGGTTTGAGTGCCGTCACCGAAGACGGTGAGCGGTGCGCCGGCCAGGGCTTGCCGTACCAGGCGGGGAATCACCATGCCGTAGGCCGGGCTCTGCCGCGGCCCTACGGTATTGAAGAGCCTCACGACGATCGTCGGCAGACCGCGCTCCTTGTGGTAGGCGTTGGCCAGGATTTCGTCCACGGATTTGGCGGTGCTGTACGCCCAGCGGACGACAGCGGTGCTGCCGAGGATCCGGTCGGCGTCCTCTCGCAGGGGGCCAGACGAGTTCTTGCCGTAAATCTCGCTCGTGCTGGCGATCAGAATCTTCTTCCTGTACCGGTGCGCCGCCTCGATGACGATCTCCGAACCGCGGATGTTGGTCGTCAGGGATCTGAGCGGCTGCTCGACGATCAACTTGACGCCAACGGCCGCAGCGAGGTGGATGACGACGTCGCATTGGTGGACGAGTTCGTCGACGATCAGCTCGTCCAGGATGGAACCTTGGACGAAGTGCATGTTGGGATGCGGCTGGAGGTTGGCGAGCCTTCCAGTCGAGAGGTTGTCGAGAATGATGATGGAGTCACCACGGGCGATCAAGGCGTCGGTCAGGTGGGATCCGACGAATCCACTGCCGCCCGTTATGAGATACGTAGACTGCGATGCTTTACTCACAGGTTTCCCTCGCTAACGCGTTCTGTGGCCGGAGATGGCGGCGGACTCAGGCGGGTACGCCGGCGGTCGCGATCGTCTGGAACCAGGCCACCGTGCGGCGGAGCCCGTCCTCGATCGACGTCGGATGCACGCCGCGGAACAGTTCCATGAGCAGATGAGGGGATGCCTGGGACTCGCGGATGTCACCGGCCCGCGGCGGGAGGAACTCAGCCTCGATGGGTTTGTCGAGCACTGAGGCGAGGATGTCCTTCAACTCGAGCAGGGACATGCGGGTGCCGAACGCGAGATTGACCGGTTTCCCACTTGTCACGCGGCGGGCGACGGCGTCGCAGACGACCTCCGTGACCGTTCCCACGTAAGTGAAGTCGCGCACCTGAAGCCCGTCACCGTAGATCGGCACCGGGCTGCCTCCCAATGCCTTGGACACGAACGCCGGGATGACCGCCGCGTAGGCGTGGTCAGCGGCCTGGAGCGGGCCGTACACGTTGAAGAAGCGGAACGGCAGGACAGGCAGGCCGAAGCTGGCGGCGTACGCCAGCGCGTAACCTTCTGTGGCCAGCTTGCTCACGCCGTACGGGCTGAGCGGCCTGGTCGGCAGGTCTTCGTGCTTGCACGGTTCCGTGCGGTCGCCGTAGACGGATGACGACGACGCGAGGATCACATGAGGTTTCGCCGCCCGGCACGCCTCCAGGACACGCAGGGTGCCCGTGACATTGATGTCGTGCGTGGCCAGCGGGTCGGCCAGCGACTTCGGGACTGAAGGGCGCGCCGCGAGATGCACAACCGTCGTGGCGTCCGCGACGAGGTCGGCCAGCAGATCTGCGTCCAGGATGCTGCCGCGGACGAATCTCACTGCGACGCCGTCGAGGTTGGCGAGGTCGCCGCTGCTCAGGTCGTCCAGCACCGTGACGTTCTCGATCTCGGGCCGCGCGGCAAGCGCCCGGCAGAGGTTCGCGCCAATGAAGCCGGCCCCGCCGGTTACGAGTACATTCACCTGTTGATCCCTCCTGTGGTGACACGACGATCCCGGCGCGGCTCGCCCAGTGATCGATATAGGGCCTCGGTGTCCGCGACAAGGCGGTCCACGTCGAACGAGGCGGTTGACCAGCGGCGCGCAGCCTCGCCCATCCGGCGCGCGAGCAGGGGGTCTGAGAGGAGTTGTACGGTGTGGTCCGCCAGCTCGGCGGGGTCGGTCGAGGAGAGCAGTCCCGTGCGCCCGTTTCGGACGACCTCGGCGACACTGCCTACGCGGGTGGAGACCACAGGAATGCCGGCCATCTGCGCCTCGATGAGCGTGAGCGGCATGCCTTCGTTGTCGGAAGTCAGCAGGAGCACGTCGGCCGCGGCGTACACCGTCTCCACGTCCTTGCGCCAGCCGACCAGGTGGAAGGCGTGCTGTACCGGCGCAATGTCCTGCTCGACCTGCGCCAGGAGGTCGCCGCCGCCGCAGATGACGAAGCGGCACTCCGGCACCCGCGCCAGAATCCTGTTGGCCGTGGCAACGAACCGGTCGGGCCGTTTGACCTGGGTGAGCCGGCCGACGAACGTCACCACGGGCGCGCTCAGCGGGAGGCCGAGAGCCCGGCGGGCGGCCACGCGGTCCGGCGCTGAGCCCAACCGGACGCCAGGATGGATCACGACATACTGCTCAGGACGTCCGATCCCAGCACGGAGAAGATCGTCGCGGACCTGGGCCCCCTCGGCCACCAGGCGGTCCGACATAGCTGCCAGGAGGCGCTCGGAGCGCACATAAATCTCGCGTTTCGCACCGTTGAAATAGCCGTTGAGCAGGTGGCCGTGAAAGACGTGAACCCGGGCGGCTCCAACGCCTGCTAGCTTCGCGGCCACCCGCCCCAATGCTCCTGCTTTGGCCGTACGGGTGTGCACGATGTGCGGACGGAAGGAGCGCATCGCGGAGATCAGGCGGATGAGGGCGCGGCCGTCGTCGAGAGGCCTGATGGAACGGCCGAGCCCAGGAACACGCTGAACCGGCACGCCAGAACACTTCAGCTCGACGTGGTCGCTTTCCTCCTCGTCCACGTGGCCCGTATAGAGGCGATGGACGAATTCTGCCTTGTTCAGACGTTCGGAGAGCCCCAGCACCTCGGTAGCGACGCCACCGACGTTCATCCTGGCGATGATCTCCATGACGCGAATCCGACCGTCCGGCTTCATATTGCTCCTCGGTGAGGGACGTAGCTCACGTACGCGAAGCTAGCGAGGGAATAAGCCCATTCCACTCACGCCGTCACGGTGGGTTGTGAAATGTTTTCTCGCTCCCTACCTGGACATGATCGTCGGGAGTCGTGGCTTACCTTTCCCAAGACCTGTGGCGCTCCCCTCTACACCAAGCTCAAGTGGGGATGTATGGGAAGAAAGCTCTCAGTATGAAATGAATAGGGCGAGACCTGGTGTAACAGACTGTGCCGATGACGAGGCGGGACCCAGAGACAGTCCCGTGACCATGCTTAGGCTCATCTGCATTGAGCGCCTCACGAGCGTGCCGAAGACGACCCCCGCGGCCGACCTCGTCGCGGCAATCTGGCGCATCGTCGTTCCAGAAGGCGCCGGTAGAGCTTGACATGGGCTTCGACCATGGAAGTCACATCGAGATGCTTGACGGCCCAAGCACGCGCCACGGTGCCGAAGTGAGCGGCAAGCTCTGGATCACGTAGGAGACTGGCGATGCCCTGGCTTAGGGCCACGGGATCCGCTGGAGGGACGAGCACGCCCCGGTCTTCGAGAAGCTCCGGCGTCCCGCCGACGGCTGTGGCGACGATAGGCCTGCCCTGGGCCATCGCCTCCATGACGGCATTGCTCAGCCCTTCCGAGATCGACGGGAGGACGACGATGTCGGCGCGGGCCAGCCACGCTCTGGGATCCTCGATGGCTCCCGCAAACCGCACGTCGATGTCCATGCTGCTCGCGTGTTCCTTGAGCCTGCCCTCTTCCGAGCCATCACCGACGAGCACCAGCGTGCAGGGCCTGCCCTGCTTGGAGAGCAGGGCGGCGGCGTCGAGCAGGAAACCGTGCCCCTTCTCCGGGCGCATGCGGGCCAGGCACACCACCACGGGCAGGTCGGTGTCGATGTCCTCCGGTTCGACGGCATCGAACGCCGAGTCCGGCATCCCGTTGTAAATGACGCTGAGCTTGTGCGACGGAACGCCGAAGACGGTACTGGCGTCGTCTGCCACGGCGACCGCATTGGCGACCACGTGATCGATGATCGGCGTCAACGCGCCTCCGAGCACGAACCGCCATCGCGGCGAACGTCTGACGTGTCGGGCGTCACTCAGCACACGACAACCGGCGATCATGACTGGAACCCTGGCCAGCCGCGCGGCAGGCGCCCCGAGCACATGGCTCATCAGTAGGAATGCGTGCAGCACGTCGGGCCGGAGGCTGCGCAACAGCGACACCATGCGGACGAAGGCCCGTAGATTCTGGAGCACCGCAGCCGGATCTGACGGCCGCCGCGAGAAGCCGAGATGGTGGACACCGATCCCAGCGGCGCGCAGGGTCGGCTCGTGAACGCCCCCCTCGGACAGGAGGAGTACGTCGACGACAAAGCCCCTGCCGTGTAGTTCCCGCGCCAGGAGTGACACCTGCGTCTCGGTGCCACCGAAACCCATCTGGCCGATCAGGAGCGCGATATGCCGGAGACCGGATCCATTTCTTGGCTGCATTGCGGGACCTTCCGTTGAATCACTTAATCGGTTCGGGAGAAGGCAACAAGCTCGCGGGTACCGCCGCCGGCTCGAACAGGCCCTGCCGCGTACGGTGTCATCGGTGAGCACGTCGTTGGCCAGCTTGCGCGGTTCCTGAGCAGCATGGCGAGCGGTACGCCGAACTCGTCGGGCCCCGATGTCTCACCACGTCACAGATGCGGTCCAACGACCATCGGTTCAGGCCACGGCGTCGGCACAGTGGCTCCGTAGATAGGCATCATCGTTCCCCTGACATGAACGCGGAGTCCTCGAACGAAGCGAGTCTGAGACAGAAGGACCGCATCGCGGATACCGGCTTGACCAGGCACGGGCGTCGTTCATCCGCGATATCCTTCCTTGAGGCGAATTCGACTGTCCGGCTTCATGCGGTTCCTCGACGACGGGCCTGGCTCACTGCCGCGAAGCTAGCCAGAGATTCGGTCACTTCGGCGCACGCCGCCGCGGTCAGTGGTGAAATGTTTTCTCGCTCCCTACCTAGACGTGATCGTCAGGCAGTCGGCACTTCCTTTCGCTGCGTCCTGTGACACGCCTTCGACGTGGGCTTCGCCGAGAAAGGAGCCTTGTCGAAAATAATTCACAAAGCGGGGTAATCAGCAGGCCATGCCGGTCTACGGAAAGCGCTGTGGAGCGGCCCTCGACGCTAGCGTCGTTATCGCCGTGTCACTTGTGCCAGAAGGTCGCCCTCATGGAATATGTCATTGTCGCCGCCGCAGTTGCGACGCTCATTCTGCTGGCCAAAGCGAATCTGGGCGCAGTGACGGCGAGGCGGGTGCTGCCGGTTCTGCTCACTGCCTTCGCCGTGCGGCTGATTGTGCATGTCCTGGTGCTTCGCGCGGGCCTCGTCGATTACGGCGGCGACAACCTCGGCTACGAGGCCCGGGCCATGCAGATCGCCAGCCTCTGGCGCCTTGAGGGCGTCTCGTTCGTCACCTCCGACGAAATGGCCTCGCTTTATTCCGTCGCTGTTCCGTGCAACGTCTTCGCCATGATCATCTACCTGTGTGGCGGGCCTGCACCGGTGGCCTGCACAGCCGTCGTGGCGCTCCTCGCTTGCTTGCTCTGCGTCGTCGTCTACAGGTTCGCCAGGCTGATGGGAGCCGACGAGCGTGCGGCGTTTCGCCTCCTGGTCCTGACTGCCTTCATGCCTGCGTTGCTCCTGCATACCTCGGACACTTACAAGGACGGGTTCAACGCCTTCCTCGTGGTCTCCTGCGTCGGCATCGCCGCGTCCCTCGCCATGCGTTTCAGGATGAGCAGACTCCTGCTGGCGGCACCGCTGTTGTGGTGCCTGTGGCACGTGCGTTCGTACATGGTCTTCATGTGTGCCATACCGTTGGTCTTCGGAGTGGTGATCTCCCGATCGAACGTGTCCATCCGCAAGATGTTCGCTTTCGGCGTGCTCCTGGCCGTCATCATGCTTTTCGCCAGCGACGTCTTCGACAACGCGCCCCTCGAGCAGATGCAGCAGCACCTGGACAGTGGCCAATCGGAGATCGCCCGCCACGCCAACGCCGATGGAGGGTCTGGAATCACTTTCGACGACGGCGGTGGCCCCTGGAGTGCCCTGGGGATGAAACTCCTCTATACAGTCCTTTCGCCGTTCCTGTGGACGCAGGGCAGCGTCGCGCTGCAGCTGGGCAAGATCGACGTGGTCGTCTGGTACTTTCTGCTCTTCTACGCGGCACGCGGTGTCTCCCAGCTCTGGCGCCGTAACCGCAGGGCACTTCTGGTGCTCCTGCTCTTCATCGTGCCCAGCACGATCGCCTATGCCACGACCGTGGCCAACGTCGGGCTGATCTTCCGCCAGCGCATCCCCATCGTCCTCGTCACCAGCGTGCTGTCCGCGGTGGCGTGGAGCCGGGTTCCTCGAGATCGGTCCCAAGTCGTTGCCTCTGAAGCCGAGGATCCCGCCGCGTCTCTCTCCGGCATCCGCAAGGATTCCTTCGGCGGGTCCAGCATTTGACATCCCCAGGAACAAGGGTTCGTCCTGTCGCCGGGACCGTTCGTCTAGATCTGATAGACGGCGAAGTCTCCGGACCGGTACCTGAGCCGGGCGAACGCCCCGAGTTCGCGTGCCGCAGCGGTCAGATGCTCGTCGACGAAGAGCCAACGAACCTCATAGTGTTCGCGTAGCCGCTGGATCACAGCGGTCGACGGCGCCTGGAATGCCGCCTCGTTGTCATTGAATCGCTCGCTGTCCCAGAACGGAAGGCTCATCACCGACTGCCCCGGCTGCCAGCGGTCCGCATTCGTCGGTGTGAACGCCCATCCCTCCAGCAAGATGCGTCGCTCCGTAAGTGCGGAGACCCAGAACTGGCGGGTGTCGCAGGGATTCTCGAAACCCCAGCGGCAATGGACGTTCGTGGCGACCACATCGTCCTGGCCAGAGTGGTCTCGCAACCATCGGGCTGCGGTCAGTGCGCCCTGCGGATACTCAGGGGCGCCCGAGGCTGAGGCCGCGACCTGATCGCCGGGGCCGTACAGGAAGCCGAGAACACGCGCATGGTGAGCGGCAGGCAAGCCGATGGCGCCCAGCGCGGACAGCACGAGTGCCCAACGGAGAACACCCGACCTGGCTGCCACGAGGACGGCCACGACCAGCATGATGACGACCATCAGTACGACATAGGGACGGTGGAGAAGGGTGTCCGGCTGACCTGGGTCCAGGGGCGCCTCGACACCGCAAAGGACGGGGAGCGCATAGGCGACGATCCCACCGGCTGCGACAGCCCACAGGGCGGCTCCACGCGATACACGTGCTCGCCGGAGGATGACGAGCAGCCCGTGGACCGCGGTGATCGCGAGATAGGGGTAAGCCGCCCACAGGAAGTAGAGCTGACTCCTGCCAGGGTGGTCAAGTACGAACACCGCGGCGAGACCTGCGGCTGCTATGCCCAGCATGAGCACCAGGTCGGATCGGATGAGCAGCCTTGGCCGGGCCAGCAATCCCAAAATAGGACTCGAGGTGACGGCCCAGGCGGCGACATAAATCGCGGTTACGCCGATCACGGACATCAACGGAGGAGCGATGTCGGGCGGCATGCCGGTCAGGTCATGCCAGATGGTGCGCATATAGGAGAATGGAGCGACAATCGTTCCCTGTCGCTGGCCACCGTAGAGAACGGACTGCGCGAAAAGCAGGCAGGCGACTGTCATCAGAAGCGCGCCGATCGCGGGCCACGGCAATCGGCGCTGTAGCACCACTCCGACCGCTACTACTGCTGTCAGTCCCACGACGAGCATGGGTAGGTGGGTGGCCTTGGCGCCCATGACCGCCGCGAGGAAGACGCCCAGGAGGAGCCACGCCCCGATACCACCTCGGCCATCCCTCGAAAGATCAGTAAACAGCAGGACAATCGGGACGAACAGCAGCGCCCCGAAAGCGAAAGTCGGGCTCCCCCACGCGGCATCGTGGATTCCCCCGTAGGTGAACGCCCCCACCGAGCCCAGGAACAGACAGGGCGCTCCCACGAACATCGTCGCCACGGTCGCGATCGCGGCGCCCTTCCATGACCGCGTCACACGCCGCGCGAGCAGCGCGACCAGAGCGACGAGCCCGGCCAGCATCGGCACCGTGCCGAGTCGGAACAGCAGCACGAGCGGTTCAACACCGGTGATCCAACTCGCGGCCGCGTAGTGCACGTAGACGAACCAGTGGTAGAAGAGGGGTTCGCCGGCGACCATGGGGCTCATCGGCGGCATGTGTTGCTTCAGTTCGCCGATCAGGGCGAGATGGAACGGCGCGTCATCGGGATAGTTCACGAGCTCCGGCCAGGTGAGTGACCCTAGGCTGAAATAGGCATGCGCGCTCCAGGCGACCAGATAGCACACCATCAGTGCCAGACACCATGACCACCAGACAGGTGCAGCCGCGGGAATTCCTCCCTTCCAGTGCTTGCGGAGCCGCGGTACAGCAAGGAAGGCGACATATGTGCTGACCGGCCAAACCAGAACGAGAAGGGGAAAGCCGACAGCCCTGGCAACAATGTAGGCCGCCACCTCGACGGCGTAGCCGAGCGCCACTCCCAGCGCGAGATCTTCCGCAAGAGTACGGCGACCACGGTGCATGGCACGGACCAGCAGCAGGCCGGGAAGCGCGAGAGCGAGCGCCACATATGCCCCGAAGAACGCCATGTCAGGGCCCGAAACGCCATAGCGATGGAGTACGGCGGCGACGAAACCCGCTGTGAGCACCGCCGGCAGCCATGACGACACGCGCCTCGGACTCGCATGAGCGGAACGCTGGCTCCCGACCGGGGATCGTCTCTTCCGAGTATCCGTCAATGATTCCAGCGAGCGAGGCGCGGGCGCATCAACAGGTGAAGAGTCGACCATGTCCGCGAGTCTGACAACACCGGCAAGCATGACGAAGCAGGCGCTCGCGGCTCAGCACAGTCCTTGCCACACCTTTATCCGGGCGAGGGGCGCGACGGCGGACCCGATGCCGAAAACCTCCCCAAACTCACATCGGGCGCCAAATCTGTATAGCGATTATCATAATCCGCCCGGCAGGTTTAGGCGATAGAAATTGATGGCAAAGACATCGAACCGTACGGCTATTCGCGACGCGCCTCTACAGCATTGCCCACCAAGCTTCCTTACGTCCATTTACGGTTTACTTCAGGAAGTAATCGGAGACCACGTGCGATTCGGCGGCAAGAGCGGTTCCTGGCGGCGACGCCTGCTGCGGACCACACTCGTTGGCCTCGGAGGCGGCGTGTTGTCTCTGATCAGCATGCTGGGCGCCGATACACCGCCTCCTTCGGCACCGCCGGCGACCACGTCGGCCGCCGCCCGTTCGGCAGGCCAGGAGTACGTCGGAGAGTCGCCGTCGGCACACGGTTCAACCACCCTCCCGGACACCCCCTTCGAGACGAGCCCGAAAAAGCGCAGGACACTCTCCGATGCCTTTCATAAAAGCATGCGAGGCTCCCCCAAGCGCGCCAGGGAGGCGCGGGCCGACTGCCCGCCGACCTCGGCCATCTGCATAGAGAACAGCCTGCCCGGAAACCCTCCCAGCCAGTGGGATGTGCCCTTCCAAGGCGGGATCCCCGGATATCCCACCAAAATCAGTGTCAACAAGGGCGAGACGCTCGATTTCAAGGTGAACACCGGAGCGACCGACTATCGGATAGAGGTATTCCGGCTCGGATACTACAGCGGCATGGGCGCGCGACTGATCACCACCATAAGCCCGTCCGTCTCCCTGCCCCAAATCCAGCCTGAGTGCCTGAGGGACGCGCCGACCGGCCTAGTGGACTGCGGCAACTGGGCGGTGTCCGCCTCCTGGCAAGTGCCGAGCACCGTGGTCTCCGGCGTCTACATCGCGAATCTGATCCGCGAGGACGGCATATCCGGGCTGAGCCAGATGATATTCGTGGTCCGGGACGACGCGCGGAACTCGGAGATCCTGCTGCAGACCTCCGACGCGACGTGGCAGGCCTACAACCGTTATGGCGGCAACAGCCTCTACGCCGGCCAACCGGCGAACCGGGCGTACAAGGTGAGCTACAACCGCCCCTTCGATTCACGCAGCAGGTTCTTCAATGACGAATACCCCATGGTCAGGTGGATCGAGGCCAACGGGTATGACGTCAGCTACATCAGCAACGTGGACACCGCCAGCCAGGGCGCTCAAATACTCAACCACCAGGTCTTCATGTCGTCGGGCCATGACGAGTACTGGTCCAACGAGATGCTGAACAGCGTCCAGAACGCGCGGGACAACGGCGTGCATCTCGCTTTCTTCTCCGGAAACGAGGTGTTTTGGAAGACGCGGTGGGAGCCCAGCATCGACGGAAACAACACTCCCTTCCGCACGCTTGTCTGCTACAAGGAGACACTGGCGAACGCCAAGATCGATCCCAGCCCGCAGTGGACGGGCACCTGGCGCGACCCGCGTTTCTCTCCGCCGTCGGACGGCGGTAGACCGGAGAACGCGCTCACCGGGACGCTGTTCCGAATAAACGGCCGCGCGCACAACGCCATAACCGTGCCGGCGGAATTCGCAAGCATGCGACTGTGGCGGAATACTTCTATCGCCGGCCTCCTGCCCGGGCAGACGGCCGTCTTTCCGACGGGTACGCTGGGCTACGAATGGGACGTGTCCCCTGACGACGGATTCGCCCCCGCCGGTCTGGTGAAGTTCTCGAGAACGACCGTGGCCACCACGTCGCTGTTCCTGCTGGACTTCGGTAGCACGTATGGGGTCGGCACCGCGACACACAATCTGACGCTCTACCGGAGTTCGAGCGGCGCGTACGTGTTCGGCGCGGGAACCATCCAATGGGCGTGGGGCCTCGACGCCGTCCATGACAACCCGGGCACGCCCACCGATGTCCGGATGCAGCAGGCCACCGTCAACCTCCTGGCCGATATGGGCAGCCAACCGGCCAGCCTGCAACCGGGATTGGTGCCGACGACTCCGTCGACGGACACGGGACCGCCGACCTCGGCGATCGTCAATCCCGCGAACAACGGCGTCGTGTCGACAGGAACGGTCGTCCAGATCCAGGGCACCGCGGCCGACACGGGAGGCGGTGTTGTGGCGGGGGTCGAGGTTTCCGTCGACGGAGGCACCCGGTGGTTTCAGGCGGTGGGCCGGACCGACTGGCAGTTCGATTGGTCGACGCCGGCCACCGCCGGCCCCGTGACGATCAGAGTCCGAGCGGTGGACGACATCGGAAACATCCAGGGAACACCCACACAGCGAACGGTCATCGTCGGCCAGGGCTGCCCCCCGTGCACGCTGTGGCCGTCGACCACCGTGCCCGCCATCACGTCTCACACCGACAGCAACGCGGTCGAGCTCGGCGTGAAATTCCGGGCCACGAGCCCCGGCTACATCCAAGGCGTCAGGTTCTACAAGGGGACGCAGAACACCGGCACGCACACCGGCAACCTCTGGACGACCGCCGGACAGCTCCTGGCCACGGCGACGTTCAGCAACGAGACCGCGACGGGATGGCAAGAAGTCACTTTCTCGACTCCTGTCGCTGTCACCCCCGGCACCACATATATCGCCTCTTACCACACGCCCACCGGCCACTATGCGGTGAATCGGGGATACTTCACCACGGCGTACACCAACGGCCCGCTCACCGCTCCCGCGGACGCGGCCGCCGGCGGCAACGGCGTTTACGTCTACAGCTCGACAAGTGCCTTCCCGACCCAGACCTTCAACGCCAGCAACTACTGGGTCGACGTCCTCTTCGCGCCGTCGAACAGCCTCTGGGACGACGCCACGATTCCGCCGGTCATTTCTTCCGACACCAACGCCGCTACGCTCGGGGTGAAGTTCAGGTCGAACGTCAGCGGAGTCGTCCAGGGCATTCGTTTCTACAAGGGCTCCCAGAACACCGGTACGCACGTCGGCAGCCTCTGGAGCGCGGATGGGCAACTCCTCGCCAGCGCCACGTTCAGCAACGAGACCGCGACGGGGTGGCAACAGGTAACCTTCTCTGCTCCGGTGGTCATCGCTGCCAACACCACGTATATCGCCTCGTACTTCACCCCATCCGGGCGCTATGCGGCATCGCGACAGTACTTCGCCAACTCCTTCGCGAACGGTCCGCTCACTGCTCTCGCGAACGGCGCCGGCGGGGGGAACGGCGTCTACACCTACGGTGCCGGGAACACCTTCCCCTCCAGCACCTTCAACGCCAGCAACTACTGGGTCGACGTCGCCTTCGTGCCGTCGTTCAGCCTCTGGGACAACTCAGTGGTTCCCGCCGGCCAGTCCGCGGACAACAGAGCCGTCACCCTGGGCGTGAAATTCAGGGCGACGAGGAACGGCGTCGTGCAAGGCATCCGTTTCTACAAGGGACCGCAGAACACAGGCCCGCACGTCGGCAGTCTTTGGACGACCGACGGGCAGCTCCTTGCCAGCGCCACCTTCACCAATGAGACGGCAACAGGCTGGCAGCAGGTGGCCTTCTCGACGCCGGTGTCCATCACCGCGAACACGACCTACATCGCGTCCTATTTCACGCCGACCGGCCTCTTCTCGTTCAACAGGCCGTACTTCACCACTCAATACGTGCGCAACCCGCTCCTCGCCCTCGCGGACGGTGCGTCCGGCGGGAACGGCGTGTACACCTACGGAGCCACGTCAACCTTCCCCACCAGCAGCTTCCAATCCAGTAACTACTGGGTCGACGTGGTGTTCGGTTGAGTGCGGGATCAACCGGCTCAAGCGGTATCGAGCCGCTTCAACGGCCGCCACCACGACTGGTTCTCCCGGTACCAGCGCACCACCTCGGCCAGCCCGGTGTCGAAGCCGACCAGCGGCCGGTAGCCGAGGGCGCGGAGCTTGCCGCTGTCTACCGAGTAGCGCCTGTCGTGGCCGAGCCTGTCGTCCACGTGCGTGACCATCTCCCAGCCGACTCCGAAGGCGTCGAGCAGCCGCTGAGTGAGCTCCCGGTTCGTCAGCTCGACACCGCCGGCGATGTTGTAGGTCTCGCCGGGCGAGCCCTTGTCCAGCACGAGCTGGATGCCGCGGCAATGGTCGTCGACGTGCAGCCACTCGCGGACGTTGCCGCCGTCGCCGTACAGAGGCACGGGCAGTCCGTCGATGAGGTTGGTGACGAAGAGCGGGATGATCTTCTCGGGATACTGGTACGGGCCATAGTTGTTCGTGCAGCGGGTCACGCGCACGTCGAGCCCGTAGGTCTGATGGTAGGCGCGGCACAGCAGGTCGGAGCCCGCCTTGGCCGCTGAGTAGGGCGAGTTGGGGAGCAGCGGCTCCCGCTCGGTCCACGAGCCCGTGTCGATCGATCCGTACACCTCGTCGGTGGAGACCTGGATCACGGTGCGCACGTCCGCCTCGAGCGCGGCCTGCAGCAGCCGCTGCGTGCCGTACACGTTGGTGAGGACGAACTCGCCGGGCCCCTCGATCGACCGGTCGACGTGCGTCTCGGCGGCGAAGTTCACGATGGCGTCATGGCCCGGCACCAGGCGAGCCAGCAGCCGCGCGTCGGTGATGTCCCCATGGACGAAGGCGTAGCGCGGGTGCCGGGCGACCGAGTGGAGGTTCGCCGGGTTGCCGGCGTAGGTGAGCTTGTCCAGCACCGTCACGTGCGCGCTCTCGTAGCCGGAATGGCGGCCGGACAGCAGTGATCGTGCGTAGTGGGAGCCGATGAATCCGGCGCCGCCCGTGACCAGGATTCTCATGCGCGCACCTGGATCTTGCTGTGGTCGCCGACCATGAGCTGGTTCATGTTGGGCAGCCCCGTGGCACGGGTGACCTCGACGTTCCGGCCGATGAGGGAGTTGGTGAGGCCGGAGACCCCGAGGATGGAGGACTCTCCAAGGATGATGCTGTATTCCACCTCGGCGCCTTCCAGCACGCAGCCCTCCCCGACGGAGGTGTAGGGACCGATGTAAGATCCAATGATCTTGGCGTTGGCGCCCAGGACCGCGGGACCGCGGATCACCGAGTGCTCCACTATGGCACCGGGCTCGATGACGACGCGCCCGGTTATCTCGGAGAGGCCGTCCACGGTCCCCTTGATGTCGCGCTCGACGGTTTCCAGGACGATGCGGTTGCACTCCAGCATGTCCTGCAGCCGCCCGGTGTCCTTCCAGTAGCCGCTGACCAGGTGCGAGTGGACGCGATAGCCGTTGTCGACGAGCCAGCGGATCGCGTCCGTGATCTCCAACTCGCCGCGTGCCGACGGGCTGATGGCGCGCACCGCGTCATGGATCGCGGGCGAGAACGTGTAGACGCCGACAATGGCGAGATCGCTGCGCGGGTGCTCCGGCTTCTCCTCCAGTCCGGTGATCTCCCCGTCGGGACCGAGCTCCGCGACTCCGTAGAGCTGCGGCTCGGCGACCCTGGTAAGCAGGATCTGGGCGTCGTAGTCGGCCTTTCGGTAGGCGTCCACCAGGTCCGCGATGCCGTTCACCAGGAAGTTGTCCCCGAGGTACATGACGAACGGCTCGTCGCCGACGAAGTCCCTGGCGATCAGCACACAGTGCGCCAACCCCAGCGGCTCCTCCTGCGGGATGTAGGTCACCTCCAGGCCGAACCTGGAACCGTCCCCCACCGCCTCCCGCACCTCGCGGGCCGTGTCGCCGACGATGATGCCGACCTCGGTGATACCAGCGTCTTTGATCGCCTCGAGCCCGTAATAGAGCACGGGCTTGTTGGCTATAGGGACCAACTGCTTCGCCGAGGTGTGGGTGAGCGGGCGCAGCCTCGTGCCCTTGCCGCCCGCCAGAACGAGTGCCTTCACCGCTCCTTGAACCCTTCTGCGAAGAACGCATGGTTGGCTGGGACCCTGTCCACTCGAATGTATGTGCCGCCCGAATTGGCAGGCCGTGCGCCACCTTCCCTTTGCCGAAGGGCTTGCCATACGTTGCCGACGCTAGAGGATTCGCCCGGGCCGGAACCTGCGTCCTTACGCTGGCACCGGCGCGCTGGAGACGATCTTCTGGAAGTCGTCGTACGAACGGATGTAGTCGTCGGGGTCGTAGTGCTGCGAGGCGAACACCAGGAGCACGGCTTCCGGCGAGTAGCGATACTGCGTCCCCCAGAGCATGGCCGGCATGTAAACGCCGCGGCTTGGGCGATCGAGGGTGATCTCGCGCCGGTTGCGCCCGTCGTCGAGAAGGATGCCGCATGAGCCGTGCACGCAGATGAGGAACTGCTCGCACCGCTTGTGCGCGTGCTCGCCCCGTACTTCCCTGCTCGGCACGTTGAAGACGAGGAAGTAGCGCGCGGGCGTGAACGGCAGTTCGCGCTCGAACTCGCCGACCGACAGCTCGCCACGGAGGTCCTTCGCCACCCGCAGCTCGTGCAGGCTCGCGTTCCCCACGCCCAGCGCCACCCTCCCGGGCGAGCGGGCGCCATCGGCGTGCGGCGGAACGCCGGGATCCTCCCTGTCCGCGACGTAGCCAGTGATCCGTGCGGGATTTCCGACGACGATGGCGTTCGCCGGCACAGATCGAGTCACCACGGTCCCCGCGCCCACCATCGCACCGGTGCCGATCTCGACGCCGGGCAAAATCGTGCTGTTGGCGCCGATGGAGGCGCCGGCTCTGACGACGGTTCGGTCGAACGTTTCCGGATAGATCTTGCTGCGCGGGAACCGATCGTTGGTGAACGTGGCGTTGGGGCCGACGAAGACATCGTCCTCGATCGTGATCCCGTCCCAGAGCTGGACACCGCACTTGACGGTGACGCGGTCCCCCAGCACGACGTCATTCTCGACGAACACCCCGTCGCAGATGTTGCAGTCACGCCCGATCCGCGCGCCCGGAAGGACGTGCGCGAACGCCCAGACCCGTGTGCCCGCGCCGACGGTCGCACTCTCGCACAGGGCCCGCGGATGGATGTAGACGTCGCTCATTGCCGCCTCTCGGTGGAGACCAAGTCGGCGTCGTGGCCGACGCCGCTGTCGAACGATCCTTCGAAGGAGCGGGCGGTACGCACGAGCGCCAGCGGCCGTCTCTTCGTGTTCTCGTAACTCCGCCAGGCATACGACCCGATGAAGCCCATGCCCAGCGTGTTGAGCGCGCCGAAGAACGTGATGACCACGATCGTGGCCGCGTAGCCCGCCGCCTCGATCTGCCCGGCGAGCCGCATGGCGATGACGAAGATCGCCAGGCAGCCGGCGACCAGGAAGCCCAGCAGGCCAATGACCGTGAGGATGCGGATGGGCAGGTCGGTGAAGGCGAAGACACTGTCCAGGAGATAATTGATCTTCTTGGCGAGCGTCCACGAGCTCTTCCCGTGCGCCCGTTCCCGCCGCCGGTACGGCACTTCACTACGCCGGAAGCCGAGCCAGTACACGAGCCCCACCAGCGAGGTGTTGGCCTCTTCCAGCCGGAGGAGCTCGTCACGAATGCGCTGATTGCAGCCGAAGACGTCGACGCCGCCCGCAGGGATCTCCGGCAGGACGAAACGCCGGTAGAAACGCCAGAAGAGATTGGCGGACAGGCGCGTCATCCCCGGATCGTCCCGGCCTTCGCGAACGCCTACCACGATGTCGGAGACATCGTTCACAAGCCTGTCGAGAAACGTGATCACCAGGTCGGGCGGCTCCTGGAGGTCCGCCGCCATGACCGCGAAGTAGTCGCCCTTGGCGGCTCGCAGACCCGTGCGAATCGCGGCGAAGGAGCCGAAGTTCCGAGCGTGCAACAACAGTTGCGATCGGAACGGTGCCTGCGGCAGGGCCGCCTTGAGCAGGTCGAAGCTGTTGTCGGGGCTCCCGTCCACCACGAAGACGACCTCCACCGGCATACGATGACGTTCCGCGACGGTCGCGCTGATGTCGGTGAACTCCGCGATCAACTGTGGGACGAACTCCGCATTGCGGTACACGGGAACGATCACCGAGAGCATGGCCTCACCACGTGTTGATGCTCGAGATCACGTGGGTGACCTCGGCGTCGGAGAGTTCGGGATAGCAGGGAAGCGTCACGATCGAGTCCGCCAGGTCGTCCGTCACCGGTAGCCCCTCGCGGAGCCCGAGATCAGCGAGCGGGCGCTGACGGTGATCGGGAACGGGGTAGTGCACGTCGGTCGCCACACCTGCGCCGGCGAGCCGGGCACGGAGCTCCTCGCGCTCGTCGCAGGTGACGACGTAGAGGTGAGCGACGAACTCCGCACCGTGGACGGGCGTGCCCTGGACGCGCGGATGGGCGATCTCCCGCGAGTAGCGGGTCGCGATGTCCCGGCGTCGCTGGTTCCAGCCGTCCAGGAAGGGCAGCTTGGCACGCAGGACGGCCGCCTGCAGCTCGTCCAGGCGACTGTTACGGCCGCCGCCGATGCCGATGCGGTACTTCGACTCCCACCCGTACTGCCGCAGTCGTTTCAGCCGAGCGGCCACGTCCGCGTCGCCGGTGACCACGGCACCGCCGTCGCCCAGCGCGCCGAGGTTCTTGGTCGGGTAGAAGCTGAACGCCGCCGCCGCTCCGAAACCTCCGGCCCGCCGCCCGTCCCGTACGGCGCCGTGGGCCTGCGCGCAGTCCTCGAACACCGGCACGCCGGCCCGGGCAGCGATAGCCAGGACGTCCTCCATGTCGTGCAGGAGGCCGAACAGATGGGTGACCACGATCGCGTCCAGGCGCTCACAGTCCACGGCACGCTGGAGCTGGGCCAGGTCCATCAGCTTCGTGTCCCGGTCCACGTCCACGAACACCGGCCAGGCGCCCAGGGCCAGGAGTGCGGTGGTGGTGTAGAAGCCGGCGTTCGCGACCGTGGCGACCCGGCTGCCTGCGCCGACGCCGAGCGCGCGAAGCCCGAGTTCGATCGCGTCGGTCCCGTTCGCGACGCCCACGCAGTGGGTCGTGCCGCAGTAGTCGGCGAAGTCCTGTTCGAAGGACTCCCCCTCCTCGCCGAGGACGTACCATCCGCTCTTGAGCACGCGCTCCACGGCCGCCTGGACGGCGGTCTCCGTCGAACGTGCGTGCCGGGCGAGATCATTGATCAGAATGCGGTCCGCCGCCTCGTCCGTTCCTGTGCCCAGGCCCTCCGTGGAGGGGCAGGGCGGGTATCCGTCAACAGGGTGCATCGTCGGGCCTTTGCTGCGTACGGCGGTCGAGGCTGCCCGGACAGCCGAAACCGATTCAACGCGGGCACCACCGGACTGAGCCACTCCCGGCGCGCCCCCCGCGGCCATTCCTTGCCGAGCCATTACCGGTGGCTTGCGGAGCATGCCGATGGCGCAGCGCCGCGGGATGCCTGTCCGCTCGCCGCAGCCTCCGGATTTCGCGCAGAAACGCAGGTACTGGGACGAGGTCAGTGAACGGCCGACCTCGACGGTGCACCACGACCGCGCCCGGACGCCTTTCCCGCAGCACATCTGCGACCTCGGCACCGTTCACGGACGCCACGTCCAGACGGCCGTCGCGCGGCCGGCCGTCGTGCCCTGCGAGCAACGCCGCCATGCGCGTCTACGATCGCGGCTTGATCACTAGCCGGTCGCAGCCGAGAAAGGCCAGCTCAGCGGTGACGACGCGAGGGCCGAGCTTGCAGCTAAGGTACGGCCACGCCCCTGCGCATCCTGGCGGCCAGCGGCCGGAGCAACAACCGGACGTCCGCCGTCCCGGGGATCAGTTCCCTCACCGCTAGCCCTGTTGACTTGAGGAAGCGGGACGCTTCCATGGCGCCCATGAGGACATATGCGACGGTAGACGCCAAGGCTGCACCCAACGCACCCCAATGAGGAATCATCGCGAGGTTCAGCAGGAGGTTCAGCGCCAGCGCGCTGACCGAGATGGCGCACATCCTGGTGGGCCGCTCCACCCGTACGAGATACTGTTCCAGCGGCCTTACCAGCATGAGCGCTATCGTTCCTGGGGCCAGCGCGAGCAGCGGAGCCACGCTCGGGGCGAAGGACTGCCCGTACACCACCGGAATCAACCACGGTGAAGCGCCCGCGATCACTCCGACGCTGGCGGAGGAGATGAGAATATTGATCCGCAGCGCACGAGCGGTGACGTGTCCCGCATCGGCTACATCCCCGGCGGCCTGTCGCGGGAGGATGACTTGTGTGATCGTCTCTCCCGGGACGCGCGCCAACGTCGAGACCGTGACCGCGACCGTGTAAATGCCTACGGCGGCCGGCGAGTCCAGGGTGTTGAGCAGCAGCACGTCGATGCTGACCAAGAAGTGCAGGGCCACCCAGCCGACGTGGTACTTCCCCGAAAGACTGAGCTGACGCCGAACCAGCCGACGGTCCCATCGGAACGACATCGGCCTGAGCCCTCGGAGGTCACGGGCGAACGGCAGTGCCGTCGAGATCGCCCAGCAGATGATGACGCTGGTGATGGTCACGCGATCGATCGCCGCGAGAAAGAGAATGGGCAGGCATTGGGAGAGCGCCGACAGGAGAGTCGTCCGATTGACGAAGCCCATGCGTGACTGCAGCATGAGGATTCCGTCGAGGTTGATGGCGGCAGCGCCGAGCGGCACCACCGCCATGGCCAGCGCCCACAAGGCGAATCCTCCCGGCGAGCCACTTGCCGAGGCCAGGGCCAGGGCGCCGAGCGCCGACACGAAGCCGAGCGACAAACCCAGAAACAGACCGTTCGTCGTCAGGGCTTGATGTCGCGACCGGTCCGACCACAAAGCGATCTGGGACTTCTCCACCGACAGGTGCCCCACGACGATGGCGGCGCCGGCCGCGGTGGCTATCACCGCGTAGACGCCCCTGCCCTCCGGTTGGAGCGTGCGCGCGAGGAGTACGCCCGTCGCCATGGCCAGGACCAGCCGTATTGCGCGACTGATCAACGTATGGACGACGACCGCGGAAGAGTTCATGGTCGAAGACGCCATCGACGCGGACCCCGGGCCGGGGGAACGGAAGCTGGGCGACACATCATCTCTCCAGAAGGCGGCCATACAGTGCGATGTGCTCTTCGGCCATGGTGGCCGCTCGGAGATTCTTCGTCGCCCAGGCACGCGCCGCGGCTCCTAGCGACGCGGCGGTTTCGGGATCCCGTAGCAGGCGGGCAATGGCCTGGCTGAGGGACACGGGGTCGGAAGGGGGAACAAGCACGCCTCGGTCCTCGAGCAGTTCAGGCGTCCCCCCGACCGCCGTCGCAATGATCGGCCGGCCTCGTGCCATCGCCTCCATGACGGCGTTGCTGAGCCCTTCGGAAATCGAGGGAAGAACCACCACGTCGGCGCGGTCGAGCATACCTCTGGCGTCCGTCATGGCTCCGAAGAAACGGATGTCGGCGTTCGACGTGCGCGCCTGGGCTTTCAGCCGCTCCTCCTCAGGGCCGTCACCGACAAGCACGAACGTGCACGGAGTTCCCTGTCTGGCAAGCAGACCGGCGGCCTCGATCAGAACACTGTGCCCCTTCTCCGGCCTGAGCCGTGCCAGGCACAGCACCACTTGGTGGTCGGTGTCGATGGTGGCTCTTTCGACAGGCTCAAAAGCCGCATCCGCCATGCCGTTGTAGATCACACTGAGCTTGTGTGGCGGGATACGCTCGACCCGTCGCACATCATCTGCGACGGCTACCGCGTTCGCCACCACATGGTCAGTGATTCGCACCATCCTGCTGGCAAGAGCGAACGATCGCCGCCTCGGCCCGGTCCTGAGGACATCGGTCATGCTCCGGCGACCGGCCACCATGACGGGAACCCCCGCAAGCAGTGCGGCGGGCGTCCCAGGAAAGTAAGCCTCGAGAAGGAACGCATGCAGCACGTCAGGGCGAAGCCTGCGCAACGTTCTCACGAGCCGGACGAAGGTCCAGAGCTTTCGGATGGCCGAGGCTCGGCGAGGCCACTTGCGACGGGAGCCGACGTGATGAATCCGGATCCCGGCATCGCGCAACTTCTTCTCATGTGGTCCGCCCTTGGACACGACCAGGACGTCCACCTTGATGCCTCTTTGTTGTAGTTCACGGGCAAGAAGAGACACTTGTGTTTCGGTGCCCCCCAACCCCAACTGTCCGATGAACAGCGCGACATGCCGAAGGTTGCGTTGATCTCTTGACCCCATTGCGGAACCTTTCGTGGACTCTTGGCTCACGCCAAAGCGCGAAGAGTCGGTGATTCGCGGACTTCGTCTCGTGGCGGGCTCATCACCGATCGAGCGCCGATTCTTCGAACGAGACTCCCGGCCCGCGCGCGCCTAGGACACGCCGCATCGACTCTCCACGTGCGTCGGCCTGCCCGGCACGGCATGAGTCCGATACCACAGCTCCAACTGCAAGAGAGCCCAAAGCCGTCCAGCATGGTCTATGCCTGACATGTGACGGTCGAGGAGATGTTCGACCGCCGAGGGCTTGAACAGACCTCTGGCGCGAGCCGTGTCATCAGTGAGCAAGTCGTAGGTCATTTCCCGCAGGTCGTTGCGCAGCCACTTGGCGAGCGGCACACCGAACCCTTGCTTGGGGTAGTTCAACAACTGCTGCGGCAGCCACGGCGCCACAGCTCTCTTCAGGAGCAGCTTCGTCTTCAGGTTGCGCACCTTGAGCGCGCTGGGAACGGTGGCAGCCCATTCCATCAGATGATGGTCCAGGAACGGAGAGCGTGCCTCCAGAGAGTTGGCCATCGTGGTGATGTCGACCTTCACCAGCAGATCTCCGGGAAGGTACGTGAGGGTGTCCAGTTGAAGAATGCGACTGACTTCGCTCTTCAGAGACGACTTCTCGAAGATCTCCGCGAAAATCTCGTAACTGTCCGCCTGTGCCGCCTGACGCCGCAGCGCGTCGCTGTAGATCCGGGCCTTCTGCTGCCGGGTGAAGCAGGACATCAGGGACGCGTAACGGTGCGACGGGCGCTCTGCCGCGAATGCCATCAGGCGGCCGAGCTTTCGTCGCAGGGTGCCGGAACGAGAACGGTCCATGATCGTCGTTCCTAGACGGTCTGACACCCTCGCCACGGGCGCGGGTATGGCCGGAATCCTGCTTGCCAGGTTCATCAAGGGATACCGCTGGTAGCCACCGAAGCATTCGTCTCCGCCGTCCCCGTTGAGCACGACGGTGACATGCCGCCGGCTCAGCTGGGCCACATAGAAGCTGGGGATCGCCGACGAGTCAGCGAACGGTTCATCGAAATGCCAGGCCAGTCGAGGCAGGACGTCAAGAAGACGGGACGTGACGACGAGCTCATGGTGGTCGGTGCCGTAGTGGTCGGCGACCATGCGAGCCTTCTGCCGCTCGTCATACTGGCTTTCATCGAATCCTATGCAGAACGTCTTGACGGGCTCCGCGCTCTGCATGGCCATGGCCGCCACCACCGCCGACGAGTCGATCCCTCCTGACAGGAAGGCTCCCAGCGGACGCTCACTCACCATACGAATTCGGGTGGCTTCCAGAAGCAGCTCGCGAAGACGCTCTTCCTCCGCCCGCTCGTCCGTCACCACTCTCGGTGCGTGGTCCAGGCGCCAATACCGTTGCACGGTTATCTGGCCGCGTTCCCAAACGAGAAGGTGCCCCGGTGGCAGCTTGTACACGTCTTGATAGATCGACTGCGGCGCGGGAACGTACTGATAGCTCAAGTAGTGATGCAGGGCGAGCAGATCGACCTCGCGTGGCATTTCCGGATCCTGGGTGAGAGCCTTGAGCTCCGACGCGAAGCGAATGGAGTCGTGATCCGCGCGCCAGTAGAGCGGTTTCTTCCCGACCCGGTCCCGCGCCAGAATCAGCCGCTCACGCGCACGGTCCCAGACCGCGATGGCGAACATCCCCCGGAGCCGGTTGACCAGCTCCACGCCGTATTCCTCGTAGAGATGGACAAGGCATTCCGTGTCCCCCGCCGCGTACAGCTCATGCCCTCGCCGCGACAGGCCTTGACGTAGTTCAGCGAAATTGTAGATTTCGCCGTTGAACACGGCCACGACGCGATTGTCCTCGTTGTAAACCGGCTGATTTCCGGTGGCCACGTCAATGATGGCCAGCCTGCGCATCCCGAGGGCGGCGTGCTCGTCATCGTGGAATCCCGCGCCGTCGGGCCCTCGGTGCTTCATCACGTCGCACATCCGTTGAACAAGCGCCGGGTCCGGCCGCGACATCGACACGATTCCCGCTATGCCGCACACAAGCCCTCCATGGATGGGTGGGACGAACACCAGCTCGCTGCCGATCAGAAAAGATCATGCCGATCGTAAGAATTTTCGAGGGCTCAAGACACAACGGCAAATGAGCGTGTCATCCATAATTGTCCATGGCTGTCCCGGATGCCCATAATGGCGGCAGGCGAGTTCGCCGCGCACAGCCTTTACCAAAGCTGCAGCCGCCATTGACTGGGCGCAATGGGTTGGTGCGTTCCACTGACGTAGCATTTCGAGCTGTGACCGCTTTCTGGAGCTGGAAAAGGATAAGCGACATTGCGCCGGCGGAGCAAGAATGATGGGAACAGCGCCATGACAACGAATCCCGCGAGCAAGTCAGGCGAGGCCCGGTTCGCCTTCGGAGAAAATTGGCGCGACTATGTCGAGCTGGTCGACGAGAAGCGCATCGAGGCGGCCGGCCGCTCGCTGGCCCAGGCGCTCGGCGTAAGGGACCTCACCGGCAGTTCCTTCCTTGACATCGGCTGCGGGAGCGGGCTTTTCTCGCTGGCGGCGCACCGGTTCGGCGCAAAGGTGCACGCATTCGACTACGATCCCAAGTCGGTCGCCGCGTCGGTCGAACTCCGCCGCAGGTTCGCGCCTGACAGCCAATGGAAAATTGAGCAGGGCTCGATTCTGGATGTCGACTACACAAAAGGGCTCGGCCTGCACGACATCGTGTACTCGTGGGGGGTCCTGCACCATACAGGCGACATGTGGCGAGCGATCGGGGCAACCGCGTCCCTGGTCGCGCCCGGCGGCCTCCTGTACATCGCCCTCTACAACGACCAAGGCATTCCCAGCCGGCTGTGGTGGCGACTCAAACGGAAGTACGTGCGTTCCGGACCTGCCATGAGGAATGCCCTCGTCCTGGCCGCGGGCACCTACTTCTCCGCCCGCACCGCAATAGGGCAGTCGATAAAACGGCGGACCGGCACGCCATCCGAGAGTGGCGCGCGATACCGTGCCATGTCACGCCGGCACGATCTGATCGACTGGGTCGGCGGCTTTCCCTTCGAGGTTGCAAAGCCGGACGAGGTATTCTCATTCTTCCGCGACCGCAATTTCGAGCTCCGCCATCTGACGACATGCGGCGGCAGCCTTGGTTGCAACGAGTACGTGTTCCGGGCACCCTCTTCCGGCGAATCGCCTTACGAACATTTCATAATTCCACAACCGGGCAAGTGACCTGCTACGACGGGCAGGCACGCTCAAGGGGCCAGCGGTGGTCCGCGTTGGCATCGACCGCGCCTTCCACGATTGGCCACCGACATCATAAAGGGATATATCGCCATAAATTATGAAATAATCGGCCTGCAGATCACGCATTACCCCGAACGGTAGATCTTTCTTTTTGGCGCTAGCACATAAAGCATGACAAGCGTAAAATTCAGGAAAAGCAGCTTACCAATCGATCTCATGCGGCCACGCAGAAAGGCAGTAAGCCCGGCCGGACAACGTTAATGCGTTGAGTTCTGGCGGCGCGCGAAGCCCGTACCGGAAGCTGTAGAGATCGCCGAAGAGTGGTCACCATGAACAGATCTCATCCCTATAACGCCGCATCCCGCCAAGCCCTCGCACAGCTGGAAGAAAAAGCCCCTATCCGCACCTCCCGTTCGCGAAACCTCCGACGCTTTGTCGCGGAAATGCTCGCGTGCGTCCTGGTGACCGGGCTGATCGTCACGACACCAGCCGCGCTCGCGGACACGCCCCCGGTCGGCCTCGACGACGCCGCGCCCTTCGCGGTGCTGGCGGGATCCTCGGTGACGAACACGGGTCAGACCGCGATCACCGGAGATCTGGGCGTGAGCCCAGGGACCACCGTGTCAGGGTTCCCGCCCGGCACGGTGAGCGGCACCATCCACACGAACGACTCCACAGCGATCGCCGCCAAAGCCGACGCGGTGAGCGCCTACAACGACCTCGCAGACCGTCCGGTCGACAGCACCGTCGCTCCCGCGCTTGGCGGAACGACCAAGACCCCCGGCCTCTACACCTCAACCAACGGGACCTTCAACATCAGCGGGACCCTGACGCTCGATGCCCAGGCCGACCCCGAGGCGGTCTTCGTCTTCAGGGCGTCCACGCTCACGGGGGCCAACGTCAGCAACATCAACCTGGTCGGCGGCGCCCAGGAAGAGAACGTCTTCTGGCAGATCACCGGCTCGGTGACCCTGGGCACGTTCTGCACCTTCCGGGGAACCGTGCTCGCGTCGGGCGGGGTCACGGTCAATAGCGGCGCAGCGGTGTTCGGACGGATCTTCTCGCTCAACGACGGGGTCACGCTCCAGGGGACGGGGGGCATCCCGGCCACACGAGTCAGCCTGCCCGACCGCCCGCCCACCACCACGACTCTGACTTCGTCGCGCAACCCCTCCACACCCGGCGACAGCGTCACCTTCTCGGCGACGGTCGACGGCGGCTCGGAACCGGTGACTCCCCAAGGCGACGTGGTCTTCAAGGACGGTGCGACCACCATCGGGGAGGACCATTTCGACGGCGAAACTCCCGCCACGGTGACCGTCTCGGACTTCACCGCGGGCCAGCACCACATCACCGCCGTCTTCCTGGGCGGCATCACCTTCAACGGCGAAGAGCCGATCGATTTCGCGCCGAGCACGTCGAACGTCGTCGTGCAGAACGTGACGACCTCGCTCTGGAGCGACTCGGCGACGCCCGCCAACCAGTCATCGGACAACCGGGCCGTCACCCTCGGCGTGAAGTTCAGGTCGAACTCGAGCGGGCTCATCCAGGGCATCCGCTTCCACAAGGGGCCGCAGAACACCGGCACCCACACCGGAGGACTGTGGACCACCAGCGGACAACTCCTCGCCAGCCTCACCTTCACCGGCGAATCCGCCTCCGGCTGGCAAGAGGGCTACTTCTCCACACCGGTCTCGATCGACGCCGACACCACCTACATCGCCTCGTACCACACCCCATCCGGGTTCTGGTCCTACACCCGGCCCTACTTCACGACCGCGTTCACCAACGCCCCCCTCACCGCGCTTGAGGACGGCGCGGAAGGCGGCAATGGCGTCTACACCTACGGCGCCTCGCATTCCTTCCCCGCCAGCACCTTCATCGCCAGCAACTACTGGGTGGACGTCATGTTCACACCGGCGAACAGCCTCTGGAGCGACTCGGCGACGCCCGCCAACCAGTCACCGGACAACCGGGCCGTCACCCTCGGCGTGAAGTTCAGGTCGGACTCGAGCGGACTCATCCAGGGCATCCGCTTCCACAAGGGGCCGCAGAACACCGGCACCCACACCGGAGGACTGTGGACCACCAGCGGACAACTCCTCGCCAGCCTCACCTTCACCGGCGAATCCGCCTCCGGCTGGCAAGAGGGCTACTTCTCCACACCGGTCTCGATCAACGCCGACACCACCTACATCGCCTCGTACCACACCACACCCGGGTTCTGGTCCTACACCCGGCCCTACTTCACCTCGGCACGCAAGCGCGGTCCCCTCACCGCCCTTGAAGACGACTTCCAGGGCGGCAACGGCGTCTACACCTACGGGGCCTCGCATTCCTTCCCCACCAGCACCTTCATCGCCAGCAACTACTGGGTCGACGTCATGTTCGTCTCGCCCTGATGATCGCTAGGCCTTCGGCGCGGAGATGGGGGTGAACCCGTCGCAGTACTCGGTCCCCCAGGCCGGCCCCGGCGGCGGTGGAGGAGCGGTCAGAATGCACTTCGTCTGAGCGAGACCGCCGCCCGAACTCGTCACGGTGATCAGCAGGCTGCTGAGGGGCTGAGCGAGTTCGGTCAGCGAGACGCCAATCACGCCCTCGGGATACCCCCGCACCGACGCCAGGCTGTGCCATGCTTCCGGCAGAGGCGTCCGCGGGTCCAGGATCCAGGCGATCCCGTCCGAAGCGTATGCGGTGAAGTTCGTGTCGAACGGCGGGAACGTCAGAGAGACGAGAGTCGTGTCGACCGCGTTGGACGCCCCGGGCAGCCCCTGCGGCCCTCTGGGTCCCTCCGGTCCAGCCGGGCCCTGGGGCCCTGGAGGACCTTTGGAGCCTATAGGGCCCGCAGGACCTTGGGGCCCTGTAGGACCTCGCACCCCTTTGAATCCCCGCGGACCTGTGAGACCTTCCGGCCCACGAGGACCCTCACGGCCTGTGAGACCTTCCGGCCCACGAGGACCCTCACGGCCCGTGGGGCCTTTCGGTCCTCTCGGCCCGCGGAACACCCACACGCATGAATCGCGCCGGCACACTCGGCACCGTTTCCTGTGGCACCGCCAGCGAGCCAGGGCGTGGCCCTGGCTCACCCGCACGCCGGGAAGAGCCCCCTGCACCGTCTCGGCAGTTGAGCCGGCCCGCGCCACCCCCATGTCCACCACTCCCGATGTTCCACAGGCCAGCATCAATGCGACGACCGATATACCCCAGCGAGAAATCACGATGCACCTCTTTCTGACGTGCGCGAGATACCCCGGTCCTGGATGGGCGATGCCCGATATGGATTACGTTGCCGGTAAAAAGCGGGCATCCCGCGACAAGGACATAAGCCCTGTCCTGATATATGCGCCGCAAATAGGGCATTTACCGCCGATTAAGGACCTGTTGCGTTATGGTCGGCGACTCGCTCGGCGCGAAGTAGACCCAGGCCTCGTATACCGCTGTCCCGCCGTTCGCGTAAACGGCGTGGATTTCATGCACACCCCTGGAGAGCTCGGACGTGGTGAACCGCGCGACCCCGGTCGGGTCGGCGTAGGCGGAGCCGATGATGGTGGTGCCTTCCATGAAGAGCACCGTCCCTGTGGGGCGAAACCCTTGAACGTCCCCGCTCACCGTCGCCGTGAAGGTGACGGGCTGTCCCATGCGTGAGGGGTTGGGAGACGAGGTGATTGATGTCTCGGTGGGCGGGTTGCCCGGCAGCGTGACCCGGGTAGCGGGCAGGATGTCGGTGCCTTCGAAGTGGAGCGCCTCGTTGAGCGCCATGGTGCGGCCGTAGACCGCCGCGCCGAAGGCCACGCTGATCGAGTTCCACGCCAGGAGGTTGCCGCGGAACGTGGAGTACTTTCCGAGCCTGGCGGCGTCTCCGACCTGCCAGAAGACATGGTCATCCTGGGCGCCGTTCAGCAGGTCGATGTTGCTCACCCTGGCTGTGGTCAGCGCCGAGTCCGCCTGGAAGATGAAGACGGCGTCCGGATCGCCTCCGGCGTCCAACGTGAGGGTGCCGTCGATGCGGAACGTGCCGTCCGTGCTTTCGTAGACGCCGGGCGACAGGGTACGGCCGCCGAGGTCTGGCGGTATGACGCTGTTGGAGGAACGTCGGTCCGCATCCCGGTAGGCGGCTACCGCGTCGTTCTTCATCGCAGTGGCCTCGGAGCCGCCGAGGTAGATCTCTCCCCGCACCTCCCCGGGCGGGAAGCCGATCACCTCGCTCCCCGGGCTCACGACGAGATCGCCGGTGATCGTGGTGAGGTTCGTGTTGCTGACCATCTCCCCCGCTATGGCCACGCATTCAGCGGCGTACCCAAGGTCCACGGGGGGCTCCTGGCGAACGCGCCTGTCGGGGACCGCCGCACCAACGGCGCTCATCAGGAGCGCGCCGATGACGGCTGCGGACAGCCAGGACGAAGGCAAGGTCCTCATCATGCGCGAAAGTCTGACCAGATGACACGTCCAGGCCTGCCCGGACATCCGAACGGGGCGATCTCCTTGCCGTAGTTTGGGCCAGCCCCGACCACGGTCACCGTTGGACCGGCCGGCTCACCTGATAGACGCCGAAGTCGCCAGAGCGGAATCGACGGCTCGCGAATGACCCGAGAGAGGAGCCGGGTGTCAGCCGACGCTCGTCCACGAAGAGCCATCGCACTCCATAGCGATCGCGCAGCCGCCGGACCGCCTCCGCAGATGGGCGCTCGAAGACCTCGTCGTTGGCCTGCATGCGCTCCCGGTCCCAGAACGGGCGGTCCACCACGCCCTCGCCAGGGCGCCAGCCGTCGGTGTTGCGCGCCGCGTAGGCCCACCCTTCGACCAGCACACGCCGTTCGGTCAGTGCGGCCGTCCAGTAGGCACGGCTGTCGCAGGGGTTCTCGTGTCCCAGGCGGCAGTGTGTGTTGGTGGCCACGATGTCGTCAGGGGCCGAGCGGTCGCGCAGCCACCGGCCCGCCGCGAGGAGCCCCGAGGGCGCGTCCTGCGCCGATGCCCCACCGCACCGATCCGGCGGCATACGCGCCAGCCACGCGGCAGGCGTCCCTGCGGCCGTGACCAGGCAGATCGTCAGCGCGAGCGTACGGTGCCGACTCCGGCGGGCGGCGGCCAGCACGACCACACCGAGGAATGCGAGGTATGGCAGATACAAGACCAGGTCGCTCTGGCCCGGTCGCAACGGGATCCTGACGTCGAAGAGCAGCCGAACGGCAGTCGCGACCAGCACGCCGAAGCCTCCCGCGCAGGCGATGTCCCTGGTGGTCAGGCCCGCCTCCCGTATGGCGAGTGATGCTCCTGAGACCGCCACCATCGCCAGATAGGGGCAGGCGGCTTGCAGGAAGTATCCCTGGGAGAGACCGGGGTGCCCGAGCACGAAAAACGCCGCGCCCCCGGCCAGGGTCATGCCGAGCGCGAGCACGATGGGAGTGCGCAGCAGTTCCCGAGGCCGCACGACCATGCCCAGCACGCCGCACCACGTGATCGCCCCACACAGTAGGGAGAGCCCGCCGACTCCTAGCGTGGCGGCCCATGGCACCTCGGCCGACGCACCCATGCCGGTCAGGTTCCTCCAGGTTACGCGCAAGATCGACAGTGGGTCGAGAACGAGCCCTTGCTGCGCGCCGCCATACAGCAGAACGTGGGAGAGGACCAGGTAGACCACGGCCAATCCCAGCACGACCAGCGCACGCCGCGGCAGCCTGCGCCACCGGACCACCTCAACCACAACGACCGCCATCAGCCCCGCCGCCAGCAGCGGCAGAAATGTCGCCTTGGCCCCCATGACCGCTGCCATCATGATCACCAGGAGCGCCCAGTGCCCCCGCGTCCGCCCCGACCCGTCAAGCAGATCGACGACCAGGAGCACGACCGGAACGAACAGCAGGGCGCAGAAGACCTGGCTCGGGCTCAACCATGACTGCACGGACGCCCAGCTGAACACGCCGGCGACGGTGCCCGCGTACAAGCTGGGCGCCGCGACGAACACCGTGCCGGCCAGGGTGGCCAGCCCGCCCGCCCACGACCGCGTGACCCAGCGGCCGACCGCCGCCAGCAACACGGCGAGAGCGGCCAGCATGGGCAGGACGGCGAGGCGGCAGAGCAGGACCAGCGGCTCCACCCCGGTCACCCAGCTCGCCGCCGCGATGTGCGCGTGGACGAACCAGTGATACGCCAGGGGTTCGCCGGCCACGCCCGGCATCATGGGCGGCATGTGGTGCTTCACCTCGCCGACCAGAGCCAGGTGATATGGAATGTCGACATAGGACGATGCCATCGCCGGCCAGGTGAGTGGGTGGGCGCCGAAGAACTCGGTGGCGGTCCAAAGCACAAGGCAGATCACGATAAGGGTCAGGGACCACGGCCACCAACGTGGCGTACGACCGATGCGTGGCCTGCCCCTCCAGTGCCCGCGCAGCCCCGGCACCGCCAAGAACAGCGCGTACGTGCCGAGCGGCCACGCTACGACCAGCAAAGGCGCCCCGATCGCCCGGGCGGGAATGTAGACGAGCACCTCCAATGCGTAGCCGAGCGCCACGCCTAGCGCGAGTTCCTCGGGAAGGGTGCACTCACGGCGGTGGAGCGCGCGGATCCACAGCAGACCGGGCAGCGCCAGGCCCAGCGCTACATAAGAGAAGAACAGCGCCAGGTCAGAGAGCGCGACACCGTAGCGGCCGCACACCGCTCCCACGCACGCGACCAGCGCGGCTGCTGGGGCCCACCTCAGGCGCGATGCCGCGCGGCCGTCCCCGACCGGCAATCCGTCAGTGCCAGGCGCGGGAGACGGCTCCGAACGCGGCAAGAGATCGGCTTCGGCCATAAGCGCAAGCCTGGCGACGGCTGGGACCGCGGGCAGCGCCAATGCCTGGACAGCACGGCATCTTTACCGTCGATTGGCAGGCGCTTTCCCTCTTTCCGGGCCCCTTCCCTCGCGGCCGACATCTGGGACACGCCGCCGTTCATTCTCGCAGTCATACGATTACGCAACGTAACATGAATTGACGGTGAGGATGCGGGCGCTCTCGGGCGTGATCATCCCATTTCGCCTATCGAACGGTCCGTCGCATGACACTTCCGAACCAAGCGGCCTCAGAAATCGACCCGGAGACCCCTGGCGTTCCGCGTTCCGGTGCCATCCAGCACACGCCCGACGTCGTGCGGCATCTCCAAACGGCCGTTCCGCCATTTCCGCCCCGGACCCGTTCCTCCAGCACCCCCACGCTTCATCGTGGGCTGCTCCCCCGCGCCGGCGTCCGCACCGGTGGGCCAAGGATCCGCGGCTGCGGAGCTTCTCGGCCGAACGGCATCGAGGACTCCATGTGATCCGCGGTAGCAAGTAGCGAACCCTATTCCATTCCGACAATGACTGAGGTCTTTTATATGGGAGAAAAACTAGTGGTCGTCGGCCAAGGCTATGTCGGCCTGCCCCTGGCGATGCGCGCCGTTGAGGCGGGATTCGACGTCGTGGGGATCGACGTGGACTCATGGCGGGTGAAGCGGCTGAACGCCGCCGAGTCCTACGTCGAGGACATCAGTGACGACCAGCTGGCCGAGGCCCTGCGTTCGGGCCGCTACCTGGCCAGCGACGGCTACGCGGACGCCGAGGCGTTCGAAATCTGCCTGATCACCGTACCGACACCGCTCTGCGACGGCGCTCCCGACCTGCGCCACATCGCGGCGGCAGGCCGTTCCATCGCGCCGCTGGTACGGCCTGGCGCCACCGTGATCCTGGAGTCCACCACCTATCCCGGCACCACACAGGAGTTCCTTCTGCCGCTATTGGAGGAGGGCTCGGGGCTGCGCGCTCCCGCGGACTTCCACCTGGGCTACAGTCCCGAACGCATTGACCCGGGCAACGGCCGGTGGCGACTGGAGAACACACCGAAGGTCGTCTCCGGCATCGACCGACCCTCGCTGGAGCGGATCCAGGCGTTCTACGAGCGGCTCGTGCAGCAGGTCGTGCCCGTGTCCTCGCTCCAGGCGGCCGAGCTGTGCAAGCTCCTGGAGAACACCTTCAGGCACGTCAACATCGCCCTCGTGAACGAGCTGTCCATCTTCGCCCACCAGCTCGGGATCGACGTTTGGGAGGCCATCGACGCCGCCGCCACCAAGCCTTTCGGCTACATGCGCTTCACTCCGGGCCCCGGCGTCGGGGGGCACTGCTTGCCGATCGACCCCTCGTACCTGTCGTGGGCGGTCAAGCGGGGCCTCGGACACAACTTCCGGTTCGTGGAACTTGCCAACGACATCAACAACAGCATGCCGGATCAAGTCGTGCAGCGGCTCACCGCGGCGCTGAACGAGCGCGCCAAACCCGTGAGGGGCAGCCGGCTACTCCTTCTCGGCCTCGCCTACAAGAAGAATGTCGGAGACTGCCGCGAATCACCCGCCATCCAGATCGCCCGATCGCTCTGCAAGCTCGGCGCCCACGTCCGTGCCGCCGATCCGCACATCGACGACTACCAGCTGACGTCGGGCATCGAAATCGTCGAAGTCACCCGCCAGGAGCTGGCGTCCGCCGACGCCGTGGCCATTCTCACCGACCACGACCACTTCGACTACGACCTGGTCGAGCAGGTGAGTCCGCTCGTCTTCGACACCCGCAACCGCTGCCACGGCACCAATGTCGAACGCCTCTGACCGGCTTCGTCGACGTGTGCACCAAGCTCTACACGTACGACCTCGGGCTCATGTACGGCGAGCACTACGGCTATCGGTCCAGCCTGAACCAGTCGATGGTGCGGCACCGGTACCAGAAGGTCGCCGCGATCACCTCGGTGGTCGAACTCGGGCCCGGTGACCTGGTGCTCGACATCGGCAGCGACGACTCCACACTGCTGCGCGTACCCGTCGGACAATCCAGAACTGGTGGGGATCGACGCGACCGGTACCGAATTCCGCGATGGTACCCACTGCATGTGGCGCTGATCAGCGAGTTCTTGACCAAGGACGTCTTCATCCGCGCGTACGGCTCCCGCCGTTGACGGACTGACGGTAGTGCGCGGCGAGATCACCGACGTTTACGGAGGGAGCCTCAGCTCACCTGAGTATGCGACACCGTGATCGTTCACGCTATGTGCCGATCATTTGCTACCGATCTCTCCGAGCAACGATGCCTGGAATGCGTCCGCGTCGATCCGGCACCGCACGTTCAAGGGCTCTTGCGCCGGGATACAGAAAGGCCCCCGACCGTGTGGTCGGGGGCCTTTCTGTATAAAGATTGTCCGGCGGTGACCTACTCTCCCACACCCTCCCGAGTGCAGTACCATCGGCGCAGAGAAGCTTAACTTCCGGGTTCGGAATGTAACC
>NZ_JBITMD010000022.1:0-192000 GCF_044465905.1 Nonomuraea sp. NPDC049480
CTCAACGTCCAGGAGAGCAGAGTGCTCACCTACCGGCGGCCACTATCCACCACGGAGTCTGCCGGATGGCTTACTCCCAGAACTCATTAGGAGAGCCCAGTTCATGACCGATCCGCCGCGTACCCCCGCGCATGCCATCCCGGCACGCCTGCCCGCAGCCATCGTCAAGGCAGCCGCCACGATAGCCGGAGGGGCCGCCATGGCCAGCATCCTGTACCAGATCCTCGGCGAACGCGCCGACCGGCGCCGTTTCCCGCCTCCCGGCAAGCTGGTCAACGTGCGCGGCCGGCGCATTCATGTGTGGCTCGAGGGTGACGGCGACGGGCCAACAGTTGTGGTGGCGCCCGGCATTGGCTCCACCTGCCTGGAATGGACGGCAATTCAGCGTCAGCTCGTCCCCCGCCATCGCGTGCTGCTGTACGACCGGGGCGGGCTCGGCTGGTCGGATTGGGTGCCGGGCCAGCGCTCGGCCCCCAAGCTCGCCGACGAACTCCACGCCGTATTGGAGGCGGCCGCGGTACCGGGCCCGTACGTGCTGGTCGGGCACAGCCTCGGCGGGTCGATCATCCGCCTCTACGCCGCGCGTCACCCGGAGCGGGTCGCCGGCCTGATCCTCATCGAATCAACCCACGAGCTGTCCACAGAGAAGATCGTCGAAGAGTTCGGCTGGCGGATGGGCGACTACGATCGGTGGAAACGGGCCGTTACCCGCTATCTGCTGAGGCCGCGCGGAATCGAGCGCGCCCGTGTCCGGCTGCTCGGCCACCGGTACTACCACGACTGGGCCGCCAAAGAGGTCCCCGCCGACCTGGTCGAGACGAGCGTGGCCTTGGACCTGACCAGCCGACGGCGCCGCGCAGTCGTCGCCGAACTGATCGGCAACGGCGCTTCTAGCAAACGCGCGATGGCCGCCGAACGCCGCCACTTCGGCGACTTACCCCTCACGGTCATCACTCGCAGCCCCACCCCGATCGGGGCCTACGGCAGCCACAACGATCCCGAGTTCCTACGTCGATGGATGTCGTTCTGGATGCCCCTGCAGCAGGACTTGGCAGCCCTGGCCAACAACAGCCGTCACATCGTCACGACCAGAGCCGGTCACAGCGTCCACCTCGACGAACCAGACCTGGTCGTAGCTCCCATCAAGGACATGTGCGAAGCGCGCTCGGCGACACAACCTCACGTTGACACCGCATGTGACGCCGGCGGTCCTCAGCGAACGTTACGGAACCTGTCGGGAGTATCACTCTAAGGGCTCTGCCAAGATTCCTGTGGTGACAGAATGTGCTGTTCCATCCACACCCCGCTGCTCTGGATGAGACCGTGAACGGTGTGCAACCGTGACATGGTGAACATGCTCTTCCCGCACCTGGCCGCGGTGCAGATCGAGCAGATCGACCGGCGCCGGCGGCGTCCAGGCCGACGAAGACGGGCCTGCCGTCGGTGGTGATGCCCCAGGCGGCCAGGATCGGCTCGGCCCGGCTGCTGGCCTGGTGCATCTTGAAGTGTGAGGCGTCGAGGAACAGGTAGTCCAGCTCGATGCCGGTCAGGTCGCGCCGGCACCAGGCGTCGTACTCGGCGACGATGGCCTGGCAGATGGTCGAGACCGTGGACTTCGACAGAGCGGCTTCCGGGCCGAGTGCATCGGCCAGCGCCCCTTCTACGTCGCGCACCGACAGGCCGCGCACGAAGGAGGCGATGACCAGCGTTTCGAGGGCGTGGGTGCGGGTGACGCCGGTGCCGAACAGGCGGGAGGCGAATTTCTCGGTGGTGCCGCGCAGCTTGGGGCGGGCGATGGTGATCGGGCCGCTGGTGGTCTTGATCGTGGTCGGGCAGTGCCCGTTGCGGTGGCCGGGCCGCACCACGACATCCTCCTTCTCGCTGTCGGCTGCGGTGACGGTGGCGGCGCGCTGGTAGCGGGCGCGGCCGAGGAACGCCTCGACTTCGGCCTCGACCGCGGTCTGGATGATCAGGCGGGCGCCGAGCCGGGCGACGTCTTCGAGGACCTCGACCAGGTCACGATCAGCGGTGAACAGAGCGTCGATCTCGGCACGGATGGCCTGGATAGGCGATACTCGACGGGTCACGAGCGTGGACTCCTTCGTACGGAACTTGGCGGTTCAGTACGGAACCTACGCTCGTGATCTATTTACACCGCATCCAGGACGCGACCAGCAGGTCGCGTGCGATATCGAGCAGGTCGCTTGAGACGGGACACTGAGTCTGGACACCGATGACCCGTGCATATCCCCAACGAAGCTGTACCAGACAGAGAGTGTGTTATCTACCGGATGTCGGAGAGACCGGTGCCTCCTGCGCAGGTCTCGTTGTTGATGACATCGCAGGAACAGCGCTTCGTTGCTTCGATTGATCACCCTCATGAACGACCAGCGCCTCGCATTTCGCGAACTTCGTCGGGGTTCCGCGGTGAGTGAGTGCAGGTCAGCTGATGACCGTTGTCCGCAGCCCGTGGTCCCGCAATCGCGGCCGACACCAACCTGATCAACCATCGCGGCCGCGCTCAATGAGGCATGCCTGCCGACGGCGATCATCCCAGAGCTGGACACGGGCGGCCGTTACGATTTTGCCTGACGGCTGACCATCGCAATGACCGCGCACCTCAAGGGCGACCCGGCACCGGGAAAACTGTTCTTCTTCGGCGTGGCCATCACCGGGCCGCCCTGGCTGCGCTTCCACGTCGCCGACGCGCAGGCCGCCGCGTGCACAGTGAGGACATCGAAGTCCGCGGGTCGTCCATGACGCACGACTTCACCGTCACCCGGAACCACATGTCGTTGTGCTGAGCGGGCCGTACGGCAGCGGCTGGCCGACGGCGGCACCTGGATGATCGTCGAGCCGTTCGCTGGTGCGAGCGTGGGTGACAATCTCAACCCGGTCGGCCGGGTCTACTACTCGTTCTCGACGTTCCTCTGTGTGCCGAACGCGCTCTCACAGGAGGGCGGCTACTCCCTCGGCGCCCAAGCCGGCGAGGAGCCGATGCGCCGGATCGTCACCGACGCCGGATTCGCCAGCTTCCGGCGCGTCGCCGAGACACCCTTCAACATCGTGTACGAGGCGCGCGCATAGGACATGTGGTGTCTGGGCACGGCTAGGCCAATCCGGTCTGGCCGCGTGACTTTCACACCGGAGCGGGACGGGAGGGATCACATGTGGCTGGCCGGTGTGCTCCGCCAGGTGCGCGGTGCACCACATGATCGAATGGAGAGGTTCAGCGATGATTCGGCAGGCAGTCGATTGACAGTCGGTTGACTACGCCGCTCGGACCCGCGCCGGTTGAGAAGGCTGAGGCAGGGTGAAGCCCTTGGCGAACAACCAGATGGGCAGCACCAGGACTTCGAACAACCCGCCCGGCGCGAGCAAGAGCATGCCCGCTCCCGCGTCCATGTCCAGGACGCCGAGCAGGTCCAGTGGCACTCCCAGCAGCAGCAGGGCGTAGCCGATGAGGCCGAGGACCGCGATCGGCTGCGGGACGATGCGGGAGGCGAACAGCAGGTAGGTGAACACCAGGCCGCCGATGGCTGTGGGGATGTACACCCACAACATCGTGTTGGGGACGGCTTGCAGCTGCGTCAGCAGGTAGATGCCGCAGGTGGCGGAGACCGCGAATTCGATGACCCTCATGACGGGGTACCACAGGGCCAGCTTCTGGTTGAAGTCCTTCAGGATTCGGTACATGAGCAGGCCGATGCCTACCACGGCCAGGCCCGAGCAGATCATGAGCGTGACGCCGGTCGTCAGCGCTGTTTTGTCGGGGTTGCCGTCGATGAAGGCCTGGGTGAGTGTGGTGCCGATCATGGCCGAGATCATCTGGAAGATGAACAGGGCTCCTACCGTGACCGCGATTGTCCGGGGTGTCATGACTGGGCCGTCCTTTCTCGGGGAGGTTCGGCATGCTTGCCCGCCTCTGGCCGGGTGGTCAGCCGGCGGCCGCTGATGAGCAGCCAGAAGATCAGCACCACTTCACCGGCGAAGGTGAACAGCGCGATGTCGAGTGCATAGCCCGGGACCAGCATTAGGCCGAGCCCGTCGGCGAGGTATCCGAGCCCGGCGATCACCAGCAGGATGCCGATCACGCGCGGCATGAAACCGGACCGGTACGCCAGATGGCCGATCAGCAGCAGGTGGAAGGAGAAGAAGACGAGGCCGATGTGCCAGATGGTGGTGAACGCACCCGCCGCGCGCAGGACCTGTCCGGGGTCGTTGAGCGGATCGAGCGCGGTCACGAGACGGCCAGGACGGTCATCAGCAGCAGGGCGATGCCCGCGATCAGGCTGGCCATGCGCATGGACCAGCCGGCGTGGCTCACATTCGCGCCGGGTCTGTCATGAACGATGGTCTTCACGGGTCTCTCCCTGGTCCTCTGGATCTGGAGCACGACCTCGGGCCAGGAGGCCGAGCATCTCGGCGATCCGGGCGGCCCTCCCGGCGCCCGCCGGGGGTCGTCCATGCGGCGGTTCGCGGGTCAGCGGGCGGCGGGCGCGATCGTGGCGGCGGTGAGGGGAGAGGGCTTGAACCCTTTGACGACCAGCCAGAGGCCGAGCGATCCCTCCCACAGGAATATCGGAACGGCCGACATGCCCGACAGCACCGAGACCTGCGGGTAGAGGCCGAACAGCACGGCGGTCGCGGAAAGCAACAGCAGGGGCGCCCCGATGAGGCCCATCACCGGAATGACCCGTGGCACGAGCCGGGCCCGGTACAGCAGGGAGCCCAGCAACAGGGCGTTCACGGCCGGGATGAAGCCGGGCCCGAGCAGGAACGTCCAGTTGTGGATCGCGACGAGCGCGGTGCCGGTGGTGACGAGCGAATCCGTGTCGGCTCCGGCGGCTGCCGGCTGCCGCAGGGTCACGACGGACAGGAGGCTGATGATGCCGGCGACGATGATGGCGGCCTCCAGGACGCGCGCGGCGACGAAGCCGAGCGCGGCGGCCTCGTTGTGCCGTTTGACCACCGGATACAGCACGACCGCGGTGCCGATGCAGGCGAAAGCGCAGATGACCTCCAGGAAGCCGCTCCACAGCACACCGGTGTCCGGGCCGGGCCCGGCGATGAAGCCCGGGTCGTTGAGCACGGGGCCGTAGAGGACGAGCGCGGGAATGGAGGTGACAATGGTGATCAGGTAGAGCAGTCCCGCGACGAGCGCGGTCCTCCTCATCGCGTCCGTCGCGCCTCGTTCCGGCGCCGGGATGTGCACGTTGGTTGCCATGTCGATGCCTTTCGTGGCCGGTCCGTGCCGGACGCCCCTGGCTCGATCCGGCCGCCCCGGCTCCGGCAGTTCTCGCTCTACGAGTGGGGCAGACGCCTGCTCAGGTACTTCTCATGAGCCGCCCCGGCCGCAAGCGGCGGCCGGGGTAGCAGTGTCTCCCGCGGGCCAGGGATTAGGCCGAGACGCCGATCCTCGCGGTGTAGACCACCCGCCCGTTGTTGCCGCTGAAGGAAAGGTCACGGGCGCCCTGGACGGCCGGGCCGATGTCCTGGACCCCGAGGTCGAGATCGTTGGAGCCGCCGCGGGCGCCGTTGCGCTCCCGAAGCCGGACCAGAACCTCGGTGTTGAACGGCTCGTGGATGTTGAGCGTGACGTCCTCGTCGTTCCTGGACTTGTCCAGGCGGTGCGGGCCGGACACGTGCCGCTCGGCCCCGCCGTCGACCTTGAGGTAGACGTCGACCTCGTCGCCGTCCCCTCCGAAGCCGTCGCGGGTCTTGACGCAGTGCAGGTTGGTGATGTCGAGGTGTGCCACAGCGGGCCTCATTCCGGTGAAGGGAACAACCCTGCCCCCGCTTGATCAAGAGGGCCGGGCGGTGCGCGGAGATAGATCAGGGTCGCGAAGGCGTGCCAGCGGCGTTGCCGACCATCGACATGGTTCCACTACCTCGCGTGGTAATGACGCAGCCAGGCGATTTCACTCACCCTGCGGTCGTCCCAACGGCCGCCGTTCGGAACGGGCAGCGGGGCCGGCCACGGGCGGACAGCGCCGCGGGCCGAACGCCTGCCCCTTGACTCAACGCCCGCCCCTGCCGGAGGGAAACCGACGATAAGCGAACGATCCATCAGCACAGCCGATAACTGCCGCAGGCTCGATTGGCGGGAGGGGACCCGAGAGCCGGATCGGAGAACGAACGGAAGGCGGCAGGCCTCCGCCCTGACCGCCCTTGTCTACGCCAAAGGACGCAAAGCCCTGGTGAGCTTCGGCACTGAGGCGCGGCCATCGCAGCGCTGTACTGGGGGTGTCGGGCACCGGCTTCGGAGCCTGATCATCCACCCGGCAAGGGGATAGATGAAGACACGCAGGAACGATAGCCGCTCACGAGCCACCATCGTGCGCAGGTACGGCGTGCGCGCGCTGGCAGCGGGGGCCGCGCTGTCCGGCACGCTGCTGGCCGTCGCCGGGCCGGCACACGCCGCCAGCAACGTGGTCGTGACCGGCGGCGGCACGCTGCAGATCATCGCGGGCAACGGGCCGGACAACATCACCGTGTTCGTCGGCGCCGGCGGCCGGCTGCACGTTCGCAACACCCTCGACGTGGTCCCGGCGGTCGCGCCGTGCGTGGCGGCGGGCGCCAACGAGGTGTCATGCCCGGCTGCGGGGATCGTCCGGATCAAGGCGGCCACCAGGGGCGGCAACGACACGCTCCGGAACTTCACCTCCCTGCGCTCCAGGGCGGACATGGGGCGTGGCAAGGACAGGTTCTTCGGCGGGACGGCCAGAGACGTGGTCTTCGGCCGGGCGGGCGATGACGTCCTCAACGGCCTGGGAGGCAACGACGCCGCCAACGGCGGCCCGGGCTTCGACCTGTGCACTGCCGAAACCAGGGTGCTCTGCCCGTAGCGGGTCGGCGCACACGGGGATCGGTCCGGGAGATCGGCCCTTGCGTGGGCTGTGGCGGAGCTTTCCTCAAGGTCCGGCGCTCGGGCCGCCGTCATGGGGCTTGCGGCGCCGAACGGCGGATCTCCCTCGGCCTGCCCCGCTGACCCCACGCGCCGTACCCGGGGAACCTGGACCCGCAGGCTGGGGCGCGGCCGGCCGACGCCGTGCCGACAGCGATGAAGCGGGTCGAGAGTGTCCGGTCCGGCGAAGCCGGAGGGCCAGGGTCAGGTCCAACGATCAGTCAGTGACGGCGACCATGGCGATCGACACCAGAATCCCCGGCCGGTCGACACCTAGCTTGCTCACGCAGCGCGGCGGCCGCACGTCCGGGAAGAACTCGTCGAAGACCTCATTGACGCCGTCGGCGTCTTCGGGGCGCAGGAGCAAGGTGTGGACCATGACAGCGTCGCTCAGAGCAGCGCCGCCGGCGCGCAGGATCGCCTGGCAATTGAGCAGCGACTGGCGGGTCTGCTCCTGGATCGTGGGCCCTGCCAGCTCGCCGGTCGCCACATCGACTCCGACTGTTCCGGCGACGTAGATCGTGTTGCCCGCCTTCACCGCCTGGCTGTAGCTGGGATATTTCGGCGCCTCGGGCGTGGAGATGACTTCTCGCGGCATCGCATGTGCTCCTGTTCTTGACGGGGTCTGTTCTCCTCGGATGAAGCGCTCAGCCGCCGACAAGGCCTGCCCTGACGTCGCCGGACTCGGTTGACCTGCTGGATCACACCACGATCGGGAAGCGGCGGTCCAGGCCGGTGATGTGCAAGCAGTTGGGCCACGCGCGGCGGAAGGCCGGTCAGGGCCAGCGTGATGCCCCGTGCCCGGGCACGGCCCTGCACGCCGACCAGCACGCCCAGCCCGCCTGCCACGCAGAAGGTGACCTGGGACAGATCGGGGCTTGAAACCCAGGAACAGCCGTTGGCGCTGAGATTGATCTTGGACGGAACGTGACGCCCGGTTTCGATGCGTGATCATCGCCGAACCCCCATCTGTTCCGCTCCGGCGTGAAGGGCGTCTAGGCGACCCCGCCGGATGCTCCTTGGTCTCGTCGCGTGAGCTTTCCCCCCAGTTTTAGTGCGGCCCGGCCGCTTCGGCTTCGGTGCCGGTTTACCTAGGCCGGGCCACGGCATCACCCATATCGGGACGGGCGGATGCCAGACTGTGAGAAGTGGGCAACGCGATCCTGGAGCGAGAAGACGAGCTGGCGGCGCTGGGCAGCTCCGTCCGCGACGCCGGCGACGGATCCGGCACGGTGGTCCTCATCTCCGGCGAAGCAGGGATCGGGAAGTCGAGCCTGGTCGAGGCCATCCGCGGAGTGCTGCCGGCGGAAGGCAGGCTCCTCATCGGCTACTGCGACGACCTGGTGACGCCGCGGGTGCTCGGCCCGTTACGGGATCTCATCGGCAGCGTCGGCACGGCGTTGACCCGGGCGCTGGAGCTCGGTGACCGGGGCGAGGTGCTGGAAGCCCTGCGCGACGAACTCGGCTGGGCCAACCACCCGACCGTGCTCGCCATCGAGGATGTGCACTGGGCCGACGAGGCGACCTTCGACGTGCTGCGCTACCTCGTCCGCCGGGCGGCGCAACTACCGCTGGTCCTGGTGCTGACCTACCGCGACGACGAGCTGAGCACCGACCATCCGCTGCAGCAACTGCTCGGACTGGCTTCGCGGGTCGGGCCGGTCCGCCGGCTGCGTCTGGCCCGGCTCACCGAGTCCGCGGTGCGCCGGCTGAGCGCCGCCGCGAACGCCGATGCCGATGAGGTCTTCGCGATAACCTCGGGCAACCCGTACTTCGTCACCGAGGTCCTGGCCTCAGGCGACGCGACGACGGTGCCGCTCACGATCGCGGACGCCGTCCAGGCCCGGACAGCGCATCTCGACCCGGCCACCTTGGAGATCCTCGAACGGCTCGCCGTCGTACCGTCGGTCGTACAGCGCTGGCTCGTTGAGGCGCTCGTACCGGAGGGTCCGGCGGCACTCGCCCCGGCCGAGCAGCTCGGCCTGATCGCGGTCACGCCGAGCCGGGTGGGCTTTCGCCACGAGCTCACCCGGCGCGCGGTGGTGGGCTCGATGCCGGCCGCGCGCCGGATGGCGGCCAATCGCAGCGTGCTCGCCGCGCTCATGGCGCGGCCGGGAACCGACGTGTCCCGGGTGGTGCATCACGCGGCCCAGGCGGGCGACAGCGCCGTCATCCTCCAATACGGGCCGATCGCCGCCCAGGAGGCGTCGGCGGCCGGGGCGCACCGGGAAGCGGCGGCCCATCTGCGGCTGGTGCTCGACCAGCACCCGATCCTCGAGCCACGAGCCGAGGCGGAGCTGTGGGAGGGCTTCGCCATCGAGTGCTACACCATCGACGCTCCGGCCGGCGACGCGCTGGCGGCCCAACGCAGGGCCGTCGAGCTGCGGCGCGGTGACGACCCGCGTGTCTACGGCGCCTCCCTGCGCTGGCTGTCACGGATCTGCTGGTGGGCCGGGGACCCGGACGGGGCGGATACGGCGGCCGACGAGGCGATCGCCGTCTTGGCCGCCGCCGGCGACGACGACCTGCTGGCGATGGCGCTCAGCGGCAAGGCGCAACTGCACGCGCTGGCGGGGCGCAACGCCGAGGCCGTCGTCGTGGCCGAGCAGGCCATCGCGCTCGGCAAGGACACGCCCGCGACCCTGTCACACGCGCTCAACAATCTCGCCATGGCGCTCTGGGGAACCGGTGACGCCCGCGCGCGTTCCTCCATGGAGGAGAGCCTGCGGATCGCGCTGGCCGCCGACGAGCCGGAACACGCCTGCCGGGCCTACGTGAATCTCATCCTGTACTACCTGGAACTCCTGCATCTCGACGACGCCAGGCGGCTGCTCCCCGAGGGCATCGAGTTCGCCGAGCGCTCCGACTTCGTGATGTTCACCCGATATCTCCAGGTGGCGTTGGGGGCGTTGCATTTCGCGACCGCCGAATGGGATCAGGTCGTGTCGGCCGCGGCGTACGCACTCGACAGCTCCCCGCCGGTGCGATGCGCCGCGGTGACGCTGATCGGCCGTACTCGGCTGCGGCGCGGCGAACCCGGTGCGGTGGAGACGCTGCGTGAGGCGTGGCAGATCGCGCTACCCCTGCGCGAGTGCCAGTGGATCGGCCCGGCCGCCGCGGCGCTGGCCGAGGCGGCCATGCTCGCCGGCGACGCCGGTGCCGCCGCCGCGGAATTGACCGAGGCCTACGAGCTGGCCGGCCGGTTCGGCACGGCCGCCATCCGGGCGGAGCTGGCCTACTGGCTGGGCCGGGCGGGCCGGCCCGTCGGCGGGGAGGGGCTGGACCATCCGTACGCGCTGCTCGCCGACGGCCGCTGGCGCGAGGCGGCCGAGACGTGGCGGGCGGCCGGTTGCCGGTACGAGTACGCGGCGGCCCTGGCCGACAGCCCCGAGACAGAGGACCAATTGGCGGCTCTGGTTCTGCTGGACGAGCTGGGTGCCGAGCCGCGTGCCCGGCTGGTCCGGGCACGCCTGAGAAGTCTCGGCGTGGCCCGGATCCCGCGCGGTCCGGCACCCGCGACCAGGGTCAACCCGGCCGGGCTGACCGAACGCCAGAGCGAGGTCGTCCAGCTCCTCGCTCTGGGCATGACCAACGCCGAGATCGCCGGCCAGCTCGTCCTCTCGGTGCGCACCGTGGACAGTCACGTCGCGGCGGCGCTGGACAAGCTCGGCGTCCGCACCCGCAGGGAGGCTGTGACACGCGCCCGCGACTTGGGCATCCTCGACCTGCGGCGATGAGCAACGTGCCCGCCGCCGCAGGAGATCAGGTCAGGTCAGCCGGTGGGAATGAAGCACTGTGCCAGGGCGACCAGCTTGGTGTCGCGGATGCCATGGGAGTTTCCGCTGGCGACCCAGCCCTCGGCGCCCGGGAGTGAGTCGAGAATCCTTCCCTGCTGTTCGGTGCCGTCGGACTTGGACAGGTACACGCCGCCCGAGAGCATGGTGTATCCCGGCTGGCACGGAACGTGGACGATCTCCTCCCTGGCGTTGATGGGGAGCGGGATGTTGGCCTGCTCGACATGCGCATCGCCCAGCGGTGCGCACTGCGTGGTGATGACGAGCTTCTCACTGAGACTCCCCGAGAAGACCTTCATGGTCCAGCCGGTGCCGTCAGCGGTCACCGTATTGGAGTACATCGCGTTGCCTTTGGTGCTGAGGGTTCCCTCCGGAGTCCGTAAGGAGCCGCCACCGCCGAACGCGCGCATCCCGGACGGGCAGGTCACCACGCCCCGGCGATTGCCCCGCGCGTCGGGGAAGAAGTTCTGCGTGAGTGAGATCCATCTGGACGAGCTCAGGCCGGGGACTTGGGCCGTCGGCAGACAGCCGACGACGATCTCCAGGAAGGCCCGGTTGGCCGTACTTCTGAGACGGCCGACGGCCTCCGCTCCCGAGAAGTCCGGGAGCGGGGTGATGGCGGCGATGCCGGCGTTGCCTGCGGCGGAGGAGACCATCCGGGTGCCACTTGGGCAGAGCGCGGTGCCGCTCACCACTGTGTTCGGCGCGCCGGAGAGGACGCGCTTGATGTATTGGATCTGGAATGCCGCGGCCGCCGATGAGGCCGGGGCGGCGGAGGCCTGGCCGGCGACGAGCATTCCTGCGGCCGCGACCACCGCCGCAAGGACGGTACGAACAATGTTCATGACGCTTCCTTCAGGGTCGGCACAGCGAGTTCATGCCGCGAAGGGAGTTCAGCACTTCGGTGCTCTGGTCAGGCTCTTGTGAGGGGATTCGCTGAACGACATATCGCAACATGACCCGCTTCTATACCGGCGAGTCTGCGGCCGACGGACAGGTGCGACATCGGTAACCGCTACCGAGATCGGCCCCGGCGGCCACTGACAGCCAGGCCGTCCCCGGAGGCGCCGACGACGAGCACGTTGCTCATTGATCACCTCAGCGACGACGGGCCGGGACTGCCGACCTGCCGAGGCGGGAGTGGCGCCGGCTGCGCGCGCCGATCGGCTACCGACCAGAACCCGGACGGGGGCCGGCGTGCGCGGCCTGTGGCTGACCGGCGAGCTCGGCGTTCATCGGCGTTCATTGGCGATCGTCGTTGCTGATCGCATATGCCACCGCGGTGTGGAGATCGAGTTCGGCTCCGCGGCGGAAGGCGGCGGCGAACGCCTGTTGTCCGAGCCCTTGGCGGGCGCCGCTCTCGCAGTCCTGGTGGGAGTGGGTGTGGTAGGGCAGCAGGGTGGGGGCGAAGCCGATCTCTTGCCACAGTGCGTCGGCGGCGCCCAGGAGGCGGGCGGCGCGCTCGTGGGCGTGGCGGGCTTCGGCGGTCCAAGCCAGCACCTCCAGCGCCTTGGCCAGCGCCCAGTGGTCGTTGGCGGCCATCCATGGCGCGGTGGCTTCCTGGATGAGTCTCTCGGTCTGGCGGGAGTCGCCGTGTTTCCAGGCCGCGATGCCGATGAGGAACAGCGCGTACGCGCGGAACAAAGGCGCGTCGTGGACATCGCACAAGGCCAGCAGCTCACGGCCGAGCGCCGCGGCGGCGTCGGGATCGCCGGCGGCGCAGAACGTCGCGGCGAGATAGAGGTTGAGGCCGACGGCGTCGAGATCGCCAGCCGCTCGCTGGCGTGCGCGCGCCGCCTCCATCAGGGCCAGGCCATGGGCGGTGTTGCCGGCCGTGAGCTCGGCGATGCCGGCCGTCATGGCGGCGTATGTCCGGCCTGTCTCATCTGCCAGCTCCTTGGCCAGGGCATGACACTGGCTGAGCCGTGCCGTGGCCGCGACGGGATCTCGCTGGTAGATCGCGAGCAGGGCGTCGACCCACAGTGCGGTGATACGCGTCCGGGTCGGCGCCGACGCGAGGTCGAGGCCATGATCCAGCCAATGCCTGCCCTCGGTCAAAGCCCCGGCCAGCAGCCAGAAGGCTCCAAGCCGGGCGGCCATGTCCAGGCCGCCTTCGGCCGAGGCCGGCCTGCTGTAGCAGAACTCCAGAGCGGTCCGCACGTTGGGCAACTCGGCCTGCAGGATGCGGAAGCTCTCGAGCTGGTCGGGGCCGAGCCGGTCGATTGACTGCCGTTCGGCCAAGGACCGGTAGTGAGCGCAGTACCGCTCCCGCAGCAACTCCTCATCGTGGGAGGTCAGGCGTTGACGCCCGTAGGCGCGCAGGGTGTCCAGCAACCGGTAGCGCATGCCTGTCGCCGACGGCCGGGCCGACAGGATCGAGTGGTCCACCAAGGCGGCGATCACGTCGACGATATCCTCGGCGGCGATGCCGGCACCGGAGCACACCTGCTCGGCCGTCTCTAGATCGACGCCACCCGGGAAGACCGAAAGGCGCCCCCATAGCCGCTGTTCGGCAGGTGAGCACAGCCGGTAGCTCCAGTCGATGATGGCACGCAGGCTCTCGTGGAATGCGGCGAACGGCGATGAGCTGTGGCCGGTCAGGCCGGTGCTGTCGTCCTCCAGCTCCCGCTCGAGCTGCTCAAGGGGGCAAGCACGCAGGCGCGCCGCGGCCAGTTCGATGGCCAGCGGGATGCCGTCCAGCCGCCGGCAGATGCGGGCGAGTACCGCAATGGTGGTGGCATCGATCTTCAGGCCGACCTGGGCGGCGGCAGCCCGCTCGATCAGCAGCCGCACCGCATCACTGCGGGCGATCTCGCGCACCGGCGCGTGCTGGTCGGCGTACGGCAGCGGTTCGATCGCCAGCACCTGCTCGCCGAGCACGCTCAGGCGGTGCCGGCTGGTCGTGATGACGCTCACGTGGGGAACGGTGCTCAGCAGCCACTGCGTCAATTCCGCGCACGCCTGCGCCAGATGTTCGCAGCCGGCCAGCACGAGCAGCATCCGCTTGTCGGCCAGGTACTCTGCGAGCTCCGGCCGTAGCGGCCGGTCGAGGTCCCGCACTCCCAGCGCGGCGGCCACCGCCGGGGCGAGCAGATCGTCATGCGTGAGTGGGTGCACTTCCACGATCGCCACGCCGTCGCGAAACCGCGACCGCAACGTGTGGGCGGCGTGCAACGCCAGCCGGGTCTTGCCGACCCCTCCCGGACCGGTCAGCGTCAGCAGCCGCGTTCTCGGCACCAAGCGCCGAACATCGGACATCTCACGTCGACGCCCGACGAAAGTCGCGCTTCCGGCCGGTTTTCGCACCCGGCCAGTTGAACCAGGCATCTCCCTGCCAGCCTACAACGCGCGTTCCACCTGGGCATTTACCGCGACATCAATCCGCGGGAAGTGGGCGGCGGCCGTCGTGGTCTTGTTCCTCTTCCAGGGCCGGGGCCACGATCGTTATCCAGGTCAGCCGCCGGTCCCACCCGTACACTGCGCCGCGAACTCCAATCCTGTCGCCTGGTCAAACGCGCCGCCGCGGTCGAAGGTCGCCTCGCCGAACGAGGCGCCGGCGTTGAAGGCCGCCCAGGGGGAACTGGGCGTCGCCGTTGAAGGTCAATCACTCCGCCGAACCTGGCGTAGTCGTCGAAGGTCGCCCTGGCGAACTCGGCCGAGGTGCGGGGTGGTGGCGTGGGCGGGAGTGCGGCGCCTCGCGGAACGCGACTCATCCAGGCGGATAACGGCCGCGGTATGCGTACCACGCGTGCACGTGTGCTAGATTAGGCGCAGTTGCAGTTGTGGTACCCATAAAGAACTTGTGTGCACCTGACGGTATGTAGCCTCAGGTGCATTTTTTTGTTTACCGGTCTTCTCCGGGTGTGGGCCTATCTCGGCGACACGGAATTCGTGCAGTGCGGATTTCGGCTTTGCACCTATCAAGAGGAGATCAACATGGCTGCTGGCACCGTGAAGTGGTTCAACGCGGAAAAGGGCTTCGGCTTCATCGAGCAGGACGGCGGCGGCGCCGACGTCTTCGCGCACTACTCCAACATCGTCTCTCAGGGCGGCTACCGCGAGCTGCGCGATGGCCAGAGGGTGGCCTTCGATGTCACCCAGGGCCAGAAGGGCCCGCAGGCCGAAAACATCGTCGCCGCCTGACAAAATAGCGCCACGGCAGGGCTCGCACCTTCACAGGGTGCGGGCCCTGATTCGTTTCCGGCTGCTGTATCGCCGCCCGCACGAGAATCGGCAGCACGGGAGGTCTACCACAGCCGCACAGCTCCTTGAATGCCAGTAATCGACAGCGTGTGAAACGTCATCACGCCTGGTAGGAGGCCACGAATCCCGGGAGATGCGAGGCTGGCGGCAACAAGCGCGACCAAGTCGCCACGCTGCACAGCAAGACCCGGTCAGCTTCGGGCTGCCGGGTCTTCTCACCGCCGGTGTCAGTCCCCGGCCGCGCGCTCGCGTTCGTATGCGGCGTTGATGCGCAGCGCCTCGGCGAGCTGGTCTTCCAAGATGATGATCCGGCAGGCGGCTTCCACGGGAGTGCCCTGATCGACGAGTTCCCGGGCACGCGCGGCCAGGCGGAGCTGGTAGCGAGAGCAGCGGCCATGGCCGCTGCTGGAGCGTTTCGGCTCGATCAGATGCGCTACGCCCAGGGCCCGCAGGAACGTCGGGGTGACGCCGAGCATCTCGGCGGCCGTGCCCATGCTGTAGGCGGGGTAGTCCTCATCGTCGAACCGGTCGTCGGCCGTGACCGTGAGTTCGGCCGTATCCGTAATCCTGCCGCGAGTGAGCGTGTCACCCTCGGCAGCCGAGCGACGTTGATCCATACATTCCTTTCTCATCACGCGCACAGGGGCCCCGGCGCCTGTTGCGCCGGGGCCCCGAAGAGTCCAACAGGCGGATTCGAGTGATCATCGCAACGGTGACGGACAGTCATGGTGCCAGACCTTCATAGAAGACGTCAGCGGGCGTTCGCCAGCCGAGCGTTTTCCGGGGACGGTTGTTGAGTCGTTCCTCGATGGCGCGTAGGTCTGCTTCGGTGTGAGCCGACAGGTCGGTGCGCTTGGGAAAGTACTGGCGGAGCAGCCCGTTGGTGTTCTCGTTGCTGCCGCGCTGCCAAGGGCTGCCTGGATGGGCGAAGAAGACGCCTTCACTCAGGTAGGGGGCGATCTGATCGTGACAAGCCATCTCCGCTCCCTGATCCCAGGTCAGCGTTAACCGCGCGGCCGGCGGCAGACCGTCGAGGACAGCGATCAGGCCATCGCGAACGGCCTGCGCGTCGTGACGAGCCGGCAGCGGGACCAGGCGCAGGTAACGGCTCTTGCGGTCGACCAGGGTGGCGATCGCGGACTGGGTTCAGCCGCCCCGTGATCAGGTCTCCCTCCCAGTCCCCGACTCGATGGCGGAGCTCGACGACGACGGGCCGCTGGTCGATGAGCAGCGCGGGCGCGATGAACCGCGGCTGACGCTGGTCGGGTCGGCGGCGGCGTTTGCGCAGCGGTCGCCCGGTGCGTAGCCGGCGGGTGAGGTTGCGGCTCAAGCCGCCCTTGCCGCCGTGGTAGAGCGCCTGGTAGATCGTCTCGTGGCAGACGTGCCAGCTCGGCCGGTCTGGCCACGCGCTGCGCAAGTACGCGGCTATCTGCTCAGGACTCCAGTCCAGCTCCAGCTTGGCCTGCACCTCCGCGCGGAGCTGCTCGTCTTCCAGCAGCCGCCCCTGACGCGGGCGCCGGGCCCGTTGCCGGGCTCGTGCATGGGCCAAATCACCGTCGTAGATGCCCCGGTCGTGCGGGAGCGTATTGCGCCGCAGCTCGCGGCTGATAGTCGACGGGGAGCGTCCCAGGCGGTCGGCGATCGCGCGTACCCCCAGGCCCCGCGCTCGCAAGGTCGCGATCCGCTGCCGCTCCAGCAGCGATAAGAACCGGCTCGATCGGGCGCTCTCAGCCAGCCGCGCCGGCGGTAGACCGCCGTTCTCCGCCCGCCACCGGTATCCGGTCTTGCGCCCGATTCCGACGGCTCGACACGCCTCCACCGTTCCCACGCCGGACAGCACCAGCCGCCAGTACTCCGATTCCACGTCCAACCTGCGCTTGGGCCCTCGCCTCGCCATCAACACGCCCTCCATGATCAGGTGTGTTGCGACAAGCACTAGAACCCGAGCGTCGTCAGGGGGTCAGAATTCGGCCGTCGTTGACACCGACGACAAGCGCATGCGATCGAGTTCGCGGAAGGCACGCGGTTCGGCCTCATCGCGCGCGCGTGGACCGATGACAATGCGCGCTTCGAGAGCGTCGCGCGACGGCTTCGCGTCGGGGGTGTGATCCAGAGCGACGCTCCGACGGCGTGGGACGCCCCGTTCTGCGGGGTCGAACACTCATAGGTACGGGCGCGAGCGCGGTTCTACGGCGTCGAAGAAATACCTCGTTCCGAAGTCTCTTCAGCGCGGAGGCTCGAAGGGCTGACACCACGGTGGTGATTCGCCTAGTCGGCGGAGCGCAAAAGCATTGCCTCTACCTCGGGACCGGCATCGGTCGTGCAGACGTACGTGTGCCTTCCGGTCGCTGGATCAACGTAGTACAGAGTCGCACGCTTGCCGCATCTTGAGCACCAGGCGTCAGGCCCGCCACCGAGTTCGGCCAGGCCGACCTTGATCTCTGGGATAACAAAAGCCATGCGGGAAGCGTAGATCGGCATGGTCAAGACTTCCGTGATGACAGCGCGTCCTGCGGAATCTATGCCCGTAGATTGTTCGACACGGGGGTGACGGGCCCGCCGGTGTCATGCCGCCGGTGGTGAGGAAGATCCGGCCGGGTCGTGAGGTGAGATCCGGGAGGACTGGGCGAGACGAATAGGGCTTTCACCATTCCCGGCTCAGGGGTGACGCCGAAGGCCCGGTTGAATGGTGCGTCGTTCGCGAAACCCCACCGGGCGCCAATGGCGTTGAGCGGGATGTGGCCGAGCCGCGGATTGGCCAGGACGCGGTGGCAACGGTCCAGCCGCCGCAGGAGCGCCTTGGCGTCCCGAACGCGGTGTTATCCCTTGCAGCTCCGCGTGGTCCGCCCCACACGGACGGCGCAGGGTGGCAGCTGGAATAGCAATGATCGAATAGGGTGTCGGCCGTGCTCGGTGCGTGCTCGGTGCGTGCTCGTACGCCCCGTCACGTGGCGTCAGGGGTGGGCACCTTCTAGTCCGGAAATCAGCCTAGTCCGGAAATCAGCGAGTTAGCGGGCAGGCGGCAGCGGACCCCGGCGTATGGTGGCGCGCCAGAGTTGGTGATCAGCTCAGTTGGTCAGGCGACTGGTTCCAGGGTGACTCGGTAGCCCAGGGCTTCGAGTTCGCGGATGTGCTTGCGTTTGCGGTGGTCGGTGCTGATGCGTTTGTCGTAGAAGTCGGAGCCCAGGTCGATGAAGTGGGTGTCGGGGTCGGACAGCAGGTGCCAGACGATGGTCAAGATGGAGCGGCCGACGGCGACGATGGCGCGTTTGGGGCCGCGTCGGCGGGCGATGCGCCGGTAACGCTCGCCCAGGAAGGTGTCGGTCCGGCCGGCCACCACCGCCGCCTCCCGAGGACGCGGGCCAGGTAGGGGTTGCCGTGCCCGGTCGCGCCGCGGCCCTTCTTCTTGCCCGCCGACTCCTTCACCCCGGGCGCGAAGCGGGCCCAGGAGGCCAGGTGCCCAGGGGTGGGAAAGCGGCTCATATCCCACAGTCATTAGGTTCGAATCCTGCAGGGCACGCTTACCTGGCCAGACAAAACCCAGGCCTGACCTGCGGTAACGCCTGCCCGCCGACGCTCGGCGTGTGCCACGGTGTGCCAGCCTCGGCCCGCACGTGCCGCCGCTCGCGGAATATACGCGGAATGATCTCGCCGTCCGTGGCCGCCTCTTGCGCGGGTGGGGCCAAGTGACGGCGGTTGGCGCGGCTTGTGAGGAAGAGGCGTCGACCGGCACGCCCGGCGGTGGCGTCGCGCCTTCTTCCAGATCGTTTCCACGGGGATATGTGCAGGTGCCTCGTTCGCTGCTGCGCTCGCTTTCGCATGGCGCCCTGGCGGTGGCCGCGTGGGCGATGTACGAGACGTTGATGCCCCGCGCCCTGGGTGGTGGTCGGGCTCCGGCGTACGCGCGGCGCTGCTGGGTGGCCGAGGCGCTGGGTGTGAGTCCCGCTTCAGCCGCGCTAGTGCGGCAGAGAAGATTGTGCGGGCGCGCCGCCAGTGCCGCCCTGCAGTTGCCGTCGACGGCGCGCGAGTGGACCGAGCAACTCGCCGCGCTCGCCCGCCAGTTGAAGGACGGCGGCAAGCTCGCAGACGAGCACTGGCACCTCGGTTACCTGTACGGCACGCTCGCCGACGCCGTCATCGCGCTCGGCAACGCCCACCCCGGAGGCCTCGACCGGCTCCAGCCACGCCGCCGCTGAAACGCGTCGACCGGGCCTCGATACGGCTGATCATGCCGGAGCAAGATAGTAGACAAGACAGTCAAAACCGAGGTGAAGAACCCAGGTATCGCTACGCCGATACGACCATGCCGACCATGATCGGATGCAACGTGTCCGGTCCGCGCGAACCTTGCGACGTCCCGACCTACGTTGCGAACGATCGTGCAATGTCCGGAAAACCTTCGACAGGAGAGATGTCGGCTGTCCGGTCCGGGGCGCCGGCTCCGACGTCACGGGTAAATCAGGTCTTCAGAAGGGAACCACAGGCCATGGGCAAGGTGATCGCGAGCGCGACGGTCTCGTTGGACGGCTTCATCGCCGACGAGTCGGACCGGGTGGGTCCGCTGTTCGACTGGTACAACAACGGGGATGTCCCCTTCAATGGCGGCGACCCGGAGCGGGTCTTCCACGTTTCGGCCGCCAGCGCCGCGTACATGGAGAAAACCTGGTCGCAGATCGGAGTGGCGGTGATCGGCCGTCGCCTGTTCGACCTCACCAACGGCTGGAACGGCCGACCCGCAGCGGGCGACGCCGTCTTCGTGGTGACCCACGAACCGCCGACGGACTGGCCGTTCCCCGACGCGCCGTTCACGTTCGTCACAGACGGCCTGGCAAGTGCGATCGCCCAGGCCAAGGTCGCCGCCGGAGACAAGGACGTGTCGCTGACCGGCGGTGACCTGCTGGGCCAGGCCCTGGCCGCCGGTCTGGTGGACGAACTCCAGGTTGACCTGGTCCCAGTGGTGTTCGGCAAGGGCGTACGGTTCTTCGGTGCGTACGACGGTCCACCCGCACTCCTCGGCAACCCGGAGATCGTCCAAGGCGACCGCGTCACCCATCTGCGATACGACGTCCGTCGATAGCGCGCCCGGTGAAGGCACCGCCGAGGTCTCGCTCCACAGGATCAAGGCGTCGGCCACGCGGTCGCGCGGGCTGATGTACCTATGCAGCTGCGATGTACGGGTCCGCCGAGTTGCCGAAAGATCTTGGGCTGAGTTTGCCCGATCGGCAGACTTCGGTTCCGCCGTGAAGGGGCTGGGGCCGATCGCCGCCCGGTGGCTCGTTCCTCACCACCGGCCACCGAGCCGGGCGGTTCTCGTGCGTCGCGGTGACCGAGGGAACCGAGCACGAGGAGCGAGCGAGCGTCGAGCTGTGTAGTCGAGCGAGGTGCCGAATTGGAGCAATTGTCAAATCCTGTGTATCGATGAGTGTGGTCGGACTTCCCAGGTCGGCCGTTGGAGTTGATCGTTGTACACGATGATGTCGGCGTGGTCGGTTGGGCGGGCTGTGGCGAAGTAGAGCTGTTGGGAGGGGATATAGCGGTTGCGCCAGGACCGTTCGATGTCGGCGGTGTCGGCGGTGTCGGCGGTGTCGGCGGTGTCGGCGGTGGATCCGGCCAGCGCTGTGCCTCGGTCCCGGGCGCGATCTACCGTCTGCTCGAATGGGACGGACACGAAGATGCGCAGGTCCCACCGGTCGATGAGTTCTGGGCGCAGGAGGAAGACGCCGTCGAAGAGCAGTACGGCGTCTGCGGGGGCGGTCGTGGCCGGCGGGGACGATGGGGTGTCGGTGTCTCTGTCGTAGACCGCGTGTTGGAACCTTCGGTCTCCGCCTGGGCCCAGCGGATCGAGCAGGACCCGGCACAGCGCGGCGTGGTCGTGGGCGTCGAAGTAGCAGCCTTCGGCCGAGTACTGGCCGCGTCGGTAGCGCTGTGCACGGGGGAAGAGGAAGTCGTCGATGGTCGCGCGGATGACGTCGCGGTCCTGCGCTCGCAGGACGACGGCGAGCTCGTCGGCCAGCGTGGTCTTGCCGGCGGCGGGCGGCCCGTCGATGGCGACCCGCAGCGGGTGCGCGGTCGTGACGGACATGATCGCCTCGGTCAGCCGACTGATGAGCTCGCCGCGGGTGCCTTGGTCCATTGCTGCCTCTCTCACGATGTCTCTGTTTAGCACCGCACGTCAGGCTGCGGTCGTCGGGCTCGCGTTCGACGAGGACGCCTCGTTCGAAGCGGGCTCCGGCGCGGACGAGGCCGACGAGGTGGGGGACAAAGTTCGTCGTCTTCTCCAAACAGGTGAACGCACGCGCACGAACCCCGCTCGCGCCGGATCCCGTTCCGAGTCACACGACGCTCCGTCCCGCCCGAACGATCAAGCACACCTAGGCATTGCAACCTGATGGTTCTGTTCGTGCATGCACAAGCCCGCGCGCGGCAACGGCCAGATCAAACGCGTCCTGGACCACCGACTGGCTCTCCCGTGTCACCACGCAGGCCAAGGCGGACACCTCCACCCCGGACACCGTCCAGGACGACCGCTACAGCTACACCACCGCCGGCAACGTCACCCGCGTGCTGGACGCCGCCTCGGCCATCCCCGGCACCACCGACGGCCAGTCCGAATGCTTCACCTACGACGGACTGCGCCGTCTCAAGACCGCCTACACCACCACCGCCGGCACGTGCACCGGCACCGGCGACGCCCAGGGCATCGACCCCTACAGCCAGGCCTACACCTACGACAAGGTCGGCAACCTCACCACCCTGACCGACAACGGCCAGACCGCCACCTACACCTACCCCGCCGCCGGGGCCGACGCGGTCCGTCCGAATGCCGTCACCAGCATCACCAGGCCGAACGGCACCGACACCTACGCCTACGACAACAAGGGCCAGCTCACCGCCCGCACCGTCGCCGGCAAGCAGGCCACCTTCGACTGGGACCCGCTCGGCCAGCTCACCCAGGCCACCATCGACGGCCGGCAGACCGGCATGCTCTACGACGCCGCCGGCGAACGCCTGATCCGCCGTGACCCCGACGGCAGCACCCAACTCGCCGTCAACGACACCACCGGCACCGTCAGCCGCGAACGCTACCTGCCCTTCGGGCAACGCCGTGGCGCGGACGACCTGCCCTTCACCGACCGCGGCTTCCTCGGCAAGACCGAAGACGCCTCCACCGACCTGACCTACCTGGGAGCCCGCTACTCCCGAAGACGGTGACCGCGTTGATCACCAGCGAGGGACCCAAGAACATCGTGCAGGTCTCGGTGGACGGCGCCGGCGGCAGGGAGAGCATCGAGGCCACGGAGACGCATCCCTTCTGGGTCCCCGTGGAAGGCAGATGGGCGGAAGCCGGCGAGCTACAGCCGGCGCAGCGGCTCCGGACGAGTGCCGGAACCTATGTGAAGATCGCGTCCGTCGCGAAATGGTCGGCCAATGGCCGGCGCGTCCACAATTTCACGGTCGCGGACTTCCACACCTACTACGTGGCCACGGGATCCTCGGACATCCTCGTCCACAACCACGCCTTGCTACACGGGAGTCTCACGGCAGGCGCAGGATGCGCATGTCAAGGGGACGAGGCAGTACGACGAACGAATCCGCAACGGCACGCCGACCTCGACGTTCAACAGCCGAGCCGAGCCGAGGCGCACGCGTACGCGGAGTTCGCCTGGAAGAACGGAACCCCGGTGCCGGGCCGTCCGAACGTAAGAGACTGTGAGTTCGGCAGGCCGGTCGGTCGCGGGCCGAACGGGGGCTGGCAGACCAAGGTGCGCGTACACATCAACGGGCAGGACGGGTGCACGCTCACCCGAAGGGGAAGGAATATCTCAATTGATGGCGGGAAGGAGGATCCCGGGCGGTCGGACCGGCCGTCTCGGAGCCTTTCGTGAATGCCTTCTCCGATCCTACGGAGATTTGGCGGACCCGAAGCGGCACTTCGTCGCGGAAGTGGTGGCACGACAGCCATACGCCGACATCCTGACGGGCTTGGCGGAGAGCGGAGAGGTCAACGACGACACGGACGTGAATTGCGACGTCTCGTTCACCTACATCGCCAGGCGCCGGAGATATCTGACGGTTCGCCTTTCCATGGTGGGGCCGTACGCGGCCATTCTGTCGTCAGGAGCCGACGGGCTGAGTCCCTTCCACGTCATCTCGGCACGTGACCAGTGTGAAGACGCCTCGGAGCAGGCCGTTTTCGACCTGATTGACGAGAGCGGGTTCAAAATTCTCTCGGACGGGGAGCTGCGGGAGAAGGTGCCGATCCGGCTGAGGAAGGGCGGCCCGATCAGTACCATTTACGCAGCGTTCTTCGAACCAGACGGGCGCATTTGACATTGTCCGCGAAGGGGCTCACGCCAAGACGCGTGAGCCCCTTCGCACTGCCCGGTCGAGGGCTGAGGGCGACGGCTGAAAACTGGATCAGGCACACCTTCCGTGAACGCTTTTCATCCTCACGCCGCCTGCGCAACTCGGTGATTCTGCAGGACGGCGATGGCCTTGCACAGGTGGCCGGCCTTGGACGGGCTGCAACGTAGCTTGCGGAGGATCTTCCAGCTCTTCAGCTGGTCGTTGGCGCGCTCTGTGCCTGCCGGTAATTCCATCCATGCTGGTCAAGCGGCATGTGAGTATTCGTGGAGGACGCCGCCGAGCCGGTCTCGTCGGCGTATGTTCAGGTCGGTGATTCGTCCGGGATCGGTGATCGGGTCCGGGACGGGACGCAGTGGAGCCGCTTGGTTCAGGGCTTGGTGGGCTCGGTGCTGGTTGTAGAAGCGTTCGTACTCGCGCAGGGCGTGCCGCAGGTGGTGTTCGTTCCAGACGAGGCAGCGGTCGAGAAGCTCGTGGCGGCAGGACTGCACCCACTGCTCCATGATGGAGTTCATCCGCGGCGTAGCTGCACCGCGAAATGCCGGCTGCCGTGCTCGTCATCCACCGACAGGTGCGAATGCCGCGTCCTTCGCTGGCGTCCGGTCCCGGGATCGGCACAACGGCATCTCCTGCTGACCTGCACATGAGCCATTGCCATCTGCGCCACCTCCACATCCCACCGTCAACGACGGCAGGAGCAGGGGCGAGAGCTTCTCAAGCTCAGCATTCAGCCTTGTCTTGTCGGATCCGTGTCGTCGCGTTCTTGGATGGCTGCCGCTGGGGAAAAGATATCCCCAGCATGAGGGATACAGGCGCTAGCGGTCTCGCGCCCCGAGGTTGGCCTGATCGGCGGCGGTACGGCCGGCCGCCCAGCCCTCCCGATCCCAGGACGTGCGGACCGCGTGCGAGACCAGGTTCGGGAACATGCGCTCGACCGCCTGCTCCACCTCCTGTTCGCGGGCCGCCAGCACCGGCACCAGGTCGGTGCCGCGGCTGGCGCTCTCCTGCGAGACCGCACCCGCCGTGGCCTCGGCGAGCCGCTCCCCGATCCTGGAGGCGAACGCCGACAGGAACGACTGGCGGAACGTCTTATTCCTCGATCGGCCGGTGCCGTGCTTCTTGGTGCCCGAGTTCACCAGCGCGGTCTGCGCCTGCACCAGCAGCGAGGTGAACAGCACCTCCACCCAGGACAGGTCCGCCCAGAACCCCAGCACAGTGGCGAACCCCAGCTCCTTCGACCAGATCACCCGGCACCTGTTGGCCTCGGCGATGAGGTCGAGCAGCACGGCCTTGGGCTGCTCGTACGGCGCGTCGATGCCGACCCGGATGCCCGCCGGGGTCTCACCTCCGCCTGGCTGCGCGTCCAGCATCGCCGCGTCGATGCTGTACTTCGCCATCAAGCTCTGCGCCGCCGACGTGAACGTCTCCGCCTCCGCCTCGTACGTCGTCGACTCCGCCTTGGCAAGCAGCGCCCGCACCCGCGCGAACGTCTTCTCGCTGACCGCGTGCGAGCGTGCCTGGACCGTACAGCGAGCGGCCCCGGGCCGCGGGCTCAACGACTCCAGCCGCGGCAGCCCGGTCAGCAACCCCAGCAGCTCCAGCCCACCGGAGACGGTCACCAGTCGGCTGGCCCCGTCGCGTGCCTGCCGCGCCGCCAGGTAACTGCCCTTCCACCACACCGCGGCCTCCAGGCCGGCGAGTTGGTCGCGCCAGCGCTCATCCACCGTGGCCGGCGCATAGGCCCGCATCTCCCAGGCGATGAGGTCAGCCGCCGCCCGCCCGTGCCAGTCGGTCAGCCGCCTGGCCGCGATCCTGACCACGTCGGCGGGCTGCCAGCCGTTCCGCCACAACCCCGAGATCGCACGGGTCACAACCTCCACCAGCACGCGATCGGCGTCGTCCCGGTCGGCCAGGAAGGCGGCGGCGGAGTCGAAGGCTGCCTCATCCTCGCGGGCAAGGGCCTCCATCGCCGCGCCGATCAGCTCATTAGCCTTACTCACACGTGCCGTCCACCTTGAGGAAAGTCCGCCAGAACCCTACCGCGACGGAGCCTCGTCCCCTGCTCGCCGGCGCGGTGGAAGGCGGCGAGGCCCTGACCGACCCCGGCTGACCCGTCTACCCTGACGATCAGGGCCGAGCATATTGGGCGTCCCATGGCAAGCGACCCGTGCGCGCAGGTGTACCGCTCGAAACCGGCCGTGTGCAGGATCTCCCACACCGTGGAGGCCGCGATCGGGTAGCCCAGGCGAGCCGGCTCGCCCTGGATGCTCCGGTGCCCCCAGGTTGGGTTCTCCCGCGCCACCCCAACAATCAGTGCCTTGACGGGCTGGCGGGTACAGAGCAGTCCCGGGCGTCGCACAGGCGGCGGTGGATCAGCCGCGACAACAGCGTGAGCCAGAGCCGGTCGGCGTGACCCCACCGTGGCCGGCCACCGAGTTGCGGCGGAGCACCTGATTCTCGTGACAGAGCACCAGCAGCTCCACGTCCTTGGACAGATCAGCGCGGATCAGCACCGTCAGCAGGCCGAACAGGCACCTCACCAACCGGTGGACCAGGGGTGACAACACCTTGCGACGGTCGCAGCCGCCGCTCTGATCGCGCAGCGAAACCCCAGGTCAGAGCACGAAACCGTGTTTTCGAGCGGGACAGGATCGGCGGCATTCCCACGCACCTCCACCTCGCCCTGGGCAAACGCCCGAACAACGTCTATCCAGGCGTCAACCGCTACGACCAACATCGAGACCGTGCTGATCGTGCGGGTCTTCCCGGAGGGAAGCGCGCCGTCGGGTGCCTTGAGTTCCAAGGCGCCAACGCGCACAAAAGTCACATACGGGACAGCAGCTCAGCCTTCCGCCGCGACCTGTTCGATCATGGGACCTTGTACGGCGGCCAGCACGGCGGCGGCGAAGGGCAGGGAGTGATGCGTGGCTCCCCAGCCAATGCCGAACACCACGGAGGCGGGATCGTTGTTGGGATTGGACAGGGCATGGTGCCCACGGATGCGCAGCCGCAACGACCCGCGAGCGTCCTCCAGCGCATGCCAATCGACGCCCTCGATCTCGGTGATCGGGTAACGCTGGTCACCTGCCGTGTACTTGGCCGGGGAAGCTCCGGACGAGAACCAGGTGAAGGTGACAGCCTGCCCGTCGAAGGCGGCCTCACCGTCCCATGCCTTGAAACTACGCGGCACCGAAGGACCGGCGATCAGGAACCGCTCAGCCGGACCGCGCTCGGACAGGGCCGCGCGCATCTCGTCGGCATACTGGTCGGCCAGCGTCTTCGTGGCGGCGGGCAGCACCAGCCGGTACGGATCGAGCGACTCCTGGAGCTGCCCCGTTGCCGCGGACATGACCGGGTCGGCTCCCTCCCGGGGAACCACCCGCAACACCACCCTGCCGCGTGCACCAGGCTCCAGCATGACATCGGCCAGCGCGTCGTACGGCACGAACCGCTCACCGAGCTCCATGCTCAGTTTCGACGCCTTACCCGGCTCAGGCGTAATGCGCAGCCCTCCGTCCTCGAACTCCCACGCGCAACCTCGCCCCTTCAGTACGTCACCCATGCAAGCAAGGATAGGTGCTGGTGCTCAAACACTGGCGGCTGCGCAGACGGGCGGCCGCCGCAACGAGCCGGCTGGGCCTGCGCACGTCGCTGGCCGCCGCGTTCGGCGACGGCGACTACGGCGACTTCTGCTGGGGCACTCTGGAGGAGCAAAGCGGTCGACCTGTCCAGGTCGCTGTGCTTCGAGCAATGGCATTCGCCGGTGACGGTCTCCATGGCGGTCGACCTGACCGCAGCATGGTGGAGCGGCTTGCTGTGAGAGCTCCGAAGTACCGCGTTGTTGTGCAGGTCGTCCATCACCAACCGTCGGAGATGAGGTGCTTGGGCGGGGCCGTGATCTTGACGGGGGTTCCCCATCCTCGATAGATGATGTTCATCGTCATGGTTTCGGCCTCGCCGCCCTCCGGCCAGGTGAATTTCATGATGGCCTGGAAGCGTCTCGGCAGGTTGTCCGGCCCTGCCCAGAGTTTCCAGGTGATCCGCCCGCCATGCACCCCCTCCTCCTCGGTATCGAAGGAGATGCCGGCCTGTCTCTCACTCAGCTTGGTAACAGTCACGGTGCCGCTGTGGAGGGTCGTCTTCACTCCCTCGAAGGTTCCGCCGTCGGCGCTGGTCGCACCGTAAGAGGCGACCAGCTCGAGAAAGCCCGGATTGATCCCGTTGACCAGATCCTTGCCCCAGACGACCCCGGCGAAGTTCCGCCCGTAGGCCCATTCCCCCAGCGTCGGTGGCGACTTCCAGATGTACTTGCCCTCGTCGGAACGCACATAGCTCTGTGAGTAGAACTCTCGGCCTATGGTGATCTCTCGGGATCGCCCCGTCGCCGCCTTCTCGTAGGAGATCTCCGTGAGGTCGGCGGCGTACATGCCTGAAGAGTTGAAGCGGTACGCGCCGGAGATCTTGAGATCCTCCGAGGGTGGAGGGCCGCCGCGTCGCCTGACGGAGAAGCGTACGCTGCTCTTCTTCGCATACTGCTTCTTGATCGCTTCGACGACGGAGTCGAGAGACTCCGATGCGAGAGCTGCGTGCACGGCGCCGCCGGGAATTGTCACGCTCAGCAGGCTGGCCACTACCAGCGCGACGCTCATGCGTTTCATGCGCCGATCGTCGCAGATGATGATCTCCATCTCATTACGGCAAGGTGCTGGCCCGATGGAGATCATCATCCAGCAAGGAGCGGCGCGGGAGCACGCCGGTGATGAGGAGTGGCCTGCTCGAGCGTCAATCAGCAGGACGGCGTACGAGGGGCCGGCCTGATAGGAGCCGGCAGGGATAAGGCGGCCAGAGCGAACATCGGCACCAGCGCAGCACCTGCTGTGCTGTGGTTGACGGAGGCATGGCTTTACGCGATGCCGAACGGCTCGCCCGCTCAATCGTCCGCCTTGCCGTTCTCGCTCGTGGTAGCGCAAATACGGAATGGAGCATCCGCGGTCGGAAGGGCTCGGATTGCTCGTGCCGGGTCTGAACGGAGGGGACGGCCCATCATGACCCGAGTCTGAATCCCCGATCCCAGTCTGAAAAGGCCATCAAGATCTTCAGGACGCTCCTAGGGTCAGCAGACCGCTCCCGCGTCCACCACAGTGAACGGAACAGTGGACTGCTTCGGCACCGGCTCGCCGCGAATCTGCATGAGGAGAAGCTCGACGGCCCGCCTGCCCATCTCCCGCTGGTCCTGCCGGACGTGCAGGAACGCTGACCCGGTGACCGGGTCGGGAGGCGAGTCGAAGCAGGCGATCAGGTACTTGTCGCGCGCACCGAGGACGTCTGTGGCCTTGGCCAGGACCCGGGCGAGGTTGTACTCGCAGGCGACGAGCGCGGTGATGTCCGGCCTCGCGCGCAGGAACGCGACGGCGCGCTGGACATCGGCTTCGACGCTGTCGGGAGTGAAGGCGTCGGGCAGGGTGCTGCGCATGTCCGTCAGGAAGTGCCTGCTGCCGTACGCCGGGTCGCGGTCTGCGAAGGCGGCACGGAAGCCTTCGAGCCTGGCCTCGATGCTGGAGGTGTTGTCCGGCGGCGGCGACACGAAGGCGAGGTGGCGATGGCCGCGCTCCATGACGTGTTCGGTCAGCGCCTTGGCGGCGGCCGCGTTGTCGGTGTGCACGGCGCAGCCGGCGATTCCGGACAGGTAGCGGTCGATCAGCACCACGGCGTGGCCGTCGAGGATCACGCGGAGCAGGCTCGCGTTGTAGTACTCGCCGTGGACGGGGAAGACCAGGAGCCCTTCCACGAGGCCTGATGTGACCAGAGACTCGATCGCCTTCTCCTCATCGTCCTGGTGTCCGCGCGTACGCCGGATCAGGAGGCTGATGTCATGGAGGGCGCACTGCTCCTCGATCGCGTAGAAGAGTTCGAGCCCGTAGACCTCGGAGAGATCTGGGATGACCAGCCCGATCGCCGAGGCCGAGCCACCGCGGGGCCGGGGTCGGACGGGTGACGGCGTGGGCGAGTCGGCCGCGAGCCGGTCGAGGTCGGGGAGCTCGCGCGCGACGAAGGAGCCCTTGCCGCGGATCCGTTCCACCACACCGGCCTGCCGGAGGACCTCCAGTGCCTTCTTCGACGTGATGCGGCTGACGTCGAAGAGCTTGGCCAGCTCCATCTCCGACGGCACCCGGGCACCAGGGGCGAGCGCCCCGCGCTTGATCTCGGTCAGGAGGTAGTTGCAGATCCGCTCGTACAGCAGCGGAGCGTCGGCGGTCAACGGGCCTCGATCCCTTGGTCGGCAACTTGGTATGTACCTGATATTACAAGCATGCCAGGCGTGGCGTCAGGTTCTCCCGCCTCGTTATCGAGCTGAGACTTAGAGCATGTTGACCTATATCAAGTTATGTCTTTATTTTTCAGACAGGTTACAACGCATGCCAAGTTGCGTAACGGAGAAGGACGTGGCTGTGCATTCCAGGCTTACTCGCAACACGCCGCCGTGACGGCCGTGCGGCTCGGCCGCGAGCAGGCACGGGCGGGCGCGCTGTTCGTCGCTCCCGCGATGGTGCTGTTCGCGGTGTTCATGGTGCTGCCGGTGCTGGGCGCGTTCTTCCTGAGCTTCACCGACTACGACATCCTCACCCCGCCCAGGTGGACCGGGCTCGGCAATTACGCCCGATTGCTCGACGACGTGGTCTTCATGACCGCGATGAAGAACATCCTGCTGTATTGCCTGATGTTCGTGCCGGCGATGATCGTGTTGTCGCTGCTGCTCGCGCTCGCGCTCAACCTCCGGCTCCCCGGGATGGTGATCTACAAGACGGTCTTCTTCGTCCCCGTGGTCACCTCGCCGGTCGCGGCGGCGACCGTGTGGGGGTTCATGCTCAACGGCCACTACGGGCCGGTCAACGAGTTGCTGCGGCTGATCGGGATCGAGGGGCCCGCCTGGCTCGGGGACAGCGACACCGCGATGGCCTCGATCGTGCTTGTCACGCTCTGGCAGGGCGTCGGCTGGAACATGCTCATCTACCTGGCAGGGCTGCAGGGCATCCCCGCCTACCTGTACGAGGCGGCCGCGATCGACGGGGCGGGCCGATGGCAGGCCTTCCGGCGGATCACCTGGCCCGCACGGCCCGGGTCACGACAGGGACATCGCTGTCCCCGTCATGACGTGCTCCGGCGCTCGCTCACGGGCGCTGGAGCCGCCGGGCCGGCCGCGGGCTCAGCCGAGGTTCACGCGGGTCAGGGAGTTGACGCGCGTCGCGATGATGCTCACGTTGAACACCGAGATGTTCGAGGTCGTGGTCGCGTTGCACGACAACCGCACGGTCCCGGAGGTGCCCACGGTGCGCGCCGTGACCGCTGCCAGGCTGGCGAACTGGCCGTTGGGGCCCAACGAGGCGACCGTGCGGCTGTTGTTGGTGCTGCTCTCGCTGATGATCAGCAGCGTGCAGGCCAGGCCGGACGCCACGGCCGTGTTGTTGCGGCCGGTGAGCGTGGCCTCGGCGGTCCAGCTCCCGGCCGGGACGGCGAAGTCGAAGAAGATGTTCGCGGCGCCCGTCGCCGTCCGGGTGGCGAACGTGTCGGCGATGATCACTTCGGGAGGCACCGCGGCGGACGCCGGGACCGCTAAGCCGATGCCGGCGAGCGCGGCCACCGCCGCGACCCAGATCGCCCGCCGGCCGCGTACCTTCTTGAGAATCGCAGCAGACATGCCGCATCACTCCTCACATCCGGGGCGGCGCTGTGCCGCCCGACGACGCTCCGATCGTGCCGTGCGGCGTTGCGCAACCGTTGCACCCGCATCCGCGCCAACACCGGGCCCCACACATGCCCGGCGGCGGGAGCCGCCCTGTGCCCTGCGCCTGGCGGCGGCATCGGACAGGGTCTCCGCGATCGTGCAGGTATGCCAGTTCGGGACGTATCCGTATCCGGTGAGCGGTGCAACCTGTCCACCGAGTATCGGGCGCCGACAGCACGGTGATCACGTGAGTCAGCGCAGGTCGGCGACTAGATCGTGGGATTCACGGCTGTTGCCATCGGGGCCCTGGGGCCGTTGCCGCGGACCGCGCGCGAGAACGTGGACGAACAGGACCGCCATGACCACTGCGCCTGCCCACATGGCCTGCTGCCAGCCGTCGACGAAGGACTCTTGGGCAGCCCGCCCGATCTTCCCCGGCAAGCGGTACGAGGACTGGAAACTGGAGGACCCCGCAGGGCAGGGCATCAAGGCCGTACGCGAGACACCTGCCGTATGTGACGGAAGTCACGGGAGGCGGAGGAACACGAGCGCTGAGCATAGAAGGCCAGGTCAGATGCCGTGGACGAGTTATGGCACCGCACACGGTCAGCAGGATCACCGGTACGTGAGGGTGAGTAGTCTTCTCATGACCGCTCTACCTTCTGTGGAGACGAGAGGTTCCGAGCAGGTGCGCCGCTCGCAGCCGTACTATGCGCAAGGCCAGCCGCAGCGCGGCCGCGCGCCTGCCGGGGGCCACCAGCCTGCCCGCTCGCCAGAGCAAGCGGAAGCCCGTCAGCGCCCGGTCTTCATAAAGCGCCAGCGGGCGGGCGCACGGACGGCGGCCCGCCAGCACGGGGAACTCCTCGGCCAGGTGCGGGTCACGGCACGAACGCACCACGACCGTCACGGCCAGCACGCCGCCGAGCGCGGCCGCGATCGCCGAGCAGCCCCCGCAGGCACTGTCGGCGACCACGACCAGCCGCTCTACCAAGGCCACAGTCCCCACGCGAGCGCGGCGACTGTGGCGACCCCCGTGACCGAGGCCAGCAGGCGGGCGTTCATCGACCAGACATCGCTCCAGCCGCCGTCCTCGCTGTGGCCGATGCTGGCCGCCGCCATGATCCAGCGAGCGACCGCGAAGCCCGCCCCGGCCGCCAGCGCGCCGTTCCACGGCAGTGCGAGCAGCACCGCGGCCAGCACGAGGTGGGGGAGGGAGGAGGGCGAGTACGTCCGCATCCCGGTGCCCATCTCGAAGCCGAACTGGATGCCTCCCAGCACCCGCCCGCGATGCAGCACGTGCTCGGGCACGAGCCTGGCGTTCTCCGGCACCGGCAGCTTGATCAGGCCAACCTCACGCAGGAGTACGGCGGCCGCCAGCACGGCGAGCGCCGCCAGCCGTACCGGCAAAGGCAGAAGGCCCTGCACGATACCGCCCAGAATCACCCCGACGGCGGCCACCGTCAGCGCGCCCAGCAACAATCCCACGCCGAAGTAGGCGAGGGCACCACGACCGCGCCAGACCGACGCGCTCAGCAGGAATGCCGAGTTGTGGCTTCAAGTGCTGCCGGAGTTCGCGTATCCGGCATTGAGCCCCGCGAAGAAGAAGACGAGCGCCAGCGGGCCCCCCACTGTGATCGGCAGTACCGTCCCCAGAGCGATGGGGACGGCCAGCGTCAGCGGATTGAGGGCCAGCCGGCGAAGGGCAGGCGGCATCAGCACATCGAGATCGTCAGGTCGGTGTGGTGCGTGCCGTCACGCCAGGTCACGGTGGTGACGGCGTCGGAGCAGATGTACTGGTGGCCGCCGGACTTCCAGCGCCAGGCGTTCTTGAACGAGGTGCTGCCGCAGCTGTCGTCGATGCGCGCCGCGTTGGTGTACTTCTCCTGGTCGGAGGCGCCGGGCTTGTGCGTGCGACTGCCCTCGAAGTGGCGGCGCGTGCTGTTGCACGGGTAGGCGCCCATGCGCCAGCCGCCGAAGCAGACGGCCTTGCCGTCGCCCCACCAGTTGTTGCGTCCCTCGGGGTAACCGCCGTCGGGGTAGGACCTCTCGCAGCTGTTCTCGTCCCAGACCGAGGTCGGCCCGGCCGCCTTGGCCTGCCGCTTGTTCAACGCCCAGTCCAAGGGGACGAGCGCGGCGGCCATCACCGAGACGGCCATGCCCTTCGCCAGGGTGCGGCGGCTGGACGGCAACGCGCCGATCAGGTTTCTGACCCGGCTGGGCTGGGCGCCCTCCGGCATGGCGTCGATCGCCGGGATCTCGTCAAAGCGCATGGCTGCTCCTCGCAGCTAGAAGTGAGTTCATCAGCTCGGGCAGGTCCGTGTCGCCGTAGACAAACCGGCGTGCGATGACCGCCCCCGAAGGATCGATCGCGAACAGGCAGGGCGCATACCCCTCATACAACTCGCGCCACTGGCCGGCGTCGGCGAGCACCTGGCCGGTGGTGAACACCTCGGCCATCTCCTTCTCGACGACCAGCCCGAGGACGCGGACGCCCGGCCAGGAGGACTCGTGCAGCGTCGTCCACGCCTGATGGCAGACCGCGCAGGTGCTGTCCATAAGGAGGACGACCGACGCCACCTCGCCGTCCTGCGGGCGGAGCGCGGGAACGACCGTCGTGCTCTCGTTGTCCAGCCGTGCCGTGTTCGGGTTCAGCACGTTCTGCTCCAGCGCGCGCAGCCTGGAGTAGACCGCCCCGACGGCGACCAGCGTGAACAGGGAGACGAGGAGTGCGAGCAGCGAGACGGCCAGCGGCAGGCTCACGCCGCCCACGCGACCTTGAACCCGGCCAGGACGTCCTCGACGAAGCCTTCGTCGGCCGCGCGGAAGGAGCCCGCCTCCGGGTCGAAGGTGAACTGCACAGTGAAGACCGCGGTGCTGTTGGCGTAGATGTACTTGTGCTCGTACGGCGTGCCCTCGACCCTGTCCTTCTGCTCCGGATCGAGGTCGAGCGGGATCTTCCACACCTCCGCGTCACCACGGCTGGCGCCCCGGAACTCGGGCAGCGTCTCGCGGGCGGCACGGGCGTCGCTCGCCATCACGATGAGCCGGTCGTTGCGCCCGATGACCTTGGTCGCGAACTGCTGGGTCGCCGCACGCACGCGCGGCCTGAGCATGGCACCCTCAGGGCTGTCGGTGAACTCGACCGCCGCGACGAGCGCGTTGAGCACCGACCGGCGTGGCGCCGGACCGGCGAACCACGTCTTGGCCTCGTTGTACGGGCCGACCCAGACCAGGCAGCTGTTCGTGCGGTCGATGCTCTCGTAGAGGGTGAGGTCGTAGCCGTGGCGGCGGAAGGTCTCGACCCGACCACCCGGGAAGATGTGCGTTGGCAGGGCGCTGTTGCCGCCCTTCTGGACCAGCGTGAAGGCGTGGGCGAAACCCGGCCCTGCCATCTTGGTGAGTCCGTGCCATTCGAGCGCGCCCACCGAGTCCGGCAGCTCGATCGTCAGCCGGGCGGCATCAGCCGCGGCGCGGGTGAACCGGGAAAGCATGATCGTCATAAATGTGCCCCCAGGAAGGAGCGGTCGCCCAGACCGCATGATCATTGCTAGCTAGACATTGTGAGGACGCCACTCGAAACAGCAATAGATATGGCGATAACAGGACTTCCTGATATGACTAACGATCTTCGGTCGCTAGGAATCCTCAAACAGGAAGGTCTCTGGGTCCAGGCCCAAACGGGCATCCACCACGTGGGCCGGCTTCCTGCGCTCGTAAGCCAACGCCCTGCGATTTTATCGAGATCACCACCTTGAACGGGCAACGCCGGTACATCCTCGGCCGCCCCGGCTGCGTGCCCATGTCGGCCGGGTTTTATCCGCCGCGGTTGCCCAACTGGCTGCGGTGCATATCGATCTCTTCAGGCGCGAGGCGCAGCGTCTCCTCCTCATCGGGCGGCGTCACGTCGTCTCCTTTGCGTCGTGGGCTGGTTTGTCCGGGGTGTTACTGGAAACTCCAGCAGGTCCACATCCTGAACCCGCAGTAGAAACCCCGCGTACGACCGGCTCTCGCCCTGAAGCTGCCGTCGCCGTTCGTCTGGCATGCCTGCTCGATGAACAGCTCGGGCGGCTCTGGGTAAGCGCTGGCGAATGAGTGCGGCCCGTACCACCCCGCCAACCCAGTCTCAGCTCTTCAACTTGGCCCGATGAAACAGTGCGGCCGGTCACGGAGTCGCTCCAGAGCGCTGTTCTGTGCAGCGTGCACTGCCCTGGCAACATGCAGGCACTCCAGACCTCGCGGCTGTGGGAGGCACGCTTGGAGTGCATGCGCCGCCGCGACATACCTGGCGGCCATTTCACGGTCGACATCGACATCTGGCTCCAGCCACCGAACTCGACGCACTGGCCATGGCCACCGATCTCGACGCCACCCTCCATGATCACCACGGCACCCTCTTTAAGCCCGATCCGCAGCCCTGTACCGCCTCCGCCAAGTGGCCACCTCAACAATCCTCTCCCTCGACGAACCTGAAGGAGCCGGGCAGGAACACCCGCCCTCGGCGGGCCAACCGCCCACAGCGGACACCGACGGAGCCGGATGGTACAAACCCCGGCGCGCTCTTTCACCGGCTACCGCCCCGGGACGATCCCCGGCCCACACGGCAAAGGTATCCATCAGCCGGTTGACTGTCGTCAACCGCTGATTGGACATTCGCGTCCACCAATCGCGGTAGCAAATGGCTCGTGTCAACCACCGGGTTACCCCCGCGGCCACCCGAATGCAACCGTTTCTGGACGACGTCCTGCCCGTGAACGCCGCGACGTAAGGGGGCGCTTGGTCGGCGGTCTGCCGGCGGCCAAGACCAGCTGACCTTTGACCAGCACCTGCCGAAAGTTCCATCCATGCAGTTCAAGCCGCATGCGCGTACTCATGGAAGAGTGCGCCTGCCGATAATGTAATCAGTGCAGGTCATCCTGCTTGCACGGCCAACCACTGGCAACATCTGACCGAGCTGCCGGTCAGAGGCAAGTGGCGTGGGTCATCGAGGTGCGGGTACGGCGACTGGACCTCGTCCAGGTTTCCGTTTCCAGGACGATCATCATGGGTCTGAGCGCCTGATCAAACCCTGTCCGGTGCCAAAAACTCGGTCGTGGCGCCGGCCCGCGGTTTCGCGCGTCCTCAAGCGGCTCTGTGATACTCACGGATCAGACCACAGACGGCGTTTCGTCGCTCTATTCGAGCCGTGAGATCGACCGCCTCGGCCGGATCATGAAGGGGTTAGGGTAGTGACAGTGCCTGGTGCGGTCGGTGCTGGTTGTAGTGGCGCTCGTACCCAGCCAGGACCTGCCGCAGGTGCCGCTCACCAAGAATCAGAAAGTGATCGAGGCATTCGCGGATCTCTTCGAAGATTGAGGGCCGGCCCTGCTTGGCGGGTTAGGTCCACCTGACGACGTAGCGCCGCAACCTCATGCCGCAACACCAAGATCTCCACCTCTTTGGAAGCACTGCCTCGCGCGAGCAGCACCAGCCAACCGAACACCCTGACCACCAGCAGATACAGAAGTCGAAACAGCACGGGAACCAAGCCTGGAAGACCAGGTCAGATCCCTGCATCAGTTCTGGCACCGGACAGGCACCAAGCTCGCCCTTCTGGCGCCCGTCGCCGACGTCGACACTGGCCGACTGGACTCACAGATACCGATCGACGGCTGGCGCGGGGCTGAACGTGTTCCGGCTCGCCGTGGACCGAAATCCGCGACGAGTTTGTGACGGCATGTACGTATACCGCTGCCTATCATGAAGGATCGAGGTTAGGGCATTTGCCGGGCATTTTAATGTCCGGCAAATGCCCGGCCAATGTCCTGGTCGGGCATCTAGCCGTGATTGACACTTGTACCATGAATTCGACAGTGAAAGCGCTCCTCGCCGGATCGGCCTTGACCTGTCTCGCGGTGGTGGGCGCGACGGGCACCGCTCACGCCGCAACTGGACGGCTGACATTGATCGGCGGGACGGGCAGTCGCACCGTCGTCTACGATGCGTGCCAGCCCTCAATGCAATTCAGGCCGCAGCCGCTTCAGCTCGAAGCGTTCGAAAATCAACCGCTTCCCGGGTGCCAGGCAGTCCTGTTCAACCGCACAGGCGCTAGCAAGGTGTTGTGCGTGGGTCGCGGAACCGTACCCGTCGAATTCCGCGAGTCGATGCTCGTTCGGATCCAGCTCGGCACCGCGCCAGTCTGCACCTGATGGGTGGACGACACGCGATTAACGTGATCCGCCGATTTCGACAGCCGTAAGTTTCCGGAACGGCAAAGAAGGTCGTCTTGGCGATTCCCGACGGGCGTCAGAATTCAAATGCGGCCTCATGGACCGTATTCTGAAAGCGCCCGGAGACTGCCAATATGCGGCCTTGATGATTGGAGGCATATAACCTATCCCATTTCCCCTGTCATCCTCGGATCTTATCAACAAGGAATGGAGATGGCCATGAAAAATCGATCAAGGAGAATCGCTACAAGTCTCGCAACATGTCTGCTGGTCCTTGCGGCCGGACTGGGGTTCGCTGCGCCGGCCTACGCCGCCGAGAACAGTGGCTGCAATGGCTGGGCCTGCGTCAAGATCACAGGTAGCGGTGGCCGGGTAGACCAGATCCAGGCGTATGCGAACATGTGGCAGGTACTTAGCTTCTACGGCCACTTCCGCATCTTCGGCCCCGACTTCGCCTACAACACTTCCGACCGGACCAACCCTCACACGCTCGTCCACTACAGGAACATCGGCCGAAACTATGCGAACGGAAGAGCGTTCTGCGTTGAGGCTTACCAGAAGAACTCGGACGGCTCGTACACGCGCAGGGGACTTCCTTGCGTCTACACCCCGATAGATTAGTGGTCCTCACTTCCCGGAAATTCTTCCGAGGTGCAAGCCTGTGACGGGCGGACGCGGCTGCCGGTCCGACGTACGAAGAGTTCGCGGTGCGGCGCCAGCTATATCGGTTCGACTACTCCGTCGAGCTGACATCCGGTAGCGACGGCGGCCACCTCGCCGTGTTCCAGGTGGCCATGCACGAGCTGCCCATCTTCGCTCGCCAGTGCCGCCGCGGCGCGAAGCCGCTGAGGTAGATCGCTGGCGCGATCGAATCTGCACGTATCGCGCGAGAAGGCCCCAGCCGGATCACTGACCGGTTGGGGCCTTCTGCTTGCGCCCGGCCCCCGAGGGACTTTGGCGGCAACACACTCGGGGGCCGGGCTGTCTAGGGCACCGACCGTGTAGGGCGTCAAAACCCGCGTGTGGTTTGAGCTGGGGTCTCTCCAACCGAGCCAAGCGGCTCGGCGGTACTCTTTGATCACTCTTCCCAGTATTTCGTGGCGCTCAATCCGACCTTCCATCGGCACTGCCACAGGCTCATCGTGATCAGGTGGTCGCTGCCCACGAGCCTGATGCGGCCGATGCGCGTTGTAGTGATCGAGATACTCGTTCAGGACCGAGTGAAGGTGACGTTCGCCGTAGATCAGCATGCGGTCGGTGCACTCGGCGCGCACCGCCCGGATCCAGCGCTCGGCATAGCGGTTCGCCCTCGGGGTCCGCGGCGGAGTCTTCAGCACCGTGACGCCCACAGCGGCGAACACCTCGAAGACGGTTGTGAACTTGGCGTCCCGATCGCGGATGAGGAAGCGAAACGACCCTGTCCGCTCGCCGAGGTCGATTAGGAGATTGCGGGCCTGCTGAATAGTCCATACGCCGGTCGGACGGCTGGTCACGCCAAGGACGTGCTTTCCTGCGGGTACGAACCCCGTCAAACCACAGGTCAGAGCCGTCGTGGTTGCGTTGTGACGCGGTACAGGGCGACCGGGTGCGCACCCAGGACCCGAAGTCAGGAGCGACGATCTCGAGCAGCGTCCTCGCCGTGATCACCGGCCCGGGCGCCAAGAACCTGGTTGAGGTCACCGTGCAGACCGGCGGCTTGACGGGGACGGTCGTCGCCACCGCCGACCACCCCTTCTGTCGGAAGACCTGCGCGGCTGGACGGCGGCGACGCACCTGTGGGCCGGGGCCTGACTGCGTACGGACGACGGCGACCGGGCCCACGTCCTCGCGCTTGCCAAGCGGACGGTCAACGATCAGCCCATCTACCACCTGACCGTCGCAAATACCCACACGTACTTCGTCGCGATCGGCGACAAGGCCGTGCTTGTCCACAACGCCGACCCCCGCCCCGTGAAGCTGGAGTTTTCCGAATGGGACCCGGGAGATGGTGACGACGACGACGGATACAGAACCCCCCGCAACAACCAGGCCCAGAACAAGGCTTTCAACGACGCGATCAGGGACGCCGAGCGGCAGTTGGGCCGTTCGCTCACGAAGGCGGAGCGCAGGAGGGTGCACGACGCGATATCCAAGAAGGGGTACGGCTATCACAATCGTGGACGAGGTCATAGGGATGTTCGGCGACGGCGACTGCAAATAGCGACGGGGGAACAGTCCCGTCTGCCACTGCTCGAAGATCGTAAGATGGCCACCCGGGACACTGAGTCAGTTCGGAGGACCAAGCTGGTATTCGACCCGCACCGCATGGAGGCAAGGCTCCATGCCCTCCTGGGACTGCACGCGGTCGGTGTCGGCCGGGCCCTTGACCTGGGGATCATCGATTTCGACCCCACACCGCCGGACACCTGGGCAGACGACTGGCGGAGCGCCTTCGCGCTCCACCTCCAATGCCCCTTCCGCATCACGCACAAAAGCCGGGTGATCCTCGGTTCCGCTGACCTCGCGTGGCTCGAACGCGAAGTCCGTGGCACCGGCGAGACCGAAAGCGAACGGACCATGTACGACTTCATGGCGGATCGGGTCGACGCCACCTTCATGGAGCTGAGGCCCACTGTGACAGCTGCGCGAGTGTCACCTTTCGGCGATCTCCATGTCGAGCTGGAACGTGAGTTCACGGTGCAGGCGTTTCCTGCCGGGTCCGGGCGTGCCGAGGCGTGGCGTTTTCTGCGAAGAAATGCCGAGCACGTGGTGTTTCCCCCTGACGAACAGCTGGAAGAACAGTGAACGTTCTGCCCCACCTCCACCATCCACCGTCTGCGACGGCGGGTACGGCAGCCAGTAGTGTTTCGAACGCTCAATATGCGACCTCGAGGACGCTTCACCGGAAGTGACACCGGGCGGGTGCCCATGGCCGAGGCACTGCGCATCGGACGGATGAGTGGGGTGATCATCAGGTCCCGTTCGAGGTCATCGGGAGCACCCTCGCCCCGAAGCCCGAAGTCGTGATCATGGGCCGGGAACTGTGTGGCGATGGTGGGCGGTACGTGATCCGGCGCACGGAGCGGAGCTGCCGGAACGTCACGCGAATGGACAGCAGCGGAGTCGGTGATGTCAAAACGGCAGGGCTGGTCGGCGAGGCCACCGGCTACTTCGGCTTCAGCGTCCGGCTCGTGGGCGTGATCTCCGGCCGCATCCTGGGCGGCATCTACGGCGGCATCCTGCTGGCGCGGGGCGTAGGGAAAGTTCAGTTCCCCTATGGGCCGTTCCTGCTCGCGGGCGTTCTTGTTGCTCTGCTCCTGGTCGGTCCGTAGCCGGCGCTGTGTCTCCTGCAGGACCGAGGCCATCCTCGTAGCGATTGGATCGCTCCCGAGAGACCACTTGCCATCCGGCGCCACTCCCTCTATTGTCTGACGAACGTAAGATAAACGATCGTACGACAATGGGATCTCATCCCGGTCCGGCGTCAAGGGCGTCGATTCCACCCGGATGTCTCCCATGTGCTCGACGTTTCGGATGTCGCCGAAAGTCCATTGATCAGTCACTCGTTGATTTGCCGAGGAGAGTCATGCAGCAGCAACGCCAGCGAACGGCCCGGCGCAGTGCATCGAGCGCGAGGCGTTTTCTGAAGAAGAACGCCGGAATCGCGCTGGCGGTCACCGCGACGGCGGCCGTCCTGGGGTCGGCGCCGTCCGCGTCCGCAGCGACGGGACACGCGTATCCCGGATCCGTTGTCACCGACGTACGGACCGCGGCGCAGTTCGACTACGCCGCCGGCGAGATCCCCGAGAACATCACCGTCAACCCCGACGGCTCGATGATCCTGTCCATGCTCGGCAGTTGCGCGGTGTGCCAGCGCACCCATGGGCCGCAGGTGATGCGCATCTCCGCGTCCGGACGTCGCACGGTGCTCGTCACCGGGCAGGTGGGTGAGGCGATCAGCGGCAACACCCGTGGCGATGACGGCACCGTCTACTACAGCGTGTGGGCCCCGGGCAACGCGGCCAGGAACGGCGTGTACACGCTGCGCCCGGACGGCACCCCTCAGCGCATCGCCGCTCTGCCCGCCGACTCGGGCCCCAACGGGCTGGCCATCGACGCGGCCGGACGCACCCTCTACATCGCCGACAGCTTCAAAAGCATCATCTGGTCCGTTCCGATCTCGGGCGGATCGGTGACCCCGTGGCTGACCGATGCCGCTCTCGCGCCGGTACCGACCGAAGCCCTGCCGATCGGTGCCAACGGGCTCAGGTTCCACAACGGCGCTCTGTGGGTCAGCAACTTCAACAAGGGAACACTGCTGCGGGTACCGGTCACCCCCGCCGGCGCCGCCGGTCCCATCCGCCTTGTCGCGGGCGGCCTGCCCAACATCGACGATTTCAGCTTCCTGACCCCCTGGTCCGATGTGGTGTTCGTGGCGCAGAACGGCTCCTCCTCGCAGAACGGTCCGGACAGGATCGTGGTGGTCTACCCGAACGGCACCTACAAGGCCGTTCTGACCAGTGCGGACGGTCTCGCCTCGCCCTCTGCGACCGCGGTTCGCGGCGACCGGTTGTACATCACCGACGGCGGGGTCGCCGAGCCCCACGACGCGAAACTGCAGACCGGGAGGATCAACGTCGCCGCTCTTCTTGCCAACGCGGCACAGTGACCTGGCCAGGGCGGTATCCGGGCGCAAGTCCCGGCTACCGATGGAGGAACGCATGGTGCGGTACGCGAAAGAACACAAGCAGGAGACAAGGCAGCGGATCATTGCGACGGCCGGTCGCCGGCTCAAGCGGGACGGCATCGACGGCTCCGGAGTCGCGACGCTCATGAGGGACGCGGGCCTGACCAACGGCGCCTTGTACGCCTACTTCCCTTCCAAGGACGAACTCGTCACCACCGCGGTCGCCGACCAGATGCGCGCACAACACGCCAACATCGTCGCGCAGGCAGCGCCCGGCCGTGCCGGACTCGAACAGATCGTGCGCTGGTACTTCTCCCCCGAGCAGCGCGACAACATCGAGGACGGCTGCCCCAACGCCGCCCTGCTCGACGAGATCGCACGCTCCACGGATCCCACCAGGCAGGCATACACCGACGGCGCGCTTGTCCTCATCGACGACTTCGCTGCCCGCCTGGCACCCCACGATCCACCGTCGGCGCGTCTGAAAGCACTCGGCCTCCTCGGCATGCTGGCCGGGACGCTGCAACTCTCCCGCGCCCTGACCGACCGGCAACTCGCCGACCAACTCCTCGAACAGGGCATCCGCAACGCCCTCGCACTCCTGGACGCCGAGCAGCACAACTGAGACGCCATCCGCGTATCGATCAGAAGCTGGTCCGGTCGAACAAGGTCGGCGGCTCCCTCGACAACCGCATCCGCTTCGCCGTCGAGGTCACCACCGCCGTGGCAGACGAGATCGGCCACACCGACTACCCCACCCACACCGCCTGACAATCCCCGGCGATACCGGTCCTGGCGGGCCGGTATGTCAAATGGCCCCATGGAGGTACCAAATGTCTGAGCATGCTGCTGTTGCACTGAGCCCGGAAGCGATCCAATTCGCGGAATGGCTGGCCACAGGGGCGAATCCCCCTTCCGAGTTGGATGCGGCGCGCATCCAGGCGGAGCAAGTCCATCTCGCGGCCCGGGAGCCGGAAGGCGTCACCTATCGGGAGGTGGACGCGGGTGGCGTTCTGGGAATCTGGTGCGAACCCGTCGACGCCAACACCGACTACGTCCTCCTGCACACTCACGCCGGGGGCTCCGTTCTGGCGTCAGCACACGTCGACCGAAAGCTCGCCGGCCATATCGCCAAGGCCGCCGGGGCCCCCGTACTGGTCCTGGACTTCCGGCGCGCACCGGAACACAAGTACCCGGCTCAGGTGGACGACGCGGAGGCGGCCTTCATCTGGCTGCTGTCCGAAGGGTATGCGCCGGGAAACATCATCACGATCGGCCACTCGATCGGCGGGTTCATCGCCGTCGCCCTGGCGCTTCGCCTCCGCGACAAGAAGCAGCCCCTGCCGGGCGCCATCGTGTCGATATCCCCCTGGTGCGACCTCGAGATCGCCAACGAGACCATCGCGACCAACGCCGGGACGGACAAGATCCTCAGCAAGGATCTGCTGGAGTTCTTCCGGGAGTCCTGGATCGGCGGCACGGGCATCGAGTTCACGGACACCAGGATCAACCTGAACCGGGCGGACCTGAGCGGTCTGCCCCCGACCCTCGTCTCCTGGGGAACGTACGAGGTCCTCGCCGGCGAGGACGAGGAGTTCGCCGCCCGCGTCAAGGACGCCGGAATCGACACGGCGACCGTTGTGGTCCCGGGAGGCCAGCACTCGTACGTCTACGGTGCCGGCCGGGTCCCGGAGACCGACGCCGCCATCGCACAGATCGGCGCGTGGGTCCGCGAGAAGACCAAGATCTGACCGAGCGGTACAGGCTCGGCAGTCGCAAGATCCGCGCGCCTGCCGGATCGGGACGGGGGAACGGACGCGAACATGGCCTGCGGTGGCGCGCAGGTCCGCGACGCCCGGGCGCCCGTCGAGAAGTGGGCAATGGGTGATGCCGACGTCTCACTGCCCGATCTGATCTGCGAGAGTCTCACGCAGCTGCGCGCCGGCCTTCCCATCGTCGGTGTCGCACCGGCTTCACAACCGTCCCCACTCCCGACGCCGACCACCCGCCGGGTGGCCAGACGATTCCATACACCCTCGATGAGGGAAAGAACGAGGACCCGATGAGTGCCTTCCACCCCGATCTCAAACGAGGTCGCTTTATCCCCAATGTGTCCTACGGACGTCTGTCGACGCGCATCGTGCGGAGCGTGAAGTGGCGCTCGACCGATCCAGGGCCGGACGTCACGGTTCAGGAGATCGTCGTGCCCGGGCCCGAGGGCGCACCGCCCGTCTCGGTTCGCGTCTTCCAGCCGACCGGCCTGAAGGCAGCGGCTCCGGCGCTGCTCTGGATACACGGAGGCGGACTGATCTTCGGCGCACCCGAGCAGGACGACCGTACGAACATCGCCTTCGCCCGCGAGCTCGGCATCACCGTCGCCGCGGTTCGTTATCGACTGGGGCCGGACCATCCCGCGCCCGCCGCGGTCGAGGACGCCTACGCCGCGCTGCGTGGACTGGCCGAGCGCGCGGGCGACCTGCACATCGACATCGATCGCATCGCGATCGGCGGCGCCAGCGCGGGCGGCGGAATCGCCGCGGCCCTCGCGCTGCTCGCCCATGACCGGGCCGAGATCCGCCCAGTGTTCCAACTGCTCCTCTACCCCATGCTGGACGACCGCACGACGACGAGAACCGACCTGGACACCCTCAAGGTGCGCGTCTGGACGCCCAAGAGCAACCGATACGGCTGGTCGTCCTACCTCGGCGACGCCGTCGCGGGCCCGGACGTCTCCCCGTACGCGGCCGCAGCCCGCCGCGAGGATCTCACCGGTCTTCCTCCGGCCTGGATCGGCGTCGGCACCCTCGATCTCTTCCACGACGAAGACGTCGAGTACGCGCGCCGGCTGAGTGACAGCGGCGTCCCCTGCGACCTCGACGTCATCCCCGGCGCTTTCCACGGCTTCGATCTGGTATTTCCTAAGGCCGAGGTCTCGCGGGAGTTCTGGCGCCGGCAGGCACGAGCGCTGAAGGGCGCACTGTGAGGCCGACCGAAAGTGAAGGCAGATGGACATGCAGATCGCGGCGAAGGGCTCCGTCCTCACGGCGGCGGCAACGGGATCGGGCGGGAAGGGGTGCTCGGACTCATCTCCCGCGGCGAGCGCGTAGCTGCCGTCGGCCTCAGTGAGAGCGGGCCGACCGAAACGGCCCAGGTGCAGCACCGGGACACCAGCCGCTTCCACGACCCGGTCACCAGCTTGGTGTCGATGTCGGCCTCGGTGACCTTCTTCCTGCGGCCGTCCACCAGCCGCGGCATCTGCTTCATCGCCGCGGGCATCCGGGCGGGCCTCGGCGTTCGCGCCGAACTCGACCACCGTCGGCGTTCGGCGGCGGCACCATCTCGGTCACCGCGGCGACCACCTCCCGCGACTCCCGGCGCGACACGATCGAGTCGATCGCCTCCCACACCTCATCGCCGGCCGCACCCGCCCCATCGACGAGTTCACCCATCAGATCCTGCTCGAATGGCTCGATTACCGGCGCACCCGCTGGCCGGACACAGCCAATCCCCACCTGTTGATCAATCAGCTGAGTACGCTGGGCACCGATCCGGTCTCCAAGATCTACTTCGCCAAGAAGCTCCGCGGTCAGGCTGCGACGCTCGAACGCCTGCGCGTTGATCGGCAGCTTGAAGAAGCCCTCACGTACGGCCCGGACCCGCTCCACCTCGCCGCAGTGTTCGGCCTCGACCCCAAGACCGCCACGGGTCCACCCGAGCGCCGAACACCTTCAACGTCTACTGCGAACACCCGGCGATCGACTGCCCGATCGCGTACACCGACACGCTCCCGGCCGGCATCGCCGCCAGGGCCAACCCGAGCACCGTCGGTAGCCCGTGCCGGATACGCCGCGCGTCCCGAGGATCAGGTACCTCCGACAGGGCCCTGAGCAGGCTTTCCTGCCCGTTACGACCGAGCAGGACAGGTCGTGTCCGGCTGTCCGGCTGGCTTTGGACAGCGTTGATCAGCAATGATGCAGGCGCGGGCACGGTACTTCACAAGGTGAGCTGAAGGCGTCGAGAACCTCAAGATCACCGAAGCCGTGCCCGCCCCGTCAAATCCACTCTCGACATCAATACAGAGTCCCTGTCGCGCACTCACCGACTTTGCCGTACCCCCGCCTAAACAACTCGCCCACGCTCACCAGCGACGACGCCATCCCGCTCACGCCGAAAGTCGCGCAACAAATCCCGCTGTTGGCCGGCCTGGCCGACGGAACAGCGACGACCAGCAGACCTGCGGACCTGGATCGCCGCCCAAGACCTGCGGCTGATCTGCCGGGCCCGCGACCGAGACGACGCCGAGCATGGGCTCGATCTACTCGCTTGAACTACCTCCGATACGACCGGCGTTGAGCGCCCGTGCGTACGTCTCCCGATCCAGCAGAGGGAGCTCGCCAGTGGCGTCCGTGGTGGCGATGTATTCAAGCATCCGCCGCTGAGCTTCCTTCGATTGATCCCTGACCAGGAACTCGGCGTGCTCGAACTGCAAGTCCTGTTCGAGCGACAGGGAGCTGCCGAAGTAGATGGATCGCTTGATGGCTCCGAGAGATTTCTTCGAGCGTAGGCTCAGATACTCTGCGCGCTCGATCGACCGTGCGAGGACCTTTTCCTGTGGCACCACTTCGTCGACCGCACCGAGCGAGAGAGCCTCTGCAGGCGTGAACGGCCTGCCTTCGAGAACGGCGACCAACGTCTGCTGAGTACCGATCAGACGAGGCAGTCGCTGAGAGCCGCCGCCACCCGGTGTCAGTGCGAGCAGGACTTCTGTCAGGCCGATGACATGCTCCCCGTCTGCCATGATGCGCAGATCACAGGCAAATGCCAGTTCCGCGCCGACGGCAAGCGCCGAACCGTTGAGTGCCGCAACGAAGATGGTGCCGCTTGCATTCATCTTCAGGAAGGTGGCATGGAAGCTGTCGAGCTGCAGAAGTGTCTTGAGCCGGGTCATCCCCGCGAGCGTTCTGACAACCGGCACTCTGTTGATGAGTCTCGCCGTGCGCGCTACGAGCTTGGCGATACGCGTGTTGATCGGCGGGAATCCGGTGCCACCCTCTTGTAGCCAGCGCACATCAGAATGACTCAAGAAGCGGTCAGGATGCGTACCGGTGAAGACGACCGCGCGGATGTCCGGATCGCGGTCTGCACGACCGACCAACTCTTTCAGCTGCTTGGCGATCTCGGGATCGAACAACGCATGCGGGCCTCCGTCGATACGAGCGACGAGCACCCCGGCGTGGCCCTCGACGGCAATGTGTCCTGCGGGTTGCGAGCTACTTCGTGACGTGTCCATGTGGTCCTCCGGTGAGTCGGCTGTGGTCGACGATTTCGGGCGCTCGCGCGGGTCGCGCTCCCGCGTGAAACGGCGACGCATTCTGTACGCGGGGGCGCGCCGGCCCGGCGGCCCGGGGCGGCGGGTGCGGTCATTTCATGCGGACGACGACCTTGCCGGCCTTGGTGCGTCCTTGCTCGAGGTGGGCCAGGGCCTCGCGGGTCTGGTCGAAGTCGAAGACGGAGTCCACGACCGGCCGGATGATCCCGGCGTCGATGAGGGCGGCGAGTTCGCGGAGCTGGTCGCCGCTGGCCTTCATGAACAGGTACGAGTACGTCACCTGGCGTCGCCTGACACGCCGGCGGATGCGGAAACTCAACGCCGCTATCGCCAGCCGGATGACGGGATTGGCGCCGATCTCCCGGGCGAAGGCGGGGTCGGGTGGCCCGGTGATGCTGATGACGGTCCCGCCCGGCTTGAGCACCCGCAGAGACTTGTCGAGCGTCTCGCCGCCGACGGTGTCGAGAACCACGTCGTAGTCGTGCAGGATCGTCTCGAATGCCTGTTTCTGGTAGTCGATGACGACGTCCGCGCCGAGGCTCTTCACCAGATCGGTCTTCGTCGCGCTCGCGGTCGTGGCCACGCTCGCTCCGAGATGTTTCGCCAGTTGGATGGCGATGGTGCCGACGCCGCCGGCACCGGCGTGGATGAGGACCTTCTGGCCGGGGCGCAGGTCGGCCCGCTCGACCAGGGCCTGCCAGGCGGTCAATCCAACCAGGGGGATGGATGCGGCCTCCGCCATGGTGAGCGTGGCCGGTTTGGTCGCCACGTCGTCCTGGTGGATCGCAATGAATTCCGCGAACGTGCCCATCTGGTTCTGGTCCGGGTGTGCGTAGACCTCGTCGCCGACGGCGAAGCGTGTGACGCGGGCACCGACGGCGACGACCGTGCCGGCGAGGTCGTTGCCGAGGACGAACGGCGCCCGCAACGGCAGGATCGCCTTGAGGTCGCCGTCACGGATCTTGAGGTCGACCGGGTTGACGCTCGCCGCGTGAATCCGGACGAGGACGTCATGAGCGCCCGCCTTCGGATCCGGTACATCGCTGGCGCGCACGGTGTCGGCGTCGCCGTAGCGCTCGACCACAAATGCCTTCATCGTTGTCTCCGTCTCTGGTGTGCGCTGCTCACAGCAGTACAAAGATCGCTCGGTCAGCGCGGCGTAGTCGCAAGACTCGTCTCAGGCTGAACACTCGCCCGGGCTTTCCGGGAAGCGGACCGGTGACGTGCTCGGTGCTTACGGGGTTCGCCCGCAGCTGCCAGCCGGTGCCGCGACCAGCGCAGGCCGCTTGCACCGGCAGAACAGATGGCGCGGGTTCGCCGCCGGTCGGACCTGCTCCGGCTGCCCTGACTGCTAGCCCAGGAGCGAGGCGAGCCGGGTTTCGATCGGCTGGTGCAGGCCGGCACGGACCGCGCGGGTGAAGTCGTCGGCCAGGATCTCCACATCGCCCTTCTCGACACCGTCGAGGATCTGCCGGACCACGTCCGCGGGCTTCGACTTGGCGGCGTCGATGCTGGCGGCCATGTCGGTGTCGACGTACCCGACGTGGACTCCGACGACCTGCACGCCTTGGGGCCCGAACTCCAGGCGCATGGAGTCGGTCGCGCTCCACACGGCCGCCTTGGATACCCCGTAGGTGCCGCCCGTGGGGAGCCAGGAGGCCACCGAGGCCATGTTGATCACGATGCCGGAACGCTGCACCAGTCGGTCGGCGAAGGCCGAGGTCACCGCGAGCGTGCCGAACAGGTTCGTCTCCAGTTCGCCGCGCAGGGTGGAGGTGTCGGCGTCGAGGACCGAAACGCCGCGGGCGATGCCGGCGTTGTTCACCACGACGCTCACGTCCTGTGCGGTCTCGGCGGCGCGGGCCACCGAGCCGGCGTCGGTGACGTCGAGCTGCAGCGGGACTATGCGGGGGTCGTCGGTGACGATCGTCTGCGGGTCGCGGGCGGCGGCATAGACCTTCGCGACGCCGCGGTCGAGGAGCTGACGGACGAACTCCCGGCCCATGCCGCGGTTGGCACCGGTGACGAGAACGGTCTGGTCGGCGAGCTGAGTCATGTCATTCTCCAGGAGTCAGTGCGCTCGGTCGGGCGCTGAGTGACGAATACGCCGCCGTACGGGGTTGTTTCGCAGACACGCGGGGGAGCCCATCTGCTGGATCGCTTGGAGCGACCTCGGGTACGCGGCCGACGGCGCGGATGAACAAGCAATCTGATTACGGTCATACGACCATAGGGTGGGAGAGCAGTCGGGGGCAAGCCGTTAGGTGAAATTAAATTATGGTCGTACTCTCAATATTGTCGGGGCGGCGGACGAAGCGGCCTGCCTGCGGGTGAAGGGGAGTGTGGTGCGGTACGGGAGAGAGCACAAGCAGGTGACGCGGCGGCGGATCATCGAGGCGGCCGGGCGCCGCTTCAAGACCGACGGCATCGACGGCTCGGGGATCGCCGCACTGATGGCCGACGCGGGATTGACGAACGGTGCGTTCTACGCCCACTTCGACTCCAAGGACGACCTGGTCGTCGCCGCGGTCGCCGACCAACTCCGCGAACAGCGCGAGGGCCTGAGCGCGGCGGCACCCGGACCGGCCGGAGCCGAGCAGTTCCTGCGGGAGTACCTCTCGATCCGGCATCGCGACAGCCCCGAGGACGGCTGTCCGTCCGCCGCCCTGCTCGACGAGATCGCCCGCAGCGCGGATGCCGTCAGGCGCGCGTACACCGACGGCGTGCTGGCCGTCATCGACGACGTCGCCGCCCGGGTGGCACCCGACGACCCGCAGTCGGCGCGCGTGCGATCGCTCACCATCTACGCCCTGATGGTCGGGACGCTGCAACTCTCCCGCGCACTGGTCGACCAGCAGCTTGCCGACGTCGTCCTCGAGCAGGGCATCCAGAGCGCTCTCGCGCTGCTCGACGCTGAAGGCCGGGCGACAGGGCGGGCCTCGCCGCCGACGTGAGCCGCCCTTGAAATTACGAGAATAATTTCATGACCGAGGGGTCTTGCCTCCCGACTCATTCTCAAACTATGGTAGTATGATCGTAATCTTATGTTGCTTCGACGGCACCGGCGAGCAGGCCGCCTACCCGCCGATCTCCGTCGAAACGACGACCACGAAATGAGCCATCCCATGAGCCAGTCCAGCACGATCCGCCTCGAGCGCACGACCCCGCAGACCGCCAGGATCACGTTCGCGAATCCGCCGATGAACCTGGTGATTCCCGAGACCGTGGTGACGTTGCACGAGATCGTCCGCGGACTCGACGACGACCCCGACATCCAGGTCGTCGTCTTCGCCAGCGAGGTCCCCGACTTCTTCTTCAACCACTTCGACGGCGCTGAGGCCGGCAACCTGCCCGTGCCCGAGCACGAGGACGACGCGCCGGTCTGGACCGACCTGGTCCTGCGGTTGAGCAAGGCCGCGTACGTCAGCATCGCGGCCATCCGGGGCCGTACCCGCGGCGCCGGCAACGAGCTGGCCCTTGCCTGTGACCTGCGGTACGCCAGCCGGGAGAAGGCGTTCTTCGGCCAGCCCGAGGTCGGGATCGGCATCGTGCCCGGCGGTGGTGGTGCCGAGCGGCTCCCGCGGTCCATCGGCCGCGACCGGGCGCTCGAGGCGATTCTCGGCAGTGCCGACTACGACGCCGACCTGGCCGAGCGTTGGGGATGGGTCACCCGGGCCCTGCCGGACGCGGAACTCGACGCCTTTGTCGACGCGATGGTCGCACGGCTGGCTTCCTTTGACCGGCAGGCGTTGGCGACCGCCAAGGCGATGGTCGGCCGGGCCACCCTGCCGCCGGATGCCGACCTGATCGCCTCCTACGGCGCGTTCGTGGACTCTCTGACCGGCCCGGGACTCCTGCCCCGGGTGATGGCGCTCGGCGCACTGGCCGCCGACAAGGGCCTGGATGTCGAATACCAGCTGGGTGAATACCTCGGCCAGATCAACCAGAGCCTCTGATCGCCTTGTCTGCGCGGCGGCGAGAGGCAAGAAGGCCGGCTCTGCGGCGCGCGCGGCACTGAACCGAATGCGGGGTACGCCATGCGCGCCCGGCGTACCCCGCGCGGAAGGCGAACGCGTCATGTATGGCCGGCTGCTCGCAGGGTTCAAACCATTCGAGGCCGACGTCGACGGCGCTCGCATCGCCGGTCGCCACCGCCGCCCTGGCCCGTTCCTCCAGCGGTCGTCTCCCGGGCCAAGGCGGGCCCGCCCCATCACTTGTCCTGAGGATTCGGGTTTGCCGGTGAGCTTGTGGAATCTTTAAATTATGGTCATACTTTGATTGCCGCGGAGCCGCCGGAGCCTCACCCAAAGGGAAGAACAGTCATGAGCCACCGCCAAGAAAACAACGCGATCACGTCGTACAAGTACGCGCCCACCCGCACCATATCCGCCGGTGGCGTGGAGTTCGCCTACCGGGAGCTCGGCCCGAAGACCGGCGTCCCGCTGGTCCTGGTGACCCATCTGGCCGCGGTCCTCGACAACTGGGATCCCCGGGTGGTCGACGGCCTCGCCGCGAAACATCGGGTCATCGCGTTCGACAACCGGGGCGTGGGCGCCTCCACCGGCGCGACGCCGAAGACCATTCGGGCGATGGCGAAGGACGCCGTGACGTTCATTCGGGCGCTGGGTCTGAACCAGGTCGACCTGCTGGGCTTCTCCATGGGCGGCATGATCGCCCAGGTGATCGTTCAGGACGAACCTCAGCTCGTGCGCAAGCTGATCCTCGCGGGCACCGGGCCGGCCGGCGGTGAGGGCATCAAGAACGTCACCAAGCTCTCGCATCTCGACACCGTCCGAGGGCTGCTCACGCTGCAGGATCCGAAGCAGTTCCTGTTCTTCACCCGGACCCCGAACGGCCGTCAGGCGGGTAAGCAGTTTCTGGCGCGCCTGAAGGAACGTACCGACAACCGGGACAAGGCGATCTCGTTCAAGTCCTACTTCGCGCAGTTGTCCGCCATCCACAGCTGGGGACTGGAGCGGCCACATGACCTCTCTGCCATCCGCCAGCCCGTGCTCGTCGCCAACGGCGAGAGCGACCGGATGGTGCCGACACAGAACTCGCGCGACATGGCCCGCCGCCTGCCGGACAGCGACCTGGTGATCTACCCCGACGCCGGGCACGGCGGCATCTTCCAGTTTCACGGCCAGTTCGTCGAGCAGTCCCTCGCCTTCCTCCAGCGGTAGCACCGCAAGGGGCACTGCCCCCTCGCGGTCGAGGGGGCAGTGCCGTGGACGGCCTCGGCTGCGGCTCAGCGAAGGAACACGAGGGCGTTCTGGATGCCGTGTTCGAGGACCTCATCGGCGAACTTCGGGTCGGACACGGCGCGGGACAACTGCAGCGTCCCGATCGCCATCGTGTACAGCGCGAGTGCCTTCCCGTACGCGGACTGCGGATCCGCGGGAGCCAGGCGAACGGCTATCTCGTCCAGGATGACCCGGGCACCGTCGGTGTAAGCGTCCTTGGCTCCGGTCGGGCAGCGCCCGATCTCGTCGAGCAGGGCGGCGGCGGGACATCCGGCGCCGGGGTTGTCCCGATGTTGAGGCGACAGGTATTCGCGCAGAAATTCCTCCAGGCCCGACCGGCCGGGCGGCAGCTCACTGAAACTCTGCGCCTGGGAACCCAACTGGTCGGCGATGACGTTGGCGACGAGGTCGTCCTTGGATGAGAAATGGGCGTAGAACGCACCGTTGGTCAACCCCGCGTCCGCCATCAACGTGGCCACACCGGAGCCGTCGATGCCGTCGGTCTTGAACCGACGGCCGGCCGTGTCGAGGATCCGCTGCCGCGTGGCCTGTTTGTGCTCCTTGTCGTAACGCGCCACCGGAACTCCTCCATCTACTCGGCACGCTCAATGCATGGTATGACGTACATAATTTCACAGTCGTGGGGTGACGTTCGGTCAGTGGTTTTGGGCCGGCACGCCTCGGAAGGTGCGTCGGTAGGCGAGTGGCGAGACGCCGATGGCGGCGTGCAGGTGTTCGCGCAGCGAGGTGCCGCCGGCGAAGCCGACCTGGCCGGCGATCTCGTCGACCGCGAGGTCGGTGGATTCCAGCAGGTGCCGGGCCCGGTCGACGCGTTGCTGGATGAGCCAGCGTCCTGGGCTCATGCCGACTTCCTCGTTGAAGCGGCGGGCGAAGGTGCGCAGGCTCATGTTTGACTGCTCGGCAAGGTCGCTCAGGGTCAGCGGCTTGTGCAGGTTCTGCAGCGCCCATTGGCGGATGGCGGACGTGTCGTTCGCCACGGTGTCGGGGACCGGGCGCTCGATGTACTGCGCTTGGCCCCCGTCGCGCCACGGGGGGACGACGCACATGCGGGCCACATGGTTGGCGATCTCGCTGCCGTGGTCCTTGCGGACCAGGTGCAGGCAGACGTCGATGCCGGAGGCGGCGCCGGCCGAGGTCAGCACGTCGCCCTCGTCGACGAACAGCACGTTCGGGTCCAGTTCCACCTGCGGATACCACTGACGGAAGGCCTCCGTGGCGGCCCAGTGCGTGGTGGCCCGCCGTCCGTCGAGCAGCCCCGCCGCGGCCAGCACAAAGGCACCGGTGCAGATCGACACGATCCGGGTGCCGGGGGACACGAACGCGAGGGCTTGCGCCACGTCGACCGGCGTTTGACGGCTGAAGTCAGTGGTGCCGAAGGGCGGGATGATGACGGTGTCGGCGGTACGCAAAACCTCCGGGCCGTGGTCGACGGTGATCGAGAAGTCCGCGTTGGTACGGACCGGGCGGCCGTCGGCGGTGCAGGTCAGGACTTCGTAGCGGCCGTCGGCGGTGCCGAAGACCCGCCCGGGGATGCCCAGGTCGAAGGGGTACACGTCGTTCGGGGCGAGAACGACGACGCGGTGCACCTGTGCCATGGCAGGATCCCGTCGAAAGTTGGCGACCATGCCATTGTAGCGGGCCGTGACGGCGGACAGGCTGGACCCATGACGAACACCGAGACCATGCGAGCCATCAGCCAGGACACTTACGGAACCCCCGACGTGCTGCAGGAGACCCTGCTACCCAAACCGGCGCCAGGGGTGAGTGAAATCCTTGTAGCCGTCCACGCGGCCGGGGTCAACCCGACCGACTGGTGGAACCGGGCCCAGTCCATGACCGTCGCCCAGATGCCGCTGGTGCTCGGCTGGGACGTCTCCGGCGTCGTCGAGGCCGTCGGCATGGGCGTCACCCTGTTCAAGCCCGGCGACGAAGTCTTCGGGATGCTGCCCTATCCGGGCGGGGTGGGTGCGCACGCCGAGTACGTGACCGCACCGGCCCGCGTCTTCACGCACAAGCCCGCCGGTATCGACCACGTCCAGGCCGGTGCGCTGCCGCTGGCCGCGCTCACCGCCTACCAGGCGCTGGTCGACACCGCCGGCGTCCGGGCCGGGCAGCGGGTCCTGATTCATGCGGCGGCCGGCGGCGTGGGTCACCTCGCTGTGCAGATCGCCAAGTCCCGCGGCGCGTACGTGATCGGCACCGCCAGCGCCGCCAAGCACGACTTCCTGCGGTCGGTGGGCGCCGACGAGGTGATCGACTACCACAGCGTCGATTTCGCCGAGGTGCTCAGCGACATCGACGTGGTCCTCGACCCGATCTCGCTCGACTCCGCCGCCCGGGCCCGCTCCGTGGCCGTGCTGCGCCCGGGTGGCACCCTCGTCTCGATCCTTCCGGTACCCATCGACCCCGCCGAACTGGCGGCGATCGCCGAGCGGGGTATCCGCTACGAGTCGCTGCTGGTCGAGGCCGACCACGGAGGTATGCGGGCCATCGCCGCCCTCGTCGAGGCCGGGGCGCTGCGTGCGCACATCGAGGCCACGTTCCCGCTCGCCGAGGCGGCGAAGGCGCACGCGCTCGGCGAGACCGGCCGCACCACCGGCAAGATCGTGCTGACCGTACGAGACGGCGGCCAGGCGCAACTGGCCCAGCAACTCCTGCAGGACCTGTTCACCCGCGGCGACACGGCCATTGTCGACCGGCTCCTGCGGCCGGACTACATCCAGCACAACCCCCTGGCCCCCGATGGCCCCGACGCCCTCAAATACTTCGTCGCCACGACGCGGCAGCAGTTCCCGCAGGCCGCCTTCGAGCTTCTGCGGGTCATCTCCGACGGCGACCTGGTGCTGCTGCACTCCCGCAACGTCCTCGTGCCGGGCAGCCCGGGCATGGCCGTGTTCGACCTCTTCCGCTTCCAGGACGGGAGGATCGCCGAGCACTGGGACGTCCTGCAGGAAGTGCCCGCCACCACCGCCAGCGGCAATGACATGTTCGCCACGCTCAGCGAGCCGCGGAGCGAGGCGCCGGGGCAGCGGTGGTTCACCGCGTACCACAAGAAGCTGGTCACCGCCTTCGTCGACGAGTTGCTGGTCCGCAAGGACCTGGCCGCCGTCGACACCTATGTTGACACCGAGTACCACGAGCACAACCCGAACATCCCCGACGGCGCGGCCGGTCTGAAGGCCGGGCTGGGCTTCTACTTCGAGCAGTTCCCGCAGCTGAGCGTGACACCGAAACGGGTCATCGCGCAGGGTGATCTGGTCGCCGTGCACAGCCACTACATCGACACACCCGGCGACCGCGGCCGGGCGGTCATCGACCTCTTCCGGGTACGCGACGGAAAGATCGTCGAGCACTGGAACGCCGAACAGGCCGTACCCGAGACCGCCGCCAACGACAACACGATGTTCTGACACCGGCCGGGGCCGCCGCGAATCGCGTACGGCCCTCACCCGGGCGCCCACGAGTCCGCTTCGCGGCGGTTCCTGGGCGGACTGATTCCAGCGCTCTGCGCGGGTGCCGGTGCGGTCGCCGACGGGTGCCCGCGACAAGATCGACTGGCTGCCGGTACGCGCCCCGCACCCGGAGACCGGCGCGTTCCTCGTCCTGTCCAGGCCCGCCGTTGAGCTGATGACCAGCCACCGCCTGACGCCCGAGCAGACGACCGCCGGAAGCATTCCCGGTCACCCCAGCGACGATCTTGCGCTGGCACCGCCACCTGGTAGCGCGTAAATGGACGTTCACCGACAGGAGACGCCCAGGTCGGCCCCGCAGCCACCGGCCGGTCAAGGCACTCATCAGATCTTGAGCGTCACCGCCTAAGCGATCGCTCAAAACGACTTGTGCAGTCACTCAATCGATTGAGCGACTGCACAACATCGCTGGAGCGCCCGCTTGAGCGATGATCTTCCCTCATTGACGACTCGCAAGTGAGACCGTCGGACGCGTTTTCGGCACTCGCGGTGTTCCCGCCCTCGCGCTTGCTCTGACCTGCCTGCACGCCGACTTCTGCAACACCCTTGAGGCGTTCGATCGTCAGCGAGGCGCCTGCGGGGACGAGTCGTTCTTCACCGGGAAGATGACCGTGCCGGTGCTGCCGTTGTAGTTCGTGTTGCCTTCCCAGGTGGCGGTGTAGGTGGTGCTACCTGCCTCGGGCGGGGTGTCGGTGATGGTGAACGTGCCGTTCGCGGACGTCGTCACGGCAGGGAGGTGCTGGGTGGCACCGTCGCCGATCCGGCGGCGCGTGACAATGAGCTGCTGGGCGCCGGGCTCGGTGCCGTCGCTCAGCGTGAGCTTGCCGGTGACGGTGAGCGGCTTGCTGCGCACGGCGTCGGAGGGCGCGGTCAGGGTCAGCGACGATGGGGTGCGGGTGATGTCTTCGATCCGCCACAGGTGCAGTTGGTCCCCGGACCCTCTCAGCAGGGCGTAGAGGTTTGTGCCCGAGAACGCGAGCCCGCCCGTGACGAACCTTCCCGCTGGGTTGTCCCCTGAGAAGACCGTCGCGCCCGTCGCCGCTTCGTAGACCGTGACATCGGTGTTCCAATCACGTCCGCCGGCGACATAGGCATCGCCCGGGCTGATCGCCAGACCTGTGGGGAACGCCTCGTGCCGCTGACCGTAGCGGCGCGCCCGGGACAGGGTCGTGGTGTTCCAGGTGTCGAACCGGTACGGCGTGTCGAACGCCGAGATCACATGCGTTCCGTCGGAGGTCAACGCGAGGTCCCTCACCTCCGACTGGTCTTGCGTCTCGCCGTCGATCTTGCCACGCAAGGTGGGAGTGGGGCCGCTGATGTCATAGACGATCAGGTCGGCAGGGACGCCGGTCACCTCACCGACCACGAGCGTGTCGCCCGCGGCCACGACCTTCGGTGCGCTGTGGAGGCCGAGCCCGATGGCGACCGGCGTAGGTGAGGTCGCCGCCAGGTCGAGAGCGAGGAAGCCGCCCTGGAATCTGTCGAAACAGCCGTAGCCCACCCACAGCCGCTCGCCGGTCAGCGCCAAAGAGGTCGGGCACGGGTGTTCGGGCAGGTCGATTCGGCGCTTGATTTCGAGGGTGCCGGTGTCGATTTCGGCCACCTGGTTCGATCCGGCCATTGCCGCGTAGAGGGAGGAGCCGTCGGCCTTGGCGGCCAGGCCGTACACACTGGACAGGCCCGCGATGGAGCCGGTCAGGTCGCCTTGGGCGTTCGTGACGATGATCCGGTCTTCGGCGGAGACGAAGACCTTGCCGCCGCCGACGGCAAGGTCACCGCTACTCGAACCGTAGGTGAGGGATACGCCGAGGTCGGTCGTGGTGCCGGCGGCCGACGCCGGAGTCGCCAGGGTGGTGGCCATGAGGACGGCCGCCACGGCCAGGCCGGTCAAACGGCGGATGATCACAGGCAGCTCCTTGTTCCGGGAGTGGAGGGAACGCCCTGATCAAGCCAGACCATCCGGACCTCGGTCAAGATCGACGATGCGTGACATCCTCCTTTTTCGAACTAGCGTTCACGTCTCCGTTGACCTGGCGGAACGGCACCTATCGCGCCTTCCTGCGAAAGGTCACTCTCCGCGATACCCCCAGCTCAGCCATTGTCGATCGAGACCAAACCGTGATCAGGTTCGCGTGAGTTGCTGGACTTTCCATTCAGGTCGGGCATATGGCTTCCGCGGCCGCTCTGGCCACGGCGTCCGGGGATGGTTCGCGTCGGCCGCCCAGGACGTTCATGTCTGGTGGGACGCCGGTCTCGGGGGCGACGTGATGGTCATCACCTTGGCCGGGACATAGGCGAACATGCGCTTGCACGCGTAGCATCAGCCGATCGTGGTGATCTGATCATCGTCCATCTCAGCTGGTCTTCGCTTGAGGTGCAGCGGCCGGTAGACCAGACCGTCGGAGCTCCAGGGGATGGCCTCCAGGTCCTCGTGAGAGGTCATGACGTGGCTTCGGTGAGCTGAGCGTGGAGGCGCTTGCACTCGTGGACGAAGCGGATCGTCCGGCGACTCCGCGCGAACTCGCCGATGACCGGGATCTCCCCGCGCGCGCCGGTCCAGCGTGCCACGTCGGCGGCGAAGGCGACGAGTTCGGCGTGGGTCACGGTGATGCGCTGCCCCTCGCCCGGCAGCATCCCGGGCAGCAGGGTGCGCAGGATGCGCCACACCTCGTGGTGGCCGCCGGCGTCGGCCAGCTCTGTCAGGGCCGCGATGGCGGGGCGGGTCTCCCGCCAGGTGCGGCGCAGCACCAGCGCGAGCTGGCGGCCGATCGCCTCGGCGGGCAGCTCGCCCCTTGCGGCCATGCTCAGGACCAGCGGGATCATGTCGGGCACGCTGTCGGCCAGAAGGAAGGCGAGGATCACCGCCGTGGACTCGCCCATCGGGCCCTGGGCGATCTCCAGGCCGGTGATCTCCGTGGGCGTCACCCCCGCGTCCCAGCGGCCGCGCAGCAGGAAGGGCAGGAAGTTGACGGCCACGATCTCGCGGTGCGAGGGCATCATGGCGGGCCACGCCCGGAGCGTGCCGCCGAACTCGTCGACCGCCCAATCGAACGGCTGACGCAGCAGCACCTCGTCGATCAGCCGATGGCCGGTCGGGGCCGTCACGCGCAACACCGGTTGCAGCCTGACCTCGGTGAAGTGTTCCGGTTCGCCGTCGCCGAACTCGACCATGGACGCGTCCACCATGTGGCGCCACACGTGGCCGCACTCGGGGTCGGCCATGCCGTCACCGGCGAGCCAGCGGGCGGCCGAGCGCGCCGCCTCCGAGTCGACCTTGGCGGCCCGGTCGGCCGCGGCCCGGTGGCTGCCCCGGGGCAACCGCAGCAGCGCCTGCGCCAGGTCGGCCGGGGGCGGTTCCACGCCGGCGGCGGCGCAGGTCTCCAGCCGGTCGATCAGCACGTCGGGGTCGAGGTGGCCGCTCATCCAGGTCGGCGTGGCCAGCAGCACCGGCGGCAGAGTGCCGTCGCGGAGGGCCTCGGCGAGTTCCGCGTAGCGGTGCAGCAGGAAGTCGTGGGGCGGGGAGACGTGATTGGGGTGGGGCAGCTGGTTACGCCGCCGCCACTCGTCGTGCTCGGGCAGCTCCTTGGGCATGAAGGAACGCAGCCGGGGCGGGACGAAGACGACGGTCACCTCCACGAGCGGCTCGCTTGGGCCTGGCGGGGGTACCTGCTCCTCCGCCCGCATCGCCGCAATCCGGGCGGGGTCCACGCCGAGCTCGGCCATGCGCTCGTAGGCGCGGTCGAGGATGAAGGACGGCATGGCCTCCACGGAGTCGTCGTACAAGACGCCGGGTCTCGTCCGCGCCGGACGGAGGCGATCCGGCAGTCTGTCGTCGATTTCCTCGTCCTCTTCTTCGTCGTCGGCGCCGTAATACCGCGGCTGCTCGACGTCGGTGGGGGAGCCGTACAGGTGGATCCGGCCCCTAGCGAAGGGGATCTGCCGGTCGCCCTCGTGGGCCACCGCCCCGTCCGGGCCGTCGTCGCTGGTCCAGGTGATGAAGAAGGCGCGCAGCGGGGTGTCGTCGTCGAGATAGCGGCCAGGCCGGTAGGCGCCGCCCACCGTGATCCGCCGGGGCGACGGCTCCGGGTCGGGCTCCTCACCACGCGTGAGGACGCGTACTCGCACGGAGTGGCTCCCGCCGTCCCAGAACTTCTCCGGCCCGATCGGCGGCAGCTCCGGCACACTGCCGGGGGTGACGAGCTCGGCGGACAGCGCCGACTGCCAGTCGTCGGGGCCGAGGCGCACCTCCCCGGACCGCCAGTAGCCTTGGTCCTGCTCGACGTGGGGCTTGAGATTGCGGCGCAGTTCCGCCCGGTCGTCGGCGATCCCGGCGACGAAGGCCGCCAGCCAGCGCTCCTGGTCGATCCAGCGCTCGTGGTAGTCAGGGAAGATCGACGGCTCGGGGAACCGCCGCGCCTCCGGCAGCTCGGGCAGCGGCGGGAACTCCTTCTGCTCCAGCAGTTCCTCGATCGGGTTCTCCCCGCCGAACCGCTCGGCCAGCTTCGCGCCCAGGTCGGCGGAGAGGTGGTGGACGCCGTCGAGGATCGCCTCGGCGTGGTCGGCGAACAGACCGTCGTATTTCAAGGTCAGCTCGACCGCGCGGTTGCGCACGTCGAAGGACTTGTGCGCGTACGCCGTGGTCAGCGCGGTCACGAAGTCGGCGGCCGCCTCGGGCGTGGCCCGGATCGCCTGGTCGAGCCAGCGCAGGCCCGTGACGGCGAGCTTGGCCTCGGCCCGGAAGGTGAGCGCGTCGACCGCCTCGACCAGGTCGGCATGGTCGAGTGGCATCGCCCCGCGCACCTGCCCGGCGGCCAGCTCGGCGACCGTGCCCGGAGCCGACGGCAACAACCGCAGGTAGTCACGCAGGCGAGGCGCGGACTCCGCGGGCGTGGGGTCGAGGAGCGTGTGCAGCCGGACGAAGAACCGCAGGTCCTGCGCCTCGCCGCCGCGAAGGAAACGGCTCACGCAACCGTCGAGTACCTGCTCCCGGGGCAGCTCGCGGGCGGCGGCGGCCAACCAGCGGGTTGGCCGGGGCTCCAGCCGCTCGTCACGGAGGGCGCGGCCCGCGCCGTCAGCGGCGAAGACACGAGGCAGCAGCACGGGGGTCAGCGGGTCACCGGCCACGCTCGGTGCTGCCAGCCAGGCGGCCACCAGCGGATCGTGGTCGGGCGGCACGGCGCCGGACTCACGCAGCAGCGCCACGGCCAGCGGCGCGATGCGGTCGGCGGGACGGCGCACCCGCCGGGCCAGCCGGACCGCGACATCGCGACGCCACTCCAAGGGGCGGGTGGCCGCCACCCGGCACACCTGGGCGACGTCGGGGTCCTCGGCCCAGCGGCGGTTGACGTCGCGGCCGGTCATCCACGTCACGGCGGCCGCCGGGCCGGTGATGACGCCGACACCGGTCAGCAGCAGTGCGCCGGCCAGTTCGTCGAGCAGGTCGCCGACCTCCCAGGAGGCCATCTCCTCGAAGTCGTCGGGATGCTGGGCGCGCACCTGCTCGGTGCGGGCGCGGCGCAGCTCCTTGACGAGGCCGGGCAACTGCCCGCCCAGCTCGGCGCGTTCCTCCTCGGTGAGCGTGACCAGCCGGTCGGCCAGGCGGGTGACCTGGTTGCGCGTGACCAGGTCGCAGAGCTCCGTCCAGAGGGTCATCGGGAGACCTCCACGGCGGCGCGGGCGACGATCCGGGCGGCCAGCACGTGTTTGCACGGCCCACGGGAGCCGCGATGGTCCCACCACCACTCGCAGGTGCAGGAGCCGTCGGCCAGCGAGACGCGGCGCGCGCCGCCCGAGGTGCGGACGGTGGCCAAATCGCCTTCGAGGCGCACGGCGCCCGCGTCGACGAGCTTGCGCGCCTTGGCCAGCCGCGGGTTGAGCAGGATCACGTTGTCCTTGTCATAGGGCAGCTCACGGTGGAAGTGGGCGGCCTCCGACAGGTCGTAGCCGACCCGGCCGGCGACGCCGAGCTGCGTCAGCGCGGCCCGTACCCGGTCGGCGGGGATGCCCGCTCGGTCGGCCAGCAGGCCGATCTCGACCTCGGGCTCGAAGTTGAGCAGCATGCCCACTACGTCGGCGTCGTTCTCGGCCTCGTCGGTGGCCAGGTCGTCGAGCACCGCGCCCTCGCCGGAGAAGCCGCGCCAGCGCTCGGGCGAGAGGGTGAGCGTGTAGCGCATGCCGGGAAGCTCCAGTTCCCAGGCGCTGGAGGCGGCGTCGGCTGGGCCGTACACCCGGAGGGACTTCGCGAAGCGCAGCAGCGGCAGGAGGGTGCCGAGCCGGTTGGGGCCGGCGAGCTGGACCGAGCCCGGAACCTGACGGTCGGAGACCTTCAGGTCCCGCCCCGCCTGCGCCACCCACACCGTGCCCTTCTTGGGCAGCCCGCGCAGGAACCGCACCGCCGCCATGCCGGTCAGCTCACCGCGCTGGTCCATGCCCGAGGCGATGACCTGCACCTCGGCGAATCCGCGTAACCAGCGCTCGGGCAGCGGCACCTTCTTCTCCACCACCGCGCCGTCCGTCGTGGTCACGACCAGCTCGTCGAGTCCTACCCCCAGGTGCAACGGGTCACGCGCGCCGATGCGCGCCAGCGCCTCCCGGAGCGGCGCGTTCACGTCGACGTTGGTGGTGCCCCGGTCGAACACCTCGCCGTCGAGCGCGCCGTTCAGCAGATCAAGCCGGGCGTACACGCCGCCACAGGCCGAGAACGACTCGAACCGCAACCGGTCTCCGTTGCACGTCACCACCGGGTCGCGCACCCAGCCGGGCCGCGCCTGCGGCTGGTGGTAGCGGGCCAGCGCCACGTCGGCGACGCCGAGCAGGGCCGCCGCGGCGGGGGCCGCCTGGGTCACCACGCCGCTGAAGAACCGGGGGGCCACGGCCGGGCCGGACAGGGCCCGCCCGCCGGAGGTCGCCAATCCGAGACGACCGTCGACAAGGGAGGAGGGCGCGGCGTACGTGTACGCCTGCGTCGCTGAAGTCATGGCCGGGACAATAGATCGCCTCACCGACAAACCGGCACGGCAGATATCGAGGAGGTGAAAGATCCTGTGAACATGCACGCCCTCACCGGACGAACCGGGTGACTCGTCGTGTGAGATGACCGGGCTGCTGGTCGATGTCCTGCGTGAAGTCGGTGGGGATGGCCGCTGCTCTGCTCGATACCGCCGGTGCGGGGCCGCCGCGGCCGGCCCCGGTCGACGACCCAAGGTGCTGTTCGCCGTGATCGTAGCCCCGGTCGGCATAGACCGGCGGATGGTGTGGGCCACCGGGGTCAAGCCGATCATCGCCCGCCGGGGTACCGAGCACGGCAGGATCAGCGATCCCAGCATCACCCGCCAGCTCGTCGCCACCTAGGCCGATGCCTTCGAGGGTGAAGGCGCGGTTCCAGCCGCGCACCCACTTCGGCCCGAAGCCCTTCGTGGTGTTCAGACTGGTGCGGGGTCGAACGTGCCCGTGGCCGGGTCTCTCGGCCTTGTTTCGCAGTCCCGGGCGCACCGGAGGCGACCTTGACCAAACCCTCCTCCGACATCGGCCGCTCCTCATGCGCTGCTACGCCCCCGGCGACGCGAGCACGCGCCAGAGACCCAACACGGCCAGCAGGGACGCCGCGCCCGCCGCGCCGACGACCAGGCCGGGCGCTGACACCTCGCCCAACGCCCCGCCGCCGGCCGCGAACAGCCCCTGCAACGTCATGGTCCCGGTCAGCGCCAGCCCGAAGGCCTGGCCTCGGTTCGCCTCCGGCACCGCCTTCAGGAAGCGCCGGGCCAGCCCCAGCTGGTACGCGACCCCGAACCCGGACACGGCGAGCAGCAGCGCCGCGATGACCGGCCGGGGCGAGAGCACGAACCCGAGCAGCGGCGCGCCGAGCAGCAGCGCCAGCGGCCCGGCCAGCCGTTCCCTTCGTTCCGGAGTGACCAGCCGGCCGATCGCGAGGTCGCCGGTGAGCATGCCGAGCGCCACGGCGGCGAACAGCAGCCCGGCCGAGTCCGGCATGCCGATCTGGACGGCGTACGGGACGAGCACGCCCTCGGCGCCGACCATGAGTGCGGGCGGCAGCCACTGGGCCAGCAGCAGCGAACGGATCGCCGGCCGGCGCAGCAGTTCGCGATTGACGCGCCAGGTCTCGCGTACCGCGTACCCTGCGGCCGTGCCGCGGCGCGGCTGCTCGGCCAGCCGCAAGCGCAGCAGCGCGGCGGACAGCAGGCAGCTCGCCACGGTGATCCAGAGCGCGCCGTACGGGCCGAGCGCCGCGATCAGCATCCCGCCCACGGCGAAGCCGAGCACCTGCGTGCCGCCGGCGGCCATGGAGAACACGGCCCGGCCGAGCACGTACCGGTCGCCGTCGAGCAGTTCGGGCAGCAGCGCGCTGCGCGCCGCGGAGGCGACCGCGCTGGGGATGCCGGTGACGAACACCAGCACCAGCATCGCGGTGGGGGAGAGCAGCCCGGCGGCGAGCACAGCGGCGACCGCGGCGCGGACCAGGTCGTAGCCGACCATCACCGCCCGCGGCGGCCACCGGTCGGCGTACGCCAGCAGCAGCGTGCCGCCGAGGGCGTAAGGCAGGAAGCCGGCGACGTAGGCCAGCGCGGCCAGCAGGGGCGAGCCGGTGCCGGCGTAGACGGTCACCGAGAGCGCGAGCATCTTCACCGTCTCGCCACCGAGGAAGAGCGTGTAGCCGGTGAACAGCACGCGGAACTGGCGCACCGCGAACACCTCGCGGTAGGTGGCCCGCGCCGGTGCGGCCTGGAGCGTCGTCATGCGGGCCAGTCTCTGGGCGGTGCAGGCGGCAGCGTTAAGCTTTCGCGTGGAGGCGAAAGATGCTTGCCATCGAAGTCGGGCCGGTCGACGTGGCGCACACCCGCTACGCGATCTCGCCGCTGGGTGAAGCAATGAACGCGCTGCGGGTCGCGGCGGGCAAGCAGCCGGCCGGGCCGCTGCGGCCCTGGGCGGAGCGCATCGCGCCGCGGTACGCGCGGCTGCTCTGCGAGACGCCCGCGGTCGGGGCGCTGACCACGCTGTTCCGCCGCGGCGGCTACAACGCCGACTTCATCCATCCTCCGCCTTCGGGCCCCGGCGACGACTTCGCCGTCGAACTCGCCGCGGTGCGAGCGACCCCGCTGCGCCAGGTTCGCGCGGAGATCGCCCGCAACCTGGTCGGGCTGCGTACGCCGCCCCGCCACGTCCAGCGGATCCTGGCCGCCCCGGACGTGCTCACCCGGCTTTCGGACGCGATCGAGGCGACCTGGCACGCGCTGGTCGAGCCCGACTGGCCGCGGCTGCGTACGGTGCTGGAGCGCGACCTGGTGCACCGCGCCGGGCACCTCGCCATGTACGGCTGGGCCGCGGCGCTGTCCGACCTGGATCCGCGGGTGGGCTGGCGCTCCGAGGGAGCCGACGGTGTGATCGAGGTGCGCACCGGCCCCCGGAACGCGTGGGAGCGGCACCGGCTGGGCGGCAAGGGACTGCTGCTGATGCCGACCGTCTTCGGCACCCTCATCAGCTACGTCGAGCCGCCCTGGCCGTACGCCCTGGTGTATCCGGCGCGTGGCGTCGCGAACCTGCTCGGGCCGCCGCCCCCGCAGGGCGGTGCGGCGGCGCTGGCGCGGCTGGTCGGCCCGCACCGCGCGCAGGTGCTGCGGGCGCTCGCGGTGCCGGCGACGACCACGCAGTTGGTCCGCCAGCTGGGACTCAGCCTGGGCGCAGTCGGCGGCCACCTGGCCGTGCTGCGCGAATCTGGCCTGGTCACGCGGACGCGGACCGGCCGATCCGTGCGCTACGAGCGCACCCCTCTGGGCGGGACCCTGGCCGGCGACTGAGCGCGGCCACCGGTGGCGGGCTGGATCCGCAGCCGGCCGCCGGGGCCGCTGGGCGCCGCGACTATGTCTGATCAGTTCACGCATCAGCTCTCTGGGGAGGTCGTCGGCCGATGTCCTCGTTGCCCGCAACAGCACCTGGCTCCAACTCGTCCGCGAAGCCCCACCAGCAGTCCTCGCCCGAACCTGATGAGTCGCGTCTGGTGGCCGATACCCGGTGTCGTGGCAGTGCCTCACCTGCTAGAACACTGGCATGGCGGATCGCAGCATCGTCGTGGTCGGCGCCGGCATCATCGGGGCGTCGCTGGCGTACCACCTGGCCGGGCGCGGCCGACCCGTCACGTTGATCGATGCGGGCCTGCCTGGTTCAGGCGCCACCCGCGCTTCTTTCGCCTGGATCGGACGACCGCTCGCCAGCGACTTGCCCTCGGCGCCGCTGCGCTACCTCGCACTGGACGAGTACCGGCGGCTGGAGACGGAGCTTCCCGAATTGTCGATCCGCTGGTCGGGTTCACTCAGCTGGGACGGCTTCGACGAGACCCCGGGGCCGCGCACGGACGATGCCGGAGCGCTGGAACCGCACCTGCTCCATCCCCCGGTCGTGGCCATCCATCGCCCGGAAGATGCGGCGTTCGACCCGGTCGCGGCGACCGATCTCCTGGTCGCCGCCGCGCGCGACCGGGGCGCGCGGTTGCTGACGGGGACGCTGGCGACTGCCCTCGACCACCAGGCGGGCACGGTGAGCGGCGTCCAGACGACCGCCGGAGTTGTTCCCGCTGAGACCGTCGTCTTGGCCGCCGGTACCGGCACGGTTGCCCTGTGCTCCGGGATCGGCATCACCCTGCCCGTCGAGCCGTCGCCCGCCGTCCTTGTCCGGTTGCGCGCAGCGCCGGGCCTGGTCCGGACGATCGTCGCGACGCCGTCGCTGGAGGTCCGGCAGCTCGACGACGGTACGGTCCTGGCCCCCACGGCGTACAGCGGCGAGACGGACCAGGCCGCGCTGCTCGGGACCGCCCGACGTGTCCGCGACCGGTTCGCTGCTTCCTTCACCGGAGCCGGCGGCACGAAGGTTGTCTCCGTCGAGATCGGCTGGCGCCCGATGCCTGCCGACGGGGAACCGATCATCGGCCGGCCTGCCGGCACCCGGGGTCTGTACGTCGCCGTGATGCACTCGGCGATCACCCTGGCCGCCGCCGCCGGCCGCCTTGCCGCTACCGAGATCCTCACCGGGTTACCAGCCCCCGAGCTCGCCGGTTGCCGGCCAGACCGGTTCCACTGATTCCCTCAGCGACGACCTGGCCGTGCGAACGTTGCGCTCTGGCCGGCCACCTGACACGCCGGGGATCCGGAGTCTGACGCACATCGATGCCCTGCACCGACCGCGGCCGAAACCTTCACAACGCCGCGGCAGCCCCTGAGTCACCGACTGCCGACTCATCGCTGTCGAACAGCTCGGGTTACCAAGCTACAGCGATCACAGGCCAGGTACGAGCTGGGCGAGCGCCGTCCGGCGCCGAGGTGATTTTGTTCGCGAGAACGAGCGCCACTTGTTGATCAGCGCCACGATGTGAGTTTTCTCCCCGGGTTCGCCGCGCTCCCGCCGTCCGCATTCGGGGGATCCGGCCGTCAGGGCCGATGCGATCGACGGCATCCGGACCGCGCTTGAGTCCCGGCTGGCCGAGCTGGAGAAGTCAGCTCAGCGTGGCCGCCTTGCGCAGCAGCACTGAGCGTTCGCGCTGGTTGGCGCACAGCCGGGCCGCCAGCTCCAGCTCGGCGCGCGCTTCCGGTCGCCGTCCGAGTCGGGCCAGCAGCTCCCCGCGTACGGTCGGAACCAAATGCGAACCGGGGAGCCGGTCCAAGGCGATCAGCTCGTCCACGATGGCCAGAGCTTGCGCCGGGCCCGAGGCCATGGCAACGGCGACGGCCCGGTTGAGCTCGACCACCGGCGAGGGTGCGACCCGGCCGAGTGCCTCGTAGAGCACCACGATCCGGTCCCAGTCGGTCGCCTCGACCGAGGGCGCCGCCGCGTGGGTGGCGGCGATCGCGGCCTGCAGGCCGTAGGGGCCGAGGCCGCGAGTCGATGCCTTGGCCAGCGCGGCCAGCCCACGGCGGATCGCCGAGAAGTCCCACCGCCGGCGGTCCTGGTCCTCCAGCAGGACCGGCGAACCGTCCGGGCCGGTCCGGGCCGGGAAACGCGCGGCCGTCAGCTCGCACAACGCCAGCAGGCCGTGCGCCTCCGGCTCGTCCGGCTGCAGCGCGGCCAGCGTGCGGGCCAGCCGGATCGCCTCGTACGCGACGTCGGGGCGCAGCAGCCGGTCGCCCGACGTGGCCGTCGACCCCTCGGTGAAGATCACATAGAGGACGCTGAGCACGCCGCCCAGCCGCTCCCGGCGCTCGGCGGCCGGCGGCAGCTCGAACGGCACCCCGGCAGCCGCGATCGTCTTCTTGCCCCGGGTGATGCGGGCCTGCACGGTCGGCACGGATACGAGGAACGCGCGGGCGATCTCCTCGCTGGACAGGCCGCCGACCACGCGCAGGGTCAGCGCCACCCGGGCCTCGGGGGAGAGCACCGGGTGGCAGCTGACGAACATCAGCGCCAGCACGTCGTCATCGATCTTGTCGGGATCGATTTCCTCGTCAACCGCCGAGCCGGCCGCCAGCAGGGCGTATCGGTCCTGGAGGGCGGTCCGGCGGCGGATGGCGTCGATCGCCCGCCGCCGGGCCGTGGCCATCAGCCAGCCGGCCGGATTCGCCGGAGAGGCGAGCGGCCACGACACCAGCGCCTCGGCCACCGCCTCCTGGGCCGCGTCCTCGGCGAGCCCGAAATCGCCGGTGAACCGGGTCAGCGCGGCGACGATCCGCGCCGACTCGATCCGCCAGACGGCTTCGACATCGGGCGTACCCATCAGATCCGGCCGTTGCTCTCGCGCCCGGCCCAGTCCTTGGTGATCACTTGTCGACCTGCGGGACCTCGTCGCTCCCGGGCACCCTCCGGACCTCGATCTTGGACCCGGGGGCCGCCGGGACCCGCTTGGCCCACTCGACCGCCTCCTGTTTCGAGGCGACGTCGAGCAGGAAGAAACCCCCGAACAGTTCCTTGGTCTCGCCGTACGGCCCGTCCGTGACCACCGGGGCCTCGCCGCTGAAGTCGACCACGACGCCCTGGCCCGGATCGTCCAGTCCTTCCGCCGCGAGGAGAACGCCGGCCTTGACCATCTCCTCGATGAACTGGCGGGTCGTGGCCATCATCTCGTCGATGTCGGCCATCATGGCCGCGTTCGACTCGTCGGTGCCCCGCATGATCAGCAGGTACTTCGGCATCGCGTTCTCCTCGTCCGGCGGGGCCGCCCCTCGGCCCTCGCACCCACACGTCGAACGAGCGGCCCGTGGATCGACACGGCCCCGGAGAAATCTTTCGCCGCGACGCAGCGGATCCCTCCGAGCCGCGTTTCGCCCGTCAGAGCGGCCCCTGAGCGATGGCTGACGCGGACGCCCTGCTGATCAGAAAGCTTATCGTCGCATCTTTGGAAGGCGGCGACGCTCACACGGATCTGGGGAGAAGCATTCGGGACGCGCTCAGTGACCGCGGCAGGCGGCGCGCCCCGTCGGCGCCCTCCCGCGCCGTTACCACGGCCGCCGGATCCAGCGCCTCGATCCGCCGCCGGTAACCGGGCTCGCTTCCGGCCGCCGCTGGAGCGCTGGGCAGCAGGTCCGGCACGACGCGCTCGCCCGCCCGCCACCGCCCCAGCAGCACGTACACCTGACGCCGTGAGATCCCTAGCTCGGCCGCCGCCGCGTCCGCGGCCGCCAATCCCACCCGCGGCTCGGCGGCCAGATCAGTGCGAGGGGGCCGCAGCGGGGCTGAAGACCTTCTCCAGGAACTTCTCGCGCGTCTCATCGTCGAGTTTGCCGTCCAGAGCCAGGGCGGTAGCGATCGAATCCTGGCTGACCTCACGGGGCACCTTCGGATACCGGTCTTGATCTCTTGGACCAAGACTGACGCGAGCCCGTAGCCGTCGTGAACGTCTGCGGGTGCGAGGGCCTGTCCGCTTGTGACCACTCGGCCATTCTGGGGTGGACGGGCGGGCATGTAGCACTGATGCTGGTGGACAGTACTGTCGTGATCACCGGCCGACTGGGAGAGCCGTATGAAGACCCGTACCTGGACTCGCCGTGCCGCCGCTTTAGCCGCCGGCCTGGCCGCCGTGCTGGCGCTGGGCATCACTCCTGCGGATGCGGCTACCGTGATCCGCAAGCCGCAAGCACCATCACCGCAAGGGGCCATGGTGCTGGCCGACGGCGAATCGGGTCTCAAGCGCCCGGTGTGAGACGCGGCGGTACATTGTCCCCCTGTTCGGCAGGACGGGGGGACGTTCCGTCTTCATAGCCACCGGCGGGTCGCCGAAGAGCGGGCCGGGAGTGGCGAGCACCGCCATCGGTGCGCCGGCGACGGGGTCGGGCACCACGATGCAGGTCAGGCGGAAGCGACGCCGTGGGCGCCGTGGCGGAGCTGCTGCACGTGCTGCTGGAGATCGGCGCGGCCGCCGGCCAAGACTTCGTCTGGGATCAGGACCGCGCCCAGACCTCCGATGAGCCTCCCATGATGGAGCGTTCGGCTGTGCCGCCGATGTTGCTCCCCGACCCGGCGCCCGGGCCTCATTCATGCGATGCTGGTGGCACGCGCGAAGCTCGGCAACCTTCCGGAACGCGAGGTCCTGAAACAGGAAGTCGATCTTCACGCCGCCAGACTCACAATCCAGAACCTGCTTTCCGAGGCCGAGTATCAGAAGCGGCTCATCGGTATGTCTCGGCAAGAGGCCGAGGCAGTCCAACGGCTCATCCGCGGGGACCGACAGGCAGCGACCGGACTGGTGCGGTGATCACGAACGTTCACGGCCTGGTGAGGACTCCAAACTCATCGCCGTGTCCGTGGCGTGTGTAGCGGGTGACCCCAGACCCGGCGCCGGGCAGGGTCGGTCGGTCGAGGGCATGAACCTTTCCAGGCGGTCGCCCCGGTTGGCCGCCCCGGGCTCATCGTCCCCGGCTACGCGGGACTCACTCGCTCAACAATGTGATCAATCCAGAGGGGAGCACGGATGAGCAGTGCCGCACAATCCACAAAGTCACGCTGAGATCGCTGCGCGGATCCAGGCTGTGCTCGGCGATGCCCGGACCTGGAGCACAGGGCATTCACGTGTCGCCGCGGAGCATCAACGGCCGCTTCTCCGCAGCGGCGATGGCGGCGCGCACCTGGGCCGCCTGACTGTCCGCCAGCTCGTCGAAGATCTCCAGCGCCTCCCTCCAGGCATCCAGCGCCGCTGCGGGCCGGTCCGTCGCCGCCAGCGCCTGACCGAGGATGTGCAGCGTGCGGGCCTCGGTGTTGCGGTCGCGGGTCTCTCGGCTGCGCTCCAGTGAGCGGGCGCACCAGGCGATCGTCTCCTCATGCTCGCTCAGTTCGGCGTACGTGAGGCAGAGGTCGGTCAGCGCGATGCCCTCCCCCCACGGGTTGCCGATGGCGCGGAAGGCGGCCAGGGCGGCGAGGTGGTGTTCGAGGGCGAGGCGGGGACGGCCGAGGCCTAGGAACGCGCGGCCGAGCCCCGCCGAGGCGATGCCCTCGCCCCACGGGTTGCCGAGATCGGTGAAGATGGCCAGGGCCCGCCGGTGGCAGGCGATGGCCCGTTCCGGCGCGCCGAGGTCGCGGTGGATCAGGCCGAGCGTGTTGAGGGCGTGGCCCTCGCCCCGCTGGTCGCCGAGATCGCGCTGGAGCTCCACCGCCCGCTCAGCGTGGGGCAGCGCGTCGCCGAACCCGCGCCGGTCCCAGTGGGCCACTGCCAGGCTGATGCGCACGTACGCCTCGGCGTGTCCGTCGCCCAGCAGCAGCGCGGCCTCCATCGCGATCTCGTGACTGCTCACCCACGAGTCCCAGTGCTTGCGCAGGTTGAAAAAGCTCCACAGGGCCACCGGCAGCAGCCACGCCATGTCGCACATGCCGAGCTCGAAGGCCCGGCGCGCGGCCGACGTGAGGTTGGCGTGCTCGCTCTCCAGCCACAGCAGCGCGTCGTCGTGGCTGGAGAAGGTGTACGGCTCGCAGGACGGCTCAGGCGGCGGCAGCGGGAGGCCCCGGTGCTCCGGGTTCAGCACCAGATCCGCCTGGCCGGCGGTGTGCAGGTACCACGACAGCAGGCGCCGGGCGGCGGCTTCGCGGCCGGGCGCGGGCTCTTCGGCCTCTGCGCGTTCGGCCGCGTACACCCGCATGAGGTCGTGGAACCGGTACCGGGCGGTGCCGGCGGCCTCCAGCAGGCCTCGGTCGGCGAGCGTCTCCACCACTCGCCGCGCCTCGGAGACCGGCACCCCGATCAGCGCGGCGGCGGCCCCGAGCCCGAACTCCGCTCCCGGGTGCAGCCCCAACAGGCGGAACGCCCGGGCGGCCGGCGCGGCGAGCGCCCGATACGACCAGGCGAACACCGCGCGCAGCCTCGCCTCCGGATCGTCGTCCAGGCCGAGCACGTCGAGGCGGGTCCGCTCGTCGCGTAACTGGGCGACCAGGTCGGTCAGCCGCACGCCGGGCCGCCGCGTGGCGTGCTCGGCGCTGATCGCCAACGCCAGCGGCAGGTGGCCGCAGAGCCGGGCGAGTTCGTCCGCCGCCTCCGCCTCGGCGGCGACGCGCGCGCCTCCGAGGATCTTGCCGAGCAGTTCCCGTGACTCCGCCGCAGGCAGCCTGCCGAGAAGAACGTGCCGGGCCCCCTCGCGTACGGCCAGCCCGGACAGGCGGTTGCGGCTGGTCACAAGCACCAGGCAGGCGGAACCGGGGAGCAGGGGCCGCACCTGGGCCGTGTCGCGGGCGTTGTCCAGCAGCACCAGCATCCGCCGCCCGGCCAGCGTGCTGCGCAGCAGCGCCGAGCGGGCGCCGGTGCCGTCGGGGATCTGGTCGGCCGGCACGTGCAGGGAACGCAGCATCGCCTCCAGGGCGGCGGCGGGCTCCACCGGCTCGCCCGGCCCGAACCCGCGCAGGTCCAGGTGAAGCTGCCCGTCGGGGAACCGGCCGCGCACCTGGTGGGCCCAGTGCACGGCCAGCGTAGTCTTGCCGACGCCGCCGGCGCCGCCGATCGCGGCAATGACAATGGGCCTGTCGCCACCGTCGTCAGGAAGATCGTCAGGAAGATCGTCAGGAAGCAGGCCGTACAGCTCCGCCAGGCTCGCCCGGCGGCCGGTGAACCGCGCGATGTCGGACGGCAACTGCTGCGGCGCCCGCCGCCCCTGCGGCGCGGCACCTCTCCGGACAAGGGTCCCCGCGGCGGACGCCGTGTCTTCCTCCCGTACCTCCGGCGCGAGGCCGTGTTCTGCGGCCGCGAGCGGGTCCGGATCGTCGTTCAGCACCGCCCGGTGGAGGCGGCGCAGACCGTTGCCCGGGTCTATGCCGAGCTCATCCCGCAGCAGCCCGGCGACCTGGCGGTACGCCTCCAGCGCCTCGGCACGGCGGCCGGAGCGGCGCAGGGCGAGCATGAGCTGCTCCCACAGCCGCTCCCGTAACGGATGTTCGGAGGTGGCGGTCCGCAGCCGGAGGACCAACTGCTCGTGCCGACCTGCCCGCAACTCGAGCTCGAACCACCGCTCCAGCAGGCGTAACCGCTCTTCCTCCAGCCGCGGCGCCACCTCGCGGCGCAGCGGCTCCGACGGGACGTCGGCCAGGGCCGGGCCCCGCCATAGGTCCAGTGCCTCGCGTAGGAGCGCGCTCTCCTGGACATGGTCCTCGGCCTCGCCGACCCGCGCGGCCTTCCGGGCCAGCTCGCGGAACCGCTCGGCGTCGAGCGTGTCCGGGTCGGCTCGCAGCACGTACCCCTCGCCCACGGTCTCGATCAGCGCCGCCGGCCCCCCGGCGCCCGTGGCGCCGGTTCGTGGTGAGGCGCCTGTCGCGTCGCCGAGGGCGCGGCGCAGCCTGGCGACGTGGGTCTGTAACGCTCCCCGCGCGTTCACGGGCGGGGACTCCTCCCACAGGTACGCGACGAGCCGGTCCGACGACACAGGCCGGCCGGCGTACGCCAGCAGTGCAGCCAGGGTGACGCGCTGCTTGGCCGCGGCGAGCCGTACCGGCCGACCGTCGCACGTCACCTCCAGCGGTCCGAGCACGCCTAACCGGATCCCCGTACCCGTCTCCATCCTGGCCCTCTCCGCGTCTCCGTCCGGGGCGGCCTGGCTCACGCATCCGGCGCCGTCCCCAACGGCGTGATCGCCCCGTTCGCACCCTCTACCTTGCAGCACGATCGGCGTCCATCCGCGTTCGCCACCATTTACGCCACCCGAAGCCGACCAGACGGCCAGCCGAAACACACCCACCTGCGGTTTGCGGTCCCCGTACGGTCCACGTCATGCCGGCGTCAGCGGGACGACGGTCCGACGACAGCACCCGCGCCTAGCGTGATGGCCGCAAGGGGGCCGCGGAAATCCCGCGGATCATCAGAGCTCCGCTCAACACAAGGGGAGACATGCGTAAGAGGTATCTCGGACTGGCCATCGCGTCGGCGGCTGTCGTCACCGGCACCCTCGTGACCGCTCCAAGCGCGTCGGCGACGCCATTGTCGGCGACGAGCGTGGCGGCCCAGGCGCACGCCACCAGGGCGGCGGCCGGGCCGATCGACTGCAGCGGCTGGTGGCACTACACCGGCAACGCCCCGTCGTCCGCCCGCATGGTGCGGTGGGGCGGGCCCAACGGGCGCCCGCAGTTCAACCTGATGTACGGCAACATCCAGGGCATCCAGCACGGCTGGGCCCAGCTCTCCGGCGCGAAGAAGGGCGACTGGGTCACCCTCGACGTGACCACGGACGGGGGCAGGACATGGGGTTACTGCGGACCGTTCGAAGCGCGATGGGACGGCGAGAAAGTCATCACGCCCGCCGCACGCACCTCGAGCGATCCGAACCTGCGCTTCCGCGCCTGCGGCGCACCTGCGGGTGTCCCGGGCAGCCGCGCCATCTGCACAGCGCCCTGGTAAGCCGGCGCTGGTGACCGGACCCGGCGCCTGCCACGTTGCCGAGCAGCGCCGTGAACGACGAGATCAGCACGTTCACGGCGGACACCGCGAGCAGGAGTCCCGGCAGCATGGCTCGCTGGCGCATCTTGGACCCCTCATCTGCGCTTTCCTCCCCCAATAGTGCATCAAAACGCTGGTGGAGACGGGGGATCCGGGTGCGGCCGGGGCAGGCCTCGTGCGGGTTGGCCCGCCGGCCACGGACCGTACCGTGGCCGGCGGGCCAAGTGCGGTGATCGGTGCTGGAACGAATCACGAGCGAGGCTGCCCTGTGGTGTGCCGCTCGGAGTTTCGAGCCCGGGGTGTGAGCTGGGGCTTTGTCTGCGGCGGCGTGAGCCGGTCTGGGAGTCCTGCGAGGTCCTGTTGTTCCTCGCTTACATGATCGTTCGGCGGGGTCCTGGAGCTGATCGTCGTGCTGGTTCGCACCGAGCGGTCCAAGGATGCCGGCCTTTGGTCGACGCAGGCGCCGGTCAGGAAGCTGATCCTGGCCGTGGCCGCGGACAATCCGAGGTGGGGGCGTCGGCGGATGCAAGGCGAGCCGGCGCGCCTGGGGTGCAAGCTCCAGCACCCGGCGAGACTGCGGGCCGCCGGCGCCTTCAGCCTGCTCCGCCTCACAGCAGGTGATCATTGCCCTCGCGGGCGAACACGGGGATGCGTTCCAGCGGAGTGGCGGCCTCGACTGTCCCGCTGTCGTGGATGTGGCCGGTGGCGAGCTCCACCCAGCGCGTGCCCTGCGGCAGGTAGACACTCCGCTCGGCCATGCCGGGGGCCAGCACGGGTGCGACCAGCAGGTCCGGGCCGAGCATGAATTGGTCGTCCACGCTCCAGGCCCGTTCGTCGCCGGGGAAGTCGAACAGCAGCGGGCGCAGCACGGGCTCGCCCCGCTCGTGCGCGGCTTCGGCCAGTGTCATCAGGTACGGCCTGAGCCGTTCGCGCAGGAACAGGTGCTCGCGGAGGATCTGGTAGGCGCGCTCGCCGTAGGACCAGACCTCGTTGTCCGCGCCGGTCTGCTCGGCGGTGAACGGGCCGGATGGTTCGCGTACCCCGTGCAGGCGCATGACCGGGCAGAACGTACCGAACTGGAACCAGCGGATCAGCAGCTCCCGATACTCCTCCGAGGAGGGGCCACCGCCGTGGAAGCCGCCGATGTCGGTGTTCCACCAGGGGATGCCGCTGAGCGCGACGTTCAGCCCGGTGCGGACCTGAGTGGCCAGCGCGTCCCAGGTGGGCCGGATGTCACCCGACCACAGGGCGACGCCGTACCTCTGACTGCCCGCCCAGCACGAGCGCACGAGTGACAGCGGCCGCTCGACGCCCGCCTCGGCCAGGCCGTCGTGGACGCCGGCGGCATGGTAGTGGCCGTACATGTTGCCGACCTGCCGTCCCGGGCCGGCGGCGTACAGCGCCTGTTCTGCCTTGCGCGGAATCAGGTCGGGCTCGCCGGCGTCCAGCCAGAACGCCTCCACGCCCAGCTCGACGTAGTGCTCACGCAGTTCCCGCCAGAGCGTGCGCCGGGCGTCGGGGGCGGTGGCGTCGTAGTAGGCCGAGGGCAGGAAGCTCTCGCCGCGTCCCTTGGCCGGCCAGTCCTGGGTGAGCAGGCCGCCCTCCACGCTGCCCACCAGGTGCCCGGCCGCGCGCATCTCGGGGTGGTTGTCGCTGTCGGCTTCCACGGTCGGCCAGACCGACACCACCAGCTTGACGCCGAGGTGGTCGAGCTCCTTGACCATCGCCTCGGGGTCTGGCCAGAACTCCGGGTCGAAGCTCCAGTCCCCCATGCGGGCCCAGTGGAAGTAGTCGGCGACGATCGCCGACAACGGCAGACCCAGCTCCTTGTGGCGGCTGGCCACGGCGAGGAGTTCGGCTTGTGTGCGGTAGCGCAGCTTGCTCTGCCAGAACCCGGTCGCCCACTCCGGGATGAGCGGGGCGTGGCCGGTGGCGTCGGCGTAGCCGGCCATGATTTGGGCGGGCGAGTCGCCTGCCGTGATCCAGTAGTCGATCTGGTGCGCGGAATCGGCCACCCAGCGGGTGGCGTCGCGTGCCAGTTCCACCCTGCCCATGGCGGGGTTGTTCCACAGCAGTCCGTATCCGCGGGAGGAGAACAGGAACGGGATGGTCGTGGTGGTGTTGCGCTGGACGAGGTCGATCACGCAGCCCTTCTGGTCCAGCAGGCCGTGCTGGTGTTGTCCCAGGCCGTAGAGGCGTTCGTCGTCGTAGGCGCGGAAGTGCTGCTCGAGGCGGTGGCTGCCGTCTCCGAGCGGGGCGTGCACGCGCGGGCCCCGGTGCGCGACGTAGGGCTGCTTGTCGGCGAGCAGTTCCCTGCCGGTCTCGGTGTGCAGGAAGCGGAGGCGTCCGGACTCGATCTCGGCGGTGATCCGGCCGTTCACGATGGCGCTGTCCCGCTGCTCCGGCTGCGCTCCGGCGGGCGGGGTGGTGAGCGCGCCGGGCAGGTCGTTCCTGATCGCGTGCGGCGCGGAGCGGACCCGGAAGGCATGCGGGCCCCACGGTTCGACGTGCAGGATCTCATGCGGGCCGGATTCGATGATCAAGGGACCCTCCTGATGACCGCCGTGACGAACGACCAGGGCGGTAGGTTCAGCGTGTCGCCGGCGGCCGTGGCGGCGACCGGAGTCACAGGTGATGAGGTGAAGGGCAGGCCGTCGTCGGGTCTCGCGCCGGCGAGCGTGGTCACCGTGGCCACCGCCGTCCCGAATGGCTCGGGGAGCCGTATCGACGCCACGCGGGCGATGGGATGGGCGTTCACGGCGCGAATGACGTACTCGGTTGTCCCGTCGGCCGCCGTGCGCGAGGCCGCGCCGACGACCACCCGGTGCTCGGGCCGCAGGTCCTGTTCGTAGTCGTGCCGCAGTTCGTCGTCGATCCGCACGCGCACGCGTGCGCCGTCCAGACGTACTTTGACGCGCACCGGGATGCCGGTCTGCATGCCTTGCCAGCGCAGCGGCCCGTGATCGTCGTTGGTGATGTCGTCGTCGCCACGCATCACGAGGGTGGATTTGTTCTCCCAGGCCCCGACGTGCACCTGCAGATAGCTGTCACCGCCCAGTTCGACGACGAACCCCTCGCCGCCCGCCCGTTTGGTGGCGGTGAGCTCGAGCGTCGCCGCGGCGGGGTCGATGCCGCCGACTTCCACGGGCTCTCCGCTCGATCCGGTGGTCACAGGCTGCCGTACGAGGCCGTCGAGCACGACGTCGGTGTAGTCGACGCTCGCGCCCGGCGAGGTCAGCCGCAGCGAGCCGGTCTCCGGCAGCGTCACGGGCTCCGGCTCGACGCCGCTCAGCGTGACGGGGTGGAGCCTGGTCCCGCGCTCTTGCGAGAACATCCGCTGGACGTGGTACGAGGCCGAGGGCAGCACCTCGGTGGCGGTGAAGTAGATCAGGTCAGGGACCCACTGAGCGTGCCCGACCCTGGCCAGGAGGGGTGCGTAGGAGGCCAGCCGCACCACGCCGGGGTAGCGCTCCAGACCGATCATGTAGGCGGCCTCGGCCAGCGCCGAGCGGATCGTGTTGCTGCGCGCGGCATACTCGCCCACGTAGACCTGAGGGCCGGGCTCGTAGGCGCCATAGCGGTCGACGTTCTGGTGGAACCAGCGCGGATTTCGGTAGCCGTGCTCGTCGACCATCGCGGTGCCGCGCTCGCGGGCGAACGCCCAACCGGCCTCGAAGTCGCGGCCGAAGAACTGCGGACCCGACGTGCCGATCACGCAGATCTCGGGGTGGCGCTCGCGTACGGCGTCCTCGATGCGCGCATAGCGGTCGCGGAAGTCGTCGGTGATCTCGTCCTCGTTACCGACCCCGAGGTAGCGCAGGTTGAACGGTTCGGGATGGCCGAGGGCGGCCCGGCGCGCGCCCCACGGGGTGTCGGCCGGGCCGTTGGCGAACTCGATGAGGTCGAGGACGTCCTGGGTGTAGGCGTCCATGGCGTCGTCGTCGATCGACTGGGCGCCGCCCGGGTAGTTCTGGCAGCACACTCCGGCCGCGACCACGGGGAGCGGGGTGGCTCCGGTGGCCTGGCACAGCTCGAAGTACTCCAGGTAGCCGATTTGGCGGGACTGATGGTAACCCCAAAGGTTGGGCAGCTGGACGCGCTCGTGGCGCGGGCCGACCGTGGTCTTCCAGTGGTACATGTTGTCCAGACCGAGCCCGTGCGCGACGCAGCCGCCGGGGAAGCGGATGAAGCTGGGCCGCAGGTCCTTCAGCGCCTGAAGCAGGTCGGGCCGGAAGGTCAGCGGCTCGCCGTCGGGGCCGGCGGGCCGCAGCGAGACATGATCGAGGTCGACGACGAGCCCCGCCGGGATGTCGATGCGCAGCCTGCCCCGGCCGCCGGCGACCGCGGTGAGGGTCGTCTCGCATCGGTGCCAGCCGCCCGGCGGCACGGTGACCTCCGCGCGAGCGAGGTCGTTGTCACGAGAACGGATGGCGGCCGACAGGCTCGCCGGTTCCGCTCCGGTGCGGGCGAAGAACGAGAGCCGGAAGGCCTGCCCTGTGGTGGTGCCGATGCCGTCCCATCCGTCGTTGACCAGGGTCACCGGCCCGGTCAGGCGCAGGTAGTGAGCGTTGTTCGCATGGATCGGGGCATCGGTGCGGACCTCGGCACGGTGCACGACGTAGGCGCTCCACGCGGTCAGCGCGTCCCAGCCGTCATGGTCGTCCGCGTTGAACTCGAAGTCGCCGTTGCGGACGCATTCGGCGTTCAGGCCTCCATCGAGCGCGTCGTTGAGGTCCTCGATGAACAGACCCCACAGGTCCGGGGCGACCTCGACGCCCTCGTGGGCGCCGACGTCGATGGTGATGCGCTCGGACGCGGTCATGCGAGGCGTCCTTCCACGGTGACGAACGAGTGCGCGGGCAGGTGCACCCGCAGCCCACCAGCGGTGGCCGTGACCTGGTCGTGGGCGCGCGGGGCGACCGCGTCCGGCGTCTCGGGGGTGTTGCAGGCCTGGAGCTTCTCGGCGGTGAGGATCCGGGCTCGTACGCCGGCCACGGCGCCGCCGCGCAGGTCGAGCGAGATCTCGGCAGCCTCGTCGGCGTCCAGGTTGGAGATCGAGATCAGCACCTTGCCGTCCTTGCGGCTCGCCGACACCGACACGGTCGCCAGCGAAGCCGGCCCGACCTCACGGGCGGGCACCCCCGAGGGGATGTCGACCCGCAAGGAGGCCGCGTCCTGGTGGCCCTTGTTCATCTCGAACACGTGGTAGGTGGGCGTGAGGACGAGCGCCCCGGAGTCGGGGTCGGTCAGGATCATGGCCTGGAGCACGTTCACCGTCTGGGCGATGTTGGCCATCGCCAGCCGATCGGCGTGGCGGTGGAAGATGTCGAAGTGCAGGCTTGCCACCAGCGCGTCGCGCAGGGTGTTCTGCTGGTAGAGGAAGCCGGGGTTGGTGCCCGGCTCGACGTTCCACCAGGTGCCCCACTCGTCCACCACCAGGCCGACCTGCTTGCCCGGGTCGTAGCAGTCCATGACGTTGGAGTGGCCGGTGAGCAGTTCGTCGATGCGGGCGGCCTGGACCATCGTGGCGTAGTAGTCGTCGGTGTCGAACACGGTGGCGTCGCCCTTGTCCTGCCAGGTGCCCGGGATGGTGTAGTAGTGCAGCGAGAGCGCCTGGTAGAACGGCTGGGGCCGGTAGGCGCAGCCCAGGTCGCCGAGCTGCTTCATGAGCGTCTCGGTCCAGGTGTAGTCGTCGGTGTTGGCGCCGGCGGCGATGCGGTAGAGCTTGTTGTCGCCGTGGTCGCGGCAGTAGGTGCCGTACCGCCGTGCCTCGGCGGCGTACTGCTGGGCGCTCATGTGGCCGCCGCAGCCCCACGCCTCGTTGCCCAGCCCCCAGAAGCGCACCCGCCAGGGCTCCTCACGGCCATTGGCCTTGCGCAGGCGCACCATCGGCGAGTCGCCGTCGCGGGTGAGGTACTCCACCCAGTCGCTCATCTCCTTGACCGTGCCTGAGCCGACGTTGCCGCTGATGTACGGCTCGGCGCCGAGCAGCTCGCACAGCGCCATGAACTCGTGGGTGCCGAAGTGGTTGTTCTCCTCGACGTTGCCCCAGTGTGTGTTGACCATCACCGGGCGTTGCTCCTTGGGCCCGATGCCGTCCATCCAGTGGTACTCGTCGGCGAAGCAGCCGCCGGGCCAGCGCAGGTTGGGGATGTTCAGGGCACGCAGCGCCTCCACGACGTCCAGCCGGATGCCGGCTGCGTTGGGGATGTCGCTGTCCTCCCCGACGTAGAAGCCGCCGTAGATGCAGCGGCCCAGGTGCTCGGCGAAATGGCCGTAGAGGTGACGGTTGATCACCGGCCCTTTGACGTCGAGATTGATGATGGCGGGGACGACCTGACTCATGAAGGATTCCTTGGGCGAGGGAGTACTCGTGTCGACCACAGGTGGGCGAACGAGAGATAGGCGGGGGCTACGAACCCGAAGACCGGGACCAAGCCGGGGATGACGTAGTAGACGCAGAGCACGACCGCCACCACCAACCCTGTGAAGGCGGCGGTGAGCGGTCTGCCCAGCACGAACAGGGCGCTGCGCAGCACCAGCTTGGGGACGCTCTCGGCGAAATGCGCAGCCAGTGGCCAGGCGACGACGGTCATGGCGAATTGGCCCCGAACAGGGGCTTGACGTTCGGCATTTGTCGAGGTCGTCGCTGAGGTCCTCTCATGGACGTCTCCTTACAGATCGTTGGCGGGCAGCCAGACGCGCATGGCGCGGGAGCCGGTGCTGCCCCAGGTGGCGAAGGGCACTGCGGGTACGGCGAGCGCAGTCGAGGTGGTCACGCGCTCCGCGGCCTGGTACAGGCCGGCTGGTGCTTCGACGAGGTGCACGGTGAGCTCCGGGCCGGGCGGGACCGTCACGTCGATCACGAGGTCGTCGATCGCGACGCCCTCCGGCAGGCTGCTCTGCTCGACGCAGTAGACGATCGGTCCCCGTTCGAGGGCGACGCAGCCCCGCAGTGCGTCCACCCGCGGATGAGCTCGGGTCCACCGGGGTCTGACGTCCAGCTCCAGCCGGAATCCCGGCCTCGGGTCGACACGCAGGTAGCCGTCTTCGTCGGGGGTAAGAGCGCCGCGCGACCAGTCGGGGATCCGCAGGGCCAGCCGTACCCCGGGCGTGAGCCGGCCGCGTACGCTCAACTCGACCGTCCCGCTCGACGGGTAGTCGGTGCGCATCTCCAGCACGCCCTCCCCGAGGTGGGCCGGGAGGTCGATGTCAGCGTCGGCGTACTGGTGGATCCGCACCTCGTCCTCGCCCTCCGAGGCCACATAGGCCCCGAACTGGGCGACGAGCCGCGCCACGTTCGGCGGGCAGCACGCGCAGGCGTACCAGGCCGCCCGCTCCCTGGGGGCGTTCTCCTCGTCGTAGCGGTCCGGGCGCAGTTGGAGCGGGTTGGAGTAGAAGAACCGCGTCCCGCTCGCATCGACCGAGGCCGCGATCGCGTTGTGGATCTCCCGCTCGATGACGTCGGCGTAGCGGGACTCGCCGGTCGCCAGCAGCATCCGCCACGACCAGTGCAGGTCCGCGATGGAAGCGCAGGTCTCGGCGTAGGCGCGGTCGGAGGGAAGCTCATAGTCGTCGCCGAAGGCCTCGTCGCGGTGGCGCGAGCCGTACGCCCCGGTGATGTACATCTTGCGCTGGTGCACGTTCTCCCACTGGGCGCGCTGCACCTCCAGCAGCTCCTTCTCTCCCGTCTCCAAGTAGAGGTCGGTCACGCCCGCGTTGAGATAGAGCTGCCGTACGGCATGGCCGACGGCGGTCCGCGCCTGCCGTACGGGCAGGTGGTCCTGGAAGTACTGGGCGCCGAAGTGGCCCGTCTTGAGCAGGCCGAGGCCGCGGAGGTCGATCATGCGCTGGGCGAGGGTGAGATCGCGCTCCTCGCCGGTGTGGCGGTAGAGCTCCACCAGGGCGGTCTCGATCTCCGGGTGCCCGCAGACGCCCTCCTCACGTCCGGGGCCGAAGTGCCGGTGCAGCAGGTCGGTGAAACGCCGGGCGATCCTCAGCAGGTCGTCGCGGCCCGCGGCCCGGTCGAGCGCGACCGCCGCCTGGATCAGGTGGCCCAGGACGTACATCTCGTGCGTCCATTCGAGCTCGGCGAAGCGCTTTTCCGGGTGTACGCCCTGGATCCAGGTCATGACGTATCCGGTGGAGTCCTGAACCCGGCCCACCAGGCCGATGACCTCGTCGAGCCAGGCGTCCCAGCGGTCGGTTCCTGAGCGCCCGATCTCCCAGGCGACCGCCTCGATGACCTTGTAGAGGTCGGAGTCGGCGAAGACGAAGCCGCGGTAGGCGGCTCCGGACTCGCCGACGACGCGCCGGAAGTTGTCGAGCACGCCGCTGGTCTCGAGCTGAGTGATGCAGTGCGGAATGGTCGCTTCGGCGTTGCGTTGCTGCCAGGCGCCGAGAACGCCGTGGGGACTCAGCTTGGCGGTGAGGGGAGGCAGCACAGCTACTCCGGAACGGGGGAGAGCGGGGCTGCGAAGGCGTGGCGAAGTGGGGCTGGCCAAGGATGGCTCCATCGGGTCGAAGTGTGAAGCAGACGTTAAGTCCGTTAGTTCAGCGTTGTCAACGATGAGACAAACGTGACGCGCGAGTAACAACGCCATCAGCGGCAGTCGGGCGGACTTCAGGCAGGAGGAGTCACACAGCGCACCACGGCCGTGCGACGGTCAGGCGGACGAGTCGCGCAGCAGCAGGCGGACATCCGTGCGAACCTGGCGGCCGGGCCCGTCGAACCCCTCGATCCGGTCGAGGAGCATGCGGATCGCCACGTCCACCATCTCCGCTTGCCCGGGGCTGACCGAGGAGAGCGAGGGGATGGTGAATTCGCCCTCGTCGGTGTTGTCGAACCCGGTGACCGCGACGTCCTCGGGAACCCGGATCCCGTGGCTGCGCAGCGCGCGCAGCACGCCGCTGGCGGTGGCGTCGTTGACGCAGGCGACGGCGTCGAACCGCACGCCGGAGCGGAGCAGCCCCACCATCGCCTCGTATCCGGACATGCGGCGATCCCAGTCCGAACCGAACGTCAGGAGCGTCTCGTCGAACGGCAGGCCGTATTCCTCCAGCGCCGCGAGATAGCCGGCGAACCGATGCCCGGCCGGAGGGACTACCTTCGGGCCCGTCATGACGAGGGCGATCCGGCGCCGACCGGAGGCGAGCAGGTGCCGGACGATCGCCTCGAACCCCTCGCGCTCGCCCATGATGACGCAGTCGACCAGCGGCGTGGGGTAGCCGCCCAGCTGGACCACGGGGCGCAGCGGCACCCGGTCCTCGATCATGTGACCTGTGAAGTGATGGGGGCAGATGATCACGCCGTCGACGTCGCGGGTCGTCACCCCGAGCGCGGCGTCCAGCTCGGCCTCGCGGTCGTGGGCGATACGCAACGTCGTGGACAGGTTCTTCTCCGACAGCGCCAGGATCAGGCGTTCGGCGATCTCGGCGAAGTAGGGCTGGTAGAGGTTGGGTACGGCGACGGCGATCCGCCCGGTCCGGCCCGATGCGAGCCCCCGGCCCGCCTGGTTCACCACGTAGCGCAGCTCCGCCACGGCGGAGTGCACTCGCTCGCGGGTCACGGCCGAGACGTTGGGACGGCCGAGCAGCACGTTGGAGACCGTTTTCGCGGAGACTCCGGCGCGCGCCGCAACGTCGGCGAGCGTGGGCCGCCTCATCCGGCGCCCGTCCCGAGCGTCGACTCCCGGCGCACCAGCTTGACGGGCAGGACCACCGCGCGGGCGTGCGCGGGCGCCGTCCCGTCCAGGCGTCCGACGAGCAGGTCGAACGTGGTGCGGGCGAGCCGATCCCGGCCCGGGTCGATGGTGGTGAGCGAGGGCGTGGAGAACCAGCCGTCCTCGAGGTTGCCGTACCCGATGACCGCGACCCCTCCGGGCACGTCGACTCCGCGCGCGGCCAGCGTTGCCAGCGTGCCCAGCGCGACCTCGTCGTTGACGCAGAGCAGCGCGTCGACCTCCGGATGCCGGGAGAGGACCTCGGCGGCGGCCCGCGCGCCGGCCCGACGGTCCGCGAGAGGTTCGAGGGGCATCACCGGAACCTTCTCCGGGTCGATCCCGGTCGTGACCAGCGCAGCACTCAGCACCGCCCCGATCCTTCCTGCGCCGGCACCGGGCGCCGCCGACGGGGACCCACCGTAGGCGCCCAGGACGGCCGGGCGGGTCCTGCCCATGACCGCCAGGTGACGACCGACGAGCATCGCGGCCTCGACCACGTCGTCGTCCACCCGGTCCACCCCGGCCTGCTCCTGTTTCCCCTGGACGACCACGACCGGCCGCTGCCCCAGGCCGTCCGCCACCGCGTCCGGCAGGTCATGACCGATGAGGACCACCCCGTCGAAGGCCCGGCCACGGGCTTCCAGGATGCGGCGGACGCGCTCGGGATCGCGCAGGGTCGGCTCGACGGCGACCTGCATCCCTCGCTGGTTCGCCTCCGTCACCAGGGCTTCCACCAGACCCGCCAGGTACGGCCTGCGCAGTTCTGCCACCCCGATGCCGACGATCCCGGTCAGTCCAGTCCGCAGGGCGCGTGCAGCGCCGTTGGGCACCCACCCGAGCTCGTCGATGGAGGCCCGCACCCGCTGAATCACCTCGGGGCGGGTGTGCGGTTCGAAGTTGACCACGCGCGAGACGGTCTTGATTGAGACTCCGGCGTGCTTGGCCACGTCTCGCATGGTCACGCGCATGCAGCCAGTCTACGGTGATCCGCTGGCGGCGGGGCCGAAGCGCCGGCGACCGTCAGCGACGCCCCCACGCGGTGGCTGGCCGAGGTTGCGCGGGTCCGGCCGGTCGAGGCGCGGTGGCGCTTGATGAGCCTGTCGGTGCTCTACGAGGGACGGGACGACGATCCGGAGGGTACCCGCAGCCGCCGCCACATCGGGGAGACTCTGACGGGTGGCCGCGTGCGGCATATCATGGAAGTACTCGGTGGTGGAGCCCACCGAGGCCGCTTGACACCACCGAGTGGCGGCTCCGCCGAACCGGCCAATGGGTCCTGTCCTCGTGATGAGGGGACTGCCCTGTGTGCGATGTTCCAGCCGGGCGAGCAACGTTTTGATCGTCCTGTCGGTTGTCCTGCCATGGGCACGGCAACGGCTGCCCGCGGACGCCTGGAGCGATCTGGCCGACGTACCCGAGAACAAGGTGGATGAGCTGCTGACGGCGCTCCTCGCTGCGGGAATCGCTGCCTGGACGGCATACCACAGCGCTGCCGAGGATGTGGCCGGCCGGGAGGGGCGGCACAGGAGGTTGTGATGCGCTTCGACGTGATCGTGGAGACACCGCGGGGATCGCGCAACAAGTACGAGATGGACCAGGCCAAACAGCGGATCAAGCTCGACCGGCTGCTGTTCACCGCCACCGCCTATCCCTACGACTACGGGTTCGTGCCCGGGACGCTGGCCGAGGATGACGATCCGCTGGATGCGCTGGTGCTGGGGGAGGTGCCGACCTTTCCCGGATGCGTGATCAGAGCGCGTCCGGTGGCGGTGTTCTGGTTGCATGACGAGCACGGACCCGACGCGAAGATTCTCTGCGTGCCCGCCAACGACAGCCGCTACGCCCACATCGAGGATTTGCTGGACGTGGATGTCCACGTACTCGGCGAGATCAGTCACTTCTTCGACGTCTACAGGGACCTCGAGCCGGGCAAAAGCACCGACACCCGTGGCTGGGAAACCCGCGCCCATGCCGAGGACGTGATCAGGCGCGCCGCCCGCCAGGCCGCACGAAGTCCCGCCTGACAAGGCGGTCCATGACGACCGCCGCCCCGCGCGTCGCGGGGCGGCGGCCGTCCATGAGGATGTCCAGCTGTCAGCCGCCGATGACCGAGATCATCTTGTCGGCGTCGCGGGTGAGCACCTGGCGCACGTCGGCACGTGGGACCAGCTTCACATCCGCGACGAGTTGCTTGAACTCGCCGAGGAGCCGCACCGCCCGGCGGTCGTTGCCGGACGCCTCCGCCCTGCGGGCTTCGGTCAGCTTCCTCGTCAGCTTGTCGTGGGCGCCCGCCGACAGCCAGCTGGTGGCCCGGAAGCGGTCGAGCAGGTTCTGCATGTCCCGCAGCGAGGTGGTGACGCCGAACCGCACCGACGTGGTCACCGCGTTGCCGGCGTTGTCGGCCGAGGTCACCGCGACCGTGTGCACGGCCAGCGCCTGGGTGAACAGCGGCAGCACCGAACCCGACGTGTGCGGGGCGCCGTCGATGGTGCCGGTCGTGCTGCGGACGCCCGAGGTGGCGTCCACGGCCTCCCAGGTGATCACCACGTCCTGGGAGTCGCCGTACACCTCGCCGTCGGCCACGCCCGACACGAGCAGGATGGGCTTGGTGGCGTCGATCTTCAGCACCGCGGCCTTCTCCTCCTCGACGTTGCCCGCCGTGTCGGTCGTGCGGTAGCGCAGCTCGTGCTCGCCGTCGCCGTCCACCACCACGGGCTCCCCGGCGTAGGCCGTCCAGTCACCGCCGTCGAGCGCGTACTCGATGCGCTTGACGCCGGAGTGGGCGTCCTGCGCCGCCAGCTCGACCGGCACCGAATCCTTGCTCCATCCGCTCTCGTTCGGCTGGGCGAACGACGCGGTGGTCTGCGGGGCGGTGGTGTCGATCCGCACGGTGAGCGAGCGGGCCGCCTCGACGTTGCCCGCGCCGTCCCTGGAGCGGTACTCGAGGGCGTGCGCCCCGTCACCGCTGACCGTGAACGGCATGCTGTAGGCGGTCCACGCTCCGCCGTCGACCCGGTACTCGGTGGCGGCCACGCCGCTGCCGTTCTCCTCGTCCGCCGCGGTGAGGGTGATCTCGACAGGGGTGGCGGTGTACCAGCCCTCCTTGCCGTTCGGCTCGGCCGGGTTCTGCTTCGCCGTGGTCGTGGGCGGGGTCTGGTCGGCGGGTTCGCCGCTGACCTTGGTGAGGCGGAACGTCTGGTTGAGGGCGTTGGAGCAGGTCCACTGGATCACCGCGGCGCCGTCCGCCTGCGAGACCCCGTTGATGTCGGCGCACAGACCGCTCCTGGCGGAGATGATCTGGTAGAGGCCGTCTCCGCCGCCGGTGGACACGAGGTTGAAGTACTGGTTCACCGCGTCGGCGGCGGTGTCGGGGTGGCACGTCCACTGGACCAGCGGGGTGCCGCCCGTGGTCGAGCCGTCCTGGACGTCCATGCACTTGCCGCTGCCGGCGTTCTTGAGCTGGTAGCCGCTTGGCGCGCGCATCACCTCCCACCGCTGGATGGGATCGTCGGTGGCGCCCATCTGGACGAGCCTGGCCTCGTCGGCCGTCGAGGCGTTCTGCGTGGTCACGTTCTTGCCGCTGTGCTGGGCTGTGATCGTGTACATGCCCGGCTCGACCCCGGCGGGAGGCTCGCTCACGAACTGGACGGCGTCCAGGTCGAAGGCGTTGTCTGCGGAGTTCTTGAACACCACGTAGAGGGTCGAGGTGGTCGCGTTCGCCGCCACCGGGACCGACGCGGTCTGCTGGTAGTCGTTCCAGCCGCCGGTCTTGGGGACGGCGGTGCTCGCCAGCAGCCGGCCGGTGGGCGAGTCGGCGTGCAACTCGATCGAGCCGCCCCCGTTCGGGCTGGACAGCCGGTAGTTCACCGCGGCGACCGCGTGCAGGTTCATCGGGGTGAACGCGATCCAGTCGTTGTTGCTGATGTCGCCGATGCGCTTGCCGCTCTCCGCGCCGGGCTCGTCGATGACCCGGACGCCGGACTGGGAGGTGAAGAACTCGGCCTGCTTGCGCATCGGCTGCAGGATCGCCTTGGCGTGCCCGGTGAGCGGGATTTCCTGCGACTCGTCGGTGTAATGGGCGTTAAGGACGTAGTACAGGTTGGCGCCGTCGGGGTGGCCGCCGAGGTCGCCGGTGTTGACGACGCCCTCGCACCCGGGGATCTCCACGGTCTCGTGCTCGTGGTCGTCATGGCCGAGCGTCGGGTTCAGGAACACCTTGGCGCAGTCGATCTCGCCGTCCTCGGGGTCGGTGACCTTGATCTTGTACGGCACCTCCTGGCCGAACTGGATCGGCGTGCCGTTCAGCGGGGTTTCGATGGTCACCGTGGGCCGGCTGTTGCCCGCGGTGATCTCGATGTTGGCGAAGCCCTCCTTGCCGGTGTTGTCGGTCACCTTGAGCTGGGCGGTGAACCGGCCCGCGGTCTGGTAGACGTGACTGGCCTTGACCTCGGTGGAGTCGGTGGTGCCGTCCCCGTCGAAGTCCCAGGCGTAGGTGAGGGAGTCGCCGTCGGGGTCGTAGCTGCCCGAGGCGTCGAACTCCACCGTCAGCGGGGTCAGGCCGTCGATCCGCGAGCTGGTGGCCTTCGCCACGGGCGAGCGGGCGCCGGCCGAGTAGTCGATCCGGTAGAGGCCGGAGTCGTTGTTGCCGCCGCCGAAGTCGGTGCCCCACTCCAGCAGGTACATCGCGCCGTCCGGGCCGAAGGTCATGTCCATCGGCTTGAGGAAGGGCGTGTTCCCCAGGAAGCTGTTGATCTTGAAGACCTGGTCGTCGGCGTCGAGATGGATCTCCTTCACGTAGTGGCGCGACCACTCGTAGAAGAAGTTCACCCCGTCGAAGTAGGGCGGGAATTTGGTCTTGGACGGGTTGTTCGCGTCGTAGCGGTAGACGGGACCGCTCATCGGCGCCGAGCCGCCCGAGCCGACCTCGGGGAAGGTGGGGGAGGCGCCGTAGCCGTACCACATGACCGGCTTCTGGATCGGCGGCAGCTCGGTGAGGCCGGTGTTGTTCGGCGACTCGTTGACAGGGGCGGCGCAGTTGAACTTGGCGCCGATCTCCTTGGTGTCCGGGTTGTACGGCGCGTACGCCTGGTTGTCGCCGTGGCAGAACGGCCAGCCGAAGTTGCCCGGCTGCTTGATGACGTTGTACTCGACCAGGCCCTCGGGGCCGCGGTCGGTCGTGGGACCGCCCCGGTCCGGACCGTAGTCGGACACGTGCAGGTAACCGGTCTTGGCGTCGACGGTGAACCGGAAGGGGTTGCGGAAGCCCATGGCGTAGATCTCGGGACGGGTCTTCGCGGTCCCCGGCGGGAACAGGTTGCCCTCGGGGACGTCGTAGCCGCCGTCGGCCTTCGGCTTGATCCGCAGGATCTTGCCGCGCAGGTCGTTGGTGTTGCCGGCGGTGCGGGCGGTGTCCAGCATGTGCTGGCCGGGCCGCCAGTCGAGCGGCGCGTAGCCCTGCCAGTCACTGGACAGGTTCGGCGGGACGTCGTCGCCGACGCTCAGGTAGAGGCTGCCGTCGGGGCCGAACTCGACCGCGCCGCCGGTGTGGCCGGGCTCGGCGTAGGTGCGGGCGCGATAGGCGGGGATGTCGATGATCTTCTTCTCGGTGCTCAGGTCGATGGTGTCGCCCTGCACGGTGAACCGGGACAGCCGGTTGACGTCTTCAGCGCTGTCGGCCGGCGACCAGTACAGGTAGATCCACTTGTTCTCCGCGAAGTTCGGGTCGAGCTCCATGCCGACCAGGCCGTCCTCGCCGCCGGTGTAGACGTTGAGGGTGGCGGCGGTGACGGTCATGTGGGTGTCCGGCTTGTAGATCTTCACCTCGCCCTGGCGCTGGACGTAGAACACCCGCCCGTCGGGGGCGACGTCCAGCTCCATCGGGTTGCTGGTGTTGTCGTCGAGGGTGACCTTCTCGAAGCTGCTCCACACGGTTCCGCCGCAGTCGCCCTTCTCGACGCCTCCGGCCCACTTGACGCCGCCGAGGACGTGCTCGCGGAACTCCGGCTCGGAGTAGGAGGCGGCCTCGTGCCCCATGGCGGTGGCCCAGACGCGAGCGCCTTCGGCCTGGCGGCACCAGGAGATCGGGTGATCCGCCCCCATGGCCGAGGAGCCGGGGTTGTAGGTCGTCTCGTCGGCGGTGACCAGCACGTGTACGTTGCCGCGCGGGTTGGGCGCGAAGTTGTACCACTCCTCCGGTCGCTGCCACCGCGCCGGCAGGCTCTTGGTGGACGGGTGCACCCGGTCGACGACCTTGGCCAGTCCCTGCAGGGTGCCGGGCGAGTGCGCCGGCATGTGCGCGCCGCCGTTGACGAGCTCGTCCCACCAGGGGAACTCGTTCTCGATGCCCATGTCGAGCGCGTTGTGGACGGCCACGACGCCCTTGCCCGACCGGACGAACTTCTGCAGCGCCTGCCGTTGGGCGTCGTTCTCCCAGACCATGCCGGAGTTCTGCAACATGATCAGTACGTCGAACGTGGCCAGGTCGGTGTCGTTGAACACCGACGAGTCGGCGCTCTGCACCACTTCGAAGTCGTTGGCCGCGGCCAGTTCGTTCATCATCTGGATGCCGGCCGGGATGGAGTCGTGGACGTATCCGGCGGCCTTGGTGAACAGCAGGGCACGGAACTGGGCTTGCGCCGTGGCGCCGGCCGCGGGGGCGGGAGTCAGCGCCAGTGTCAGGAGCAAGGCTGGAAGTAAGAGGGCAGCGAGAATTCTGCGCATGGCGAATCTCCGGGGGTGCGGGGACACCTCGCAACGAGGCGTGAAGGGAACGCCGCTCGGAGGGCGGGCGTCAGAGGGTGCGCGGGTGACGGGTCATGGGGTGCGCGGGTGGGGGAGTCAGGGGGTGCCGGAGTGAGGGGGTGTCAGAGGGTGCGCAGGTAGGCGAGGCCGTCCACGGCCAGCGCATCCTGGCTTTCTGCGAGCGGCCGCCAGATGGAGGCCGCGGTGGCGATGGTCTGGTTGTGCGCGGTGAAGGACTCGATGACGAGCGGCCCGTCATAGCCGGCGTCGTGCAGAGCCCGGGTGAAGCCCGGCCAGTCGAAGCGGTCGGCTCCCGGTGTGCCGCGATCGGTGCCGCACACCTGCACGTGCGCGATCCGGCCCGCCGCGACCCGTACCGCCTGGGCGGGGTCCTTCTCCTCGATGTTCATGTGGTAGGTGTCGAGGGCCAGGTGACAGTCCTCGGGCAGCGCGTCCAGCGCCTGTTCGACGGTGTTGACGAGGCTGGTCTCGTATCGGTTGAGCGGCTCGACCGCAAGCTTGATCCCGCGGCCGGTCGCGTGGTCCAGGACGGGCCGCAGGTTCTCGCGCAGCTCGGCGTACGCGCTGCGGCGCTCGTCCGGTGACAGCCGCCACGTACGGCCGACCGAGGCGTACGCCGGCCCCCCGATCACCGGGGAGCCGACGGCCACCGCCACGTCGACGCAGTGCCGCAGATAGTCCTGCGTGTCCCGGATCACGTCCGGGGAGGCGGCCACGAGCTCCCGCCCCGGCGGCATGACCAGCACCACGGACGCGCCCAGCCCATGCTCGGCCAGGACCGCCGCCGCCTTGCCCGGATCCCAGTCACCGGGCTGCTCGACGGGCAGCTCGATGACGTCGAAGCCCCACCCCGCGATGCGGGGTGCGAGCCGTGCGAGATCGTCGTCGGTCAGCGGGGACACCCAGACCCAGGTGTTCACTCCGATGGAGAACATGTGCCCAGAGCCCTCTCTGCGTCGTCGGTCCGTGGAAGCGGTTCAGCTCTTCTTCCCGCCCCAGTTCTCCGGGAACCCGGGCAGGTCCTCGCAGCCGCAGAGCGCGTAGTGCAGCGGCGGCATGTTCGGCTTGAGGTAGGTCGACAGGTTCTCGCTGGTGACCTTCGGCTGCGGCAGGTTCCACGCCTTGGGCACCTCTTCGCCCTTGAGGATCTTCAGGGCGGCGATGATCGGGGTGCGCCACTGGTAGGTCGGGTAGGTCGGCGCGACGGCGGTGAGGTTGGCGTCCTTCCACTTCTGCAGGAAGTCCTGCTGGTCCTCGCCGTTGATCGGCGGAACGGGCAGGCCGGCGTCCTCGAACGCCTCGATCGCCGCCACCGCCGTGGCGCCCGCGTCCATCCAGACGCCGTCGATCTTGCCGTGCCGCTGGATGTAGTCACTGACGATGCTCTTGGTCTTCGCGGCGTCACCGTCGGTGAACTCGACCCCCACGACCTGGACCTTGCTCTTGTCGAACACCACCTTCGCCGCCGACCACCGGGTCTCCAGCACGTCCACGCCGGGCAGGATGCGCAGTGCCAGGACCTTCCCGCCGGCCGGTACCTTCTCGACCAGGAACTCGGCGGCGTCGGCGCCGAAGGCGTAGCCGCCGATCGGCTTGATGAACGTCACGGGACAGTCCGTTTCCACGCCCCGGTCGAACACGATGACGGGCACCTTCTCGCACGCGGCCGTCACGGCCGGGGTGAGCGTGGCCGTGGTGTTGGGTGAGATGATCAGCGCGTCACAGCCCTTGGCCTGCAGCTCGGCGATGTCGGAGATCTGCTTGTCGTCCTTGCCCTCGGCATCCAGCGCGGTGAACTTCTTGATTTCCTTGTGCAGGCCGGCCTCGGCCTGCATCGTCTTCCAGCCGACCTGTCGCCACGGGTTGTTGACCGCGGCGTTGGAGAAGCACAGGTGGTACGGCCCGTCCTTCTTGAATTTTGCCGTGTCGATCATCTGCGGGGCGATGGCCTGCTCCCACGGCTTGTCCGTGGGCCCCTGGGCGGTCTGGGAGCGCATGGCCAGCTGGGCGTCGAAGTCGGCCTGCACGAAGAACTTGGACTGCTCGCCCGTGCCCGAGCCCTGGCCGGTCTGGGCGGCACTCTGGCTGGCGTCCGCGGCGGGCGCGCTGCTCTGGGCTGCCGGTGGTTTGTCGGTGGTGCAGCTCGCGAGGGCGAGCATGGTGAACACGGCGACTGCGGCCTTATGACGCGGCATGTGCGTCTCCTTTTCGGGGGGTGAACTTCCGGGGAAGTCGGATGGCTCCCGCCGCGACCGCGGCGATGATGATGACGCCCTGCACGGTGAACTCCAGCGCCCCCGAGATTCCGTACAGGTTGAGCAGGGTGAACAGCGCCTCCAGCGTGAAGGCCCCGGCCATGGCGGCGAGCACGGAGCCGCGGCCGCCGCCGAGCACCACGCCGCCGAGGACGACCGCGGTGATGGCGGAGAACTCCAGTCCCTGGCCGACCTGGGCCGAGACCCCGGCGAAGCCGCCGAGCAGGATCGCCGCGACGGCCGCGGCCAGTCCGGAGAGCATGAAAGCGAAGGTCTTGGCCCGGTCGACCCGGACCCCGGACAGTGCCGCGGCCCGCTCGTTGTCGCCGGTGGCGATGAGTGTCTTGCCGAAGTCGGCGCGCATGAGCAGGATCGCCGCCGTGCCCACGGCGAGGAGGATCAGCACCGACCACGGCACGGGTCCGAGGCCGCCCCGGCCGAAGGCCCGGAAGCCCTCCGACAGCGCGCCGCGCGGCGCGCCGCCCGTCCACAGGAACACCGCTCCGCTGAGGATCAGCAGCATGCCGAGCGTCACGATGAACGACGGCACCCGCAGCTTGGTGGTGACCACGCCGTTGACCAGCCCGACCAGCAGCCCGATGACGACCAGCAGGGCGATGACCGGCCAGGTGGCGGACTCGTCGCCGTCGATGAGGCGCGCGGCGATCACCACCTCGGCCGTCACGAGTGAACCGACCGAGAGGTCGAACTCGCCGGAGACGATGACGAAATACTGTCCCGCGGCGAGGATCACCAGCGGCGCGGCCCGCTTCAGGAACGCCAGGAATCCGGCGGGCTCCAGGAAATAGGGGTTGGCGACCGCGATCGCGGCCAGCAGCACCACGAGGACCGCGACGATGGGGAGTGCCCGCTTCATGCCGACCGCCTCATTCCGCGCCGGGCGTAGACGGCCACCGCGATGACGATGACCACGCCGCGGACCACGTCCTTGACGAAGGAGTTGATCTCGAGCTGGTTGAAGATGGTGTCCAGGACGGCCAGCAGCAGAACCCCGCCCACGGTTCCGGCGATCCCGCCCTTGCCGCCGGCCAGGGCGGTCCCGCCGAGCACGACCGCGGCGATGGACTCCAGGTCGTAGCCGCCGTCGGTGCCCACCGTGGGCGCGCCCGCGCCGAGCCTGCTGGCCAGCAGCAGCCCGGCGATGCCGGCGCAGACGGAGCAGAGCACGTGGGTGAGCACGATGACCCGGCCGGTGCGGATCCCGGACAGGCGGGCGACCTCCTCGTTCCCGCCGACCGCGTAGATGCGGTAGCCCAGCCGGGTCCTGCTCAGCAGGAACCAGGCCACGACGGCCACGCCTCCCCAGAGCAGGGCGGAGACCGGGATCGGTCCGATCCGGGAGTAGCCGAGGAGCTGGAACGACTCGGGCACCTTGCCCGCCGGGCCGTCGTACAGGTGGTCGACGATGCCCTTGATGATCAGGGCGACGCCGAGCGTGGCGATGAAGGCGTGGACCTGGAGCCTGGTGATAACCAGCCCGTTGACCAGCCCCACCAGCGCGCTGATGCCCAGCACCGCGGCGACCGCCGGCCCGATGTTCCCGTCCTGGCCCGCCATGATCTCCGCCGCGACCAGCGAGGTCAGGCTGATCAGGTACGCCACGGACAGGTCGAGCGACCCGGCCAGGATCGCCAGCGTCTGCCCGACCGCCACGATGCCGAGGGCCGCCGAGCGCTGCTGGATCCCGACCACGCTCTCCATGGTCAGGAACTGACCGCCGTCGAGTGCGACGAGGACCCAGCCGACCGCGATCAGGCCGAGCAGCGCGAGGAACACCACCTGCGTGGGCTCACGCAGCCGCGCCGTCACCGGCACGCCGTTCATGGCGCTGTTCATGACACCACCTCTCCGGCGGCCAGGCGCATGATGGCCTCCTCGGAGGGGCCCGCCGGCAACGTGCCCGCGATCCGGCCGTCCCTCAGGACGACGATGCGATCGCTCATGCCGATGAGCTCGGGCAGCTCGGAAGAGATCATCATGATGGCCATGCCGTCATTCGCCAGTTCGCGCATGAGGTCGTGGATCGCGGCCTTGGCCCCGACGTCGACGCCCCGGGTCGGCTCGTCGAACAGCAGCACGCGCGGCGCCATCGTCATCCATTTTGCGAGCACGACCTTCTGCTGGTTGCCGCCGGAGAGGTAACGGACCTCCTGTTCCTGGCGTGGGGGCGCGAGCCGTACGCGTTCGAGCAGGTCGCGGACGCCCGTCCGGTTCTTGGCGCCCACCGCGCGGGCGACGAGCAGGGCGTTGTCGCGTACCGACTGGCGCAGGACGAGCCCTTCGGCCTTGCGGTCCTCGGTGACCAGCCCGATGCCCATGGCCACGCCTTCCCTGACCGAGCGAGGGCGCGACGGGGTCATCTCGCCGCTGGTGAACGGCTCCGCGCCGAAGATCGCTTTGGCGAGTTCCGATCTGCCGGATCCCTGCAGGCCCGCGATGCCGACGATCTCTCCGGCACGCAGCTCCAGATCGATGTCGCGGAGCTTGTGGTTGCCCGCTCCGCGCAGGCTGAGGCGTACGTCACCGGCGCCCGGCGAGCGGGGCGGGAAGTAGGTGCCGAGGTCGCGGCCGACCATCAGGCGGATCAGCTCGTCGGAGGACACCTCGCCGATCGGGCACGTGGTGACGCGCGAGCCGTCCTTGAGCACGGTGACCCGGTCGGCGAGGTCGAACACCTCGCGTAACCGGTGGGAGATGTACACGACGGCGACGCCGCGCTCCCGCAGTCGCCTGATCAGCTGGTAGAGCAGCTCGACCTCGTGCTCGGCGAGCGCCGCGCTGGGCTCGTCCATGACGACGAGCCGGGCGTTCACCGACAACGCCTTGACGATCTCGACGACCTGCTGCTGCGCGATCGACAAGCGCTTGATGGCGTCGCGAGGGCCGAAGGAGTGCTCGCCGAGCTCGTCGAGAAGCCGCCCGGTCGCCTCCTCCATGGCGGCCCGGTCGACCATGCCCCGCCTGACCGGCTCGCGCCCCAGGAAGACGTTCTCGGCGACGCTGCGCTCGGGAAGCAGGTTGAACTCCTGGTAGATGATCGCGATGCCGGAGCGCTGCGCGTCGAGCGGGTGGCCGAAGGAGACCGGCCGCCCGTCGATCTCGATCGTGCCCTCGTCCGGCGCGTACACCCCACAGATGATCTTCATCAGAGTGGATTTGCCGGCGCCGTTCTCGCCGACGACGGCGTGCACCTCGCCGGCCGCCACGTCCAGGTCGACTCCGGACAACACCCGCACGCCCAGGAAGCTCTTGCCGATGCCGCGCATGCTCAGCACTCGGTCCATCTCCCTGCCTGTGCCGAGGCGAGGACGGCCTCGCAGATCGTCGCGGCGCGTGCGCCGTCCGCGAACGCCGGCAATCCGTCGCGATGTTCCCCGCGGAGCGCGGCGTAGGTGTCGGCGACGAAGGCGTCGAAGCAGTCGTGGTATCCCTGGGCGTGCCCGGCGGGGAGCGGGGAGTAGGCCCGGGCGGCCTCGGTGAGGGTTTCCGGGTCCCGCACGAGGGCCCGCGACCCGGTGCGGTCTCCCATCCAGAGCAGTTCCGGCTGTTCCTGGTCGAAGGCGAGGCTCGCCTCGGTGCCGGAGATCTCGAGGAACAGCCGGTTCTTCCGGCCGGGGGAGACCTGGCTGGTGGCGAGCGTGCCGATGGCCCCGGAAGCGGTGCGGAACTGGACGGTGGCCACGTCCTCCGTCACCACGGGGGAAGTGCTCGCACGCATCGGCTGGACGACGGCGGTCTGCGCGCAGACGCTGACGATGCGGTCGGAGGTGACGAACTCCGCCAGATCGCACCAGTGGGAGCCGATGTCGGCGAACGTCCGGCTCGGACCGCCCAGTTCGGGGTCCACCCGCCAGTTGTCGTCGTCCGGGCGGAGCAGCCAGTCCTGCAGGTAGCTGCCCTGGATCAGGCTGATCCGGCCGACGTCGCCGCGGGCGATCCGCTGCCGGGCCTCCCTGACCATGGCGTGGAAGCGGTACACGAAGGGCACCGTCGCGACCAGTCCCGCTTCGGCCGCCCGCCCCGCCATCAGCGTGGCGGTCGTCGCGTCCGTGGCGAGCGGCTTCTCGCAGATCACGGCCAGTCCGGCGGACAGGGCCTTGAGGGCGAACGGGGCGTGGAGGTGGTTGGGGGTGCAGATGTGCACCAGATCGATCTCGCCGGACTCGATGAGCTGGTCGGCGGAGGCGAATATTTTCGCCGAGCCGAGACCTGCCTGCCGCGCCTTCTCAGGTCGCGATCCGGCCACTCCGGCGATGGTCGCACCGGCGAGCCGGGCGGCGCGGGCATGTACCCGCCCCATGAAACCTGTCCCGATGATGCCCACTCTGGGGCTATCGGATGGTTTCAGGCTTATATCCCTCATATTGCGGGATGCTAAGCGGGGCTTATGTCGATGGTCAAGCAAAAGGCGTCGCCGGTGCGGCATAATTGGGAGGTGATCGCACAAGATGTCGTCTTGATGAACGGAGCAGGTGTTGACTGAGAGCACGCTGATCGACGCCGGTGGCCCGGCCACCGGAGCAGGGGCACTGCTCTCGATCCTGCGCGACGGTCGGCCACGCACCCGCGCCGAGCTGGCCCAGCTCACCGGATGGGCCCGTTCGACGCTCTCTGTCCGGCTGGACGCCCTGCTGCATCAGCGCCTGGTGGTGCCGACCGACGACGCGATCCACTCCGGCGGGCGTCCCGCGACGACGTTCGCCTTCAATCAGGGCGCACGGGTCGTGCTCGCGGCCGACCTCGGCGTGACGCACGCCCGGCTCGCCGTCACCGACCTCGCGGCCATGGTGCTCGCCGAGCGCAGCGCCGAGATGCCCATCGACCGGGGTCCGGTGCCCGTGCTGACCTGGCTCGTCGAGACCTTCCGCGAGTTGCTCGGCGAGTGCGGACGCGGCACCGCCGACGTGTGCGGCATCGGCGTCGGTCTCCCCGGCCCGGTGGAGCACGACACCGGCAAGCCGGTCAACCCGCCGATCATGCCCGGGTGGGACCGCTTCACGGTGCCCGAGTGGCTGAGTGAGCGACTCGGCGCTCCGGTGCTGGTCGACAACGACGTGAACATCATGGCGCTCGGCGAGTACTGGGCGGTCAGGTCGCAGGTCGAGCACATGATCTTCGTCAAGATCGGCACCGGCGTCGGCTGCGGGATCATCAGCGAGGGCCGGCTGCATCGGGGCGCCCAGGGAGCGGCCGGCGACATCGGCCACATCCGGGTCCCGTCGTTCGAGGACGTCGTCTGCCGTTGCGGCAACACCGGGTGCCTGGAAGCCGTGGCGGGCGGTGGCGCGCTGGCCGCACGCCTGCGTGCGGCGGGCCAGGACACCTCTGTCAGCCGTGACGTCGTCGACCTGGTGCGAGCGGGCAACGTCCCGGCCACCCAGGCGGTCCGGCAGGCGGGCCGGGAGATCGGCACGGTCCTGGCCTCGGTCGTCAACTTCTTCAACCCCTCGCTCATCGTCGTCGGCGGCGACATCGCGGAGGCGGGCGAGCACCTGCTCGCGGGCGTCCGCGAGGTGATCTACAGCAGGTCCCTGCCGCTGGCCACGCAGCATCTCGGCATCCTGGCCAGCGAACTCGGCGACCGCGCGGGCGTGACCGGCGCGGCGGTGATGGTGATCGGGCACGTGCTCGCGCCGGAGGCGGTCGACCAGGCGGTGGCGGCCCTAAGTGGCGGACGATAAGACAGGAACCATCCATCTTCTGCTTGACCATCGACAAAAGTCGCTCTTAACATCGCGGTTACTTGCATACCGGATGCGTGCCGCATACCGGGATGGTGCCGACAAGTAGGAGCTCCTATGGACAAGGTCGGTGTGTGGCTCATCGGGGCACGGGGATCCGTGGCGACCACGGCGACAGTCGGCGCCGCGGCCATCAGGGCGGGGGTGGCACCACCGCAGGGATGCGTGACCGAGTCCCCAGGCTTTCCCGGACGTCTGGTCCCGCTCGCCGGCCTGGTCTTCGGCGGGCACGACATCACCGAGACCTCGCTCCGCAAACGTGCCGAGCAGTTGAGCCGGGCAGGGGTGATCCCATCGGGCCTGGCGGAATTGCTCGCCCCGGATCTGGACGCGGCCGACGCCGAGATCCGGCCGGGCCACGTTCCCGGCGACGGTGCCCAGGCCGCGGCCGCGGCCCGGCTGATCGGCGACATCAGCGGGTTCCGCGACCGGCACCGGCTGGGCCGGGTGGTCGTCGTCAACGTGTCGTCCACCGAGCCGCCCGCCGGGCGGCGCCCGGAGTTCGACAGGCTGTCCGACCTCGAGGAGCGGCTCGCGGCCGGGGACGACGTGCTGCCGCCGAGCTCCCTGTACGCCTACGCGGCCTTCCACGCCGGCTGCGGCTACGTGGAGTTCACGCCGTCGACCGGGCCCGCCTTACCCGCCCTGGCCGAACTCGCCGCCCAGCGGGGCCTGCCGTACGCGGGGCGCGACGGGAAGACGGGCGAGACCCTGGTCAAGAGCGCTCTGGCGCCCATGTTCGCCGGACGGGCGCTGCGGGTGCGCTCCTGGTCCGGGCTCAACCTGCTCGGCGGCGGCGACGGGGCGACGCTGGCCGACCCGGCCGCCAGGTCCAGCAAGGAGCTCTCCAAGGACCAGGTCGTCGCCGGGGTCCTCGGCGAACCCGTCGAGGGGCGGACGCACATCGACTACGTCGCGGATCTCGGAGAGTGGAAGACCGCCTGGGACCACGTGACCTTCGAGGGCTTTCTCGGCGTGCGGATGGCGCTGCAGTTCACCTGGCAGGGCTGCGATTCCGCGCTGGCCGCCCCCCTCGTCCTGGACCTGGCCCGGCTGGTCGCCCGGGCGCACGAGAAGAAACGGGCCGGCGCGCTGCCCGAACTCGGCTACTTCTTCAAGAACCCGCTGGGGACGGACGAGCACGCCTTACCTGCCCAGTACGCCCGGCTGCGCACCTTCGCCGAGGAACTGTCGTGAGAGCCCTGCTGGAGCTGGTGCGCGCACCGGCCGCGCTGTCCGTGCCCGGGGACACCATGGCGGGAGCGGCCGCGGCGGGGCGGCGCCCGAAGGCCGGTCTGGCCCTGGCGTCGGTGCTCGTGTACTGGTCGGGCATGGCGCTCAACGACTGGGCCGACCGCGAGGCCGACGCGATCGAGCGGCCGGAGCGCCCGATCCCGTCGGGCAGGGTCCGCCCGGGGGTCGCGCTCGGGCTCGCGGCCGCCCTGACCGGCGCCGGCCTGACCACGGCCGCACTCGCCGGCGGCCGCCGCGCTCTCACCCTCGCCGGGCTGCTGGCCGGCGCGGTGTGGGCCTATGACCTGGGCCTGAAGCGGACGGCCGCGGGGCCGGCCTCGATGGCGGCCTGCCGCGTACTCGACGTGCTCCTGGGCGCCGGCACGCAGACCGCGGCCGCCGTGCCGACCGCACTGGCGATCGGCGCGCACACCTACGGGATCAGCGTCCTGGGCCGGGCCGAGGTGGCCGGGGCGACGCCCGCGACCGTCGGACGCGCGCTGGCGGCCAGCACCGCGGCGGCCGGGCTGGCGGTCGCGTCCTGTCTGCGCAACGGGCCTGCCGCCCAGGTGGGTGCCGGGATCCTCATCGCCGGCTATCTCGCCTCGACCCTCCCCGTCCAGGCCGGGTTACGGGCCCGTCCCGATCCCGAGAACGTGCGGCAAGCCGTCCGGCTGGGCATCCTCAGCATGGTCCCGCTCCAGGCGGCGGCGGTCGCGGGAGGCGGGCGGCTCCCGGCGGCGGGCGCGCTGTTGTGCGCCCTGCCCGTGGGCAGGTGGCTCTCGGCCCGGATGGCGACGTCGTGACCGGCACCCCGTTGAAGTGGGCGTACTGCACCAACGGCTTCTCCGACCACCGGCTCCCCGAGGCGCTCGCGATCCTGTCCGACCTGGGTTACGCCGGCGCGGCGATCACGCTCGACCACGGCCACCTCGACCCCTACGCCCCCGGCCTGGCCGCGGAGGTGTCCCGGATCGCCCGTCTGCTCGAACGGCTCGGGCTCGACGCCGTCGTCGAGACGGGCGGACGCTACACCCTCGATCCCCGGCGCAAGCATCATCCGACACTCATCAGCGACGATGCCGAGCGCAGAGTGGAGTTCCTGACCACGGCGATGCGTGTCGCCGCCGACCTGGGCGCTCCCGTGGTGCACCTGTGGAGCGGGGCCCGGCCCGACGGCATGCGGGAAGGGGAGGCGTACACGCGGCTGGCCTGCCAGTGCGCACGACTCCTCGACGAGGCCGACCGGGTGGGCGTCACGCTGGGATTCGAGCCCGAGCCCGGAATGCTCGTCGCCGACCTGGACGGATACGAGCGGCTGAGCGCGATGCTCGGCGCCCATCCCCGGTTCGGCCTCACTCTCGACGTCGGGCACTGCCAGTGCGTGGAGCGGGAGCCCGTGCCCGCGTGCGTCCGGCGGGCGCTGCCGTACACCGTGCACGTGCAGATCGAGGACATGCGCCGAGGCGTCCACGAGCACCTGGAGTTCGGTGACGGCGAGATCGACTTCGCGCCGGTGCTCGCCGCGCTGGCCGGCTACTCCGGCCTGGTGGCCGTGGAACTGGCCCGGCACAGCCATGCGGCGCCGCAGGTCGCCCGTCGCTCGATCGCCTACTTGAGGAGGGCACATGAGAGAGCCGCCGAAGGAGTGGCTGGCACAGGCCGTACGCCGGGTCGAGGCTGATCCGCAGGCGATCCACCTGCTCTTCCCGCAGGCCGAACGGCGAGGCGGCCCGACCGCGCGGCGCGCGCTGCTGGAGGCCCTGCGCGGCGACCACACGGTGATCCGCGACCTGTACGAGCGGGGCGACACCGGCGAGCGGCTGGCGATCCTGTCCGCCCTGCCCGAACTCGACCTCGGGGCGGCGGCGGTCCCCCTGGTCGAGGACGCGCTGCGCGCCAACGACCCGCGGCTGGTGGCCGCGGCCCTCGGCCCGTACGGCTCGGCGTGGCTGGACGACCACTCCTTTCGCCAAGGGGTGCTCAAGTGCGTCTTCATGTCCATCCCGCTGGCCGCGGTGGCCGACCTGGAGCGCCGGTTCGACGCCGAACTGGCCCGGATGTTGTCGGACTACGCGAAGGAGCGACAGGCGGCGGGACGCCCCGTCCCGCCCGACGTCCTGGAGAGGATCTGAATTGCGCATCTTCGACCCCCACATCCACATGACCTCCCGCACCACCGACGACTACGAGCGCATGCACGCCGCAGGGGTCCGGGCCGTGGTCGAACCCGCCTTCTGGCTGGGCCAGCCCCGCACCAACGTGGGCAGCTTCCTCGACTACTTCGACGCGCTGCTCGGCTGGGAGCCGTACCGCGCCGCCCAGTACGGCATCCGCCACCACTGCGCGCTCGCCCTCAACCCGAAGGAGGCCAACGACCGTCGCTGCGCGGGCGTGCTGGCCGAACTGCCGCGATACCTGCTGAAGGACTCCGTCGTCGCGGTCGGCGAGGTCGGCTACGACTCGATGACCGCCGAGGAGGAACACGCCTTCGAGGCCCAGCTCGCCATGGCCGCGGAGAACGACCTCCCCGTCCTGGTGCACACGCCGCATCGGGACAAGGTCGCCGGCACCCGCCGCACACTCGACGTCGTCCGAGCCGCCGGAATGGCCCCCGAGCGCGTGCTCGTCGACCACCTCAACGAACCGACCGTCGGCATGGTCGCCGACTCGGGCTGCTGGATGGGGTTCTCGATCTACCCCGACACCAAGATGGACCCGGATCGGATGGTGGCAATCGTCCAGGAGTACGGCACGGCCCGGATTCTGGTGAACTCGGCCGCCGACTGGGGGCGCAGCGACCCGCTGAAGACCCGCGCGGTCGCCGACGCCATGCTCGCCGCCGGCTTCGGCGAGGACGACGTGGACCAGGTGCTCTGGCGCAATCCCGTCGCCTTCTACGGGCAGAGCGGCCGGCTCGACCTGGACGCCGCCCTCGCCGACTCCGACTACGCCGGCAACACGATCAAGCGGGGCTGACCATGCGGCTGCGCCATCCGGACGGCTCGACGGTGCACCTGTCCTACTGCACCAACGTCCACCCCGCGGAGGACCTCCCCGGCATCCACGCCCAGCTCTCCGGCATCGCGGCGCGGGTCAGGGATCTGCTCGGCGCCGAACGGCTCGGCCTCGGCCTGTGGCTGTCCCAGCACGCCGCCGCGGACCTGCTCGCCCGGCCTGACGAACTCGCCAGGTTGCGCGAGCGGCTGACCTCTCTCGGACTGGAGGTCGTGACCCTCAACGGGTTCCCGTACCGCGGCTTCCACGACGAGATCGTGAAGTACCGCGTCTACAGCCCTGACTGGGCCGACGCGGAACGGCTGCGCTACACGCTCGGGCTCGCCGAGATCCTCGCCGCGCTCCTGCCGGACGACGTCACCGAGGGAACGATCTCGACACTTCCCCTCGCCTGGCGGACCGGCTGGACCGAGGACAAGGCGGGGACGGTCGGGGCCAACCTCGACGCGGTCGCCCGAGGTCTGCGCGCGCTGGCCGGGCGGACCGGCAAGGTGATCCGCCTGGGCTTCGAGCCGGAGCCCGGCTGCATCATCGAGACGACACCGCAGGCGACCGCCCTGCTCAGCGACGTGGATCGCGACCACCTCGGCCTCTGCCTGGACGCCTGCCACATGGCCGTGGGCTTCGAGGAACCCGGCGCGGGCGCCGGCACAGGGCTCCCCATCGTGAAGCTCCAGGCGTCGTGCGCCTTGGAGGCCCCGCCGGGGGCACAGCAGGCGCTCGCGGCGTTCGACGAGGCCAGGTTCCTCCACCAGACGCGCTCCGCCAGTGGATACGTGGACGACCTCGGCGAAGCCCTGACCGGCGGCCTGCCGGCCGACGAGTCCTGGCGGGTGCACTTCCACGTCCCGCTGCACGCCGCCCCGCCGCCTCCGCTCACCACCAGCGCGCCGTACCTGCGTGGCCTGCTGCACGCGCTGCTCGGTGGCGGCGCCCCGCTGACCAGGCACGTCGAGGTGGAGACCTACACCTGGAACGTGCTCCCAGGCGCGCCGGCGGACATCGCCGAAGGCATCGCCGCCGAACTCGACTGGATGCGGAGACAGCTCGCCGTGCTCGGGCTGAAGGAGACGTGATGGCACCGCTGATCGTGATCAACGTGGTAGGGCTCACCCCTCGCCTGCTGGCGCACATGCCGAACGTCGCGAAGGTGGGGGCGGCGGCCGCGCTGCGGCCCGTGCTCCCGGCCGTCACCTGCTCGATGCAGGCCACCCTGCTGACCGGTTCGATGCCCCGCGACCACGGCATCGTCGGCAACGGGTGGTACTTCCGCGACCTCGGCGAGGTGCTGCTGTGGCGCCAGCACAACGCGCTCATCCAGGGCGAGCAGCTGTGGACCGCCGTGCCCGGGCTGCGCACCGCCAACGTCTGCTGGTGGTACGCGATGGGCGCGCCGACCGACCTGCTCGTCACCCCGCGCCCCATTTACCACGCCGACGGCCGCAAGTCCCCCGACTGCTACACCCGCCCGCCCTCACTCCACGACGACCTCGAGGCCGCGCTGGGCCCGTTCCCCCTGTTCACCTACTGGGGCCCGAACGCGGGGATCACATCCTCCGAATGGATCATCGCCGCGGCCCGCCGCATCCTGGCCCGCGAACGACCCGGCCTGCTGCTGGTCTACGTGCCCCACCTCGACTACGACCTGCAGCGGTACGGTCCCTCCAGCCCCGAGGCGATCGCCGCGGCCCGCGCCGTCGACGCCGCGCTGGCTCCGCTCCTGGCCGAGGACGCCGAGGTGGTCGTGCTGTCCGAATACGGCATCACCCCGGTGTCCCGCCCGGTGGACATCAACCGGGCGCTGCGCCGTGCGGGCCTGCTGGAGGTCTACTCGCAGGCCGGGATGGAGTATCTCGACCCGTGGGCGTCCCGGGCCTTCGCCGTCGCCGACCACCAGGTGGCCCACGTGTACGTACGCGACCCCGCCGACCTCGCCCGCACCCGCGCCGTCGTCGCCGAGCTGACCGGCGTGGACGAGGTGCTCGACCAGGCGGGAAAGGCGAAGTACGGGCTCGACCACGAACGCGCCGGCGAGCTCGTCGCGGTGGCGGAGCCCGACGCCTGGTTCACCTACTACTACTGGCTCTCCGACGACCGGGCCCCGGATTTCGCCAGGCTCGTGGACATCCACCGCAAACCCGGCTACGACCCCGCCGAGTTGTTCATGGACCCGAAGGATCCTTTCGTCAAAGTCCGTGCCGCGGCGGCGCTGGCCAAGAAGAAGCTGGGTTTCCGCTACACGATGCCGGTGGTGCCGCTCGACCCGGCACCGGTCCGGGGCAGCCACGGCCGGCTGCCCGACGTGCTCGACGACGGCCCGCTGATCATCGGCCCCTTCGACCGGGACTCCTGCGAGGCGACCGAGGTCAAGGAACTGCTGGCCGGCCTGGCAAGGAGAGGAGACTGACCCCCGTGCCACCCGGCAACTTTTCAAGGGTCACCAGGTCCACCCGCTGACGGAAGCACACCGCAGATGCCCTGAAGGGAGTCAAAACGCGGCATCGCGGATGTGATGTATCGGCCTTTTCGGCTCGGAAGGACTGCCATGGGTGATGTCTTCGAGATGACCTTCGTACTCGACCTGCGGGTCGAGCAGGCGTGGCAGGTCTTCACGACGCCTGATTACCTGGAGGCTTGGCTCGGCACCATCGTGGAGTGCGACATCCGGCCCGGTGGCCGGATCAGGTTCACCATCCCTGGTCATGGCGAATTGATCTGGTCGATCGAGCAGGCGGAAGAGCACAAGAGGTTGGTGTGGTTGGAGCCGCCCGCGGCGGTCCCCAGCGAACGTCGAACGACGGTGACCTTCAAGGAGACCGCCAAAGGCACCCGGGTGCGCATCCAAGAGGCCGGATTCGGTGAGAGCGACGCATGGCGGGGACATCTCGACGGCACCCGCCATGGTTGGACCCAGAACCTGGCGGGCCTGCATCTCTACCTGCGAACGGGCGTCAAGTTCGACCGTATGAACACCTTCAGGGCCGATCTTGGTGCGCACCTGGTCGACACGCCGGCCGGCCCCGAGGTGGTGAGCGTGGCGCCCGGCGGGTTCGCCGACCAGGCCGTGCTGCGCTCAGGCGATATCGTGGTCCGGCTCGGCGCCGCGCCGGTCTTCGACATCGCCGACGTGTGGCTCTTCTGCCGGGAGCATACGGGTGGCACGGAGGTCAGCGTCACCTTCGTTCGTGACGGAACCCTCCGCACCGCCCATGCGATCTTGGGGTACCCGTGAGCCCGCCGCGATGACGGTCTGGACCCGATCAGCGTCGCCCAGGCGAAGTGCAGCATCGCCACGTCGTAGAGCGTCGGTCCTCAGGTATGTGGCGCCGCCCAGGTGGTCGAGCGTGGGCTGGTGGCGGGTGAACACCTCCGCCGAAACGCTGTGCACCAGCACCGTGTCCCGCTTCCCGACGTGCTCAGGGTAGGCCATCTGCCGCTTGAGGCATCGAGGCCACTCCCAACGGAGTGGCCTCGTGTCCTATCGCAGGAGCGGCCACCTGGTCAGGACGGCGCACCCCAGACGGGGCGAATCTCGATGCCCGCACCCAGGGGGCGGCAACGTGCGATTTCCTCGGCCTCCTCCAGGCCCGCGCCCACACGGCCGAGGTGTGCCGGTTCCTCGGCCCGACGGTCATGCCACTGGTCGAGGGGATGACCGTCGAGGAGCGGCGGTCGGCTGCAGTCCCGGCGCCACCATGGAAAGCTTCATGCTTGTGGGGCCCGGCGCGCAGCGGTCACCCCGCGCCGAGGAAGGGGTCGGCCCGGGGCTGCCGGTGGATGATCAGCCGAATTTGGGAGCTGGGGCCGTGGCGTTGAGCGCCGTCACGATCGTCTCCTCCTCGTACCTGAAGTGGGACTCCAGCTGGTTCGTCAGCCGCTCCAGGTCGGCGCGCAGCTGCACGGAGTCGGTTTCGCCGGGTACGAAGCCGTCGACGAGCCGCTGGATGTCGTCCTGCAGCCGCGCCACCACCTTGTGCTCCTCGCCGAGCTGCGCCAGCGCCGGAGCGAGTGCGGGGAACTGCTTGGCCAGCATCGGGAACATGGCCATGTCCTCGCCGCCGTGATGCTTCTTCAGCGCCCCGCAGAAGTCCAGGCAGTGGGTGCGCATCTGCTGGGCGAGGTCCGGCGGCGTCCGCTCGATCGTGTCCACGCCGCCCTCGATCGCCTGGTCCGCCTGGGCGCGGAGCGTCTCGAGCTCCTTGCGCAGCCAGTCGTGCACCTCGACGATCCAGTCGCCCATGCCCTTGACCCGCTCCTCGCCGGGCTTGGGGCCGATCCGGTGCAGTATGACGACCGGGATCTCCCTGGTCGTCTTGGCCTGGTGGTCGGCGTACCCCGGCGCCTCGACGATCACGCGGTCGAAGAGCTTGTCACGCTCCTGGGCCGGCGGGATGGCGGCGATCGCCTGATAGGTGTCGCTACCCGTCTCGACCGTCACGATCGGGTTCTTGCGGATGTTGTGGTACCACGCGGGGTGCTTGTCGGCGCCATTCGAGGACGCGACGACGATCCCTTTTCCGTCGAAATCGAGATACCCCAGGATGCTCTCCCGTCGCAGGTCGCTCTTGGCTCCGACGGTCGTCAGCACGGCTAGTGTCCAGCCCTCGAACATGCCGCTCATCTTCCCGCTGTTCGCCCGAAACTCGGCGATGACCTGACGCTGGAACTCATTGACGTCGAAGCCCGCCCAGGTCTCGGCCTGTTCCTTGCTCATGCACTGCCTTTCCGCGTCGATTGATCGCGAAGGAGGGCCACGCCACCGGAAATCGACACAGAAATACCCCGCATGCCTACGCAGTGAAGATGGGCGCAGCAATCCCAGGACAGGGATTGACAAGCTGCGAGAGACGGAACGTGCCGATCTCTGCAATGGCTGAGTAGCCGCTACCTCCATGCGTAGGCCCATACGGGGCTCGGTGAGACCGTAACACCGTCCCCGCTGATCGAGCAACGCCACCTTGGCGGGTGCAACCGGGAGCCGGTGGACCGGATTTGGGCCTGGCGAGTTTCTCGTTGCGAGACTCCAGCCTTGCGGTGTCGGCCTTGAGCTTCTTGGTCTCGGCCCGCAGCCCGGGCCGGCTGCTCATCCGTCACCCGGCCATCTTGCCCCGTCAAGGCGGCCTGGTCGGCGAGGATCATCGTCACTGTCTCGATCGTCTTGTATCGCCCTGATTCACGTCAAAAGGACTTATATGTCCCATGTATCACAGCAGTCTGGCAGAGAGGGGGTGGCGGTCAGCTCACGCATGGCGAAGTCGTCCAGGATGAAGATGTCCGGCCGGGTCGGGCCGCGCAGGCGTTTGTGCCAGGTGCGGTCGGCGTAGTTGCCGGCCAGGTCGGCCGGCAGAGGACAGCACCGGCAGAACCTGCGGCAGCTGCCGGGCGACCGACAGGGCGATCTCGGCCTGGTCGATCGACAGCAGGACCGCCTCGACGGGGCCGGCCCAGAAGCCCTGGCCCGCTGGCAGGAAAACCGTGATCCCGCCGCACGCCGACCCTGATCAAGGGGGCCTTGTCGTCGTGTGGCGCAGTGGAGGGCTGGGGCCGACAAGCTTTCACCCCGGGCGCCTGGTCGGCGTCCGGGGCGAAAGGGCGGTGCTGTGAATCCAGCCGTCGTCATCATTGGGTGAGAGTGCGGCCGGGCGCCGCCGTGAGGACGGCGGCCCGGCCGCGCGGGTTCACGGGGTGGCGCAGACGGCGTACGCCGAGCTGTGCCACACGAAGGCAGACGGCTGTCCCGGGGTCTCGAAACCGCTGCTCACGGCACCGTGCGGCAGCGTCTGGGGCATGATGTGAGTGAGCACGACCTTCCCCTCGGCCCCCAGCGTAGGCGGCGGAACCGCGACCGCGCCGCCCAATCCGATCGGCCTCTTGCCGCCAGTGCAGGTCGCCGTGCTGTCCTTGGTGATGGTCGCGGTGTCCGGGCTGTGCGTGACGACCACCTCGTGGCCGGGCAGCGGGAAGGCGCAGATCGCGTAAGCCGTGAGCGACCAGTTGCCTGAGTATCCGGTCACATCCTCGGAGGCCGACACCGTTCCAGCGGTGTTCGTGATGTGCGGTGCGACCGTCTCGAGCAGGACCTGGCCGCCGCCTCCACCGACTGCACCGCCGATGCCGGTCATGTTCAGCCCGGCGGGGCAGAGGCCCGTCAAGTTCTTCTTGGCCGTCGAGTCGGCGGAAAGGGAGGTCGTGGCCAGCTGGAGTCCGGCGACCGGGGCCGCGCAGATCGCGTACGCGGTGACCGACCAGTTCGTGCTGAGGCCCACCTCGGTCTCGCGTGCGGAGACCGTGACCTGGGTCAGCGCGGAGTCGGGCACGATGCGGTCCATCACCACCTTGCCGAGGCCGCTGTTCACCGATCCTCCCGTGCCGAGCAGGTTCTTGCCGCTCGGGCAGGACGCCACGACGCTCTTGGAGAAGCCGGAGTTGCTGGCGCTGGTCAGGGACACGACCTCCAGCCCCGGTACGGCGGCGGATGCCGTTCCGGTGAGCGGGCCGCAGAAGACGATCAGCGTGAATGCGAGAAGCAGGCCGATGGGCCGGGTGGGTGTGAAGATATTTCTCATCCCAGTTCCCTTCCTGGGCCCCCGCGACAAGTAGGCGCCCCACCCCACAGGTCGAACACGTAAAAATCCACACAAACCAATGCGGCATAGATCCCCGGCCGTGAATCAGGGCAGGAACGCGACTGGACGGGGGTGCCGGAGGGCGGCGATCCCGTGGCGGACGGCGCCGCAGATCTGCTCGCCATCTCGCCACGTATATGCGGGATGACCGCTGCTCCGGCGAAATCAGTTGGAGGGCTTGCCGAACCAGCGGGAGAGGTGGTCGTCCAGGTCCTGCTGATCGTCGCCGGCCCAGGCGACGTGGCCGTCGGGGCGTAGCAGGACGCATGGAACATCCAGTACCGCAGTGGGATCCGCGAGGTAATCGACCCGGTCTGACCAGCCGCCGACGGTCAGGCGTTCGGTGCGGTCCAGCATCAGGCCGCGGCCGCGATGCAGCAGACCGTAGAGGTGGCCCTGTTTCACCTCGATGTCGCGCAGGCGGCGGCCGAGCAGGTCGGGGCCTTCGCCGAAGTCGTAGCGGATGCCGATCGCGGTGATCTTCTCGATCAGATGGCGGTTCACCTCGTCGAAGTCCATCAGTTCGGTGAGCAGCCTGCGCACGGCCTGCGGGCCCGGTTCGGCGGACAGCAGTTCCATCTGGGCGCGGGTGTTGTCCAGCACGTCCTCGGCGACCGGATGACGTTCGGCCTGGTAGGTGTCCAGCAGCGTTTCCGGCGCCCAGCCGCGGATCTGTGCGGCCAGTTTCCAGCCGAGGTTGAATGCGTCCTGAACGCCCAGGTTGAGGCCCTGTCCGCCGATGGGTGGATGGATGTGTGCCGCATCGCCGGCCAGCAGCACCCGCCCGACCCGATAACGTTCGGCTAGCCGGGTGGCATCCCCGAAGCGGGACAACCAGCGCGGGGAGTGCACGCCGAAATCGGTTCCGGCGATGGTGCGGAGCTGTTGTTTGAAATCCTCGAGGGTGGGCGGTTCCGTGCGGTCGCTGACTCCCGCGGCGGGGACTACGACGCTGTAGACCCCTTCGCCGAAGGGCCGGAGCCAGAATGGCTGATGGGTCTCGCGGATTTCGGTCACCTTGGCGGCGATCTCCTCCTGCGGCAGGCCCACTTCCATCTCGCCCATCAGCGTCTCGGTCCGCGAGGGCTCGCCGGGGAAGCCGACGCCGAGCAGTTTGCGCACCGTACTGCGCCCGCCGTCACAGCCGATGAGATAGCGCGAACGCAGCTGTTCCCCGTCGGCCAGCTCGACGGTCACACCCTCGTCGTCCTGCTCGAAACCGGCGACCGCGCAACCGCGCCGGACCTGCGCACCCAGCTCGATCGCATGTTCTTCGAGCAGATGTTCGATGGTCGGCTGCGGGATGCCCAGCAGATAGGCGTGCGCGGAATCCAGACCCTTGGGCACGGGTTTGGGGATGGCGGCGAAGAAACCGCCGGCCGGACGCTGTCTTCCATGCTGGAGAATGCGATCCAGCAGGCCGCGCATCGCCATCAGCTCGAGACTGCGAATATGCAGACCGACTATGCGGACGAACGACTTGGGCTCGGTTTCCTTCTCCAGAACGAGTACCCGCACATCGTGCAGCCGCAGTTCGGCGGCCAGCATCGCGCCGGTCGGCCCGCACCCGGCAATGATCACATCGAAGATGAGGGGCGCACGATCGGCGCCGGAGGCCGGCGACCGGAGAACTCCGGGGACGTCGCCCACCGTGGAATCACGCTCGACCCTGTCGTTCGACGGCGGCTCGGCGGGGAACTGCGGAGAGTGCATTGGTGTTGCCTTTCGGGAGTGCCTTGTTGGCGAGGCGCTCCCGGCGACACCTACGTCAATCGCCCGGCCGTGACGGGAAGGGGAGCACCCACATCGATACAGCGTTCATGGGTCTCACCTCCTCGGGCGGTGTCACGGTCAACCGCAAGCTACAAGCCCGAGCATCACCCCGTCCAATCCTTTTCCCGGCCACGTGCACGACAGCCGGGGAACCGGCGCTGACGGCAACGATGGCCGCCTGGGCTGCCAGGTCGGCGCCGGCCTCGCAGAGCTGCCACACGTGCTCGCCGTGAACGCGGCCGGAATCGGCAAGTCGGCGACGACGTTGTGAAGATCGTCGCCAGGACGCTGGAAGCCTTTCCTGCCCGGGCGCGACTGCCCGAGATCTCAGAGTGGATCACAGCCACATGAATCGAGGAGACCCACCCATGGTCAGCGTCAGTATGGAGACTGCGGAGCAGACGGAAGCACGCCTACGACGCGTGATCGCGGCAGCCGGGTTCGTCGTGCACCACGGCGTCTGGTGTTTCGAGGAGTCTCCGGCCGACCGCCCACCAGCCCTTACCGGTGACACACTGGCGGTGGTCCGGGACAACGAGAGCTGGAGCGCCTTGGTCCCGTTCGCCCAGGAGCACGACGGTGTCGAACAATTCGGAGTCTTCTCCTTTCACTTCCCCGCCGACCTGGACAACAGTGGTTTCGTCGGCTGGCTGGCCACCCGTCTCAAAGTTCAGCTGGGGACCGGCGTATTCGTCATCTGCGGCAGCAACCGTGCCGGCGGAGGAATCTACGACTACTGGGGCTGCCCCATCGACCTGGCGGACGACGCTGTCGCAGTCATCAAGGAACTACGCGCCGACTGACCCGGCCCTTCGCGCACTCGCACCAGGCCACCGGGAGTGACACCACGTGCTCGCGAGGAGTGGTGACCAGCACGATGACATGCCCGGTCGATCTGCCCAGGCGTCAACGTCGGCGGCACCGAGCGGCGCTGCCGGACCCGGATCACCGTCTGACGTCGGCCCGAACGCCGCGCGATGCGCTCCGGCACCGGCTTGTAGACCGCGCCGCCATCATGACCGATCCGGTGCGGGGTCCGTGCCGACGGCGACCCCGTTGAACAGGTGACAGCCGTAGAAGGAGATCACGGCGCGCAGCCGGACCGCGACCGTGGCCTCGGAAAATCGGGACTTGCACGGCTCGATCGAGGTGGCTTGAGGGCCGTTCCCGGTTCGCAGCCAGGCCAGGAAGGAGCTGCGGCCCGCGGTGGAGGGCCGCGCAGGTCACCCGGATCTACGTTCTGATCTTCGTGGAGCACGGTACGCGCCGCCCGCACATCGCCGGCGTGACAACCCGACCGGCGCCTGGGCCACTCAGCAGGCACGTAACCTGAGACACGCTGACGGTGTCGGTGGGAGCGGAGACGCGCTCCGGGACTCGTTCCGATGATCAGCCGTAGACGTGACAAGTCGGTGTTGTATAGCCTTTCTCAAGGTTCTCCCGGGACTCAAGGGGCCTATGAACAGGCTGGCTGATGAGGACTTGGCGCTGCTGCTGCTGATCCGGTCCTTCGAACAGAAGCTGCTCGCGCTCTTCGAGCGGGGCGAGCTCCACGGCACCACCCACACCTGCCTCGGGCAGGAGTACGTCCCCGTCTCCCTGCGCCCGCTGCTGAGCGATGGTGACTGGGTGTTCAGCAACCATCGCGGTCACGGCCACTACCTGGCCCGGTTCGAGGACCCCGAAGGGTTGCTCGCCGAGATCATGGGACGGAAGGGCGCCGTGTGCGATGGGGTTGGGGGCAGTCAGCATCTGCGCCGCGACCGCTACCTGTCGACCGGGGTGCAAGGGCAGAGCCTGCCGGTGGCCGCCGGGGTCGCCCTGCACCTGAAGCGGCACGAGCCCGGCGCGCTCGCCTGCGTGTACATCGGTGACGGGACGTGGGGCGAGGGTGCGGTGTACGAGGCGTTGAACATGGCGCAGCTCTGGCGGTTGCCGCTGCTCGTGGTGGTCGAGCACAACGGCATCGCCCAGTCCACGCCCACCGAGCTCCAGATGGCGGGCACGGTCGCGGGGCGGGCGGCCGCCTTCGGGATCGGGTGCACACAGGTGTCGAGCTTGGATGTCGCCGAAATACGGCGGCATCTGGCGCCTTTGGTGGAGACCGTCAGGGATGGCTCGCCGCTGGTGGTGGAATTCGCCACGCACCGCCTCGGCCCGCACAGCAAGGGTGACGACACGCGCCCGCCGGATGCCGTTCGCCTCGACTGGTACGCCTCTTACCAGGCCGAACACCCCGACCAGTCGGCCCGGATCGAAGCGGTGGCCCGCTCCCGCATGGACACGATCGCCGAAGAGGTGGCCGCCCGGCCCCTGGCCGCCTGGACCGCCGCGTGAGGGTGGGCGAGAACCTCAACCAGGCCCTGCACGGCCTGCTCGGCGACGACCCCGGCGTGTACGTGCTCGGCGAGGACCTCCTGGACCCCTACGGCGGCGCCTTCAAGATCACCCGTGGCCTGTCCACCCGCTTCCCCGACCGGGTCCTGACGACGCCGCTCAGCGAGAACGCGATCGTCGGCGCCGCCTCCGGCCTCGCACTGGCGGGGGAGAAGGCCATCGTCGAGATCATGTTCGGCGACTTCGCCGCGCTCGCCTTCGACCAGATCGTGAACTTCGCCAGCAAGTCCGTCTCCATGTACGGCCGGCGCGTCCCCATGCCGCTGATCATCCGTTGCCCCTCCGGAGGCAACCGCGGCTACGGCCCCACGCACAGCCAGAACCTGCAGAAGCACTTCATCGGCGTGCCCGGCCTCTCCCTCTTCGAGATGTCGCCGTTCCACGACAACCGCGCCGTCCTCGACCGCATGCTCGCGCTGGAAGAGCCCTGCCTGCTCTTCGAGGACAAGGTCCTCTACACCCGCCGGATGTACGACGTGGACGAGCTGTTCACCTGGGACCTCATGGAAGACGTCGCCGTGGTGCGGTTCGACGGCGACCTCGACTACGCGCTGATCGCCCCCGGTGGCGTGGCACACCGGGCCATCGCCGCCATGCGGACCCTGCTGCTCTCCCATGACCTCGCCGGCGCCGTGCTCGTCCCGTCGCGCCTGTACCCGTTCGACCCCGCCGCGCTGCTGCCACTGCTCGGTCAGGTGGGACTGATCTGCGTGGCGGAGGACGGCAGCGCGGGCGGCACCTGGGGCGGCCACCTCGCCGCCGACCTGCACACCCGGCTGTGGGGCTCACTCCGGCGGCCGATCCGCCTGGTCAGCTCGGCCGACAGCGTGATCCCCACGGCCGCTCACCTGGAGCGTGACGTGGTGTTGCAGGACAGCACGATCTGCAGGGCCGTACTGGAGGCGCTCGATGGGTGAGATCCGGGTCCCGAAGCTGAACAACAACGACTCGGAGTACACGCTGCTGGAGTGGCTGGCGGAGGACGGCGCGCCGGTGCGGCGGGATGACCCGCTGGTGACGCTGGAGACGTCGAAGACAGTGGACGAGCTGGTCAGCGAGCAGGACGGGGTGCTCACCCAGTTGTTGCGGACGGGCGCGACGTGCACCCCGGGCCAGCTGATCGCCCGAGTCGGCCCGGTGCCCGCCGCGGAGCCTGACCCCGATCCGGAGCCGGTGCCCGCCGCCGACGGGCCGATCATCACGGCGCCGGCGCGCGCGTTGCTGGACGAGCTCGGCCTCGACCCCGCGCTGGTGGCCGGGCTGGACGTCAAGGTGGTACGGCGAACCGACGTGGAACGGCTCGCCGCCGCCGAAATGTCCACCGGCAGCGGGCAGCCCCGTACGCTGTCCAACCACCAGCGCGCCGTCGGCCGAATCGTCACCCTTTCGCACCAGACCATCCCCGCCGGATACACCGCAATAAAGGTGGACGTAACCCCCGCCCTGACGACGGCCCGGACCCTGACCAGACGACTACGCAGGCTGGTGGGCCTCCCTGACCTGCTCATCGCCGCCGTCGCCCGACTGCACGACGACTTCCCGATGTTCTTCGCCGAGCTCATCGACGACCGGACCGTCCGCATCCCCGATCAGCCACGCGTAGGCGTGACGATCGACATGGGAACCGGCCTCTACGTGCCGGTGATCCGTGACCGCCTGGCCGTGCCCGACATCGCCGAGCGCCTGGCCGAATTCCGCAAGCTCGCTCAGCACGGCGGCTTCAGCGAAGAGCACCTCACGGGCGGGAACATCGTCGTCACCCTCCATCACGACGCCGACATCATCATGGCCATCCCGATCATCTTCCCCGGCCAGGCCTGCGCCATCGCCCTCACCTCGCCACAGCCCGAAGGCGAGCGCACGGTGGCGGCGATCGGCCTGGCCTACGACCACAGGATGATCAACGGCAGAGAGGTCGTCCTGTTCCTCCAGGCGCTGAAGGAGATCCTAGAGCGTTCGTCCGAGGGCCTGTAGCCCGACCAGGTCGTCCGGGGTCGCGTCGGCGCTCCTGTCCAGTAGCCCCGGCAGTCTCGATCGCAGCGCCACCACCGCCAGCACCGCCATCGCCAGGGCGAACAGCAGGTACATCAGCCCCACCCCGCGCCCGGCGCCCGTCCCGATGAGCGCTCCGACGGTCGGCGCGAGCGACCCGTCAGGGGCGAGCAGCGGGTCGAACACCGCGGCGCCGTACGGCGCCACGAGCCCGAAGCCGAGCGGCAGTGTGGACCAGGCGATCAGCGTGTTCAGCGCGAACACCCGCCCATGGAACCGCTGCGGTACCTTGACCTGCACGATCGTGGCATAGATGCCGTTCAGCAGCGTCACCCAGAGCGACATCCCGAACGCCCCGATCCCGATCGTGACCAGATCCGCCCGCAACCCCGTCACCAGGCAGAACACCGCCAGCGCCAGCGTGCACCACAGAACCGCCCGCATCCGCCCCCGCCTGGGGCCGCCCCAGGCCGTCATGGTCAGACCGCCGAGGAAGACCCCCAGGCCGGACACGAACGAGATCCGGCCCACGTCCGCCAGCGTGCCGAAGGAGAGCACCAACGGCGAGATCAGCAGGAACAGGGGCGACAGGAAGATGTTCAGCACCGCGAAGTACAGGAGCATCTGGCGGAACCCCGGGTTCCGCCAGGAGTAGCGGAACCCGGCCGTCATCTCCGCCAGCACCGGCTCCTTCCGGCGCCAGGCCATCGCGGCGGGGAAGCGCACCAGCGACGTCACCACGATCGCGAACACGTAGCTGGCCACGTCGAGCACGAGTATCCCCTCCAGCCCGATCGCGGCCATCAGCCCGACGGCTGCGAGGGGGACGAGCAACTGCGTCATGCCACCGGCCATCTGGACGATGCCGTTGGCGTGCCCGAGATAACGCTTGGGGACGAGTTGCGGCACGGCCGAGGTGTAGGCCAGCCGCTGGAATGTGAGCGCCACGGACAACACCGCGAGGAGGGGGTAGACGTGCCAGGTCTGCAGGTTCCCCGTCCAGAGAAGTGCCCCGAAGAGGAGCTGGGTGCCGACGGCGGCGGCGTCGCTGCCGAGCATGACGGCCCGCCGGTTCCCCCGGTCGACGATCGCGCCCGCCAACGGGGCCACCACCATCCCCGGGACCAGCCCGATCACGGAGAGCAAGGCGAACTGCGCCAGCGAGCCCGTGGTCAGATAGATCCAGATGGGGATGGCGAACCCGGTCAGCGCTGACCCCAGGAGAGACACCAACTGACCGGAGGCGACGGCCATGAACCGCTTCATGCTCGGCTGCGGCCCGGTCGCGGCGGCCCGCGCTCCGGCTCGCGACACCTCCCGCACCCGCCAACTGACCCCACCTATGGCCTCTGGACCCGCCTCTGGGGCTGTGACCGGGGCTGAGTCCGGGGCTGAGTCCGGCTCGCTCGGTCGGGTGGCGAGGTGTTCGGTGGCGAGGTGTTCGGTGGCGACGTTTTCGGTGGCGAGGTGTCCGATGGCGGGGTGAGTGCGGGTGACGATCTCGGCGAGCTCAGCCGCCCGATATTTCAGGAAAAAGTGCCCAGCCTCGTCCAACTCCACCACGGCGGCCGTGGGCGTGAGGAAGTGCCACTCGCGATACCGCTCTTCGAAGTACTCGGTCGCCGGGTCGTGCTCTCCCGCCACGCTGATGATCGGCGCCCGCAACCGCTCCACCGAGCTCTCGAACAGCCCGGTGAAATACTCCTCCGCGGCCTCGCTGTCACGCCGCATGTTCTTGATGATGTGCCGAGCCTGCCCCGGCTCCAGGTCGCCCATGTCCAGACCCATGGACGTCAGCCAGTTGACATAGCTGCGGTCGCTCCGCAGGAACTCGCGCCTGGCCAGCTTGGACAGCGCCGCCATGGGCCCGTTCCCCGGGCGGGCGAACGGGAAGATCGCCCCGATGTACACCGCTTCGAGCTCGCGCCCCGCTGCCTCCAGCCGCCGCGCGATCTCGACGATCAGGGCCGACCCCACGCCGCAGTGCCCGTACAACGCGACGGGCCCGTGCACCTTCTCCTGGATCTCGCTCACGCACCTGCTCGCCACCTCGTCCAGCGGCAGCCGCTCCTCATCCAGGCCGACATCATGCCCGGGGATGGCGAGCGACCACAGGGCGTACGTCTCCGGCAGGGCATCCGCCAGCGGCTGGTAGACCACCGCCGCGCCTCCGCCGTACGGCACACACACATAGGTGAGCTCAGGAGGTGCGGCACGGCGAGGCGTCAGCTCGTGCAGGAGGCCCCGCGACGCGGTAGCGGTGCCGTCGGCCAGCGCGGCCAGCTCGCGGACGGTCGGGTGCTTGAACAGGTCCACCACGGCGATGGGCGCCGCGCCGGGTGGCAACACCCTGCGTAGCCTGGCCACCACCTTGATCGCCAGCAGGGAGTGTCCGCCGACGTCGAAGAAGTCGTCATCGACCCCGATGGCCGCGCCGTCAGGGGTGGCCACGTCGAGTACCTCGGCCCAGACCGCGGCGACCAGGCGCTCCGCCTCCGTGGCCGGCGCGATGCGCTCGCCCGCTTCCGCCCGTTCCACCGATGACGTGGGGGCGGGGAGGCGGCGCCGGTCCACCTTGCCGTTGGCCGTCAAAGGCAGCTGGGGGAGGGGGACGAAGAGGCTGGGGATCATGTACCCGGGCAGGGTCTCGGCGAGATGGGCGCGCAGGCGTACCGGATCCGGCTCGCCGACCACGTACGCCACCAGCTGGGCCTGGGTGCCGGAGCCGTGGGTGGTGACCACGCACTCGGTCACGTCCGGGTGGCGGGAGAGGTGGGTCTCGATCTCGCCCAGTTCGATGCGGTAGCCGCGGATCTTCACCTGCGCGTCGGCGCGGCCGAGGAACTCGATCGTGCCGTCCGGGGCGTAGCGGCCCAGATCCCCCGTCCGGTAGAGGGGCTCGCCGGTGCGCGGGTGGGGGATGAAGGCGGCGGCGGTTCGGTCTGGGTCGCGCCAGTAGCCGGTGGCCACGCCCGCTCCGCCGATGTAGAGGTCGCCGGGCACGCCCACGGGCACGTCGCACAGGCCGCGGTCCAGGATGTGGAAGGACTGGTTGGCCAGCGGGCGGCCATAGGGGATGGACGACCACCCCGGGTCCACCTCGCCGATCGGGTGGAAGATGGACCAGATCGAACCTTCGGTGGCGCCGCCCAGACTGATGATCTCGGCCTCCGGGGCCAGGGCGCGGATCCGGTCGGGGAGGGTCAGCGGGATCCAGTCGCCTGACATCATCACCAGGCGCAGCGAGCTCAGGTCGGTGCCTTCGTGCTCGGCGTGGTCGACCAGGAGCTCCATGAGGGCGGGGACCGAGTTCCAGACGGTGACGCCGTGCTCGGTGACCAGGCGAGCCCAGGCGGCGGGGTCCTTGTCGGCCGACGGCTCGCCCATGACGAGGGTCGCCCCGGCTGCCAGGGCGCCGTAGACGTCGTACACGGAGAGGTCGAAGCTCAGGGCCGACAGGGCGAGGACCCGGTCGGCGGGGCCGACGCGGAAGCGGTGGTTGATGTCGCGGATGGTGTTGAGTGCGGCTCGGTGCTCGATCATCACGCCTTTCGGCGCGCCGGTCGAGCCCGATGTGAAGATCACGTAGGCGAGGTCGCCGGGCGACGCCGGGCACTCGGGGTACGCGCTGTCCGCCGGGGACGCGGTGGGACAGGTCACTGTCACGCGGGTCACGTCGGCGGGCCAGGTCAGGTCGAGCCGCGGCTGGGTCACCGCGACGCGGCACTCGCCGCGTGCCATCAGCTCGAAGCGTCGCTGGTCCGGCAGGTCCGCGTCGATCGGCAGGTACGCCGCTCCGGCCTTGCCGATGGCCAGCACCGCGACCACCTGCTCCCACCCTCGCTCCATCACGACCGCGACCAGTTCGCCACGCCCCACGCCCGCTGACGTCAGCTCGGCGGCCAGCAGCCCGGCCCGCCGGTCCAGCTCCGCGTACGTGATCTCGCCGCCCGGGTGGGTCACCGCGACGGCATCAGGCGCGTACGGCACCCGCTCTTCGAACGGGCGGTGCAACAGGCCGGCCGCGCCGAGGTCGAGCCCTGTGTCGTTCCACCGCTCCCGTTCCGCCCGTTCCGGTGCCGTGAGCAGCTCGATCGTGGAGACGGGGGCCGAGGGGTCGGCCGCGATCCCGTCGAGCATGGCGCTGAGATGCCCGGCCATGCGCGAGATCCGCTCGGCGGAGAACAGTGCGACGTTGTAGACGAACAGGAACGAACCATCGCCGCCGGTGTACAGCTCCAGATCGAATCGGGTGGCCCACACTCCCGGCGAGAACCCTTCGACGGCCAGCTCGCCAGTGGATGACGGCTCGCCACCGTAGTTCTGCATCGCGAACAGGACCTGGAACAGCGGCGACCGTGACACGTCCCGCGGCACGTTCAGCTCCGAGACCAGCCGTTCGAACGGCAGCTCCTGATGCGCGTAGGCGTCCATGGACATGTCCCGCACCCGGTGCGACAACTCCAGGAACGACGGATCGCCCGACAGATCCACCCGCATAGGGAGCATGTTGATGAAGCAGCCGACGAGCCCGTCCAGCTCCGGCAGCGACCGCCCGGCCACGGGGGAGCCCACCGCCACGTCCTCCTGCCCGGCGTAGCGGCCGAGCAGCGCCGCGAAAGCCGCCAGCAGCACCATGTACGGCGTGGCGCCGTGCTCCCGCCCGAGCCGCTCCAGCCGCGTGACCAGAGCGGGGTCCACGGCGAAATGGTGTGCCGCACCGCGGTAGGTCAGCTCGGGCGGCCGGGGGAAGTCCGTGGGCAGCTCCAGCGGCGGCAGGCCGGCCAGCCGCTCGCGCCAGTAGGCCACGTCGTCCGCGTCGCCGGGCCGCCCGCGCTGCCAGGCGGCGAAGTCCCCGTAGGTGACGGGCAGTTCGGGCAGCGGATCCCGGTCGTAGCAGGTCAGGATCTCGCGGAGCAGGATGTTCGCGGACCAGCCGTCGGCTGCGATGTGGTGTACGGCGATGGCCAGCACATGATCGTCGGCCGCCAGCCGTACCAGCAGGGCTTTGATCACCGGCCCGGTCGCCAGGTCGAACGGCTCGGCGAGGAAACGGTCGGCCAGAGCCCGCGCCTCGTCGGTGGAGCACCCAGTGGATCCCCCAGCGGGGGAGGTGAGGTCGGCGACGGTGAGCGGGACCGTGACGGCGGCCGAGACCGTCACCGCGGGCTGCCCGTCGTCACCGACCGGGAAGCGGGTCCTCAACGGCTGGTGGCGGGCGGCGACCCGGTTCAGTGCGTCGCCCAGCAGGTCCGCGGAGAGCGGGCCGCGCAGGCGCCGTACGAACGGGATCGTGTGCGCGGGGTTGCCCGGCGCGTACTGCTCCATGAACCACAGCCGCTCCTGGGCGTAGGACAGCGGCGGCGCCTGCCCTTCCCGCAGCGCCGGAATCGTCGCCGCGCTCTTGCGCCGCCGCAGCCGCTGGGTCAGCAGCGCCCGCTGGGCCTCGGTCAGCTCGGTCACGCCGTGTCCTCCGGATCCAGCATGCTCAGCGCCTGTTCGTCGGACAGCCCGGACACCTCCGCCAGCAACGCCTCCTCGACGGCGCGCGCCAGTTCGGCGACGGTCCGGCGGGCGAACAGCGTACGGATCGGCAGATCCACACCCGCGATCGCCCGGAGCCGGGCCGCCACTCTGATGGCGAGCAGCGAGTGCCCGCCGAGCGCGAAGAAGTCGTCGAACGCGCCCACCTTGTCCGCGCCGAGCACCTCGGCCCAGACGTCGGCGACCAGCTCCTCCGCGTCCGAACGCGGCGGCGTGGCCTCCTGGCCCGCGGCGCGGCCCGGCTCCGGCAGCGCGCCGCGGTCGAGCTTGCCGTTCGCGGTGAGCGGCAGCGCGTCGAGTACGACCCAGCGAGTGGGGACCATGTACGGCGGAAGCCGCCCGGCCACATGGTCGGCCAGTCCGGCCACCTCGCCCACCACATAGGCGACGAGCTCGCCGTCCCTGGCGACAACCGCGGCCTGCCGCACGTCCGGATGCGTGCGCAGGCAGTGCTCGACCTCGCCCGGCTCGATGCGGAAGCCCCGCACCTTGACCTGCTCGTCCATCCGCCCGAGGAACTCCAGCAGACCGTCAGGGCGCAGCCGGACCCGGTCGCCGGTGCGGAAGTACCGGCCGCCGTCGGGGAGCCGGACGAAGCGCTGGGCCGTCAGCTCCGGCAGGCCGAGATAGCCGCGGGCGACGCCCGGCCCGCCGATGTACAGCTCACCGGGCGCGCCGGGCGGTGTGGGCGCTCCATGGGCGTCGAGGACGCGGATCGTGGTGGCCTGGATCGGGCGGCCGATCGGCGGGTGCGGATCGTCGCCGTAGGTCGTCCGTGGCGGCGCGCCGCCACCCTGCCGGCCGGCGCCGGGGCCGCCCGCCAGGTCGGCGGCGGTCGCGACGATCGTGGTCTCGGTGGGGCCGTACGTGTTGACCAGCCGCACCCGATCGCCGAAACGCCGCCGCCAACGGGTCAGCGCGGTGGCGTGCACCTGTTCGCCGCCGATGACGACCAGGCGCAGGGCGGCCGGCCAGGCGATCTCGTCGATCAGGTCCACGAGCTGGTGGAAGTACGCCGTCGGGAGGTCGAGCACGGTGATGCCGGGACGTTCGGCGAGCAGATCGGGGAGGGTGGCGCCGCCGTCGGGGACGAGCACGACCGTGGCGCCGGTGGTCAGCGCCGGGTAGAGCTCCTCGGCGTGGGTGTCGAAGCTCAGGGAGGCCAGCTGGACCACCTGATCTCCGGGACGCAGGCCGTACTCGCGGCGCATCCACCGGACCCGGGCGGCCAGGCCGGCGTGCTCGACCGCCACCCCCTTGGGGGTGCCGGTGGAGCCGGAGGTGTAGATGACGTACGCGAGGCCGTCGCCGGGGTCCTGGCCGAGGTGGGGACCGTCCGGGACAAGCCGATCGTGGGGATCCCGGTTCGTGCCGGAGGCGGAAAGGCCGCCTGAGATGCGCAGGCCGTCGGAGACGATCAGGCGGGCGCCGCTCGTGGTGATCATGTGCTGGTGGCGCGCGGCGGGATAGCCGGGGTCGAGGGGCAGGTAGGCGGCTCCGGTGCGCCAGATCGCCAGCATCGCCACCACGGCGTCGACCGACCGGCCGAGACGGAGGCCGACGACGTCACCACGCCCCGCGCCGCGCCGCGTCAGTTCGGTGGCCAGCCGGGACACCCGCTCGGCCAGCTCGCCGTAGGTCACGCTCTCGGACCCGCAGACGACGGCCGGCTCATGGGAGTGGGCGGCGACGGCTTCCGCGATCATCTCCGGCACGTCGGCACCCGGCACGGCGTTCCCGTCGCCACCCGCCGAAGCGATCAGCTCCGAGTCGGCGGCGGTGAGCATCGGCAGGCTCGACAGGCGGGCATGCCGGTTGTCCGGGTCGGCGATTCCGCGTAGCAGCACCGCGAACCGTTCAGCCAGCCCCGCCACCGTCTCCGGGTCGAACAGCCCCGCGTCGTACCCGAACGCCACCCGCAGCCGCCCCGGCGCCCGCCAGGCCTCCACCACCAGATCGAATTTGGCCTGACGACAGCCATCGTCGAAGTACGACATCTCCAGCTCGTCGCCGAGCCGATCCTGCTCCCCGTCCGCCGTCTGGCTGTTCAGCGTCAGCATGGTCTGGAACATCGGCTTCCTGGTGATGTCCCGCTCGACATCCAGATCCGCCAGCAGCCGCTCGAACGGCACGTCCTGGTGCGCCATCGCGTCCAGCACCGTTCGCCGCGTCCTGGCCAGCAGCTCGTCCAGCGTGGGGTCGCCCGACAGGTCACCGCGCAGCACCAGCGTGGTGCTGAGATAGCCGACGATCGGCTCCAGCTCCACCCGGTCCCGCCCGGCGGTGGGCGAGCCGACCAGGACGTCCGTCTGACCGGTGTGCCGCGCCAGCAGCACCTGGTAGGCCGTCAGCAGCACCATGAACAGCGTGCTGCGCTGCCTCCGCGCCGTCGCGTCCAGCGCCTTGGCCAGATCGCCGGGGATGTCCAGCACGTGGAAGTCACCCCGCGCCGGACCCGGCGTGTGCGGCCGGTCGGTGTGCAGCGCCAGTGTGGGCGGGTCGGCGAGCCGTTCCCGCCAGTACTCCAGCGCCGCGGTCCCGTCCTGCTCCCGCTGCCACCGCGCGACATCCCCGTGCTGGACGACCAGCGGCGCCAGGCCCCCCGCCCCGCTCGACAGGGACTCGCTCGACAGGGCCTCGGTGTACAGGGCGGCCAGGTCGTTCAGGAGGACGGTGATCGACCAACCGTCGGCGATGATGTGGTGGAGCACCATGCACAGCACGTGATCGTCGGCGCCCAGACGGATCAGCGTGATCCGGAGCGGCGGCGCCGTACCGAGGTCCATGGGGGCATTGGTGCGGGCGGCGACCCACGTACGGGCCTCCGCCTCGTCACGCGCGTCGAGCCGTTCGACGGCTGCGGGCGCGGCGTGCTCGACGACGGCGACCGGCCGCCCGTCCACCTCGGGAAAGCGCGTACGCAGCGACTCGTGCCTGGCGAGCAGCGCGGTCAGTGCCCGTCGCAGCGCCTCGGGGTCGAGCGGGCCGCGAAGCCTGCGCACGATGTACATGTTGTACGAGGCGTCGTCCGGATCGAGCCGGTGCAGGAACCACAGCCGTTCCTGGGCGGCCGAGAGCGGAGGCAGCGTGCCGGGCGGGCGCGGGGCCGGGGGACGGCCCGGTTCGTCGGGCAGACCCTCCAGCGTCGCCGCGAACCCGGCCACGGTCGGCTGCCCGAACAACGTCCGCAGCGGCACCGTCGCCCCCGCGGCCTCCAGCCTGGCGATGACCTGGGTGGCCAGCAGCGAGTGCCCGCCGAGGGCGAAGAAGTCGTCGTCCACGCCGATGTCGCCGATCCTGAGCACGTCGCCGAAGATCTTGGCCACCTGCCGCTCGCGGGCGGTGCGCGGCCTGCCTCCCCTGCCCGCCACCGGCCCCTCCGGCGCGGGCAGCGACAGCCGATCGACCTTGCCGTTGGGCGTCATCGGCAGCGCGTCGAGCGCCACCACGACACGGGGCACCATGGAGGCGGGCAACCATCCGGCCGCGTGTTCGAGCAGGTCCGCCGGGTGGCCCAGGGGACCGGCGGTCCGGGCGGGAGGCGTGCTCACCACGTAGGCGACCAGTTCGTCCTCGCGGACGACGACGACCGCCTGCCGCACCTCCGGATGCGACTCCAGGGCGGTCTCGATCTCGCCCAGCTCGATCCGGTGCCCGCGCAGCTTCACCTGGCCGTCGCCCCGCCCGAGGAACTCCAGGTTGCCGTCGCCGAGCCACCTGACCCGGTCGCCGGTCCGGTAGAGCCCGTTCGCGAAGCGCTCGGCGGTCAGCTCCGGCCTGCCCAGGTAGCCGAGCGCGAGTCCGGCCCCGCCGATCGCCAGCTCGCCGGGCACGCCGACCGGCGCCGGCGCGCCGGCGCGGTCGAGCACGTGGACGTGGGTGCCGGCGATCGGCCGTCCGATGCTCACCCGGCCGGGCTCGGCGGGGACCTCCCAGGCGGTGGACCAGATCGTGGTCTCCGTCGGGCCGTACATGTTGAACAGCCGCGCCACCCTCCGTCGCAACCGCCTGGCCAGCACCAGCGGCAGCGCCTCGCCACCCGCCAGCGCCACCAGCCCGGACGCGTCGAGCCCGGCGGACAGCAGCATGTTCCAGCCCGACGGGGTGGCCTGGACGTGCGTGACGCCCGACGCGGAGATCAGCCCGGCCAGCGCGGTGCCGTCGCGCACGGTCTCGTCGTCGGCCAGCACCAGCCGCCCGCCGGTCACCAGCGGCAGATAGAGCTCCAGCCCCGCGATGTCGAAGGAGAGGGAGGTGCTGCCCAGCCACACGTCCGCCGGTCCCGCCCCGAGCAGGTGCTCCATCCCGGCCAGCAGGTTCACCAGCGCCGAGTGGGGCACGGCCACCCCTTTCGGGCGGCCGGTCGAACCGGAGGTGTAGAGCACGTAGGCGGCGGCCCCGCCGTCAGGCCCGCCGTCGGGCCCGGCGGTGGCGGGTCCAGAGGTGATGGCCGAGGGTGGGTCGTCGCCGCCCAGGGTGAACCGGGCTCCCGAGTCCGTCAGCACGTAGGCGATCCGGCTCGCCGGAAGCTCCGGGTCGATCGGCAGGTAGGCGGCTCCCGTCAGCATCACGCCGAGCAGCGTCCCGGGCAGTTCCACCGACCGCCGCAGGCGGACGGCCACCACGGCTCCGGGCCCCGCGCCCCGCTCCCGCAGTTCGCCCTCGACCCGCAGGGCCTGGGCGGCGAGTTCGGCGTAGGAGAGGTGGTGGTCGCCGCACGAGACGGCGGTCGCGTCCGGACGCAGCCGGGCCTGCCGCATGACCAGGTCCACCACGGTCGCGGCCGGCAGCTCCAGGGGCGGGCCGTTCGAGGCCCGGTCGAGCAGCGCGCGTTCGGCGGCGGGAAGCAGGCCGAGCTCCGACAGCCGAGCCTCGGGAGAGGCGACGATCGAGGCGAGCAAGGTCAGGAAGCGGGCCGCGAGCCGGGCCACCGTCTCCCGGTCGAACAGCTCGGTGCTGTAGAAGAACGCCCCGTGCCAGCCCCTGCCCGACGGCCAGAGATCCATCCGCAGGTCCACCATGGCCGGAGGGGCCCCGTGCGGGAACGGCAGGCTCGTCATCCCGGCGAACGACTCCGCCTCGCCGTAGCCGACCGCGGAGTTGTGCAGCGCCAGCATCGCCTGGAACAGCGGCGTACGTGACAGGTCGCGCTCGATGTCGAGCGCGGACAGCACCCGCTCGATCGGCACCTCGCGGTGCGCCATCGCCTCCAGCACCGTACGGCGGGTACGGCGCAGCAGCTCGGCGAACGGCGGATCCCCTGACAGATCCCCCCGGAGCACCAGTGTGGAGGCGAACAGCCCGACCATCGGCTCCAGCTCCGGCCGGTCGCGACCGGCGGTGGGCGAGCCGACCACGACGTCGTCCTGCCCGGCATGCCTGGCCAGCAGCACCTGGTACGCGGCCAGCAGCACCATGAACAGCGTCGAGCGCTCGGCCCTGGCCAGCCGGGAGAGCGCGTCGGCGAGTTCGGGCGGCAGGTCGAAGCCCACGTCGTCGCCCGCGCTGCTCCGCTGGGCGGGACGCGGCCGGTCCGTGGGCAGCTCCAGTGGCGTCGCCCCGGCGAGCCGGCTCGTCCAGTAGTCGATGCCGGCGCCGGTGCCGGAGATCCGCTGGGCGTCGGCGTACTCGGCGTAGCGGACGGGCAGGTCGGGAAGGGAGACCGGTACGCCTTCCGCGCGGGCGAGGTAAAAGGCGGCCAGGTCGTTCATCAGCACGTTCAGGGACCAGCCGTCGCCGATGATGTGGTGGAGCACCACGCACAACACGTGGTCGTCGTCCGCCAGCCGGGCCAGCGTGATCCGCAGGGGTGGGGTGGAGGCCAGATCGAAGGGCGTGTTGGCGCGCTCACCGAGCAGCCGCGCGACCTGATCGAGCACGGGCCCCTCCGGGCCCGCCCGTTCGAACGCGACGAGCTCCACCGGGACCGCCCCCGGCGGGTCGATCACCGCGACCGGCAGCCCGTCCTGGTCAGGAAACCTCGTGCGCAACGATTCATGCCGCTCCACGACATCCCCGAACGCCCCCGTCAGCGCCTCGACGTCGAGCGTCCCCCGCAACCGCCGTACCACCGCCACCCGGTAGGCCGCGTCGGACGGGTCGAGCCGCTGCAGGAACCAGAGCCGCTCTTGACCTAAAGAGATCATGGCCGCAGCCCGTCGATGGCCGCGGCCACCCCCATGATCGTCGGATCGTCGAGGAACACGTCGAAGGGCACCTCCACCCCGAGCCGTTTCCTGATCCGCGCGCTGATCTGCGTGATGGTCAGGGAATGCCCGCCGAGGTCGTAGAGGTCCTCGTCCGGCGCGATGTGGTCCATCCGCAGGACCTCCATCCAGATCAGCCGCACCTGCTCGATCAGCTCCTCCTCGATCGGCTCGGCTCCGGCGTGCGCGGGCCCGGCCTCCGGCGTGGCCCCAGTGGTGTGCAGGGTGACGTCCAGAGGGGCAGTGGGGAGCGGCAGGTCGGCGAGTCGCACCTCCGGATCGGCGGAGACCGCGCGCAGCACCGCGGCGAGGTGGTCCGCGGCCAGCTCGACGTCCTGCCGGGAGATGACGTCCGGGCTGTAGTGCAGCGTGAGGAGCAGGCCGTCGGCGCCGTCGACGGCCTGGAGATGGAGGGCGTTCCTGACCATGTGGTTGGACATCTTCCACTCCACCGACAGCCTCAGCCCCGGGAAGACCTGGTCGGGTGCGCGCCGCCGGAAGCTGATGGACACCGGCGCGAGCGCAGCCCTCGGCTTGATGCCGCCCACCGCCCTGGCCACCGGCACCTCGCGGAAGGCGTTCAGCTCGCGTACCTCGTCCCTGATGCCCAGGGCCAGCTCGCGGAAGGAGCCCCCGGACGGGAACGACGAGAACACCGGCAGCTCGGTGGCGAACAGGCCGATGTGGTCCCGGGTCTCGGCGGTCCTGGTCGACATGGCCACGGCCACGGACGTGTCGGCGTTGCCGTACCGGTGAAGGAGGGCGTGCACGGCGGCGAGGAACACCTGGAATCTGGTCACGCCGGGCAGGTCGGGCATGTCGTGAGTCAGGTCGCGCAGCACGGTCTCGCCGCGCTCGGCCAGTTGCGGTGTCCTGGTCACCCCGTTGATCACCACGTGCGGCACCTCGCGCCAGCGCGCCCGCCAGTACGCCTGCGCCTCCAGCGAGGGCTTCTCCGCAGTCCCGTACGGCATGGGCAGGGGCGGAGACGGGGCTCCGGAGTAGGCGGCGGCGAGATCCCGGACGAGCAGGTCCTTCGACATGCCGTCGAAGACGAGGTGATGACCCACGAACAGCAGCAGGTGCCGCGACGGCGAGATCTCCACCAGAGTGAACCGGGCCAGCGGCCCGGTGGACAGCTCGAACGGCAGCGCGATCTCCCGCTCGATCAGGGTCCGCGGGTCCGGCTCCACGACGAACACGATCGGCGGGACGCTCGTGGCGGGCACCAGGTGCAGCGAGCCGTCACGCTCCTCGAAGGCACAGCTCAGCACCGGGTGCCGCGCGACCACGGCCTGGCACGCCGCCAGCATCGCCTCCCGGTCCAGCGGGCCGTCGAACCACATGGCGAACGGCATGTGGTAGGCCGTGCCGGTGCCGTGCATCACCTCGGTGATCCACATCCCGTGCTGCGCCTGCGACGCCAGGACCATGTTCACTCCTCTGCCATACTGCGCAGTTCTCGCTTGATCACTTTTCCGGCGGTGTTCCTGGGCAGCGCGTCCACGCACAGCAGCCGGGTGGGCAGTTCGTGCTGGGCGAGCCGCTCGGACAGGAAGGCCCGCAGGCCCGCCAGCGTCACCGGCTCGCGGGACACGACGGCCGCCGCCACCGCCATGCCCATGACCGGGTGCGTCACGCCGAACACCGACGCCTCGGACACGGCCGGATGCTCGTGCAGCGCGGCCTCGACCTGGAGCGTCGAGACCTTGAAGGCACCCGACTTGATCACGTCGCTCTCCCGGTCGACGAGGTACAGGTAGCCCTCGTCGTCGAGGTAGCCGAGGTCGCCCATGCGTACCCAGCCGTCCCGGAAGGTGTCGTTCCGCTGCTCGCCGTAGTAGGCGCGGGAGTGCGCCGGGGTACGCAGCCACACCTCGCCGGTCTCGCCCGGCCCGGCAGGGTTCCCGTCGGCGTCCGCGATCTTCAAGCTGCCGGCCGCGTGCCCGAGAGCGCCCGGCCGGTCGGGGTCGTAGATCATGACGGTCTGGGCCGGGGCCGCCTCGGTCGAGGTGTAGTAGTTCGCGACCGTCGCGTTCGGGAACGCCTCGCTCAGCTGGGCCGCCACCTTCGGCGGCAGCGCGGCGGCGGCCGAGCCGAGCAGCAGCACGCTCGACAGGTCGTAGCGGTCCTGGACGCGCGCGCCGAGCAGTTCGATGGCCATCGCGGGCACGACGAACACGGTCCCCGCCGCGTACGACTCGATGAGCGCCGCGAAGCGGGCCGGCGTGAACAGCGGCGGGGTGACCACGGTGGGCGCGGCGGTCAACGCGTGGAGCAGCATGACCTGGCCGGCGTTCGTGCCGATGGGGAACGCGTGCACGAGATGCCTGGAGTGAGCGAACGGGCGGCGTTTGGGGTGGACGGGCGGGGAGGTGAGATTCGCGTGGCTCGCGGCCACGCCCTTGGGCTGCCCGGTGGTGCCGGAGGTGTAGAGGATCTGGGCGAGGCCGAGCGGATCGGCCTCGAACGGGACCGCGTCGGACTGGACGGGGCCGGACGCGCTCGGGCCGGACGCGCCATTGAGCTCGTCGCCGCGCCGGATGGTCGTCGTCGCGCCGCAGTGCTCGATCAGGCGGGCCAGCTCCGGCGCGGCCAGGCGGTCCGACAGCGGGACCGCGACGGCGCCCGCCTTCAGCACGGCCATCCAGCTCACCGCGTAGTCGAGCCAGTCACCGCCGCCGAACACCAGCGCGACCCGGTCACCTCGGCGTACGCCCCGGTCGAGCAGGCCGTGTGCGGCGGCGTCGGAGCGCTCGTCCCACTCGCCGAGTGTCAGGCCGCCCGTTCCGGCGACGATGAGAGCTTCGTGGTCGGGGGCGGTGGCGGCTCGTGAGCGTAGTAGAGCAGGGACAGGAAGGGCCGACTGAACCACCCCCCAAAATTATTATCGGGCTGCCGCAAGACGCTAGAAAAAATGCACAATTGCGTCAACCCCTTACCGGTAGGCGCTTGCCGCCATCTGGCCCCGCATGACACACTCGCCCCGGATTTCCCTGAAACGGGAGGACTTTTCCAGGTGCAGACGGACAAGGAGCTACGCGGACGGCTCGCCGATCTGGTCGCCAAGGCCACCGACGGCGAGGTCGAGGCAGCCGAGGTGCTGGCGGGCGAGGCCAGGCTGGCCGATCTCGGCGTCACGTCGCTCGGCTATCTCAGGCTGATCGACGCGGTGGAGGCGGAGTTCGGCGTCGAACTCGACCTGGCGTCGGCCGACAGCCTGGACGAGCTGGTGGACTACCTGCGGCTCCATGCTTGAGTCGCCGCTCACCTGGGGGCAGCAGGACATCTGGCGGGCCGTCGTGGCGGCGCGGCCGGAGGAGCACTATCTCAACATCGGCCGGATCTTCGCCGCGCCGAAGCGGCCCGTGACCATCGAGCGCGCCGTCAAAGCCCTGGACGAACTCGTCGCCAGGCATGAGGCGCTGCGTACCCGGCTCAGCGGGCCCCGCGACCGCCCCCGGCAGCGGATCTCGCCCATCGCCCGGCCGTATGTCGAGGTGACGGACGAGCCCGCGCAGGTGGTGTGCGACCGGTTGTCGGCCGAGCCGTTCGACTATTGGGAGGAGTGGCCGCTGCGGGTGGCGTTCCTCGTGACCGGCGACCATGTCCGGCATGTCGTGCTGGTCCTCTGCCACCTGGCCGCCGACGGGCACGCGGCCGAACTCCTGGTGAAGGACTTCCGGCTGCTCCTGCTGCGCGATTCGCTGCCACCGGTGGAGACCGCCACGCCGCGCGAGATCGCCGAGTGGCAGCGCTCGGCCGAGGGCATGCGTGTGTCGGACGAGGCCCTGTCCTTCTGGCTGTCCGAATACCGTCGCATGGACCCCGTGATCCTTTCAGACGTCCCCCGGCACCCGCGGTTCTGGGAAGCCACGATGACCTCCACGGCGATCGCCGCGGCGGCGCAGGCCGTGGCGGCCCGAGAGCGGGTGAGCTCCTCGACGGTGCTGCTCACGGCCGCGGTCCGGCTCGCCGGGCGGCTCACGGGCCAGCGGTTCTGCGGCATGCGGGTGATCGTCAACAACCGGTTCGCGGCCGATCGCCGCGACGTGGTCTCCACGATCTCGCAGGAGGGGCTCGTGCTCCTCGACCTGCGCACCTCGGACTTCGGGGAGCTGGTGCGGCAGGGCTGGCGAGTGGCCCTGCGGGCGTATCGGCAGGCCCAGTTCGATCCGTACGCGATGGAGGCGGCGGTGTCGGGCGTGGGGCCGGGGATCAGGTCGTTCGGCTGCTTCAACGACCAGCGGCTGGTGCAGAGCGACGGGGCGACAGGACTGGACGAGCGGGCCATCCGCGCCTCGATGGAGCGCACCGAGCTGGCCTGGACGGACACCATGGACCGCAACATCTGCGACTTCCGGCTGCACCTCGGCGGCGAGCCGGGGCGTATGGAGGTGTCGCTGTACGCCGACACCGCGCTGCTCGCGCCGCCGGGGATCGAACGGTTCCTGCTCGACATGGAGTCGATGCTGGTCGAGGCGGCGGTCGCATGAGCCTGTACGCGGCGACCACGTCGTGCGCACAGGGCGAGACCCTCCGGTTCCACCTGCTCGGGGACGGGGGCGCGATCAGCGTCGAGGACGTGCCGTCAGGGCGGGTCGTGCTCCGGGACACGGCCGACGGCGACACCTGGACGCTCAAGGTGGGCTCGGACTGGCCCAGCTCGCTCTATCGCGCCGTCCTGGGCGACGGGTCCGCATATTTCGTCGTACGGGGGAGTGCGCCCGCTTCGTCGGTGCTGGTGGCGATTCCTTTTCCCACCTGGGAGGCGTACAACCGGCCCGGCGTCCCCGGCGAGGGGCTCTACCAGTCCGAGCAGCCCGATCGCGCGGTCAAGGTCAGCTTCGACCGGCCGGGGGCGGGACCGCAGGTCGAGGAGTGGGAGCTCGGGCTGCTGCGGTGGCTCGGGCCGTCGGGGTACGCGGTCGACTACTGCTCGGGGCTGGACCTGCACGACGGTCTCGACCTGCTGAGCCGCTACCGGCTGCTGGTGATCAACGGACACGACGAGTACTGGTCGTGGGAGATGCGGGACGCGGTGGAGGCGTTCGCGCGGGGCGGTGGAAATATCGCCATATTCTCCGGCAACACCTGCTGGTGGCAGGTCCGCTTCGAGGACGACCTTCGTACGATGGTCTGCTACCGCGACGCCGTCGCCGACCCCCTCTCGCGCACCGACCCCGGCCGCACCACCGTCGAGTGGCCCAGCGACCCCGTCAACCGTCCCGAGAACACCCTCACCGGGCTGACCTTTCGCAACGGCGCCGGCTGCTGGGTCGACTCGCGGGTGATGTCCCAGGAGTCCTACACGGCCCGCTTCACCGACCACTGGGTCTACGCGGGCACCGGCCTGCGGGACGGCGACACGTTCGGCAGGGGCGCGCTCGGTTACGAGACGGACGCCGCCGACCTGGAGTGGCTGGACGGCGTACCCCGGGCCACGGGCCGCGACGGCACGCCACCGTCGTTCGTCGTCCTCGCCACGGCGGACCTGTCGCACTGGCGCAGCTACGGCAGGGGCGGCGCGGCCACCATGGGCGTGCACCGGCTGGGGGCCGGGACGATCTTCAACGCGGGCACCATCAACTGGGGCAACACCCTGGCCACCGATCCGGTCCTGGCTCGCATCACCCGCAACGTCCTGGACCGCCTCTCCCGCCCTCCTGGCCCGCCGCAGTGGGAGGACATCGGCCCGGCCGGCCCACTGCGTCCCGCCTCGGAAACCGCGCGGCTCCCGGCACCGGAGCCCCAGCCGCTCCCGGCCGCGGAAGCCCAGCCGGTCGCGCTCGTCGTGTGCGAGAACCGGCTTTTCGCCGCCGGGTCCGGCGGAGTGCTGAGCATGCGCGACCTGTCCGGTCAGAACCTGCCCTGGCGCCCGATCGACGTCACCGACGCCCAGGCGCTGGCCGCCCCCCGCGAGGCCCACGGCGGCCCGCCGGCGGGCCTGTACGGCCTGGCCGCCGACGGCGCCATCCGTTACCGAGACCCCGTTCTCTCCTCGGCCCCGTGGACGGACGTGAGCCGAGCTCCGGAGCGCACAACGGACCTGGCCGCCGCCGACGAGGCCCTGTTCGCCCTCACCTCGGACAACGAGCTCTGGTACCTCCCCATCCGCAGGCTCGCGGACGCCGCCTGGGCCCGGATGGGCGGCGGGGGAGGGGCCACGCGCTTGACGGCGATGAACGGGCGCCTGTTCGCCATCGCGGGCGACCGCGTCCTGACGAGAACGGTCGACCGTCAGGACATCGAGTGGACCGACCTCGGCCCGGCCTGGACCACGACCATCCCCGCATCGGCACCCTCCGGGAGCGGCGGCCCCGGACCGGCTCTCGCCGGGAGCCGTGTCGCGCTGGCCGCCGCCTCAGGACGGCTCGTCATCGCGGCTCCCGACGCACGACTCCGATGGCGGCTCTACTGGCGATCGCTCTCGTAGGCCAGCCACTGCGCACACGTGTGCAGGCCGTAGTCGAGATCCACCTCCGGCCGCCACCCCAGCTCGCTGAAGGCCCGCTCGACGTCCACCGCCGCCCCCGCCGCCCCCGCGTCAGTACCGGCCTCGACCGGTACGGGACGGACCGCCTTGGCCACCGCCTCGGCCAGTTCCAGCCCGCTCACCGGCCGCGGGCCGGCGATGTCGTACACCCCTGCTCCGCGGGTCAGCGCGGCGATGACGGCAGCGGCGACGTCCCGCACGTGCACGAGCTGCCCCGCCTGGCCACCGGCTCGCAGCGGCCGGTTCAGCGACGACCGCAGCACCTGCTCCATCACCGTCCCGCCCTGCGGCATCCCCGGCCCGTACGGCTCGCCGAGGCGCAACACCACCGCCTCCTCGACTTCGATCCCGCGCGAGCCGCCTGGGCTGAGCAGGATCTTCCGCCCGGCGAAGCCCGAGAAGGCCGCTCGCGCCAGCCGTACCTCCTCGGCCGGGTCGGCGTCCGGGTCCGGCGCGCAGACGTGCACCACCGCGTCGGGATCACGGGAGGCCAGGTAGCCGCGGTCCGCGAGCGCCCACGTGACCTGCTCGCGCAGCCACGTGTCAGCCCCCGTCACGGCCACCGTCTGTCGTTCGAGAGCCTGTGGGGACGCCGCGAGCCCCGCCGCGAGCCCGTTCCGCGCGACGTCGTGGAGCTCGTCCGACAGCCGGGCCAGCTCGCGAGACCCGAGCTCATGACAGAGCCCACCGGCACCCATGGTCCCCAACGCCCGATCCAGCACCCGGCGATCCCCCGAACTCTCTTGGACCACGCCCATGGTGAAGGCCGTGAGCCAGAGCGGCCACCAGCGGCCTTCGAAACGCGCCCGCAGGCTGCCGACGTCGAAGCCCCGCCCGTCCAGGTAGTCCTCACAGCGGATGTCCCGCCACCCCGAGGCGCCGGGCACCGCGCACTGCGCCACGCCTCGCTTGAAGAACGGGATCGCGGTCAAAGTCCCGAGCACCCGATCCTCACCGGAGAGTGGCTCGTCGGCGAAGAAGCAGGGCGAGCGCCGCAACCCCTGGAAGTCGTTCTCCACCAGACTCGCCAGGTCCTCGTGCTCGGCCAGGCTGGGCACCGCGACGTACACCGGCACACCGGCCTGCCGGAGATAGCGGCCCATCAGTACGTCGTCCGGCCACGTGTCGCCCCGATCGCGCGCCCATTCCACGTACCCCTCGGCCACCCGCCGGGGCAGCAGCAGCGCCGCGACGGGCGTGTACTCCCCGGCCCCGCGCACCCAGCGTGCCCCGGCGAGCGCGCCCAGCCGCACGGCGGCGCCGTTGCGCGAGTTCCAGAACGCGAACAGCGCGAGCGCCGCGTCCGGCATGGCCTGGGCGGCCGTTGCCGCCCGCTCGAAGAACGTGTCCGACAGCACCATGTCGTCATGGAGCAGCACGTGGTGGGTGGCTCCCTCGGGAATGCTCGACCACGCCAGCAGCGACGTCCGGAACGCCGACGGCCGCCCTCCCGGATCCGGATCGGTGACCACGTCCAGGACGCCGCCCGCCAGGCTGATGGCCGCCTCCCTGCGCTTGGGATGCGCCATCACCGCCCCGGTGAGCGTCACGTCCCCAGGCATGTGCCTACCGGGAGTTCGCCGGACTCCAACAGGGCCAGCGCGTCATGTCGTCCGGCGTCCTCCCACTGAGCCTCGCGGACGACCAGCAGCCCGGAGCCGCACGCCACCAGCACTCCGGCGCTGCCGGTCGACCAGACCGGCGCCAGCACGGTGCCCGGCGGCTCTCGGTGCTCACCCCACTCGATGAGGTCCGCGCTGTGCACGAGCAGCTTGCGCCCGTCGACGAAGGTGAAGGCTCCTGGGTACGGCGCGGCCAGCGCGCGTACCCAGTCGTAGACCTCGCCAGCGGGTTTGGACCAGTCGATCAGGCCGTCCTCCGGCCGCCGCCGCTCCCACACCGATCCGCCCGGCGGCTGCGGGCGCCCCACCACCCGGCCGGCGAGCAGCAGCGGGACGTACTCGGCGAGCAGCCCGATGTTGATCTCGGTCACCTTGCGGTACACCTCGGTGACGTCGTCGCGGCGGCTCACCGCGAACTCGCGCTGGGCGATGAGCTCGCCTTCGTCGGCACCCTCGTTCAGGAAGAACAGACTGACCGCGCTCGACCGGATGCCCTTGATGATCGTCCAGGGCAGGGGAGCCCGCCCCCGGCCCTCGGGCAGCCGGGTGGGGTGCAACCCGACCGAGCCGAGCGGGCACGCCGACAGCAGCGGTTCGCGGACGAGCTGTGACCAGCCGGCGACCACGAGCAGGTCGATGCCCAGGTCGGTGATCAGCTTGTGCGCCCGGCCGTCGTTGATGTCGGCGGTCTCCAGCAGCGGGATGTCGTACTTGGCCGCCGCCTCCTGCAGCGGTGCGTAGCCCGAGCGGTGCCGTAACTGGGGCGGGTAGCCGATGAGCAGCGACGGGGGAGTGCCCTGAGCGGCCATCACGTCCACGGCCGGTGCCGCGAACTCCATACCGGTGCAGAACGCGAACGTCTTCACAGAACCACCCTTACAGGACCTCCCTCAGCACGCCGAACGCCTCGGCGTATGTGACTCCGATCTCAGCGCCACGCAGCGTCGCCAGCGCCGTCACCGACTCCTCGCTCCTGATGTGCGGCGAGGGGCGGTGCTGGCTCTTGTAACCGCGCAGCGCCTCCAGCTTGCGTTCCATGTGGGCGCTGATGTCGCAGTAGGCCGTCGAGCGCGGCATCGGCTCAGCCGCCCACTGGATCTTCGACATCTCGTACAGCAGCACGGTCGGCACGAGCCACTTGCCGAACTGCTGGGCGATGGGCCTGGCCGCCGCGAACCCGGCACCGAACACCGCGAGATGGTCCTGGTCGTAGTCGGCGAAGCTCGGCAGCAGCAGCAGGTCGGGCCGCCGCTCGTTCAGGGCCTGCTCGAACAGGTCGACCAGCTCCCTGCGCGGCAGCGTGTCCAGCCGCTCGGTCAGGTCCATGTCGCCGTACGCGATCTCGTAGGAGAAGCCCAGTGTGGCCCGGACGGCCTCGATCTCGTCCAGCCGTTGCCGGTAGGTGGTGGCGCCGTCGAGGCCGTAGTGCCGCATGCCGTCGACCGCCAGGTACAGGACGTGGACCTCGGCCCCCGCCCCGACCTGCGCGGCGATCAGACCGCCGCAGCCGAGTACCTCGTCATCGGCGTGGGGAGAGATCACCAGCACACGGTCAAAGCGGCGCATTCACTGCCCTCCGGTCCTCGCGGGCGCGATAGTACGCTGCGGTGCTCAGGATCAGCTCGTCGAGCGCGATCCTGGGCTGCCAGCCGAGGCCGGTCGCCGCCCGCAGCGCCGGGATCTTGTGGAACGACTCCGCCTCCGCGTAATACGGCCCGTGCACGCTCCTGCCGTCGACGCTGACGATCGGCGACGCGCTGCCGAGGAGGTCCTTCACCCGATGGGCCAGCTCCATGATGGTGATGGCGTTCGCCGGGTTGCCGACGTTGATGACGATGTCGTCGCTGTCCAGCGCCGCGTCCATGTAGTCGATGAGGAAGCCGGTCAGGTCGCTCGCCGCGATGAACGCCCTGACCTGCTCGCCGCCCGCGAACACGGTGATCGGCTTCTCGGCCAGCGCCTGCTGGACGAACGTGGGCATGACGAACCCGCCCGCCCGGGACTGCCGCGCCCCCGCCACGTTGAACGGCCGGATGACGACGCCGCGCAGACCGCGCCGGCGACTGTTGGAGACCATCGCCTCGGCCAGCGTCTTGGCGATCGCGTACTCGATGCGGGTGTTGTACTGCGTCGGTACGACGATGTCGTCCTTCTCGTCGAGCACGCCGCTGCGCCCGTACACCTCGGCCGAGCTGAACAGGCACAGCGGCGCACCGGCGCCGATGCAGGCGTCGATGACCGGTGCGGTGCTGCCGATGATGTCGTGGCCGAGCCGGCCCGCCCTGGACAGGATGCTCGCGGGACCGACGTATGAGGCCGCGTGGATGACGCGGTCGGCGCCGGCGAAGTCGCCGCCTGCCGCCAGGTAGTCCTCCACCCGCTGCCGGACGACCGTGCAGCGGGGGTCGGCATCGTAGTCCTCGCCGTCGATGACCGCGCCCGCGTTGGAGTCGATGATCGTTACTCGGTGGCCCGCTTCGAGATACGCGTCCACCAGATGTGAGCCGATGAAACCGAGACCGCCCGTGACGATGACTTCGCCACTTGGAGCTCCCACGAGCCTGCCTTTCCCACGAAGCCGCGATTTCGAGGAAACAGCCACACCGGGCTTGTGCCGTCCCGGTGGCACCTAGCGTGGGATTAAAACAGTTTTCGCCACGCTTGTCACGCATGGCACAAGTTTTCACCACTTGTTATGATCCGGCCAGCTCGTCGAGGTCGTCCCGTTCCACCCAGAGCCCGAAGAAGGCTTCATCGAACCCGTGCGCCGCCAGCAGTCCATACTGATCATGTTCTGGTCTGTCCAGTGATCTCTGCGACGTTGACGACGCTGTTGGCGCACCCAACAGGTCACCCGCGGCCATCGGCCACTGCTAGGCCGAGCCACCCACGACGATGTCGGTCGGCAGGTAGACGCCCGGCTCGCCCGTGGGGCCCTCCTCGATCTCGCGCAGGCAGCGCTCCACCAACGCGGCAGCGGCCTGCTCGAAAGGCAGCCGCACTGTCGTCAGCGGCGGATCCGTGAGCCACTGCAGGGGACCGCCGTCGAAGCCGGTCACGGCCACGTCGTGGCCGACCCGCAGCCCCGCCGACCGCACGGCGCGAATCGCCTCGACGGCCAGCCAGTCGGCCGCGGTGACCACCGCGGTGGGGCGCCGCCGCCCGGACACCAGCCGGCCCACGGCGGCCTCGACCTTCTCCCGCGGCTCCTGCACCACCCATGAGTCGGGCACGGACAGCCCGTGGTGCCGCGTCCGGGCGAGAAAACCCTCCAGCCGCTCGCGGAACCAGTAGCCCGGCTGACGGGGCCCCACGTAGGCGATGTGCTCGTGTCCGCTGCCGACCAGGTAGTCGATCATGGAACCGATGCCCGCGACGTTGTCGACGTCGACCCACGACTGTGGCAGGTCGGCCTCGGTACGCCCGAACGAGGCGAAAGGCATCCCCACTCCCGCCAGGTAGCGGGCCCGCGGATCGTCGATGCTGGAGTCGGTGATCACGAATCCGTCGACGCTGTGGGCCGCCACGAGCTCGCTCAGCCGGTCGGTCACGTCGCCGCTCGAGGTGAAGACGAGGATCTGGTAGCCCCGCCGCTCGGCCTCACGCAGCAGATGCGATACGAAGGACACCGCGAAGACGTGATGGGGTTCCAGCAGCTCGCCGGAGACGTGGAACCCGAGCTGACGGGTGCGCTGGAGTCGCAGGCTGCGTGCCTGGCGGTTGGGCTGGTAACCGAGATCCTCGACCGCGGTCAGCACCCGCAGGCGGGTCTCCTCCGGGATGCCGCTGCCCGGACGCTCGTTGATGACGAACGAGACGGTGGTCGGCGAGACACCGGCGAGCCGGGCCACATCCGCCATGGTGGGACGCCGCCTCCGTGACCGGGCCCCCTGCCTGCCGGCGGTGTCGTGCGGTTGCATCGTGCCCTCCCCCTCGGCCCCGGGCGTGATCAGCGTAGCGCAGGCGCTCCGGCCGTTGAGCACCCCTGATCGTGACTCTTCTGTTGGAACGTGATCGAGCGTGACCACACTGGCTCGCGCTCGATCCGAACGGGCGGACATCCGTTCCCCGGGAGTGCCCGGCGCCGGCCGTGACCGGGCCGGGCACTCCGCGCGTCGGCCCGCTCACTGGAACAGGGCGTTGACCTGCTCGTTGGCCTTGCTCAGCGAGCTCGCCGGGGCGGTGCCGCCGATCACGGCGTCCATGGCCGGCTTCATGACGGACTCGATCTGGGCTGCGTGGTCGGTGATCGGGAAGAGGAAGGTCGTCTTGTCCGTGACGTTCACGGTGAATGCCTCGGCGTCGACGCCCTTTTCCCCGAACTTCTTCTGGGCGACCTCCACCGCGGCGGGGATGGCGGGGAAGACGACCGCGTGCTCGCCGACGACATTCTGGCAGGCGGGAGAGGCGAGATACTTCACCCACGCCCACGCGGCGTCCTTGTTCTTGGTGCCGGCGTAGATCGAGTCGGCAAGGCCGTTGAACATGCTCGTCCGCGTGCCGGTAGGGCCGGCGGGCAGCGGGGCGAGCGCCGGCTCGAACTTGTCGGACTTGGAGCCGAACACCGAACCGATCATCCAGCTGCCGTTGGTCGCCATGGCGCCCTTGCCCGCGGAGAGCATGTCATTCCAGGCCACGCCCTCGGTCGCCTTGAGCGGCGGCATGTAACCCTTGTCGATCAGGCTCTTCCACCAGGTGATGGCCTCCTGGAACTTGGGGTCGTCGTAGTTGTAGTGGCTGCCCCACGGGTTCTTGTCGGTGAACTTCCAGCCGTTGCTGACGGCGTACATGCTCCACTGGGTCTGGCCCACGCCGTTGCCGGAGCTCTCCAGCCACAGGCCGTAGGTCTCGACCTTGCTCTTGTCGAAGCCGGGCTCGTCACCGCGCTTGCCGTTCTTGTCCACGGTCAGTTTGGCGATGATCTTCTCGTAGGTGCCGCCGTCGGCCGGGTTCCAGGCCATCTCCTTCAGCTGCGCATCGGTGATCCCCGCCTTCTCGGTGAGCTTCTTGTTGTAGAAGACGGCGATGGTGTCCCAGTCCTTGGGCAGGCCGTACCGCTTGCCGTCGGCGCCGACCCACAGGTCGGCCAGACCCTCCGCGTAGATGCCGGTGTCCACCTTGTCGTTCTTGACGAAATCGTCGATCGGCAGGATGGTGCGCTTCGTGACGAACTCCGGGTACTTGGCCAGGTGGTCGGTGAACACGTCCGGCGCGGACCCGGAGACGAAGCCCGTGGTGAGCTTGGTCCAGTAGTCGTCCCAGCCGAGCTGGGTGATCTTGATGGAGATGTTCGGATTGGCCTTCTGGAAGTCGGCGGCGCACTGCTGGTATGCCGGCTGCTGGTTGGCATCCCAGAGCCAGTAGGAGATGGTCGCCTTCCCGCCGGCGGAGGCGGTGTCTCCGCTGGTGCCGCCACCGCACGCGGCGAGGGTCAGCGAGAGCAGGGCGACGCCGGCGACCGCCGGCACCTTCTTGATCATCAATGTGTCCTTTCCTGTGGAGCTTGGCGAGGAGATCGGGGGGTCACTTCACGCCGGAAAACTGGATGGAGTTGACGATGCGCTTGCCGAACGCCGCGAACAGCAGGAGCACCGGCAACGCCGCGACGAGCGTGGCGGCCATCAGCCCGGCCCAGTCGGGGCTGCCCTGCGGCGTCTGGGACCTGAACAGGCCGAGCGCCACGGTGAGCACGCGGACGTCGTTGTTCGTGGGATCGGTGACGAGCAGCGGCCAGAAGTACTCGTTCCAGGAATTGATGTAGGTGAGGATGGACAGCGTGGCGATCGGCGCTGCGCTCATGGGCAGGATGAGCCGGAAGAAGATGCGGGGATAGCCGGCGCCGTCGAGCATCGCGGCCTCCTCCACCTCGCGGCTCACGTTCAGGAAGAACTGCCGCAGGAAGAAGACGGCGAACGGGGTCATGAACAGGTACGGCAGCACGATCCCGGCGAAGGTGTTGAGCAGCCCCAGGTTCTTCATCAGCTCGAAGTTGGGCAGATGGATGAAGATCGGCGGGACCATCAGCGCGGTCAGGAACAGGAAGAACACCTTGTCCCGGCCCGGCCAGCGCAGCCGCGCGAACGCGTAGGCCGCCATGGCGCTGAAGAACACCTGGCCGATCGTGATGACCGTCGCGACGATCACGGAGTTGCGCAGGTACAGCCAGAAGCTGATGGAGGCGCCCGAGCCGCCCTGCGCCTGGGCCTCCTGGATGGTGGCCAGCCCGAACACCCGCTCGTAACCGCCGAGGGTCGGGGCCACGGGCAGCCAGGACGAGGGGTCGGAGAACAGCATCCGATTGTTGGACAGCGACGTGCGCAGCATCCAGTAGAACGGGAACAGCGTGATCAGGACGAAGATCCAGAGCAGCGCCCAGGCGGCGATCCGGCCGACGCGGACACGACGTCCGTGGCGCTCGGCCGGCACCGGCCTGGCCGCCTCGGCCTTCGCCGAGGGCATGCTTATCGCGGTCATGGCAGCGCTCCTCTAGGACAGGTCCGACTCGCCCGCACGCAGCAAGCGCATCTGGAACAGCGAGACACCGGCGAGGATGGCCATCAGGGCGACTCCCATCGCGGAGGCGTAACCGAAGTCGAACTGGCTGAAGGCCTTCTCGAAGATGTAGTAGTAGACGACCTTGGAGGCGTCCGCCGGGCCGCCCTGGGTGGTGACGGCCACGGTGTCGAAGATCTGGAACGACCCGATGACCGTGATGACCAGCACCATCGCCAGCACCGGCCGCAACAGGGGCAGGGTGATCCGCCAGAACGAGCGCCACTCCGTGGACCCGTCCACCGCCGCCGCCTCGTAGAGCGACCTCGGGATCGCCTGCAGGCCGGCGAAGATCAGCAGCGCCGTGTAACCCATGTGCCGCCAGACGTTCACCAGCGCGATCGTCGGGATCACCAGGTGCTCTTCCCCGAAGAACCCGTAGGGGCCGAGCCCGATCCAGCCGATGAACTGGTTGACCACACCGAGGGTGTAGTCGGCCATCCAGTACCACACCAGGGCGACGACCACGTTGGCGACGAGGTACGGCAGCAGCAGCACGCCGCGCAGCAAGCCCGACTTGGTCAGCCGGTGCATCAGGACCGCCAGCACGATGGCGACGATCGTCTGCACCCCGATGTTGATGACGACGTATTCCAGGGTCACCCCGAGGGAGCGCCAGAAGGAGGCGTCCCCGATGAGCTTGGCGTAGTTCGCCGTCCCGGACCACTCGGGCGGAAGCAGCAGGCTGTAGTCGGTGAAGCTCAGGTACACGCCGCGGATCGTGGGCCACAGGTAGAAGACCGCGAACCCGAGCAGCGCCGGGAGGATGAAGAACAGCGCTGCCCGATGGTCCCGCCTCTCGTGCGATCGGGCCTGCGGCGGCGTGTGGCGCCCGGCGGGCGCCCCGGGCCTTGGCGTGGGTATGGAGACGGTGTCCGCCATCGATCACTCCCTGATCAGCCGGAGCAGCAGTAGGTGTTCGGGATAGAGATCCGGAGCCTGGATGCCGGCCCGCCCCAGCACCGACCCGGGAAGCCGGAGCTCGCCGCGGGCCAGCCACGGCGGGAGTACGTGGTTCACGCCCGCGGCCACGTCGCCCGGCGCGAGCGGCTCGACCCGGTACACCGCACTCGGGTCCAGCCCGGGCAGGCGCACCCGCCCGGGCGGCGCGACGACCGAGGTGGCGACCGCGACCAGCGCGAAGATCGCCTCGGAGCGGTCCTCCGCGACCACCCCGTGCACCCACAGCGCGGGGTCGGGGTGGTCGGCGCGGACGACCCGCCCCGTGTGCAGCAGGCCGCGCACGTCCTTGTAGAGCGCGATCCAGCGGGCCAGCTCCGCTACCTCGGCCGCCGAGGCCGAGGTGAGGTCCCATTCGATGCCGAAGTGGCCGAACAGCGCCGTTCCCGCGCGGAAGGCGAGGTCGTGGCGGCGTCCGGTGGTGTGCGCGTGCGCGGCGCCCACGTGGGAGCCGATGAGCTCGGGCGGGAGCAGGAGCTGGGTCCAGCGCTGGATCGACTGGCGTTCCAGGGCGTCGATGCAGTCGCTGCCCCACACCCGGTCCGTCCGCTGGAGGATGCCGAGGTCCACCCGCGCTCCCCCCGAGGAGCACGACTCGATCTCCAGGCCGGGGTGGCGCCGCCGCAGCTCGTCCAGCAGCCGGTAGACCGCCAGCGTCTGCCGGTGGACGGCCGGCTCTCCGAGCGGGCTGTGGCCCGCGTCGATCAGGTCGCGGTTGTGGTCCCACTTCAGGTAGTCGAGGGCGTACTCGCCGATCAGCCGGTCCAGGCGGTCCAGCACGTACGCGTACGCCTCGTTGTGCACGAGGTCGAGCACCTGCTGGTGGCGCACCTCCGGCGGCATCCGCCCGCCCGTCGACATGATCCACTCCGGGTGGGCCCGGGCCAGGTCGGAGTCGGGGTTGATCATCTCTGGCTCGACCCACAGCCCGAACTGCATCCCGAGCGCCCGCACGTGATCGACCAGGGGGTGCAGGCCCCGCGGCCAGACGGCCTCGTCCACGTACCAGTCGCCGAGGCCGGCGTGGTCGTCGCGGCGGTGGCGGAACCAGCCGTCGTCCAGGACGAACCGCTCCGCCCCCACCTCGGCCGCCCGGTCGGCGAGCACGCGCAGCTTGGGCAGGTCGTGGTCGAAGTAGACGGCCTCCCAGGTGTTCATGACCACGGGACGCGGGGCCGCCGGGTGGCCCGCCCGGGCGCGCAGGTGCCGGTGGAATCGGCCGGACACGTCGTCCAGCCCCTGGCCGTAGGCCGCGTACAGCCACGGGGTCGTGTACTCCTTCCCTGGTTCCAGCCGCACCTCGCCCGGCAGGAGCAACTCGCCGCCGCCGATGACGGCCCGCCCGTCGGGCAGGCGCTCGGCGTAGCTGACGTGGTTGCCGCTCCAGCCCACGTGCACGGCCCACACCTCGCCCGAGCCGAATCCGAAGCCGGGGACGCCCGCCGCCAGCAGCAGCGACGCGTCCGCCCCGGTGCGGCCGCGGCGGTTCTCCCGGACCCGGGAGCCCACGGTGAACGGCTGGCGCTGCGGTGACCGCTCGCGCAGGTGCCGCCCGGTCAGGTCAAGCAGCTCGGCGGCCTCGGCGGGCACCGGCAGGTTGAGCACGAGGCCGTCCAGCACGTACGGCTCGGCAGGATGCCGGTTGCGTACCGCGGCCCGCATCGTGACCAGGCCGGTGGCGTCGAGCGCGATCCACAGCGTCAGCTCCAGGCCCGCGGCCTCGTCCACGGCCTCGACGCGGACCTGCGTGCCGTCGGCGCGCGCGGACGTCAACGTGAACAGCGGCGCCCAGGCCGTGCCGCCGCGATGCCCGCGCAGTCCCGGCAGCCCCGGCCAGCCGGTCCCGTGCTCGGCGAGCACCGAGAGGTCGGCGGGCGTGTCGGTGCCGCCGGAGACGACGGGGGGAACGGCGGCGAGCGCCAGCTCGCGCAGCCGGGCCGGGGGGACGTCTCCGAGGTCGCCGCCCCAGTGCAGCACGCTCGGCAGGCGCGGGCCGCCTGCGTCCAGGACCAGGCTGACGCCGCCCGCCCGCAGGTGGATCGGCTCCGGCCGGCTCCGTGCGGCTCCGTGCGGCGCCGTCGGCTCCCCGGCTCGCGTGCTGGTCTCTTGCGGCACTGCGCATCTCCGTTCAGGGGGATTAAAGATTAGTAAATCGATTTAGTAGACCAAGCTACAGACGGCGATCAACAGGAGAGAGTCGTGATTGACGATGGCCAGTTTCGATTTACTAATTGGATTTAGCAACTAAGCTGGCCTTCAAAGTGCCCCGGCCGGAACCGCATGTCAATCCCTCGTTACGAGTCCGTTACGCAAAGCCCGCAAGCGGCTCCACGAGCCTGTGATGCGTCCCCACCTCTCCCGCTTGGAGCGTCATGACCGAGGTGCGTATGCCCGATGAGGTGTTCGTCCTGCACCACGACCGCGCCGGGCCGGACCCGGCCCGGCGCGGCCACGCCGGCTTCGCCACCGCCGCTGTGGCGGTCGACCTGAGCCCGGCGGGCGAAGGCCTCGCGATCCACCTGAGCTCTCCGCGCCGCGGCCTGTCCCGGGTGGCCCTGCGGTGGCGCGATCCCCTGCCGGAGCGGGCCCTGATCCTCGGCGACGCCTGGGAACGCTCCTACGGTGACCTGCAGTGGCGGCACCGGCAGCCGGACCGCGTCATGCCCTGGTACTGGCTGGGCCACGACCCCGCCACCGGCCGCACTCAGGGCATGGGCGTGCGGGTCCGGCCCGCCGCCTTCTGCTCCTGGAACCTCGACGAGGACGGAGTCACGCTGTGGCTGGACGTGCGCAACGGCGCCGCGCCGGTCGAGCCGGGCCCGCGGCGGCTGCACGCAGCGACCGTGGTCCGGCTCGGCCCGCGCGCGGACGCGTCGCCGTTCGCCGCGCTGACCGAGCTGTGCCGGGCCATGTGCGACGACCCGGTGCTGCCGGCCGAGCCGGTCGTCGGCGCCAACAACTGGTACTACGCCTATGGCGGCGGCTTCGGCCCGGGCGAGGTCCTGCGGGACGCGCAGACCATCGTCGAGCTGGCCGACGGCCACCCGATCCGCCCGTTCTGCGTGGTGGACGCCGGGTGGAGCCCGGGCGGCGAGGCCCCCGGCGGGCCGTGGACGGCCGGGATCCCCGGCCTCTTCGACGACATGCCGGGCCTGGCTGGTGGCATCGCCGCCGCGGGCGCCCGCCCCGGCATCTGGCTCCGTCCGGCCGCGCTGTCCGTCGTCGACGACCCCAACCGGTTGCGGGCCGGCCCGCGACCGGTCCCGGAGCAGCCGCTTGACCTGAGCATCCCGGACAACCTGCACGCCATCGGCGCCGACGTCCGCCGCCTGACCCGCTGGGGCTTCGAGCTGATCAAGCATGACTTTTCCACGTACGACCACTTCGCCCGGTGGGGCTTTCACATGGGCCGGCGGCTCACCGAGCCCGGCTGGGCACTGGCCGACCGCACCGTCACCAACGCCGAGGTGCTCGTGGGCCTGTACCGGACCATCCGGGAGGCGGCCGGCGACGCGATGGTCCTGGGCTGCAACACGGTCGGCCACCTGGCCGCCGGCCTGGTCCACCTGCAGCGGACCGGAGACGACACCTCCGGCAGGTTTTGGGAGCGGACCCGCCGGATGGGGGTCAACACCCTCGCCTTCCGGCTGGCCCAGCACCGGACCTTCTTCGCCGTGGACGCCGACTGCGTGCCTTGCACTCCGGCCACCCCGTGGGCGCGCAACCGGGAGTTCCTCGATTTGGTGGCCCGGTCGGGGACCGCGCTGTTCGTCTCGGTGGACCCGCGGTCACGCACCGGCGGCGTGGACGCCGATTTGCGCGCCGCCGTGCGGATCGCGCTGGACGGTGGTGAGCCGGGCGGTGTGGAGCCCCTGGACTGGCTGCACACCAACAGCCCGCGCGACTGGCGGATCGGTGACGGGCGGCACCGCTACCGGTGGCTGGAGCCGTACGGCGCCGGACCGCTGATGGACGGCACGGAGCTGCCCGGGTTGTGACGCGCCCGCGGCGGGGCTACTTCCCCTTCCATCGGACAGCCGCGTAAAACTGCGCCGCCGCGGACCTGCAGCTTGGCTTCAGGTATGCCTTCATGCCGCTGCATGTCCTGAGCATGTCCTGCAGGAGCGCCTGGTCGACGCCCTTGCGATAGGTGTCGTTCCACCTCTTGGTGCTGACCAGATCCTTGAGGTTGCGGTAGCCGAAGTCGTGTCGCATGCACGGGATCGCGAAGATCTTCCCCCAGGATTTGACGCTCGGTATCTTCTCCGCGTCCTTCACTGTGCAACCGTCGCTGTTCCAGCTGAAGTTGTACTGCTTGACGGAGTCCTTGTTCCTGTTCGCCCGAAACTTGACCCACGCCCAGAAGCTGTCCTCCGTCGCCAACGTGAGCTGGACCGCCACGGCCAGTTTCTTCGCCTTACTCGGCTCCGCGTTCGCCACTGCCGGAGCGCTGATCAGGGTCAGCGCCGCTGCGGTGCCCGCGAGCCCGCTCGCGATGATCCTCGTCTTTTTCACTGCCGTCCCTTTCTCTGAGTGGAGTCGGCCATCAGATTGACGGCACGTGACACGGCAGGACAACTGATCATGGGCGCGACGGTCCGCGAACATACCGCCGACATACCGGGAGGAGAGGGACGCTTCAGCCGCCGGTGAAGACCTCGATCCAGAAGCGCTGCCGCTCGCCGTCCACTCCCACCAGATAGGTGGCCTTGAGCTTGGGCGGAAGCAGCGGAGCCAGGCGAGCGGCCGTGCTCCGATGGGCGCGGAGCTGCGGGAGTTCGGCGTTGGCCAGGATGCGGTGCACGACGTCGCTCGCGTCCGTGCCCTCCGGGGCCTCGTCCGCCGCCCGGCGCAGCCGATCCGTCCAGCCGTCCAGGTCGTCGGCCAGCTCGCGGAGCCCGGTCACCTGACGGTCGGCGAGCCTGGCCTCCAGGTCGGCGAGTGGGACCGGTGCGTACTCCCCGTCACCCAGGTAGATCTTCGCCATCTCCAGTGGCAGCCCGCGTCCGTGCAGCCTGATCAGACGCTCCAGGGTGCGCTTGGTGATCCAGGCGCGTCCTTCGTCGTCGATGTCGTTCTTCCACCACTCCAGCACGGTCTCCGCGACCGCGCCGTAACGCTCGATCAGCCACTCGTTCGCCGGGATGTCGTCCGGGCCGATGTCCAGGGAGACCGTGAAGCGGGAGGCCTGCGCGATCGTGTTGCGCGCGACCAGCAGCTTCCGGCCCAGATGGTATGGCGGGTTCTGCAGCGCGACCTGGGCCTTGAGCCCTTCGATGCGCCGCCCGGCCAGCGACCACTCCTGGGTGATCTCCATGAGCCTGGCGAAGGCCGATCTGTCCTTGGGCCGGTTGTATTCGTCCCACACGATCGCCTTCGCGTCCGGGCCGATGAAGATCCCGGCGAGCAGGTTGTCGAGCGTGCCGTCGGCGGTGGGGAGTGGCACGCAGAGATCCTCGACGTTGGTGACGGGCAGCGAGAAGTAGATCGGGTCGCGGCCCAGTTCGTCCCGCACCACCTCCTTGACCACCTCGGTCTTGCCGCAGCCCGGCGGACCCTGGATCAGCACGGCCCAACGCCGCCGCAGCGCCTCGCGGACGACCCTCCGCACCGCGTCGGGCAGGTGTCCGGGCGCGGGCACGTCCGCCCCCGCGCGGCGCAGCTCCGCGACGATTCGCTCCAGGATCCGCGGCGCCTCGTCCTGGCCCGGCGTGCCGTCGGCACGGGGCGCGGCCAGGTGCAGCCGCTCGCCGTTGACCAGGGGCAGCCCCCACTGCGGCGGCAGCCCGGCCAGCGCGCAGTCGAGCACGTGCTCCAGCGTGCGCGGTGGGAACAGGCGGCGCAGCTCGGTCGGCAGCGCGGCCCAGACGCGGAAGACCCCGGACAGATCCATGTCGCGGAACTTGCGCGAGAGCGCCTGCCGCCACGCCGTGTCAGCCGCCGTGATCCGCAGGGTGGCCATGCGGTCCAGGATCGCGAGGTCGGAGCGGCGTGCGGCTGTCTCGGCGAGCGACTCGTTGTCGGTGAGGAAGACGCCCGCGCAGCCGAGCGCCCGCAGGTCGTGCTCGCCCAGCGTCCACGAGCAGGCGATCTGCATGAGCTGCGACTGGATGGTGTCTCCGGCCTGCAGCGAGTCGTCGATGAGCAGGACGAAAGGACGGCCGGGCTTGAGCTGGCGCATGATGAGCTGGCGCAGGACGAGCTCGCCGTCCTGCCGTACCGGAGCGTTGACGAGCAGGTCGTCAGGGGTCAGGTTGGCGGCGGGCACGTACACCAGCCGGTACCTGTCCCTGAGGTGGGAGAAGAACGTCGAGGTCTTGCCGATCCCGTGCTCGCCGAAGATCTGGCCGGTGATGCCCAGATCGATCATCGCGTCGATGAAGTCAGCCAGCTTCGACGTCACCTGTGTTCCTCCCATGGATCCCAGTAGAGCGGGGCAGACCCAGCAATATCATCTGATTTGTGCGCGACGATGATGTGCAGGTGTGCCTGAGGGTGCTCTCCGAGCTGGCCGAGGCGCCTGACGGCGATCCCGATCTCGTACGTGTCCAGCACGCGGTCAGCGCCTTCATCAAGAGGACGCGTCGGAACGAGCAAGCCAGGAAGCGGCGGCAGCGGGCGGAGGAGGACGCGGCCGCGCTGGCCACCGGGACTGCCCCTGTCATCACGACCGGCGCTGCCGGCCCGGGCGAAAGGGTTGCCGCCTGGTCGCCTGCCCCGCCGGCCGCCCTGTCGCGCCGCATCGACCGACTGACCAGGTGTTACGCCTGTAAGGCCCACTTTCGCGAGGTCGATGAGCTCTACGACCGGCTCTGTCCGGTGTGCGCCGAGGAGAACAGGCGGCGGCGCACGGCCCGCACCGACCTCTCCGGCAGACGTGCCATCGTCACCGGCGGCCGGGTGAAGGCCGGGTTCGAGCTGGTGCTGAAGATGGTGCGGGACGGGGCGGCGGTGACCGCGCTCACCCGGTTCCCGCAGGATGCGCGCCGCCGCTTCGCCGCCGTGCCCGACTTCGGCGAGTGGGGTGACCGGCTCACCGTCACCGGCATGGATCTGCGTGACCTCCCCTCGGTGGTGCGGTGGTGTGACGAGCAGGTGGCCGCGGGCGAGCCGCTGGACATCCTGGTGAACCTGGCCGCCCAGACCGTGCGCCCGCCCGCCTCCTCCTACGAGGCGCTGCTCGCGGGCGAGAACACGACCGAGCTGACCACGGGGCAGGTGTTCCTGCCGGAGGGCACGGTGGACGTCGCGGGCCTGCTCCCCGACCCCTCGCCGGACAACTCCTGGACCCGGCTGGTGCACGAGATCGACCCGGTGGAGCTCCTTGAGGTGCAGCTCATCAACATGACCGCGCCGTTCCTGCTGATCGGCAGGCTGCGCCCGCTGCTCGTGCGCTCGCCGCGCCCGCGCAGGTACGTGGTGAACGTCTCGGCCGCGGAGGGCCAGTTCGGCCGGGTGTACAAGGGGCCCGAGCACCCGCACACCAACATGGCCAAGGCCGCGCTCAACATGCTGACTCTCACCAGCGCCGCCGAGCTGGCCGCCGCCGGGGTCTATCTCACCAGCGTGGACCCGGGCTGGTTCTCCGACCAGCAGCCCGACCCGGATCAGCGGCGCAGGGCCGCCGCCGGGTTCCGGCCGCCGCTGGACGTGGTGGACGCCGCCGCCCGCGTGTACGACCCGATCGTGCGTGGTGAGGCCGGCGATCCGCCGTACGGGTGCCTGCTGAAGGACTACCGCGTCGCCCCCTGGTGAGGTTCAGACGGCGACCGCGCCCGCCGTGGCGAGCAGCTCGGGCAGGGTCCCGACGAAGCCCTCCTGGAGCAGCCGCAGCGCCACCATCCACGCCTCGGGACGCCCGCCGAGATGCCGGTGGACCAGCTCGGCCAGCCGGCGTAGCACTCGGAGATCCGGCATGGCGCGGGGCCCGGGCGCGAGCACGGCGTCGGGCGTGACCATGGACAGCACCTCGTCGGCGGTGAGCTCGCCGCGCCGCCGCAGCGCGGACGCCACAACCTGGCCGTAGAGCGCTTCGGCGTCCCAATGGGACCGCTCGCCCGGAGTCCGCAGGCGGCGGCGCGGGCCGAGGCCGGTCTCGTCGATGACGAACGGGCGCAGAGGCACGTCGCCGTCCCGGCCGAGCAGTGTGCGTACCGCCGCCGTGCCCCGCAGGCCCGGCAGCCACAGCGACTCCGTGTACAGGTCGAGCACTTCGGACGGCAGGGCCGCGACGATCTCCTCGGCGGTGAGCGTGGCCGCGACATAACCGTTCCCCGCGACCTTCACCACCGCACCTGCGCCGATGATCGGAAGGCGGTCGCGGACCAGGGCGAGCAGCGCGGGCGACGGGCTGGGAACGAGTGGCGCGAGCTCGGGATGATCGGCGATGGCCAGAAGCAGTAGCTCGTCGGGGACGTCCGTGCGCTGGGCCATAAGCCTGGCCGCCCGGTAGGGCAGCGGTCCTTCGCGCCGCCGCCGCTCCGGCTCGCCGTCCACCAGGGCGGGCCAGTCCACCCGGGGAATCGACGGGTGCCGCCGGTGGACGACCGAGCGGACCAGCGCTCCGTCGCCGAACGGCGCGCAGGCGGCGGCGTCGGCCAGTTCGGCGGCCGAGCGCAGCCATTCGGGGCGCCGTACGCGCTCGCTCAGCTCACGCAGCCGCGCCGCGCCCTCCTCACCGAGCAGTGCCGCCCGCACGTACGCGCTCACGCTCGGTTCCGACCCGTCAGGACCCCAGCGGGCCTCGGGCAGCACGCTGTTCCTCACCAGCTCGGCGAGCTCAGCGGTACGCCCCGCGGCCAGCAGCGTCCGGCATGCCCGGATCGCACCGTGCGGGTCCGCGCCCCTGCCGAGGCTCCGGAGGGCCTGGGCCGCCGTGCCGGGGTCGGCCGCGTGGAGCAGCAGGGACTGGAGTCTCTGCGTGACCGCCTTGTCCCGCACGTCCGAGGGAAGGGGCACCGGGGTGACGCCGTCGCGGCGGGAGGTCTGGTGCGCGAGTTGCCTGAGCAGGTTGCGTGGCATCTCACCGGAGAGGAACAACTGGCCGTTGACCTGGGGGTCGTCCAGATCGAGTAACTGGCCGAGCAGGGACGTCTCAGGATCGAGGAGTGCGTCTGCGGGCGGGAGGTTCTTTATGCCCGGACGGCGCAGCAGGGCCTCGGCGACCGGCCGGTTGAGCATGCCGTAGCTGAGGGAGGCGTGTCGGGTGAGCGGATCGCCGAGGAGCGTGTCCACCTCGTCCGGGGCGGCGAAGCGCAGCAGACCAGCGGCGCACGCGTGGATGTCGCGGGCCCTGACGGAGGTGACGGTCGTGGCATTCACGATCCGACACCGTAGGGGCTGGGATCATCCGGCGCCACCGGGCGTACGCGGTGGCAGGCCATCGGCGGCCGGTGCCGGTCCGGCCAGTCGTCGCCGCCCGGCGTGATCAGCCAGATCCACTTGTCCGGCTCGGCCGGCGTGATCGGCGGGGCATGGCCGTCGGTGAGCACGATCACCGTGTCCGGATGTTCTTCGAACCGCTCGCCGTTCACCGCGTGCCGGCCTTCGACATAGTCGCGGACCAGGCCGAAGTTCGTCCCGCCGCCACCGTGCACGCGCTCGCCCGGACGGAACGGCATGATCGCGCCGTCGAAGCTCAGCCAGTGCACCTCTACCCCGTCGACCTGCCCGGCCAGCTCGGTCACCCATCGCACCACCGGGTCCGGCATCGATCCCGAGGTGTCCAGGGCGATCACCAGCCTCTTCACTCGCTCCGGACCGCGCCGGACCAGCACGGGGTCGTGCCCGAGCGCGGCCAGCAGCGCTCCGCGCTTCTTCGGATAGATCAGCCGCTCGCCGGGACGGAGCTTGGAGGCCAGCACGTCCACCAGCCACTGCTGCCACCAGTGCACCCGGCGGGTGGCGACGGTGCGGCCGCGCAGGGCGTGCGCGCCGAGATCGCCCCAGAGCCGGTCCACGCGTTCGCCGGCGCCCTGGGTGCGGTCGAGCAGGTCGAGCAGCTCCCCATGGGCGAGCGCGCTGCCGCGCCTGGCCGCGATCAGCACGCTGCGCAGCACGTCGGAGCTGATCCTGTCCACGGTCTCCTGGTCGAGCCCGTCGCCGTCCAGGAGGAGGTGAACGCAGAGCGGTCCGGGCACAGGCGGGTTCCGCATGCGGCGCAGTTCCCGGTAGACGTCCATGTCCGTGGCCGCGAACCGGTCGTAGGCGAGCCAGTCGAGCCCCTGCGCCTCCAGGTCGTCGCGGTAGGCGCGGTGGATCACGCCGGGATCGACGCCGACAGGCTCGCCACCGATCTCCGGCAACCCTGCCTGGCGCAGCCGCACCATGGCGACGTGATTGATCGTCACCTCGCACGCCAGCGTGAAGACCGGGTCGTCGCGCAGGTCGGGATCGGCGAAGAGGTGCCGTTGCACCAGGTGGCGGGCCTCATGGAACAGGACGAAGCGCACGCCCTCCAGCCCTAGGGCGACGAAGAAGTCAGGGTTGTAGAGGAGCAGGCAGGTCCCGTCGCCGGAGGCGAGCACGGCCGCGGTGTCCACGGCCGTGGTCGGGATCTGGTGTGAGCACTTGCTGTAGATCCAGGACGCGATCGTGCTGTGCGTCATGCCGAGATCGAGCAGCGCCTGCTCCTTCAGCCGCCGTGCCCGTGCCACCGTCTCCTCATCGGCCGGCTGCCAGCGCTCCAGGGCACGGCGGTCGCTCAGCTCCACCACGGGGAGCCTGATCCTGCCCCTCTTTCCGTACACCATCCGCCAAGCGTGGCGGAATCAGACGCGGGTCACCAACTGACATACGCCGGCCTCGTGCCGCAGTCCACGGAGACGATACGTGTCCTGCCGGCCGCCGAAGGCGCTCGGCCAGGTCCTCCGGGCTGTGAGTCAGCGGGCGGCGAAGTCCTGCGTCCAGTAGATCTGCCCCTGAGCGTCCTTGGCCGCGCCCACCCCGATGAGGGTGTACGAGCAGTTCATGATGTTCTGCCGGTGGCCGTCGCTGTTCATCCAGCCCTGGACCACCTCGGCCGCCGACCGCTGGCCCATGGCGATGTTCTCGGCCAAGGCCGACCCGGTGAAGCCGGTCGCGCGAATGCGGTCGACCATGTCGCGGCCGTCCTGGGAGTCGTGGTCGAAGTAGTCGTTCTCCGCCATGTCGGCCGAGTGCCCGAACGCGGCCCTGCGCAGCCGTGCGTCGTGTTCGAGCGGGTCGCAGCCGCCCTTGACCCGTTCGGCGTTGGTCCGCCGGACGACCTCGTTCTCCAGTGTCGTGCCGACGGAGGCGATGGCCTCCTTCCTCTGGGGAACCGGCGCCGCCCCGGTCTCCCGCGTCGTGGAGGCGGGGGTGGGGGTGGGGGTGGGGGTGACGCAGGTCAGCCGTGTGGCCTTGGACTTGGCGGTGCCGCCCCGGTAGTCGGTGGCGACCGCGTAGTACGTGCCCGGCTCGCAGGGCAGCTTCAGGGTGATGCGGCCCTTCCTGGTGGCGCCGCTCTTGATGACCGGATCGTCGCCGGGGACCGCGCGCTTGACCTGGATGCGCAGCAGCGCCGGGTGCACACAGCCACGGCGGACGGCCGAGGCCTGGATCCTGAGGGCGGAGATGCCCGGCTTGACCACGTTCACGCGGCACTCGTCCGATTCGGTGGTCGGCTCGGGAGTCGCCTCTTCGGTCTGCGTCGGCGTCGAGGCCGGCGCCGCACCGTCCGCCGGCCCGGTCACCTCAGGCGCCGCTCCGGCCGCCCCGCCGCTGGATGGGGCGCAAGCGGCGAGGCCGGCGACGACGGCGAGCACCCCTAGGGGTCGACGCATGAGGTTTCCTCCAGTGGAGGGAGACGCTGGTGGTCCGCATTCTGTCGGCTCCATTACCGACTTGTCACGACAATACGGACATTTCGCCCTGTGAGTAATGTCAACCAGGCGCTAAGGACAGTCCATCGGTACCTGGTGGCAAATGGGAAGGTTCGCGCCGCAGGGACAGGGGCGATGGTGATCTTCGAGATGGAAGTTCGGCGCATGTTTCCCCTGACGGATTGTGCAAATCGTTTTGGACGGTTAGTTTCCAGCCTGTGAGCAGAGACGACGGCGGCAGGCTCGTCATCCGCGGATGTGACGTGCTGCGGATCCCGGCCGAGGGCGAGTGTGATGTCCTGCGGGCGCAGGACATCACGGTGGCGGATGGCGCCATCGAGTCCATCAGGCCGACGCGTGAGGCGGAAACCGCCGGTGAGGTCATCTCCGGGCACGGCTTGCTGGCCGTGCCCGGCCTCGTCAACGCGCACACGCACAGCCCCATGGTCATGATGCGCGGCGCGGCCGAGGACGTCTCCGTCGAGGAGTGGTTCAACGAGCGGATCTGGCCGATGGAGGTCAACCTCACCCCCGAGGACGTCCGCCTCGGGGCCGAGCTGGCCTGCGCGGAGATGATCTCCTCAGGGGTGACCGCCTTCGCCGACCACTACTTCTTCCCCGAGCAGATAGCCGACGCGGTCACGGCGAGCGGCCTGCGCGCCGACATCGCCCCCACCTACTTCAGCAGTCAGGGCGAGAAGGCGCTGGAGGCCACGGCGGAGTTCGCGGAGTCGTGGCACGGTGCCGCCGGTGGCCGCGTGACGGTGTCCATGGGCCCGCACGCGCCGTACACCGTGAACGACGCCGACCTGCGCACCGTCTCCGAGCACGCGCGCCGGCTGGGGGTGCGGATCCACATCCACGCCGCCGAGAACGTCGAGCAGACCCAGTCGAGCCTGGAACGCCGCGGGATCACCCCCATCCGAGTGCTCCACGACACCGGCGTGCTGGACGCCGGAGCCCTGATCGCGCACGGCTGCGGCATCGTCCCGCAGGACCTGCCCTTGCTCGCCGAGCACTCCGGCACCGTCGCGGTGGCCTGTTCGCCCAAGGGATATCTCAAGCATGCGTTGGTGCCGTTGACGCCCGTCCGCGCGCTTCTCGACGCGGGCGTCACCGTGGCCGCCGCGACCGACGGCCCGGCCAGCAACAACAACCTCGACGTCTGGGAGTCCCTGCGGCTCATCGCCCTCACCCAGAAGCAGGCCGAACGCGACGCCACGTGGATGACCCTCTCCGACACCCTGCGCCTGGCCACGCGCGGGGGTGCGCACGCGCTCGGGCTGGGCGACCGGATCGGCTGCCTGGAGCCGGGCAAGCGCGCCGACATCGTGCTGATGGACCTGTCCGGAGTGCACTGCCGTCCGCTCCACGATGCGCGGGCGGCGCTCGTCTACAGTGCCCGCGCCAGTGACGTGCGGACTGTCCTGGTCGACGGGCGGATCCTCATGCGTGACGGCCGGCTGACCACCATCGACGTGCCGGCCCTGCTCGGCGAGATCGACGGACGCGTGGCCCGGCTGCTCGACATCTCGCACGGGACGGCGGTGCAGCACTATGACCCCTGACGGCAGGCGGCCCCACGTGCGCAAACCGGCCTCCATCAAGGACGTGGCGGCCGAGGCCGGCGTGAGCGCGACGACGGTTTCCCACGTGCTCAGCGGCAACCGCCCGGTCAACGAGCAGACGGCGGCCCGCGTCCGGAGCGCGGTCAAGCGGCTCGGGTACGTCCCGGCGTCGCTCGCGCGCAGCCTGCAGGCCGGTGCGACCTCGGTGATCGGCCTGCTCATCCCCGACATCAGCAACACGTTCTTCGCCGAGCTGGCCAAGGGCGTCGAGGACGCCGCGCACGACCTGGGCTACGGCGTGATCCTGTGCAACACGGAGTTCGACGCGGACCGGGAGGACCGCTACCTGGGCCTGATCCAGAGTCGCTTCATCGACGGCATGGTCTACGCCGCCGGCTCCCCTCCGTCGCGGCAGCGGCTCGAATCGCTCGTGGGACGCTTCCCCATCGCGCTCGCCGATGAGGAGGTCGACGGGCTCACCGGGACGCTCATCGCGACGGCCGACCACGAGAGTGGAGGACGCCTGGTCGGGGAGCATCTGCGGGCGCTCGGGCATCGCCGCGCCCTCATGCTGACCGGTCCGCCGAAGCTCAAGAGCGGCATCGCGCGGGCGTCCGGCTTCATCCGGGCGTTCCACGGCGAGGTGTTAGAAGCCATCGGCGACTTCAAGGAGCACTCTGGACACCGCCTGGTCTCCGAGGCGCTCCGGGCGGGCCGGCTCCACCAGACGGCCGTGTTCGCCGCGAACGACCTGATGGCCTTCGGCGCCATCGCCGCGCTGCGGGACGCCGGCCTCCGCGTGCCCGACGACGTGTCCGTGGTCGGCTTCGACGACATCAGGGCGGCCTCCCTGACCGCGCTGACGACGGTGCACCAGCCGGCGTACGACGTGGGCCGCACGGCGACCGCCCAGCTTCTGCAGTACGTGTCGCGCGGCGAGGTGCCGCCCGCGTCCAGGCACACTCTTCCCGTCGAGCTCAAGGTGCGGGCCAGCACCGCGCCCCCCGCTTCCTGACCTCGCAACGACGCCAGCCCCCCGATGTCCGGGCGGGCCGGGCCGCCACGCCCAGAAAGGGATGATCCTCATGTCCAGAGTGCTCGTCGTCGGCGAGTCCTGGTTCACCTACTCCGTCCATCAGAAGGGTTTCGACGCCTTCTACACCTCCGAATACGTCGAAGGCGCAGGTGTCTTCCTCGACGCGCTGCGTTCGCGTGGGCACGAGGTGACCTACGTTCCCTCGCATGAGATCGCGCACCGGGTCCCGGGCTCGGCCGGCGGATTCGCGGCCTACGACGTGGTGGTCATCAGCGATGTGGGGGCCAACAGTTTCCAGCTCGCACCGGAGACCTTCGGCCGGTCCATCCCCACGCCGGACAGGTCGGAGCTCGTCCGGTCCTTCGTCGAGGGTGGTGGCGGCCTCCTCATGGTGGGCGGCTATCTCAGCTTCAGCGGCATCGACGCCAAGGCCCGGTGGGGACGCTCGCCTCTCGCCGCAGCCCTGCCCGTCACCATCCTCGATCGCGACGACCGCGTGGAGCTGCCCGCGGGGGCGGAGCCCAAGGTCGTGTACGCCCACGAGATCGTCAGCACGCTGGACGGCGTCTGGCCCACGCTGCTCGGACTCAACGAGGTGACGGCCAAGGAGGGGGCCACCGTGCTGGCCGAGTGCGGCGGACACCCGCTGCTGGTCGTGGGGGCCCACGGCGCGGGGAGATCGGCAGCGTTCACCTCCGACGTGGCACCCCATTGGGCTCCGCCGGGCTTTCTCGCCTGGGACGGCTACGCCGACCTGTGGGACCGGCTGGTCCGCTGGCTGGCGGGTGGTCTGTGATGGCCACCCCGCACATCGGCGCCGCTCCGGGAGAGATCGCCCCGCTGGTGCTCATGCCGGGCGATCCGCGCCGTGCGACGCGCATCGCGGAGGCACTCCTGACGGACGCCCGGCTGGTGACCGAGGTGCGCGGCATCCTCGGCTACACCGGGCTCCACGACGGCGAGCCGATGTCGGTCCTCGCCTCCGGCATGGGCATCCCGTCCATCTCGATCTACGCGACGGAACTGTTCAGGTTCTACGGTGTCCGCCGGATCGTGCGGGTCGGCACGGCCGGTGCCATCCCGCCGTCGGTCGCGGTGGGCGACGTGGTCATCGCCTCGGCCGCGCACACCGACTCCAGCGTCAGCCGGTTGCTCGTCGAGGGTGTCACGCTGTCGCTGAACGCGTCGTACGACCTGTTGAGCGCCGCGGTGGCCGCGGCGGGCGCGGGCGCGCACGTGGGGCCGGTGTTCACCAGCGATCACTTCTACCTGGAGCGCTCCAGCGTCTTCGACCAGCTGGAACGATACGGGACCCTGGCGGTCGAAATGGAGGCGGCAGGGCTGTACGCCGTGGCGAGCCGCGAGGGCGGCGAGGCGCTGGCCGTGCTCACCGTCAGCGACCACATCCGTACGGGCGCCTCGATGTCCGCCGAGGAACGGGAGACCCGCTTCGCGCGGACGCTGCGCATCGCCGCCGCGGCGCTGGCCGGCCCTCGCCGGCCCGGCCACGTCCACGCCGACCCGCACTGATCGCGCAGGTCAGCGCCGGAAAGCGCGGAACCTGACCGCCATACGAAGGCAACCTAACGGCAACACGCCAGCCGTAGCCAAAACGTTTTGCAAAGCTTACTGTCGTCCCAGCCCCATCGGACAAAGCGCCGGAAAGAGGCCTCCATGTTCGTTTCCAAGAAGTTCGCCGCCCTGGTGGTGGCAGGCGCGTTCGCCCTGACGGCGTGCGGCGGCTCCGGTGGTTCCGGTGGTTCCGGCGATACCGCCGCTTCGGCCGGGAGCGGCGCGCAGCAGAGCCCGGCCGCGGCCAATCCCCGCATCAAACTGGTGATCAACGGAGGTCTCGGCGACAAGTCGTTCTTCGACTCGGCCTACGAGGGCCTCCAGCGGGCCCAGCAGGAACTCGGCTACGAGCTCAAGGTGGTCGAGCTCGGCTCCGACCGGACGAAGTGGGAGCCCGGCTTCGAGGACGCCGCGGCGGCGGACGACTACGACATCCTCGCCGCCGGGACGTTCGACGTCGTCGACTACATCGGGAAGCTGGCCCCGGAGTACCCCGGCAAGAAGTTCTGGGTCTTCGACGCGCCGGTGGACTACGGCGGCGCGAACGGCGCCTGCTCCAACAAGTGCGCGAACGTCTATTCGGTCACCTTCAAGCAGAACGAGGGCGGCTTCCTGGCCGGCTTCCTCGCCCAGAAGGCCGTGGACGCGAAGGCCCTGCCGGGCGCCGAGTCGCTGACGAAGGTCGGCGTCATCGGCGGCGTCAAGATCCCCGTCATCGACGACTTCATCGTCGGCTTCAAGGCCGGATACTCCCAGGCCGGAGGTAAGGACTCCGACGTGCTCGTGCAGTACGTCGGCGGCGACAAGCCGTTCGGCGACCCGGCCAAGGGCAAGGAGGTCAGCACCGCCATGTACGGCCAGGGCGCCGCCATCGTGTGGCCGGTCGCCGGGCTCTCCGGGCTGGGCGTCTTCGAATCGGCGGTGGCGAGCAAGCGCTACACGTTCGGCATCGACTCCGACCAGTACCAGACCCTGACGGATCCGGCCCAGCGCGGCACTCTGATCACCTCGATTCTCAAGAACGTCGGGAACGCGCTGTTCAAGGCGGCTCAGCAGGAGAAGTCCGGTTCGGTGAAGTACGGCGCGATCGAGTCCGTCGGTCTCGCCGAGGACGCCGTCGGCTACGTGGACGACGCCCACTTCAAGCAGCTTGTGCCCGAGCAGGTGCGCCAGGAGCTCCAGGAAGCGGCGGAGAAGGTCAAGTCGGGCGCCGTCAAGGTTCCGAGCGCCTTCTAGACGGCTTCCCACCGGTTGGAGGAGAACGATGGCGGTATCGCAGGCGGCGAGCGGCCCGGCGATCGGCCCGGCGATCGGCCCGGCGATCGGCGCTGTCGCGGTCGCCAAGACGTACGCCAACGGCGTGCGCGCGGTGCGCGGCGTCGACCTCATGGTCCAGCCCGGCGAGATCCGGGCGATCGTGGGGGAGAACGGGGCGGGCAAGTCGACGCTGATGAAGCTCTTCTACGGGCTGGAGCAGCCGACGTCCGGCGAGATCGTGCTCGGCGGCCGCCCTCGGCGCCTGTCCGGGCCCAGCGCTGCGATCGCTCTCGGTGTGGGCATGGTGCACCAGAACCTCATGCTGGTGCCCTCGTTCACCGTCGCCGAGAACGTGGTGCTCGGCGTCGAGCCCGGCCGCGCCGCGCGTGTGGACCTGCGGGCCGCGGCGGAGAAGACCGCGATGCTGGCGGAGCAGGCGGGGCTCGCGGTCGAGCCCGGGGCCCGCATCGCCGACGTGTCCGTCGGGATGCGCCAGCGTACGGAGATTCTCAAAGCCCTGCACCGGGGCGCCCGCGTCCTCATCCTCGACGAGCCGACCGCGGTGCTGACGCCGCAGGAGGCCGAGGACCTTTTCACCTCCGTCCGCCGGCTGCGCGACGGCGGGATGACGGTGCTCTTCGTCTCGCACAAGCTGCGGGAGGTCCGCGAGATCAGCGATCGGGTCAGCGTCATGCGGGCGGGTTCACTCGTGGGGACCGTGGACACCGCTGAGGCGACGGAGCGGTCGCTGGCGGCGATGATGGTGGGGCGCGACGTGGGACCGCAGTCGGCCAAGCGCACGGCGACACCCGCGGGCGTCGTGCTGCGGGTGCGGGATCTCGGCCATCGGCCCGCCTCTGGTGGCCAGGCACTGGACGGCATCGACTTCGACGTGTCGGCCGGCGAGATCGTCGGCCTCGCCGGAGTGGAGGGCAACGGGCAGATCGAGCTCGCGGAGATCCTGGCGGGATTGCGCAGGCCGGCCTCGGGAGCCGTCCACGTCGACGGGAAGGACATGGCGGGCCTGGACGTGGCGGGGCACCGCAGGACCGGCGTCGGATACGTGCCGGAGGACCGGCTGTCCAACGGTGCCGCGCTCGACCAGTCCATCGCGGACAACCTCATCGTCGACCTGCACGCCCGGCCGCCCCTGGCCCGCCGCGGCCGGCTGCGGTTGCGCCGCGTACGCGCCCATGCGCAGCGGCTGATCCAGGACTACGCGATTCGCGCGCCCGACCCATCGGTTCCGGTCGGAGCGCTCTCCGGCGGCAACATGCAGAAGGTCATCGTGGCACGGGAGCTCTCCGCGGCCCCCCGGCTGCTCGTCGCGTCCCAGCTCACGCGTGGCGTGGACATCGGCGCGATGCGATTCATGCACGAGCGGATCATCCAGGCGCGGGACGGCGGAGCCGCCGTCTTCCTGGTGTCCGCGGACCTCGCCGAACTGCTCGCGCTGGCCGACCGGCTCCTGGTCATCAAGGACGGCCGGCTCGTGGCGAGGTTCGACGACGTGAGCGGTCTGACGGAGAAACAGGTGGGGCTCTACATGCTCGGCGTGGAGCGGCATGATCGCGCGCACGTGGCGGCCGGTCTTCAGGAGCCGGTCTCGGCGCGCGGCGGTGAGGCGACATGAGCGTACGGCTCGCGGCCGAGGCCGACGACCGGACGGAATACCGGGCGGCGCGGCGGCGCGGCCTCGCGGTGGACGCGGGCATGGCCGTGATGACCGTCCTGGTGGCCCTGTCCATCGGATTCGCCGTCATGCTGGCCACCGGGAACGACCCGGTGGAGGCGTACCGCACGATGCTGACCGGGCCGTTGGAGCGGTCGCCGCGGATCGGCCGCTGGCTCGAGGACGCCACCACGCTGGTCCTGCTCGGGTTGTCGGTGGCCATCCCGTTCCGGGCCAGGCAGATCAGCCTGGGGGCCGAGAGCCAGCTCTACGCCGGGGCCCTCGCGGCCGGGCTGGTGTCCATCCTGCTCCCGCTGCCGCCTGTGGTGGCGATGATCGTGCCGCTGGCCGCCGCGGCCGTCGCGGGCGCGGGGATGGGGCTGATCCCGGGTGCGATGAAGGCACGGCTCGGCGCCAACGAGATCGTCGCCACGCTGATGCTGAACGCGATCGTGGTCCGTGTCTACGACTATCTGATCAACAACCAGCTCAAGGAGCCGGGCAGCAGCGCGGTGCATTCCGCGCGCGTCCAGAGCGATGCCGTCCTCACGCCCCTGCGGGAGTGGTTCGGCGTCCCCCTCGGCCGGGCCAACGCCGGGCTCGTCCTGATGCTGGTGGCCGCGGCCGGCCTGTGGTTCCTGGTGACGCGGACGCCGCTCGGCTACCGCATCAGAATGGTCGGCTCCAACCCCGGCTTCGCGGAGTACGGCGGCATCCGCGTCCCCCGGGTCATCGAGTGGAGCTTCGTCATCGGCGGAGCCGTCGCCGGGCTGGCCGGTGCCCACCTGGTCCTCGGCGTGTACGGCCGGCTGGAGCCGGCCCTCGCCGGGAGCCTCGCCTTCGAGGGCATCGTCGTCGCCCTGCTGGCCCGCAACAACCCGCTGGTCGTGGTGCTCGCCGGCTTCTTCTACTCCTACCTGCGCGTCGGCGGCGACATCATGGAGCAGCAGACGGAGGTCGGCACCGAGATCGTCGTGATCATCCAAGCGGTCATCGTCCTGCTGGTAACCGCTCAGGCCCTGTCCGAGCCGCTCAAACGCCGGCTGGCCCGCAGGCGGGCGGCGATGGACGGGCTCGCCGGCGACCGGAGAGCCGAGCCCGGGCCGCAGGGCGATCTCGGCGTGTTGTCACGCGACGGTGCGGAGGAGACATCGTGAGCTCGGTCATGGACGTCCTCTTCAGCACCGCCTTCCTGGCGGCGGTGTTCCGCGTGGCCACGCCCTACCTCCTGGCGGCCTTCGGCGGCCTCGTCGCGGAGCGGGTGGGCGTGAGCAACATCGCCCTCGAGGGCCAGATGCTGGCGGCCGCGTGCACGGGGGCATTGGTCTCCGGCTACAGCGGCTCCACCACGCTGGGCGCGGTGTCCGGCGTCGTGGTGGCGGCGCTGCTGGGGCTGCTGCTCGCGGCGCTGACGCTGAACCTCGGCGCGGACGCGATCATCGCGGGCATCGGACTCAACCTGCTGGCGTCCGGCGCCACCGCGTACGCCGTCTACAGCCTGCTCGACGACAAGGGCGGCACCTCCGGCCTGCCCAGCGGGAGCCTGCCCGCCGTCCGCATCCCCGGCGTGGAGAGCATCCCCGTGGTGGGCGACGTGGTCAGCGGGCAGAACCTGATGACGTACGTCGCACTGCTCGCCGCGCCGCTCGTCGCCTGGCTGCTCCACCGGATGCGTTTCGGCTTCCACCTGCGCGCCGTCGGGGAGATGCCGGAGGCCGCGCGCTCCGTCGGCATCCGGGTGCGCCGCGTCCAGTACCTCACGCTCGCCCTCAGCGGCGTGCTGGCCGGGCTCGCCGGGGTGTTCCTCAGCATGGGCTATGTGTCGTTCTTCGTCAGGGACATGACGGCGGGCCGCGGCTTCATCGCATTGGCCGCCGTCTTCCTCGGCGGACTGCGGCCCTGGGGCGTCTTCTTCGCCGCCTTGGGGTTCGGCGCCGCGGAGGCCCTCGCGGTGCAGCTGGGCAGCCTCCAGGTGCCGCCGCAACTCGTCTCCGCGATCCCCTACGCGTTCACGCTCGTGGCGCTGGCCGTCTACGCCTACCGGCGGCGGGCCGGATCGAGGTCCGCGCGGGCGGGCCAGGCCCTCCGGCCGTGACCGCCGGTCTTCCCGGCCACCGCTGACTCCCTTTTCCTCGCCCGCCGTTCTCTTCCGCATGCCCTTGCCACTTAGATCACCGGAGTACCCCATGCGACATCGCTCGCGCTTCGGCCTCATAGGCGCCGGAGCTCTCCTCCTCTCCCTGACCACCGTCGTCGCCCAACCGGCCGCACAGGCGGCGCCCGCCGCTGTGCGCCTGCTCGACACCATCACCGTGCCCGCCGGGACGAGCGAGTCCGGCACGCCGTTCGGCGGCCTGTCCGGCCTCGACCACGACCCCGGCTCGGACACGTACGTCGCCCTCAGCGACGACCGCTCCGAGAACGGGCAGGCCCGCTTCTACACGCTCAAGCTCCCCATCGACGGAACGGCTTTCGCCGGTCGCAAGCCGGACGTCACGGGTGTCACCGTGCTGGCGGACGTCAACGGGCAGCCGTTCCCCCGCAGGGCCGTCGACCCGGAAGCCGTCCGATGGTCCCCGGAGGGTCAGGGCCTGATCTGGACCAGCGAGGGCGCCTCCGCCTCCGGCCAGCCCGCGTTCCTGCGGGAGGCGGCCGCGACCGGCGCCTACGTCCGCGAGCTGGCCCTGCCCGACGCGTACCGGCCGATACTGGCGTCCGGGACGCAGGTCGCGGGCGTACGCAACAACCAGGCACTCGAAGGACTCTCGCTGTCATCGGACGGCTCGAAGGTCATCACGATCACCGAGAACGCCCTCGTCCAGGACGGCCCGGCCGCCGGGCTCACGGCCAAGAGCGCTTCGCGGCTGCTGGTCCTGGACCGCGCGACGGGCCGGCCGGTGGCGGAGCACGTGTACCGGGTCGATCCGATCTCGGACGCCCCGGCGGCCCCGCTGGCGCCACCGGTGAACACCTACTCCGCCGACCGGGGCGTCTCCGAGATCCTCGCCGTCAACGAGACCGACTACCTCACCGTCGAGCGCAGCTTCGCCTCCGGCGTCGGATTCTCCGTACGGATCTACTGGACGAGCACCATCGGCGCCACCGACGTACGCGGCAAGGAGTCGCTGTCCGGCTCCGAGAAGACCATGCCGAGGAAACTGCTCTACGACTTCACGGCCTCAGGCGTCGCCCCCGACAACGTCGAAGGCATCACCTGGGGGCCCGAGCTGGCCGACGGCTCCCGCTCCCTGGTGCTCGTCGCTGACGACAACTTCGGTTTCAACGGCAGCGTGACGAAGTTCCACCTGCTCTCCGTGCCCGCCGGCCTGCTCGCACGGCACACGCCGGACGTCGACGGCGACGGGCACGTGGACGCCGGTGACCTCAGCGCCGTCCGGCGGGCAGGGGCGGCGGGAGACCTCGACGGCGACGGCCGGACGGATGACGCCGACGTCACCCTGTGGATCGCGTACACGCTCGCCTTCCCGACCGCGCCCCGGCCGCCGGACACGGTGGACCTCCAGCTCCTGGCCTTCAACGATTTCCACGGCCACCTGGAGCCGCCGCCGGGCCGGGACGCGACGCTGGGCGCCCGGCTCGACCCGGCCTCGACCCAGGTCGGGGGCGCGGAATTCCTGGCGGCCAAGCTGAAGCAGCTTCGCCAGGGGACCGACGCGTCGCTTACCGTGGCGGCGGGTGACGTGATCGGAGCGAGTCCCTTCCTGTCCGGGCTCTTCCACGACGAGCCGACCGTGGAGTCGATGGAGAAGCTCGGCCTGGACGTCGCCGGCGTGGGCAACCACGAGTTCGACGAGGGGACGGAGGAGCTGCTGCGCATGCAGCACGGCGGATGTCACCCCGAGGACGGCTGCTACATCAAGGACGAGCCGTTCGACGGCTCTGCTTTCCCCTGGCTGGCCGCCAACGTCGTCGACCGCGAGTCGGGCGCGCCGATCCTCGCGCCCACGTGGGTCGAACGGGCCGGCGGAGTGCCGGTCGGATTCATCGGCATGACGCTGGAAGGGACGCCCGAGGTCACCGGACAGTCAGGGATCCGGTCGGTGCGGTTCCTGGACGAGGTCGAGACCGCGAACCGGTCGGCGAAGGACCTGCGCCGCCGCGGGGTCAAGGCGATCGTCGTCCTGCTGCACGAAGGCGGCGTGCAGGGCGGATCGTACGGACAGTGCGCCGGGGTCTCCGGCCCCATCGTGAGCATCGCCCAGGGCCTGGACCCCGCGATCGACGCCGTGGTGACCGGCCACACCCATCAGCCGTACATCTGCTCGATCCCCGACCCGGCGGGCCGGCCGCGGATGGTCACCTCGGCCTCCTCGTTCGGGCGCGTGGTGACCGAGCTGCGGCTGCCCCTGGACCGGCGCAGCGGAGAGGTCGTCCGGAACGGCGTCCGCGCCATGAACCACCTGGTCAGCCGGACCGTGCCGAAGGACGCGGAGCAGACAGCGTTGATCGACAAGTGGAAGGCGCTGTCGGCCCCGCTGGCGAACCGCGTGGTGGGCTCGATCACCGGCGACATCGTCCGTTCGGAGACGCGGGACGCCGAATCGGATCTCGCCAACCTGGTGGCCGACGCCCAGCTGGCGGCCACCGCAGCGCCGGAACGGGGTGGGGCGCAGATCGCTCTGATGAACCCCGGTGGCGTGCGCGCGGACCTGGTCCACGCTTCCTCCACTGGTGGTGAGGGTCCTGGAGAGATCACCTATGCCGAGGCGTTCGCCGTGCAGCCGTTCGCGGGATCGCTCGTGTCGATGGACCTCACCGGCGCCCAGATCGAACAGATCCTGGAGGAGCAGTTCGACGGCACGGGAACCCGGGCGCCGACCTTGGTCCTCGGCGTTTCCCGGGGCCTGAAGTACTCCTTCTCCCGCAGCGCCCCGGTCGGCGACCGCATCGACGCGGCGTCGATCACCCTCAACGGGGAGCCGCTGCGGTCCGACGCCAGGTATCGGGTCACGGCCAACACGTTCCTCGCCGCGGGCGGCGACGGGTTTGTCACGTTTGCGAAGGGCACGAACATCGTCGGCGGCGGTGACGACATCGCCGCGCTGACCGGCTACCTCTCCGCGTACAGCCCGGTGTCGCCTCCGGGCACCGATCGGGTGACCGAGCTGCCGTGATCCTGGGCCGGCCCACCACCGAGTGACGGCACGGCCACGACTGAAACGTACTGGTGGGCTCAGCAGTGACTCACTCCGGATCCGGCAGGTCCATCGACGCGAGCCTCGCCGGGTCAATCACGGTCGCAATGGCGACGATCCGGCCCTCGACGACGGTGAACGCCATGACCGAGAGCGGAGTTCCATCCTCTCGCCAGGAGACGAACCCGGGAAGGCCGTTGACGAGCACCGCTCGCCCTCGCGCGGCCGCGCCGGCGGCGACTCGCGCGGTTGCGCCGGCGGCGACCTTGGTGGCGCCGAGGACGACGACCACACCGTTGGGGGTGTCGACGGTCAGCCGCACCTCGGGGTCGAGCACGCGCAGCAATCCCTCGAAGTCGCCGCGGCGAGCCGCCGCCAGGAAGGCCTGGACCACCTCGCGCTGCTTCCGTCCGGCGGCCGCCGGCCGCTCGGTCGCCTGCACCTTCCTGCGGGCGCGGCTGGCGAGCATCTTGGTGGCGTCGGTGGACTTGCCGAGGATCTGGCCGATCTCGTCGAACGGCACCGCGAACAGGTCGTGCAGCACGAACGCCAGCCGCTCTCTCGGCCCGAGCGAATCCAGGACGACCAGGAGCGCAAGCCCGACCGAGTCCGCGAGCGCCACGGCGTCCTCTGGCGCAGGGCCGTCGTCGACCGTCACCACGAGCTCGGGCAACCGGTCGTCGTAGGACGCCTCAGGGTGGGCCTGGCGCGATCGCAGGACATCCAGGCTGATCCGGCCGACCACAGTGGTCAGCCAGCCCGCCAGGTTGTGGATGGTCGCCGTGTCCTGCCGGGAGAGCCGCAGCCAGGCCTCCTGGACCACGTCCTCGGCGTCTGCGTGCGATCCGAGCATGCGGTAGGCGACCGCGCGTAGCCGGTCCCGCTGGGCCTCGAACGCCTCGCCCACCGGGTCCGCCGGGCTGATGTCGGACATGTTGTTACCTTCCTCGGATCTGCTCCGTCATGGGGATGACGGGCCCGGACGGGCGCAGGTAACCGATGAAGGAGCAATACTGATGGAAGCACGCATGAAGAGCGCGGCGAACGCCGACGTGATGACGGCGATCCAGAGCCTCTACAAGGCGATGTACTCCGGTGGTGTCGACCCGCGCGTACTCGAGTTGGTCCACCTGCGGGCCAGCCAGATCAACGGCTGCAGCCCATGTGTGTTCGGCGGGATCGCGTCGGCCAAGAAGCACGGAGAGACCGAGGAGCGGCTGCACAACGTGGTCACGTGGCGCGAGACGCCATTCTTCACCGAGGCGGAGCGGGCAGCGCTCGCGCTGACCGAGGCCGCCACCCGGATCCAGGACGGCGCGCCGGGCGTGACCGACGACATTTGGGACGCCGCCGCCGCTCACTTCGACGAGAAGCAGCTGTCTGCGATCATCTTGGACATCGCGCTGACCAATTTCTTCAACCGGATCAACCGCACGATCCGGGAGCAGGCGGGCAAGACCTGGTGAGCCGGGCGGTGCGTCATCCGCTCCAAGGCCGAGCCTCCCTGATCACGGGATGATGGCGCTTCGCAGGAGAGGCGGCGAGCCCGGCCACGCTGTGACCAGCCCACTCCGCCACCCGCGTGGCCGGTACGCCGGCGTTGAGCTATGCCGAGACGCGGGCGTGGCGGAGGTCGAAAGGTCGTTCGGCCAGTGGTGACCGCACCTCCTGCCGGCGGTGACACAGCGCGGCGCAGGGATGCGTCCCCGAACCCCGATCTTCGGGCACACCTCCCTGCCGTCGCGTCAAGACCGGGCCGTGGCGTCGGCCACGGACACTCGCCGCCACCTCGCCGCTCGTGACGGTCATCCCAGTGCGGGGCCTACCACGGCTGGTTGACATCAGCCGTGCGCTACCGCGGTTGGTGGAAGCGAAAGTCCACTCAGCGGCTGACGATCGCCAGGCGGCTGATGGATACCTTCGTCATGTGGGCCGGGGATCGCCCGGGGGCGGTAATCCGTGGAGGAACTCGCCGGTGTGCGTACCATCCTGCTCCGTCGGTGTGGGCCGCCTGGCGGTCCCGGACGGGACACGCGCTCGCGGCGCCAAGATGATCGCCCGGCCGTGCCTGAACAGCACGTCCCAGGAGCGGGAGCTGTACGGCTCCAGCTGAGGTACGGGGGCTGAGGCGGCGACTCGACGCCGTCTCAACAAATCCTCAGCATCCCCACGGCCATCAATCGTCCAGGAGGTACACGATGAAGACATTGGGAACGCTGGCCGCCGCCGGCGCCCTCACCGTTCTGTCTCTCGCGGGCGCGTCCGCCGCGTCCGCCGAATCCGCCGCGGCGCTCGGCTGCCCGCGCCCGATGGTGGCCAACCTCGACCCGGGCTCCGGCGTCATGAAGGGCGCCTTCAACCTCAAGGTGGGGCCCTACGCGGGAACCAAGTGCCCCATCGTCAGCAAGGCCGCCAAGGGTGCGGTGCTCTATTTCCACTGCTGGGTGGAGAACAGCCGCGGCACGCTCTGGGTCTACGCCAGGGTGAAGGGCACGGCGAAGCACGGCTGGATGTCGATCGACAACCTGACCGGCTTCAAGAACGCCACCTTCCAGCCCTGCCCGCCCCGACGCAGGTAGGAGCGGCCGCTCGGCAGGTTCGCCAGGCGGCTGTCATGTACGCGACGGTTCATAGGTGGAGGTTCGATGCGTTCTGCCAGTGTGGTGCGCCTCAGACGGGTTCTGCTCGCTCTGGTGTTATGGACGGGGATAGGCGTGGCCGCACCCGTCGAGGCCAGCGTGGCGCCGGGGACGCCGCTGCTCGACACCGGGCAGGCGTGGTACCCGCGGGTCATCCGGCTGCAGCACGCGAGCGCCACTCACAACGGCCGCATCCTGGCCTCCACGAACACCGGCACCGGCGGGACGATCCACGAGAGCACCGACGACGGGCGAACCTTCCGCCGCATCAGCCAGATTCCCACCAGCCCCGGCGCCGGTGAGTTCTCATGCTGCTCGGCGCTGTTCGAGTTCCCGCGCCGGCTCGGCTCCAGCCCGGCCGGCACGCTCATCTGGGCCACGTCGATCAACACCGTGGGCGGCGGCGAAGGCCGGCCCAATCCCAGCGCGCGGATCGTCGCCTGGACGAGCACCGACCACGGATACACCTGGACACCTCTCGGCGGCCCGGTCGTGACCGGTTCCACCGGCCAGGGGCTGTGGGAGCCCGAGTTCTCCGAAGTGCAGGGGCAGCTCGTCATGCATTTCTCGGACAAGACCCAGCAGCCCCGCTACGGCCAGACGCTGGCGCGCGTGCGCTCCGCGGACGGCGGCCGCACGTGGAGCACCAAGGTCAACACGGTGGCCGTCGACGCCGCCACCGACGTGAACGCCGAGGACAGCCCCGGCATGCCCGTGGTCAGGCGGCTGCCGAACGGCCGCTACGTCATGGTGTACGAATACTGCGACATCCGGCCGGTCACGAACGGGCACGGCTGCCGGGTGTATCTGCGTACCTCACCGGACGGCTGGAACTGGGGCGACCCAGGGGACCGCGGCACCATCATCCGCACAGCGGACGGCAAGCACCTCGCCCACGCACCCACGGTGGCATGGGCGCCGGGCGGCGGCCCCGACGGGCGGATCCTGGTGGTCGCCACGCTGGTGCGCAGCGGTGGCGACCGCGGAAACGCCCCCGTGCTGCCGGAGAGCGGCCGGACCATCCTCGTCAACACCGCCAACGGCGCGGGCGCCTGGTACGAGATCGACGCACCGGTCAAGGTCGGCATCGACCTCACCCCGCCGAACCCCGACCTCTACCGGCCCTGCCAGAACTACAGCTCACCACTGCTGCCCACCGCGGACGGCGCCCAGGTCCTAGAGATCGCGACCGACGTGGCCGACGGCACCTGCAAGGCGTACCTCGCCACCGGCTCGGCCCACGGCACCGGCGACGCCACCGGCGTGTCCACCTCGGCCGTCTACCGCGCCGTCAACCTGGCGAGCCGCCGCTGCCTGGACGTCAATGCGGGTGCCGCGGAGAACGGCACCCGCATCCAGCAGTGGGCCTGCAACGGTGCGCTCGCCCAGCAGTGGCGCCCGGCGCGCCGGGCCACCGGCGTCTTCTCCTTCGTCAACCCCAAGTCCGGCAAGTGCCTGGACGTGCCGAACGGCAACATCTCCGTGGACCCCGGCGACAAGGCGCACCTGTGGACCTGCAACGGCACCGGCGCCCAGGACTGGCTGCCGGTAGCGGTCGGCAGATCCGTCTACGTGCTTAAACCCCGCAACAACCAGGCGCTGTGCCTGGACGTCGCGGACGGTTCCACGGCAGACGGCGCCGAGGCCCGGGTCAATCCGTGCACGAACGCCGGCACGCAGCTCTGGCATCTCGACACGAAGGCGTGACCGAGGGGAAGGCGCCGCCGCGCGACCCTCTGCGTCGGGCTATTGAGCCACCGAGCCGCTGAGCTGAAGTTTTCCAAGTCAGGCTGCGTGTCGGCATTTCGCCGATCAGCCCGGCGAGGATGGGTCAGCAGCGGACCTGGCGACGATCCCAGTGGTCGCGGCGGTGGCCTAGCATGCGGGCATGCAGACTGCTGCGGGCGTTGTGCTTGCGGGCGGGCGCTCCACACGGATGGGGAAGCCGAAAGCCTGGCTGGAGTGGCACGGTTCCACGTTGTTGTATCGCGCCACCGCGGTGCTCGCCAGGACGGTCGGTGGCCCGGTCATCGTGGTGGCCGCCCCTGGGCAGGAGTTGCCGCCACTGCCCTCGGGGGTCACCGTGGCCGAGGATCCTGTGGAAGGGCTGGGCCCTATGCAAGGCCTGGCCGTGGGGCTGGCAGCGGTGGCAGATCGGGCCGAGACCGCCTTCGTATGCTCCACCGACCTGCCGTTCCTCCATCCGGCTTTCGTCCGGTGCGTACTGCGCGGCCTGGACTCCGGGCCCGACGTCGTGCTGCCTGTGGCACGTGGTTTCCGGCAACCGCTGGCGGCCGGTTACCGGACCGCCCTGGCCGGGCTGGTCACGGATCTCCTCGCCGAGGGCGACCTCCGGCCGGGCATGCTCTTCAAGCACTGCCAAGTGGCTCAACTGAGCGACGAGCAGTTGCTCGCGGACGCTTCACTCGCCCGGCATGATCCGAAGCTGGAATCCGTGGTGAACGTCAACACCCCGGAGGACTATGCGGCGGCACATGATCGGCTTCCACCGGAGATCGTGGTCGAATGTTTCGGGGCGTTGGCGAAGAGCGGCGGGCACCGGCCGCGAGGTGTCCGGGCCGCCACGCTCGGGGCCGCAGCCGCCTCGGTCGGGCTGACGTTGGACCGCCATGTCATAGCCGCGCTCAACGGTGATCAGATCACCCGGGACGAGTTGCTGCCTCTGGTCGCGGGGGACATCGTTTCCTTCCTGTCCGCGGACGCCGGCGGATGAGGCTTAGGGTCTGAGTATGGCGCCTGGTGGTTTCTTCGGACGAGCGTTGCTCGTCGACGTCGGTGGCCGGGAGGCTACAGGCACGCCCTTCGAGCTGACAGAGCGGGTGTTGCGGTCCTACTTGGGCGGGGTGGGGCTCGGCACATGGTTGCTGCATCGGCTGGCGCCTCCCGGTGTCGATCCGCTGGCTCCGGCGGCGCCGCTGGCCTTCGTCTTTTCCTCATTGGTCGGGACTCCGTTGACGACCAGTGCGAAATTCGCGGTCGTGGCCAAGTCGCCGTTGACCGGATTGCTGACTGATGCCCTCGCCTCCAGCCAGTTCGCCATCTCCGGCAAGCTCACCGGGCATGACGCGCTTGTGATCCGTGGCCGTGCCGACGAGCTCTCGGTGCTCTTGATCGACGGCGACGGCGTACGTCTCGAGCCGGCGCCGGACCTGGCCGGGCTGGCGGCCGGCGAGGCCGAGACCGCGGTGAAGTCGCGGTTCGGCCGTAACTGGCGCACTGCGGCCATCGGCGCCGCAGGCGAGCGAGGGGTGAGGTACGCGACGATCAGCCATGACGGCCGCCATGCCGGCCGGGGTGGCCTGGGCGCGGTGCTGGGAGCGAAGAACATCAAGGCCGTGCTGGTCAGGGCGGCGACCAAGGTGTCGGTCGCGGATCAGGCAGGTGTCCTCTCCGCTGCCCGTGACCTGCGTAAGCGCAGCTTCGGGCCGGCCACCGCGAAGTACAGGGAACTGGGTACGCTGGCCAACCTCCTGGCGTTCAACGCCGTCAGCACGTTGCCCACGCGCAACTTCACCGCGGCGACCTTCGAGGGCGCGCCCCGGTTGGCCGCCGAGGAACTGCACGAACTGCGTGGGGTGGCGCGTAACAGTTGCGCGTCGTGCTCCATCGGCTGTGAGCACATCTACTCGCGCAAGGGCGGCGGCAGCCAGCGGATGGAGTACGAGAACGTCTTCGCGCTCGGCCCGCTGTGCGGGGTGTCCGATCCCGATGACGTGTTCGCCGCCAGCGCGCGATGCGACGAACTGGGGATCGACACCATCTCCGCGGGCGGCACGATCGCCTGGGCCATGGAGTGTGTCGAGCGTGGCCTCATCGACGAGCCGTGGCTGCGGTTCGGCGACGGCAAGGCGGTGTTGCGGGCCCTGGACGCGATCGGAACGCGGTCGCCCGGCCTGGGGGAGTTGCTCGCGCAGGGTTCGCGCCGGGCCGCCGAGGTGGTCGGCCACGGCTCGATCGACTTCGCGCCGCAGGTCAAGGGGATGGAGCTACCCGGTTACGAGCCGCGAAGCCTCCAGTCGATGGCGCTCGGGCTCGCGGTGAACGCCAGAGGGGCCGATCACAACCGGTCCGGCGCCTACGAGGCCGATCTGTCGGGCGAGCTCGACCGGTTCGACGGCGGCGCTGCCCATGTCGCCGCAGCGGTCGGCACCGAGGATCGAGCCGCTGTCATGGACTCGATGATCCTTTGTAAGTTCCTGCGCGGTGTCTTCGACGATCCCTTCACGGAATGGGCCAGGTTGCTCGGGCTGGTCACCGGATGGCCGTTGGACGCCGACGAGCTACGCGGTGCCGCGCGGCGGATCGTCCGGGCGAAACGGGCTTTCAACTTGCGCGAGGGTGCCACCGCGGCCGATGACACGTTGCCGGCCCGGATGCTGGAAACGCCGCTTGAGCTCGGTTCCGGCCGCAGTGCCGTGCTCGACGCCGACCGCCTGCGGTCGATGATCGCCGGATACTATGCCGCACGCGGCCTGGACGAGGAGGGACGCGTCGCGGCGGCCGATCTTGAGGATCTGCTGCTCGATGCTTGACTCGGGTACGGCGTTGGACCCGGGTGCTGCTCCGTGGGGGGACCACGTAGGGATTTCAGCTGCAGTCCTACAGAATCCGATCATACGTTCACATAGCTTGACAATCTGCCCATGTTGGCACTAACGCCGAATTTGGGGAGAAATGGTGTCGAGCTGACACTTTAGACTGCAGGTGGCGGATTGTAAGTGCCAGATTGTATGCCGTATTCTGTATGCCAATAGCCGCTCGACTGACGGAGTTGAGATGACGACTCTCGAGGAGCCGGTAACGGCCGTCCGCACTGTGACGGCCGAGATCGACGGCCGTACTGTGACGGTGCCCGAGGGCACCAGCATCTACGATGCGGCACAGCAGGCCGGCATCGATATCCCAGTGTTGTGCCACAACGAGCGCTATGACCCCGTTGGCGTATGTCGCATGTGCGTGGTCGACACAGGGGGCAGGGTTTTCGCCGCGGCGTGTGTGCGCCCCTGCGAGGACGGCATGCAGGTCAAGACCAGCACGCCGGAACTGGAGCGCAACCGGGCCACCTTGACCGAGTTGCTGATCTCCGACCAGCCGCCGCGCGCGGAGGATCCGAAGCAGACGACCACCGGCGACAACCTGCTCCTCGACCTCGCCGATCGGTTCGACGTGGCCAAGGAGACCACCGACCTGCCGTGCGGTTCCGGCCGGGGACTGGACTCGTCGAACCCGGTGATCGATGTCAACCACGATGCCTGCATCCTCTGTGACCGCTGCGTCCGGGCCTGCGACGACATCCAGGGCAACGACGTCATCGGCCGTTCGGGCAAGGGCTACTCGACCAGGATCGCCTTCGACCTCAACGACCCGATGGGCGCCAGCTCGTGCGTGACCTGCGGCGAGTGCGTGCAGGCCTGTCCCACCGGCGCACTGACCAACAAGGCGATCAACGACATCCCCATCCGGCCCCGCGAGGAGCTGGACGCGGTCGACAGCGTGTGTCCGTACTGCGGCGTCGGCTGTGCCCTCACCTACTACGTCGACCGCTCACGCGGCGCGATCGCCTTCGCGGAAGGCCGCGACCAGCCGGGCTCGCAGAGCCGGCTGTGCGTCAAGGGCCGGTACGGCTGGGACTACGCGGCGTCGCCGCAGCGGCTCACCGTGCCCCTGATCCGGAAGGAGTCCTCCTATCCCAAGGGTCCGCTGTCGGCGGACGTGCGCGGCGACGCGGACAACGACCGGGGACGTGCCGGCGCCGGCGGCAACCGCAGCGGCGGCGGCCGCAGTGCCAAGCTGAGCAAGAACGGTAAGGACGGCCGGCGCAAGCCCGGCGGTCTGGTCGACTATGACGAGGTGCTGCCGCACTTCCGCGAGGCCACCTGGGAAGAGGCGCTCGACCTCGTCGCCCGGCGGCTCAGGGAGATCCACGCGGAGCAGGGCGCCGGCGCCATCGCGGGATTCGGCTCCGCGAAGTGCTCCAACGAGGAGGCCTACCTCTTCCAGAAGCTGATCCGGGCCGGCTTCGGCACCAACAACGTCGACCACTGCACCCGGCTCTGCCACGCCTCGTCGGTGGCCGCGCTGTTCGAGGGAGTCGGCTCCGGCGCGGTCTCGACCACGTACGGCGACGTCGCCAACGCCGAAGTAGTGATCATCACCGGGTCGAATCCGACGGCGAACCATCCCGTCGCGAGCTCCTTCTTCAAGCAGGCCCGAAGGCGCGGCACGAAGATCATCTATGTCGACCCCCGCGCCAGCACCGTGGCCGAGCACGCCGACTATTACTGCCAGGTCAAGCCCGGAACCGACGTGGCGTTCTACAACGCGGTCATGCACGAGGTGATCCGGCTCGGCCTGATCGACCGGGAGTTCATCAAGGCCCGGGTCTCCAACTTCGAGGAACTGGTCCGCACGGTCAACGACTACCCGCCGGAACGCGCCGCGCAGATCACCGGCGTCGACGCGGACCTGATCCGTAAGGTCGCACGAGTCTGGGGCGAGGCGAAGGCCGGAGTCATCTACTGGGGGATGGGCATCTCTCAGCACACCACCGGCACCGACAACGCCCGCTGCCTGATCGCGCTCTGCTCGATCACCGGCAACGTGGGCAAGCCGGGGGCCGGCCTGCACCCCCTGCGCGGGCAGAACAACGTCCAGGGCGCCTCCGACGCCGGACTGATCCCCATGTTCTTGCCCGACTACCAGGGCGTCGACCGGGAGGCCGTCCGCCGGCGGTTCGAGGAGGCCTGGGGCGCCGAGCTGGACCCCAACCGGGGTCTCACCGTCACCGAGATCATCGGGTCGGTGCTGAAGCCCGGCGGCGTGCGCGGCATGTACATGCTGGGCGAGAACCCGTTCCTGTCCGACCCCAACATCAACAAGGTACGCAAGGCGCTGTCGCAGCTGGAGTTCCTGGTGGTGCAGGACATCTTCCTGACCGAGACCGCGGAGTTCGCCGACGTCATCCTGCCCGCGTCGTCGTACCTGGAGAAGGAGGGGAGCTACACCAACACCGATCGCCGGGTGCAGCTCGGCCGCAAGGTGATGGACCCGCCGGGCCAGGCGCGGGTCGACTGGGAGATCATCCAGGACATCGCCCAGCGGATCGGGCTGGAGTGGTCGTACTCCTCGCCCAGCGAGGTGTTCGACGAGATGGTCGCGCTCATGCCGTCGTACGCGAACCTGCGCCACGCCAACCTCGGGCTGACCGGGAAGCTCTACCCCAATGACGATCCCGAGCACGACGACGGGACCGTGGTCCTGTTCGACGAGCGGTTCAACACCGACGACGGACTCGCCCATCTCGTCCCGGCGCACTGGCTGCCGGCGAAGGAGTTGCCGGATGGGGAATACCCGCTGGTGCTCAATACCGGCCGGCTGCTCGAACACTGGCACACCGGGTCGATGACGCGGCGGTCGTTCGCGCTGGACACGATCTCGCCGATCGCTGAGGTGTACATGCATCCCAAGGACGCCGCCGACCGGGGGCTGTCGCACGGCCAGATGGCGCGAGTGCGTTCCCGGCGCGGGGCCATCACCTTGCAGGTGCGCGTCTCCCACCGGGAGCAGCTGGGCAACTGCTTCATCCCGTTCCACTTCCGGGAGGCGGCGGCGAACCTGCTGACGATCGACGAGGTCGACCCCTACGGCAAGATCCCCGAGTTCAAGTTCTGCGCGATTCAGGTCGAGGCGTTGAGCGTGGAAGACGCGGAGCCCCTCAGCGACATGGGAAGTGTCTAGATGACCCTGAGTTTCGAGTTGGGACGTCCCCGGGTGCCGGGTGTGGAGGCACGGGCCGGGAAGTTTCCCGGGCCGTCGCTGATCCCGGCGCTCAACGCCATCCAGGCGCGGCTGGGCTGGTTGCCGCGAGAGGACCTCGAGGAGCTGGCCCGCACCATGCGGCGGCCGCTCTACGAGATCGAGGGCCTCATCTCGTTCTACCCGCACTTCCGCACGACCCCGCCCGCCAAGGTGGCCGTCAACGTGTGCCACGACCTGTCGTGCTGGCTGCGCTCCGCGGACGACCGGATCGCCGAGGTGCGCGAACGCTACGGCGACGACACGGAGATCGAGCTCACCGAGGTGTCCTGCCTGGGCCGCTGCGACATCGCCCCCGCGCTGGCCGTGAACGAGCACCCGGCGCCGGTCGCCGACGTCGATTCCCTTGTCGGCGCCGCACGGGACGAAGAACTCGCCGAGGCCACTGTCACAGGACGGGGCGAGCCCTGGCCCAACGATCCGTATCCGGCCGGATCGGATGTCACGTCGCGCTACGCGAGCCTGCGCGCACTGCTGGCCGGCGAGATGAGCGCCGACAGCGTGGTGGCCACGCTGGAGGCCTCTGGGCTGCGCGGGATGGGCGGCGCCGGGTTCCCCACGGGCAAGAAGTGGAGCCTGGTCGCCTCCGCCGAGCCGGGCGGCGTCAAGTACGCGATCTGCAACGCGGACGAGTCCGAACCGGGCACGTTCAAGGACCGCCAGATCCTGACCGATCAGCCGCACCTGGTGATCGAAGGCCTCCTGCTCGGCATGGCCGTGGTCGGAGCCGAGCAGGGCTGGATCTTCATCCGGCACGAATACGGCCCCGAGGAGCGCGTGCTGCACGCGGAGATCGCGGCACTACGCCAGGCCGGCGTGATCGGCGAGAACGCCTGCGGCAGCGGCCGGCGCCTCGAACTCGACATCTTCGTCTCGCCCGGCGGCTACATCCTCGGTGAGGAGACCGCGCTGCTGGAATGCATGGAGGGCCACCGCGGCGAGCCGCGTAACAAGCCACCCTTCCCCGGCAACTACGGGCTGCACGGCCGTCCGACGTTGATCAACTCGGTGGAGACCTTCGCCGACGTGCCGGTGATCCTGCAACGGGGTGCCGAATGGTGGGCCGGGCAGGGTGAGGGCGACTCCGCCGGCTGGAAGTTCTTCGCCGTCTCAGGGCACGTGGAGAGCCCCGGCGTCTATTGCGTGCCGATGGGCACGACGGTGCGCAAGCTGATCGACATCGCCGGCGGCGTGCTCGGCGGCGCCCAAGTCGGCGCCGTGCAGCCCGGCGGAGCCTCCTCCAACTTCATCGGCCCCGATCAGCTCGACCTGGCGCTGGACTTCGGGACACTCGCCAAGGCGGGAACCATGCTGGGCTCCGGCGCCCTGGTGGTGCTCGCCGAGGGCACTGATCTGCTGGCTGCCTCGACGAACGTCCTGCGCTTCTTCCGCAACGAGTCGTGCGGCAAATGCGTGCCCTGCCGGGTGGGGTCCACCAAGGCCCACGAACTGCTGCGCGGCGTGCTGGACACGGGCTCCTCGACCCTCGATGACGCGCAGAGCGGCCGTATCCTGCAGTTGGAGGAGACCATGCGCAAGACCTCGATCTGCGGGCTCGGACAGGTGGCACTGGGTCCGGTGGTGTCCGTGCTCGGGCTGAACAAGGGCGCCGCGTCGGCTCGCCCTCAGCCCCGGCCCGAAGGCTCGAAGGAGCAACCGGAGCGTTGAGCGGCAGGGAGTTCTTCACCGCCCGTACCCTCGCCGAGGTCCGGTCCGGATTCCGGCCCGCGCATCGCACGCCCGCGGAGCGCGTGCCGCTGTCGGCGGCGCTGCACCGGGTGCCCGTCGCGGACATCACGGCGCCCGCCGCCCTGCCCGGCTTCGCACGTTCCACCGTGGACGGCTTCGCGGTCCGGGCTATGGACACCTACGGCGCCTCCGATGGGCTTCCGTCCTACCTCGACCTGCTCGGCGCGGTGCGGATGGGCGCCGAGCCCACCGTGGCGGTCCGGGCCGGCGGATGCGTCGCGATGCCGACCGGGGGAGTGCTTCCGGCCGGCGCCGACGCGGTGGTGATGGTCGAGTACACCGCGGAGACGATGCCGGGCACGATCGAGGTCACCCGGCCCGTCGCGCCGGGCGGCGGCATCGTCCGCGCGGACGAGGACGTGGCGGCCGGCGGCGTGCTGGCCTCCGGCGGCCGGCCGTTGCGCGCCCCGGACCTCGGCTTCCTCGCCGCCGCAGGGGTGACCACGGTCGCCGTGCACCGCCGTCCCCGGGTGGCGATCATCTCCACCGGGGACGAGGTGGTGGCACCCGGCACGGTGGAGCTCGCACCCGGGCAGGTGCGCGACGCCACCGCCTCCGCGCTGGCCGGGCTGGTCGCCGATGCGGGCGGCGAGCCGGTGATCGCCGGCATCGTCCCGGACGAGCCCGGCGCGCTCAAGGAGCGGCTGGCCGCGGTCGTGGCCGAGTCCGACCTGGTCGTCGTGTCGGCGGGCTCCTCGGTCGGGGCGAGGGACGAGACGGCGGGCGCGGTGGCCGCCATCGGTGAGATCTGGTGCCACGGCATCGCCGTCAAGCCGGGCAAGCCCACGCTGCTGGCCGAGTGCTCCGGGATCCCGCTCATCGGGCTGCCGGGCAACCCGCTGTCCGCGCTGGTCGTGTTCGGGCAGGTCGGGGTGCCGTTGCTGTGGCGTATCGCCGGGTGCGAGGCCCCGCCGCCGCAGCCGAGCACGCGTGTGCGGCTCCAACGTGACCTGGCCTCGGCGGCCGGCCGGCTCGACGTGGTCCAGGTCAGGGTCCGGGACGGCGTGGCGGAGCCGCTCTTCGGCCCGTCGGCGCTGCTGTCGGTCCTGACGCGCGCCGACGGATACGTGATCGTGCCCGAACCGGCCACCGGCCTGGACGCGGGCACCGAGGTAGAGGTCATTCTGTACCGATGAGCACCGAGAGTCCCTTCGTCTCCGATGTCCCCGCGGCGCATGCCCTCGCCGTCTGGCGCGAGGCACGTGCCGCGGCGGGGTGTCCCGCCCGGGTCGACGCGGTCCGGGTACCGGTCGGTGCTGCCGTGGGCCGGGTGACGGCCGAGCCGGTGTGGGCGCTGCGATCCTCACCCGCCTTCGACTCCGCGGCCATGGACGGCATCGCCGTACGCGCCGCCGACACCGTCGGCGCGGCCGAGACCAGCCCGGTACTCCTGGCCGCCGGCGACTTCGAGGTCGTCGACACGGGCGACCCGCTGCCCGACGGGTACGACGCCGTGGTCATGCGCGAACACGTGCATCGCACTGCGGACGGCAGGGCGGAGCTCCGGGCTGCCGTTCCGCCCTACCAGCACGTCCGGTCCATCGGGGAGGACATCAGCGCCGGTGAGCTGCTGCTCCCGGAAGGCCACCGGCTACGCCCCGTGGACGTCGCCGCCTGCGCGGCGGCGGGAGCGGCCGAACTCGGTGTCCGCCGCGCGCCGCGCGTGGTGATCGTGCCGACCGGGGACGAGATCCGCCCGATCGGAGCGGAACTCGGCCCCGGTGACATCCTCGACACCAACTCGATGATGCTGGCCGCCCAGGCGAGGGGGGCCGGCTGCGAGACCCGGGTCACCGAGATCGTCCCCGACGTCCCCGAGGCCATCACCGCAGTGCTTCGAGAGGCCACACGCGACGCCGACCTGGTGCTGCTCATCGCGGGTTCGAGTGCCGGGCGGGACGACTACACCGCTCGTGTGGTCGCCGCCGCAGGCGTCGTGGCGGTCCACGGGGTCGCCGTGCGACCCGGCCACCCGGTCGTCTTGGGCGCGGTCGCCGCGACACCCGTGATGGGAGTCCCCGGCTATCCGGTGTCCGCAGCGCTGACCTTCGACATTTTCGCGGCTCCGATCCTCGCCGAGTTGGAGGGCGCCGCGCCGCGTGAACGCCCGTCGGCCATCGCACGCCTGGCGAGGAAGCTGCCGTCCACCATCGGCATGGACGACTGGGTGCGGGTACGTCTCGGCCGGGTGCACGACCAGCTCGTGGCCACCCCGCTGCCCCGGGGCGCCGGCGTGCTCACCTCGCTCGTACGCGCTGACGGCCTGCTCGTGGTGCCCTCCGGAGTGGAGGGCCACCACGCCGGTGAACAGGTCCGGGTCGAACTGCTGCGTGGCCTGTCCGAGATCGGCCGGACCATCGTCGCGATCGGCTCGCATGACCTGGTGCTCGATCTCGCGGCCTCCGCACTGCGTGCCGCCGACCCGCTGATCACGCTGGCGTCGTCGAATGTCGGGTCGCTGGGCGGCCTCGTGGCCCTGCGTGACGGGCTGTGCCACATCGCGGGGTCGCATCTGCTGGACCCGTCGACCGGCGAGTACACGCTGCCGTATGTGGACAAGCTGCTGGGCCGTGCCGCGGACGTCGCCGTGGTCCGGCTGGTTCACCGGGATCAGGGACTGATCGTCGCACCTGGCAATCCTCTCGGCCTGACCGGGATGAAGGACCTGACCCGTCCCGGCCTGCACTACGTGAACCGGCAGCGAGGCGCCGGCACGCGGGCGCTGCTGGACCACGAGCTGGCCCGCCTCGGCATCGACGCGAGTGAGGTGCCCGGCTATTCGCGCGAGGAGCACACCCACCTCGCGGTGGCCGCAGCCGTGGCCGCGGGCCGGGCGGACGCCGGCATGGGCATCCTCGCCGCCGCCCGCGCGTTCGGGCTCGACTTCATCCCGGTAGCTCAGGAACCCTACGACCTGGTACTCCGCACCAACGAGCTCTCTGAGGAACTGCTGGCTCCGCTGTGGGCACTCCTGGAGCGTCCCGATTTCCGCGCCAGTGTGGAGGCGCTGGGCGGTTACTCCTGTGCCGAAACGGGGCGGCGCATCCGCTGACTGGAACACGGTTCGTCGCTCCCGGCTCACCTGATGGCCCGCAGCGAGGGATAACCCGGGACGAGTACGAAGCGTTGCTGTAAGATTACGGACTGCGACGGCGATGGCCGGAGCGGGCGCATGCACAACCTGCCCAACGCCGAAGGCGTGGCGCACGTCACTTCTGCCTCCAACAGGAACGCCGAGCAGCGGACGCCAGCGGGCTGGTAGAGCGCATGATCCTTGAGACGGCAGGCCATGGACGAACACCTCTTCGACGTCTCGCTGTGGCCTTGCCCGTGGGGGAAAGGAGCAGGTCATGAGCATTCAAGCTGATGGTCCGGGACGGCGAACGCTGCTCACAGGAGCCGCGTCCCTGACTGCGGCCTGCCTTGCCGGCTGCTCGTCGGCCGAGGTGATGAACGAGATGCACAAGACGGCGCCCGCATCCCTCACCGGACTGTCTCCCGGCACGCCGAAGGCCGCTTACGAACGGCTGATGGAGGGCAACAGACGCTGGGTGAGCAACGCACTCCAGCATCCGGATCGCGATCCCACACGCCGCGAGTTGCTGGCCGCCAGCCAGAAGCCCTATGGAGCGGTGGTGTCGTGCATCGATTCCCGGGTGCCACCCGAGCTTGTCTTCGACACCGGCCTGGGCGATTTGTTTGTCATGCGTAGCGGCGGGGTGGCTGTGGGGCCCGTGATTACCGGTTCCGTCGAGTACGGGCCGATGACCAGCGGAACTCCGCTGATCGTCGTGCTCGGTCACCAGCGGTGTGGCGCAGTATCCGCCGCGTACAAATCCCTGCGGGAGGGTAAGCCACTGCCGGGCAACCTCCAGGCGATCGCGGAGGCCTTGCGTCCGGCATACGAACAGAGCGTACGGAAGAGCAGTGCCGACCCCGCCGAGACGATGGCTAAAACCCAGGTGGAGCTGACCGCGGACGCCCTGCGCGGCAATCGAGACCTCGCGCCGCTGGTGAGCAAGGGAGTTCTGGCCGTGGTCGGCGCGTACTACTCCCTGGACACAGGCCAGGTCGAGATCCTGAACGGCGCACCCGCCTGACGACGTGTCCTGTTCGCGGTGCTCACGGCCGGGAAACGCCGTGGTAGTGCGGCAGATCGAGCGGTGGCACCGGGAAGCCGCCGGCCGCGGGCTCGTTGGACAGTTCCTCGAACTCGGCGTCGACCTCGGCCTTCCTGGCTTCCTTGCGCCGCTGGTCGACGGTGTCGAACCGCATCCAGATGGCCAGCGCGCCGACCACGATGACCGCGCCGAGCGCGATGCTCAGCATCCTGTTGTCCTCGTTGATCACCACGTTGCGCACGGCCGCCACCAGCAGGATCCAGGCCAGGTTGACCGGGATCAGCACCTTCCAGCCCAGGGACATGAGCTGGTCGTAGCGCACGCGGGGCAGCGAGGCGCGCACCCACACGATGAAGCTGAAGGTCAGCACGAACTTGATGAAGAACCACAACACCGGCCACCAGCCGGTGTTGGCGCCCTCCCACAGCGAGATCGGGTACGGCGCCCGCCAGCCGCCGAGGAACAGCGTCACGGCGATGCCGGAGGCGGTGAAGGTGTGCAGGTACTCGCCCATCATGATCAGGGCGAACTTCAGCGAGGAGGAGTATTCGGTCTGGAAGCCGCCGACCAGCTCGCCCTCACCCTCGGGCAGGTCGAACGGGATGCGGGCGGCCTCGCCGAACATGCAGATCACGTAGATCAGGAACGACGGCGCCAGCAGCACCACGTACCAGGTCTGCGCCTGCGCCGCGACGATCTCCGAGGTGGACAGCGTCCCGGCGAAGATGAACACCGCCACGAACGACAGGCCCATGGCGATCTCGTACGAGACCACCTGAGCCGCCGACCGCAACCCGCCCAGCAGCGCGTACGGCGAGCGCGACGACCACCCGGCCAGCACCACGCCGTAGACCGACACCGCCCCCATGGCCAGCATGAACAGCACCGCCACCGGCAGGTCGACCAGCTGCAGCGGCGTCTGCTCGCCGAACAGGTTGACCATCGGCCCGAACGGGATGATCGAGAAGGCCAGGAACGCCGGCACCACCATGATGATGGGCGCCAGCAGGTAGAGCACCCGGTCCACCGTGCGCGGGAAGAGGTCCTCCTTCAGGCCCATCTTGATCGCGTCGGCGACCGACTGCAGCAGACCGAACTTACCGGCCCGGTTGGGACCGTAGCGGTGCTGCATCCGCGAGATCAGCTTGCGCTCGAACCAGACCCCGAACATGACGCCGAGCGCCAGGAAGAGGAACAGCATCACGGCCTTGACGATGGTGATCCACAGCGGGTCCTCGCCGAAGTCGGCGAGGGTGGGATCGGCCGCGAGAACGCCTGCCATGACGTGTTGCCCCTTCCTCTCCCCCCGGCACTCGTTCGGTCCGGAGCGGAAGGTCACGCTAGCCGGTGAGCCGATCGGTGTATTGAACGAATGCGAACAGCTGCTTCGGCGTCATCTGCGCCATCGCCCGGATCTCGCGGGTGAGGTGAGGCTGGTCGGCGTAACCGCAGGCGACGGCCTCGCTCAGCGTGGCGGAGGGCCGTCGCCACGTGTCCACGGTCCGCTGGAACCGGGCGATCCGGGCTACCGTCTTGGGCGACATGCCCACCACCCGGCGGAATCCGATCTCGACATGACGACGGCTGACGCCCAGCTCACCGGCGAGGGACCCGATGGTGGGCGGGCCGGTCGGCTGCTGCAGCCGCCACCAGGCGTGCATGATCAGGTCGTTGGGGCCGGCGTCGGGGCGCAGCCACGCCGTCAGCCGCTCCCCCAGCAGGCTGAAGCGGTCCGTCCAGCTCATCGACGAGATCAGCCGGTCGGTCAGCTCCTCGGCACGGGTACCGAGGAGGTCTTCCAGACGCGCGGTCGTGCCGGCTACCTCGCGTATGGGCGTCCCCGTCAGCGCCGACATCCCGGCGGGGGTGAGCCCGACCGCCACCCCGTGACGCCACGGCGTGTGGGCCGAGAACGTCGCGGTGACGCGGGGACCGGTGATGATCGGGCCCATGCCGGTGAAGTCGATGATCAGGGTGGCCGCGTTGAGCGGCAGCATCCGGCTGGGTTGGGCGGGCTCTCCCGCCTGGGTGCGAAAGCCGGCCCACCCCAGCACGTACGGACGCAGGTGCGGCGGTGAAAGGCGGGTGATCATCTGGTACGGCTCAGCCTGTTGCTGCGTTGGCAGCGAATGTATCGCCATCACCCCGCAAGCCTGCCTCAGAAGGCTTGAGAGCCGGCGACTGCATGCCGCGATCCCGAACCGGCGCACCAACCGCTTCCCCTTCGACGGCCGCTGATGACCCGTCGATCCGACCAAGCCCGCCCACCCTCGGGCCGGCCAAGACGTGATGGGCCGGCTCACCCAGCTGTTCGAGGCCTGGACTCCACACGGCTAGCGGTGCTCTGGCACCAGCACGCTGTGCTCCGGTGACCAGGTGACGCGAACGACGTCACCGCGCGATGCAGCGCTCTCCTTGCCGGCCGGCTCGCGTACCGCTCCGCTGCCGCCGTCACGGAAGCGAAGCTCCACCCGGCGGTGCGTACCGAGGTATACGACGTCGACGACGTCGGCATCGAGGACGTTGCCGGGTGTGGGACCGGAGCCGGCGTGGTCGAGCACCCGCATCCGCTCGGGACGCACGACGATGGCAGCGTGCGAAGAGGCGGCGATGTGGTGCGCCGGCGGGGTGTGCAGGGTCCAGCCGTCGCCGGTGAGGGTGCGCCCGTCGGGGTCGACGCGGCCGGTGAATACGTTGGAGTCGCCGAGGAACCTGGCCACGAACAAAGTGGCCGGGCTCTCGTACAGCTCCTTGGCGGTGCCGACCTGTGCGATGCGGCCCTCGTTGAAGACCGCGATGCGGTCGGAGAGCGCGAGGGCCTCTTCCTGATCGTGGGTGACGAAGATGATCGTCACACCGAGTTCGCGATGGATCCGGGCGATCTCGATCTGGAGTTGTTCGCGCAGCTTCTTGTCGAGCGCACCGAGTGGCTCGTCCATGAGCAGGACCGGCGGGTTGTAGACGATGGCGCGGGCCACCGCGACGCGCTGCTGCTGACCGCCGGAGAGCTGCTTCGGCAGCCGGTCGGCGAGGTGGTCGAGGTGGACCAGCTTCAGGGCGTCCATGGCGCGGGCGTGCCCAGTGGCCTTGTCGACCCCGCGCCGGTGCAGCGGGAAGGCGACATTCTTCGCCGCCGTCATGTGCGGGAACAGGGCGTACTGCTGGAAGACCATGCCGAGGTTGCGCTTGTGCGCCGGAAGCCGCGAGATGTCCTGGCCGTCGACCAGGATGCGGCCGCTGGTGGGAGCGGCGAAGCCTGCCACCATGCTCAGCGTAGTCGTCTTTCCCGAGCCGGATGGGCCCAGGAACGTCATGAACTCGCCGGGCGCGATGTCCAGCGAGACGTCATCGACGGCGGCGCGGTCGCTGCCGCGGTAGCGCTGCACGAGCCGGTCGAGACGCACGGCGGCGCCGTGGGTCTGGTCGGTCATTTCGAGGTTCTCCGGAAGAGTTGGGGCAGCACGATGAGGGCGGTTGTGACGGTGAGGATGACCGTTGACGCGACGGCGATGGTGGGGTCCGTCTCGTTCGCTGTGCTTGTGTACATCTTCACCGGCAGGGTGGTCAGGTACGGGCCGTTGATGAAGAACGAGACCACCACCTCGTCGAAGGAGGTGACGAACGCGAAAACCGCGCCCGAGAGCACTCCTGGCAGGATCAGGGGCAGCGTCACCAACCGGAACGTGGTCAGCGCCCCGGCGCCGAGGTTGGCGGATGCGAGTTCGAGATCGCGGTTGAAGCCGCTCAGGCTCGCGCTCACCGACACGACGACGAAGGGCACGGCCAGCGCCGTGTGGGCGAGCACGAACCCGGTCGGGGTGCCGACGAGTTGCCACTTCAGGAACGCGGCGTAGATCGCGACGGCGGCGACGATCCCTGGCACGATCATCGGTGCCATCAGGCCGGCGTTGGCCGCGCTCCGCACGGCACGAGCACCCGGGAATCGGCCCCGGACGAGGGCGACCGCCGCCGCGATCCCCAGGACGGTCGCGATGAGGGTGACCTGCGCGGCGATGGTGAGGGAGTTGAGCAGCGCATCGCGCCAGGCCGGGGCGGTGAAGAAGTTCTCGTAGTACTTCAGCGACCAGCCTTGGGGCGGGAACTGGAAGCTGTCCTGGTCGGTGAAGGACAGCGGGATGACCACGAGCGACGGAGCGACGAGCCACAGCCCGACCGCGATGACCACCGCCCACTGCCAGATCCGGACACGAGTCGTCATCGCGTCTTCCCGTCCGTGAGCCCCAGCGTCGCCGAGGGCGCTGAGATCCGCGACACCGCAGCGAGCAGCCCGAGCGCTACCGCGAGGAGGATGAATGACAGCGCCCCAGCGGTGGGGAAGTCCAGCAACGGGTTCACCTTCTGGGCGATCAGCTGCGAAATCATCATTTCCTGTGGTGAGCCGAGCAGCACCGGCGTGATGTAGAAGCCGAGGGCGAGGACCAGTACCAGCGTCACGCCCGCGACCACCCCTGACAGCGACAACGGGAGGTAGACCAGAGCGAACGCGGTGACCGGCCGGGCTCCCATGCTCTGAGCGGCGGTGATCAGGCTGCGGTCGATCCCCTTGAACGCGCTGTACAGCGGCAGCACCATGAAGGGCAGCAGCACCTGGGCCATGCCGATGGTGACGCCCACGGCGGTCTTGGTCAGTTGGAACTCATCGATGTCGACGAGGCCGAGTTCGGCCAGGGCCCAGCCGACCGGACCCCCCTTCTGCAGCAGCACGACCCAGGCGAAGGTGCGGGCCATCAGACTGGTCCAGAACGGCAGTAGCACCAGCGCGGTCAGCACGGTGAGGGCGCGGGGCCCGACGAGCGTCATCACATACGCGTACGGGTAGCCCAGCAGCAGTGTCACGCCGGTGACGACGACCGCCATGAACAGCGTGCGGCCCATGATGGTCCACGTGACGCTGTCGCCGAGCACCGCCTCGTAGATCGTCAGGCCGAAGGTTGGTTCGCTGACGCTGCGCCAGACGAGCAGGGCGACCGGGTAGAGGAAGGCACCGGCCACGACGATGAGCGCCGGCCAGATGAGAGTAGCGAGGCCGGCGCGGCCGCGGCGGCTCTGCCGCGGCCGGGCAACCGAGGGGGCAGTTGTCATCCGCTACCCCGTGGTCCACTTGGTCCACTTGTCTGACGCCGTCTTCTGGTTCTCCGCGTACCACTTCTGGTCGAGCGGGACGCCCTGACCCGCGTCGCCCTGCTCGGTCGACAGGAACTGCTTCGCGACGGAGTCCGTGATGTCGGGCTTGGCGTCAGAGTTGATCGGCGCGTAGGGGATGTTCTCGGTGAGCCTCGCCTGCGGCCCGGCGCTGGTGGCGTACGCGATGAACTTCATCGCCTGAGCCTTGTTCTTCGAACCCTTCGGAACCATGAAGACGTCGTAGGTGGCGAGGGCCTGGTTCCACACCGGGCCGTACGACGCTCCGTTCTTGACCGCGTTGTAGGCCCGCCCGGTCCAGGCGACGACCATGTCGGCCTGCTTGGCCTCCATCATCTGCTGGGACTCCGAGCCCGTCTTCCAGAACTTGAGGTCCTGCTTGATGGCGTCGAGCTTGCGGAAGGCCCGGTCGTAGTCGATCGGGTAGAGCGCGTCGGGCGCGACGCCGTCGGCCAGCAGGGCGATCTCGAAGCCGCCGCCGATGTAGTTGTTCTCGATCGCCCGGGTGCCCGGGAACTTGCCGGTGTCGAAGAAGTCCGCCCAGCTCTGCGGCGGGTTGTCGCCGTACTTGTCCTTCCTGTACATGAGGACGTAGGAGTAGGTCATCGACGGTACGGCGCAGTCGCTGACGAAGGCCTTGGGCATCTTCGTGGTGTCGATGACGGTGAAGTCGAGCTTCTCTGTGTACTTGCCGCAGTTCTCGCCGAGCGGGAAGAACGGGTCGGCGTCGACGACGTCCCAGCTGACGTTGTTCGCGTCGACCATCGCCGTGATCTTCGCGTATTCGGTCGTCGCCGACTCCTCGATGATCCGGACGCTCGGATTCTCCTTCTGGTACGGGTCCAGGAAGGCGGCCTTCTGCGCCTTGCCGTATGCCCCGCCGAAGGAGACGAAGGTGAACTGCTCGCCGTCGGCCCCGCCACCCGGCGGGCTCGTGGCACTGCACCCGCTGACGGCGACTGAGGCGGCAACTGCTATCACTACGCCGATCCGGCGGTGGAGGGGGGCGAAAGGCATAACACTCCTGTCGGGACAACTCTTGAGACCTACAGGCTGGGCGCCACGGCCTCGGGTGTTGTCGGCCGACAGTACGAACCGTCATGGACTTGCTCAATCTACAATCCGTACAACTACAGGACGCACACTCGACCGGCTGTACATGTGAGCGCAGCAGTACGAACCGTAATGGGCCCGGTGCCGGACGATGCATATGCCCAGATGGCGGACGTACGGCACGACACCCGGCCACCAGCGAGAGCAGGGCGAGATCAAGTCCTGGTCGCGCTCCCAGGGGTGCTGGTGGTCGATGACAGTGGGGATCGCTGCCGCGACCGGGGTGGAGCCGGACCGCATCGACCAGCCGCCGGCCGACAGCATGCGCTGACAAGTGCGTATTTCTGCCTTCACCGCGACATGGTCATGTGGCGACAATTCCTGCAGCTAAGCGCTTTCGCGCAAAGTTGAGCGGAAAACTTCCAGACCGGAGACATTTGATGCCCCGAGAAGTCATCTCCACGCCAGAGGCACCGGAGTACCCCAGCTACAGCCAGGCGGTGAAGGTGGGCAACACGATCTACGTTGCCGGAACAATCGGAGTCGATGTGGCGACCGGCGAGCTGGCAGGGCCCACGATCCAGGAGCAGACCCGCCGGTCGTTGCTCAACTGCCAGGCGATCTTGCGCGCCGGTGGCGGTGGGCTGAGCGACGCCGTCATGGTCCACACATTGCTCCTGCGACCCGAAGACGCCGACGGCGTCAACGAGGTCTTCGACGAGTTCTTCCCGGACGTGCGGCCGCCGCGCTGCGTGAGCAAACTGGGTGTGGACCGGCCGGGGATTCTGGTATCGATTGCCATGGTGGCCGTCACAAACTGATCGTCGGGCCTGACCCCGGCATTCCGGCTCCGCCCGGGCCGAGCCCCCCTCAAGAAGATCGTGTCCGAGGTGCCTCAGCTCAAGGATGGCTTGGTCCTGGCGGCGGGGCATGTGACACCAGTCCAGAAGCCGTTGTGAAGCTCATGTGAATGAACTCGCCATTAGCCTGCCGTGCATGAAGAGACTACGAGCCTCGTATCTCATTTTCACGTTCCTGCTGGCCGGCGCGGTCACGGCAATGAGCGCCCCGGCAAGTCACGCCATGACGGCGGACTTGTACACGTGCCCGTCGAATTACGTGTGCGTCGACACGTCGCTCTGGACGCCGGAGCCCGATGTGCTGATTCCGGCCGGGCAGAGCAGGAGTTTCCCCGGCGGCGTCAAGGTGTATGAACTCACCAACCACACGAAGATGCTGTACTGCGTGAACGGAAGCCCGCGCTTCGCGCTCTCGCCTGCTACCTTCCGGAAGTTCGACCCGCCGACGACGGTCTTCGGCGTGAGCACGAGGGGCAATCCCACAGGAATTTGCGCGTCGTAGCACCCGGCTCACACGAGCTTGTTCATTTGCACGAGAACGTGGCCATGGGTGTGGCCAACCGTGCACCTGACACCCCGTCCGGTACTGGGCTCCGACCGGATCGCCGTGTCGGAGCTCGCCCAGCTGCTATTGAGGACATGAGGGACAGCGGGGACAGTAAGCGCTGTTCCGAGGACGGCACCGCGCAGTCGAACTAGTACTCCAGTGACACTTCGCGATCTTGGGCGTTGAGGTGGCATGAAGACGGCCACCACGTGATCATTCGGAGTTTGTGAAGACATCCCAAGATCGC
>NZ_JBITMD010000023.1:0-190607 GCF_044465905.1 Nonomuraea sp. NPDC049480
TCACAATGGCGCCGCCGTCATCAAGCCGCCGCTCGACGCTGCCACTACCAGCGCAGATCCCAACCATGATCGCGAAATGTCACTGGAGTACTAGGGCCTGGGCGTGCGTGCGCATCGCCGACCGCCTGGGACGCTCCCCGTCGACCATCAGCCGTGAGCTGCGGCGCAATACGCTCCCGCACGATCGGGGCGTCCACGACAGTGATCTGGCTCATGCGCGAGCGCGGCAACGGGCCCGGCGACCGCGTCAGGGGCGGCTTCTGGAGGACGAGCAGCTCCGCGCGGAGGTCCAAGCCAAGCTGGAGCTGGACTGGAGCCCAGAGCAGATCGCTGCGTACTTGCGCAGGGTATAGCCGGACCGGCCGAGCTGGCACATCTGCCATGAGACCCGGCTCGGCGGCAGCAGGAGAGCCGGGGGTCCGGTGAGCTACATGATCCAGATCTCGAAGGACGGCTCGCATGATGCGTCAGCCGTGCGTACACCTCCTCCTACCGAACGAGTCCCGACAGCAGCAGGGCCCACACCTCCATCGTCTTGGCGCGCCGGGTGAAAACACACTCGTCGATCAGGGTCGTGCCGCCCTTTCGACGGCTTCTGCGGATGTGAAGCAACCCACCCGCCTCGCACAACTCGTAGAACGTCGGTTGACAGTCGCATGTGTAGTCCCGCACGCGCACACGCCCGCTGTAGGGCGAGACGGGATCCCACCGCAGTTGGGTGCACCCGGCGGCCGGAGCCGGCACACGGCGTCCGAAACAGTCTCCTGACTCGGGGCAAGAATCAGCCATGGCTCAGACGATACGTCTGGTTGTCTTCTTCTGTCTACTCGTAAAGATGTCTCCGTCTAAACGGACAGGACGATATATGGCTTACTGTCCTTGTTGGCCTATGTTGCCTATGTGCTCGACTACGACGGGGACACCCACATCTACATTCAGATCGCCGACATCCTTCGGCGCCGGGTCTCCGGGCTCTCGTCCGGACATCCGGTGCCCAGCGAGGCCGATATCCAGCAGGAGTTCGGAGTCGCCCGAACCACTGCCCGGCGGGCGATTCACGTTCTTCGCGAGGAAGGACTGGTCTACACCGTTCAAGGCGAAGGAGCTTTTGTCGGCACGCCAGAAGAAGCCCCTCGTAAGAAGCGAAAGGTCCCGCTCTACCAGCAAATCGCGACAGACATCGCCGAGCAGATCAAGGCCGGAGAGTTCCGCCCGCGACGCCCCATACCGGGCGAGTCAGCGCTGGTGCAGCAGTACGGCGTCGCCCGCGAAACCGTACGGCGGGCCATGGCGCTCCTGCGGGAACAAGGTTGGATCTACACCGTCTCCCAGCGAGGCAGCTACGTCTCCGAGAAGGAGCTGTGGCCCCAAGCCTGACTTTAGTCAACTGCTTGTATCGCGACGTCTACGCTATGAGCATGCTCGACCCTGACGGCCCAATCCCGCTCTACGTCCAAGTCGCCGAGATAATCGAGAGACAGATCATCAGCGGGGAGCTGCGACCCGGCGAAGCCGTACCGAGCGAAGCGGCCATGGAAGCGGAGTTCGAGATCGCCCGGACCACCGCGCGAAGGGTGGCACGCGAGCTCCGCAGGCGCCGGCTCGTCCACACTGTCCAAGGCGAGGGCACGTTCGTCGGACCGCCCGGTGTGGCACGTACGAAGCCGACAAGGGCTCGGTATGCGATCATCGCGGACGATATCGCCGCGCGGATCAGACGCGGCGAGTTCCCGCCGAACCGGGCGATCCCCAGCGAGAAGGTCTTGATGCAGTGCCACGGGGTTGCCAAGGTCACCGCACGTCTGGCGGTCGCGCGCCTACGGGAGCAAGGGTGGGTCTTCACCGTCCCGTACCGCGGCACCTACGTATCAGATCCAGAGAAATGGCCCGACTCGTCGGCAACACGGAACCACAAGCAGACCACCGTTGAGGAATCGTCCACCGGACAACCCTGGCCGGTCCAGTAGCGGCTGTGCGCCTCCCGCCAGTCCTCGATCGAGCCGAAGCCCTCACCCTCCGCCTGGGCGAACTCCCACGTGACCGCCGCGTACGGCGTCACCTCCACCCTCGTGACCTCTACCTCCGCCACTCGAGCGCCGGTGTCGTCCACGACGACCAGGCGCTCGCCGACGTGCTCCACTTCCTCCCCCTCCTTCTCGTAGTCGAGGGCGAGGAGCCCGGCGGTGGCGGTCTTCTCCCCGGCCAGGACCAGGTCGGTCAGGCGGGTGCGGAGCTCGCCGGGCGTGCCGAATTCGAGGACTCTGAGTCCGTCCCTGCGGGGCCACATGGAGAGCAATGTCAGAAGACCGGGATGATCTCCTCGGGGTCGATGAAGTCCACGTGGACGCCTTCCAGGTCCAGCTCGGGGATGGCGGGGAAGGCGATGCCCCAGCGTTCGACGATGGCCCGGATCCGCGCCATGGCCACGCGCCAGTTCTCGGCCTGTTCCTCGTACGACAGCACGCCGAGTCCCGCCTCCCTGGCGTGGTTCATGAGGACGCGGTGGTTGGTGAGGAAGTAGGGCGGCAGTTCCCAGAAGCCCTCGGGGGGCTCCCAGAGGATCATGCTGAGGAAGACGAAGCCGGCTCTGAGCTGGCGGGTGATGAGGCTGCGGATCTCGTCCGTGAGGCCCGGCCACTCGTTCTCCAGGATGGTCATGCAGATCTGGAGATGGCGGGACTCGTCGCGGCCGATGCGCTGGAACATCTCGCTGAAGACCGGGTGCCGGGTGCCGGACGCCATGCCGCGGAAGAGCGTGGACGCGGCCATCTCGCCCATCATGAAACTGGTGAAGAGCACCGGGAGTGAGTATTTGCCCACGGCGGCGGTGTAGCCGGTCCAGTAGCGGCCGCCGTTGTGGTAGAGCCAGCCGATGTTGTTGTGGGCGGCCTTTTCCAGGTCGTCCGACGGGGTCCAGTTGAGGGGGCCGCCGGGCCAGAGCTTGGCGATGGTGCGCTGGCAGCACTCCTCGTGGTTCATCTCGTCACGGGTGATGGAGAAGAAGCACTTCCTGACCGGGTCTTCTTCGTGCTTTTCGAAGGCCTGGATGGTGGCCCGGGCGAAGACGGCCGGGCCCGAGGCGTCGAAGTTGGCCAGGACGGCGAACCAGTACATGATCCCGAGGCGCTGCTCCCGGGTGAAGTCCTCCGGGTCCAGGCCGTCCCAGGGCAGGTCGGCCGGGTTCCAGAGCACGCGCTTCGACTTTTCGTAGATGGCGGCGAGTTTCTCGGTCTCGACCCGCCACTCCATGGGATAGATGTTGGGCTGCGGGATCTCCGGCGCGGGCCAGAAACCGCCTTCTGGGATCGTGAGGTCCGCCATTGTTGTGACACCTCCTCCCCCAATCCTGCGGGGCAGCGTCACGGCTTTCAAGTACGGGCGCGCTGGGTGGCGGCCACGCAGACCAGCACGGCCACCGCCGCGGCCACCGTGACCAGGCCGAACCTCTCCCCCATGAGGAACCAGGCCCAGACGAGAGTCAGGAGGGGCTGGGTGAGCTGGGTCTGCCCGGCACGTGCGATTCCGCCCAGGGCGAGGCCGGCGTACCAGGGGAAGAAGCCCAGGAACATCGAGATCGCCGACACGTAGGCGAAGCCCGCCAGCGCCTGGGCGGAGAGCACGACAGGGGTCGTGAAGGCCAGGACCGCGGCGACGGGAGCCGTGAGGGGGAGGGACAGGACGAGGGTGTGGGAGATCACCTGCCAGCCCGGGGTCTGCCGGGCCAGGCGGCCGCCCTCGGTGTAGCCGATCGCGGCCGACAGCAGGGCGGCGACCAGGAGGAGGTCGGGCCAGGACGCCCGTCCCTGGTGCTGGGTGAGGGTGAAGGCGGTGATCGCGATGGCGCCGGCGACGCACGCCGCCCAGAAGAGGGGGCGGGGGCGTTCGCCTGCCCTGATGACCGCGCAGGCGGCGGTGGCGGCGGGGAGGAGGGCGATGACGACGGCGGCGTGCGCGGTGCTCGAGCCCAGGGCCAGAGCCAGGCCGCTGAAGACGGGGAAGCCGAAGACCACGCCCAAGGAGATCAGGGCGTAGGAACGCCAGAGGTGCCGGGGAGGCAGCAGGGGACGGCCTGCGGCCATCAGGCAGATCACGGCGGGCACGCCGGCGACGGCGGCCCGGCCGATCGCCACCAGCCAGGGATTGAAGCCCTCCATGGCGTAGACGGTCGCCGGGAAGGAGCCGGAGAAGGCCAGGACCCCCAGGAACGCCAGGGCGGTGCCGCGACCTGCCGCGGTGGACGGGCTCCGCGGCGGGACCGCTACTGCCTCGACAACAGTAGCGCTATTCTTATCTTTCATGAACAACGATAGCAGTATCGCCCAGATCGCCGCGATACTGCGCGAGGAGGCCGCCCGGCTGGGACCTGGTTCGCGGCTCCCGTCCAGCCGGGAGATCATGCGCAGGCACAACGTCAGCCCCGTCACCGTGTCGCGGGCGCTCGGGCTGCTGGCCGCCGAGGGCAGAGTCGTCACGAAGCCGGGCGCCGGCTCGTTCGTCACGCAGCAACAGGTCACGACCGGTCAGGACGCGGCCGACCTGTCCTGGCAGACGGTCGCGCTCGGGGACCGGGTGGTCGACGACGGGCCGGTCGCCTCGCTGCTCGCGTCCATCCCTGAGGGGGTGGTGCCGCTGACCGGCGGCTACCTGCATCCCGGGCTGCGGCCGGACAAGCAGCTCGCGGCCGCGGCCGCGAGGGCGGTACGGCGGCCGGACGCCTGGGACAAGCCGCCCCTGGCGGGCCTCCTGGAGCTGCGGAGGTGGTTCGCGGCCCAGGCGGGCGGCGACGTGACCGCGGCCGACGCGCTGATCGTCAGCGGCGGCCAGGCGGCGCTCACGCACGCGTTCCGGGCCCTGGCGGCCCCTGGCACGCCGGTGCTGGTCGAGACGCCCACGTACCCGGGCGCGCTGGCGGCCGCCAAGGCGGCCGGGCTGCGGGCGACGGCCGTGCCCATGGACCGGGACGGCGTACGCCCGGAGCTGCTGGCCGAGGCGTTCGCCGTCACCGGCGCGCGGGTCTTCTTCTGCCAGTCCACGCTGCACAACCCCACGGGAGCCACCCTGCCCGTCGAGCGCAGGGAGCAGGTGCTGCAGGTGGCCAGGGCGGCGGGGGCGTTCGTGATCGAGGACGACTACGCCCGCTACCTGACCGAGCACGCGCCGCCGTCGCTGGCCTCCATGGACCAGCACGGGAGCGTGGTCCACCTGGGCTCGCTGACGAAGATCCTGTCGCCCAGCATGCGGGTGGCCGCCGTGATCGCCCGCGGCCCCGCCGCGCACCGGCTGCGGGCCGGCCAGCTCGTGGAGTCGTTCTTCGTGGCGCGTCCGCTCCAGGAGACGGCGCTGGAGTTCGTCGGGTCGCCGGCCTGGCGGCGGCATCTGACGACCGTGCACGCCGAGCTCAGGACCCGGCGCGACGCGCTCGCTGCCGCGCTCGCCGCGCGCCTGCCGGAGGCGGAGCTCCATCTGCTGCCCATCGGCGGGATGCACCTGTGGGTACGCCTGCCCGCCGACGTCGAGGAGAACGACCTGGCCGAAGCGGCCAGGCGGAACCGCGTACTGGTGAGCCCCGGCCGGATGTACTACCCGTCCGAGCCGCCCGGGCCGCGGATCCGGGTGACGCACATCGCCGCCACCCACCTGGCGGAGCTGCAGGAGGGAGTGCGGCGACTCGCCCAGGCCCTGGCGGAGGCCCGGTGAGCCAAGTGATCACAGGCCAAGTAGAGTGACCGGCATGTCGTTCTCCGCGGAGCTCATCCGAGACTTCGTGAACACCTACGACGTCGAGTCCGACACCGACGAGCTGGCCTCCCCCGCCGAGCTGGCCCTCTGGCTGCGCGAACGCGACCTCATCGGCCCGGGCGACCGCGCCACCGACGACGACCTGCACACCGCCCACGCCCTGCGCGAGGGATTGCGGGCGGCGCTCAGACGTGAGGCGGCCGACCTTCCGGCCATCCCCCTCCACGTGATCGTCCGGGAGAACGGGAGCCCGGAGCTGGCGCCGATCCACACGGGCGTGCCAGGAGGTCTGGCCAGGATCGCGGGGGCCGCGGTGGGGACGGCATGGGACCGGCTCAAGGTGTGCGCGGAGGGAACGTGTCAGTGGGCGTTCATCGACTCGTCGAAGAACCGTTCCCGCTCGTGGTGTTCTATGCGGGTATGCGGCAACCGCACTAAGACGCGTGCTTACCGGGCGAGGAAGCGGGGTTCGCGTCATCTCCAAGGCTCAAACACCGATACGGTGTAACTCGTGCCTTGTGGCACGTACGGCAGGCGAAGGAGCGGGCCGAGATGGCAGACGTAGGCGTCCGGGCGGCCCGGCGCGAGGATGTGCTCCAGGTTGCGAATTGCCAAATTCGCGCCTGGCGCTACGGCTATCGGGAGTTCCTCCCCGAGGGGCCGCTTGAGCAGATGACCGGGGCCGCGGCCGAGAAGATGTGGCTGCGACAGTGGGACGAGGCGATCGTCGCCCCGCCCACTCCCATGCATCGGGTGCTGGTGGCGGTGGAGACCATCCTCGATACCGAGGGCTTCCCCGCCCTCGGCGCGGGCGGCAGCGCCGCCCTCGTCACCCCTCGCGGCGGCGAGCGCGTGGTCGGCCTGGCCTCGCACGCCCCCGCCGAGGATCCCGATCTCGACCCCAGCGTGGCGGCCGAGATGCTGACGCTGCTGGTCGACCCCGATTTCGTCCGCCGGGGCCACGGCAGCCGCCTGCTCAACGCGACGGTCGACTATCTGCGCGACGACGGTTTCCGGCAGATCGTCACCTGGGTCTTCGCGGACAACCACGCGGTGCTCGGCTTCCTGGAGTCGGCCGGCTGGGGCGAGGACATGGCCGAACGCGTCCTGGACATGGGCCGCCCGATCCGGATGGTCAGGCTCACCACGGACATCAGCTGATGGCGACGCTCAACCAGTGGATCGCGGGCGCCCGCCCGCGCACGCTCCCGAACGCCGTCGTGCCCGTCATGGTGGGGACCGGCGTGGCGATCGGCGAAGGCGGCTTCGTGTGGTGGCGGGCCATCCTGGCGCTGCTCGTGGGACTCTCGCTGCAGATCGGCGTCAACTACGCCAACGACTACAGCGACGGCATCCGCGGCACCGACGACCAGCGGGTCGGCCCGATGCGGCTGGTGGGCTCGCGGGCGGCCACACCGCGGCAGGTGCTGATCGCCGCCATGGGCTGTTTCGCGCTGGCGGCGGTGCTGGGCCTGGTCCTGGTGCTGGTCACGCAGGCGTGGTGGATGCTTCTCGTAGGCGCGGCGGCGATCGCGGCAGCGTGGTTCTACACCGGCGGCAAGAATCCGTACGGCTACCGCGGCCTCGGCGAGCTGGCCGTGTTCGTGTTCTTCGGCATCGTCCCCGTGGTAGGGACGGCGTACGTGCAGACCGAGTCCCTGAGCTGGGCGGCGTTCCTCGCGTCGATCCCGGTGGGCTTGCTGTCGTGCTCCATGCTCGTCGTGAACAACCTGCGCGACGTCGGCACCGACGGCCAGGCGGGCAAGCGTACGCTGGCGGTCGTGCTGGGGGCCGAGCGTACCCGCACGCTCTACGTGGTGTGCCAGGTGGTGCCGTTCGTGGTGGCGCTGGCGATGGTGCCGATCACGCCGTGGGCCGCGCTCGTGCTGCTCGCCGCGCCGCTGGCGATCACCCCGATCAGGACGGTGCGGGGCAAGGCCGTGGGCCCGGCGCTGATCGCCGTGCTGCAGCAGACGGGCAAGCTTCAGCTGGCGTACGGCCTGCTGTTCGCCGTGGGCCTTGCCATCGTTTTCTGATACGTCTGGCTGCCGAGGAAAGACAAGGACGCCTGTCTCGCCGAGGTGGACGCGTACGTGGCGGGTAAGACTAGGCTGGAAATCGAAATCGGGAAAAGTCCTTCTGGTCAAGCGGTCCGGACAATCAAGCTAGGGGGCTTGTTGAACCGGCCAGGCGCGCCTGCGGACATCGAGGAGTTCGAGCGGGCACTCAGCGAGTGCGTCGCCATCGCCGTCCGGGCGATGCCCGACTCCCCGATGGTCAGCATCGCGCTGCGCGCCGAACATGGGCTGCGTACGGTCGCCTGCTCGCACGCGCGGGCCGAGCTGATCGACGAACTGCAGTCGGCCATCGGTCAGGGGCCCTGCATCGACGTGCTCGCCACCGGGGAGCCCGTCACGGCCGCCGATCTGGGCGCGGACTCCCGCTGGCGCCGTTTCGCCGCGGAGTCCGGCCTGCTCAGCCTGCATTCCGAGCCGCTGAAGTCGGAGGGCAGACTGCTGGGCGTGCTGTCGCTCTACTCGGGCCGGTGCGGCGCGTTCATGGAGGGGACGCGGGTCGCCGTACGCGTGACCGCCGACCACATCGGCCTCCTGTTCCGCGCGGCGCTCGACGCGGCCCGCATGCGCGAGGTGGCCGCGCAGCTCAAGGAGGCGCTCACCACGCGCGCGATCATCGACCAGGCCCTCGGCATCGTCATGGCGCAGCGCCGCTGCACCTCGCACCAGGCGTTCGAGGTGCTGCGCAACGTCTCCCAGGACAGGAACGTCAAGCTGCACCAGGTCGCGGCCACGATCGTGGAGAAGGTGACCGGCGAGCCGCCCCAGCGCTCCCGCTTCGAGGACCCGCCGCCGCGCGAGACCGGCCGGACTGGCTAATCACAGTTCGATAACCGGCGTTTTTCCCGGGCTCGGAGGATGCATCCTCGTCCTGGAGGGAAATGATGCCGGACATCGCAATGCTCTCGGACGCGCCGGTCAATTGGCACGGAGATCTTCTCCAGTTTCGGCGGTACGTCGATCCGCTTGTTTCGGTCATTACCAATCCCCGTACGCAGACGCCGTTCACGATCGGTGTTTACGGCGCGTGGGGAAGCGGGAAATCCACCTTGCTCAAAATGGTGGACGAGCGGCTCCTGGACCGGCACGGCGACGCGTTCGTACGCGTGCATTTCAACCCCTGGGTGCACCGCCGCGAGCCCCAGATGCTGCTCCCTCTCCTGAACGCCCTGCACACCGAGCTCAGTGAGGACCCCGGACACCGCTTCGCCGACACCGCGAAGCGGCTCGGCACGATCATGCTGAATCTGGCCGCCGACGAGATGCTCAAAAAGGTCAACTTGGGCTCGGTGAGCGTGGAGAAGATCGGCAAGCTGGCTCAGCAGTACGCCGAAATGCGTGGGCAGGTCGACAGCCAGACCGGCCGCCTGCGCGCGCTGCTGCAGAAGGAGGCCGATCGCCTGGCCGAGAAAGGCAGAAAAATCATCTTTTTCGTAGACGATCTGGACCGATGTGAGCCCGACCAGATCATCGACGTGCTGGAGTCGATCAAGCTCTTCCTCGACATCAGGCACGTATTCGTGCTGATCGCGCTGGCCAAGGACGTGGTCGACCGAGGCGTGTCGCTGAAGTACCAGCCGTTCGGCTTCGCCGCCACGGACCGCCTGGGCGACGAATACCTGGACAAAATGATCCAGCTCCCCCTGCACCTCTACCCGCTCGGCCCCGCCGAGGTCGGCCGCTTCATCCTCGACTCCCACCCGGGCGAGTTGGCCAGGACCCATGTGGAGACGCTGGAGAAGATCGTCTCCGCCAACCCGCGCAAGATCAAACGCGTGCTCAACCTGCTGCGCGTCACCGAGGCCGTCATCGACGGCACACCCGGCCTCGCCGGCCTGCAGAAGAGCCTGGTCATCCGCCTGGTGGTGCTGCGAGTGCAGAGCCCTGAGCTGTTCGCCGACGTAGTACGCACGCCCGGCCTGCTGGTCGCTCTCGAACTGGCCTACCGGGGCAAGCTGTCGCCGAATTCCCCGGAGTTCGACGCGCGGTTCAAGTCGCAAGCCGAGCGGATGAGGAGCCTGGCCAAGGCGCACTACGACTCCCACGACTTCCTGGCCCCGCTCTTCGCCGACTCCGCGTTCGAGGCGGCGGGGGACGAGCTTCCCGTCTACCTGACCATGATCGGCGGTTAGGCGATGCTCCGCTACGAGTTGTACGGATTGCCCTCGGGCAACCCCTATGTCAGCGCCCCGCTCGACCCGTTCGCCGTCGAGGATCACCGCGACCTTCTGCTCGAGCTCGAGGGCTTCATCCGGCTCACCGCGATCGAGGCTGCCGTGGAGAAGGCGGTCGGCACGGACAAACCGGCCTACTTCCTCATCACCGGCATGGGCAACAGCGGCCGCACCTCCTTGGCCAACCACGTCATGTACCGCTACCACCACGCCAGAGCCGTCCACCTGCCCTGTTTCCGGCTGGTCACGCACTGCGCGGAGCGCGGCGAGATGACCCATGACGCGTACCGGACGCTGCGCTCCACCCTGCTCTCACTGCGCGCCAAGATGCGTGCCAGCCAGATCGACATCCCGCCGCCGCTGAGCGAGATGTTCACCGACCTGAGCGCGAGGCCACGCGCGCAAGCCCTGGACGACTACGAACTGCAGGAGATCGCCGCCTACGCCGCCTCGATCTTCGCCGCGCGGGACATGGGCTTCGGCGTCCGGTACGAGGGCGTGGCCACCAAGGAACTCATCACCCGGGCCATCAGGGTGTTCGAGAACGCGAGCACGGTCGTGGTGTTCACCGTCGACAACTACCGGCACGCGACCGCCGTCCAGCTCACCCAAGCGGACCGGCAGGACTTCGCCAGGCGCGGGCACATCACCGATCTGACCCCGCTGACTCCCGCCCAGATCGCGGCGCTCGCCCACCACCGGTGGACCGGTCACCCGCCTTCCCCCTTCGATCCGCAGGGCGTGCGCAACGTCTTCCACGAACGTCCTTTCACCATCGGCCAGGCCCTCCGCCGGCTCCACGACCTGCTCGACACCCGGCTGCGCGAGTACGACGGCGACGAGCCGTGGCCGACGGACGAGCTGCGTATCCACGAGAGCTGGCTCCGGCTGGCCATGCGAAGAGGCGAGACCTGGTACGGAACGGGAGCCCTCCATGGCTGAATACCTCGCCCGCAACCCGTTCCCGGCCCGCGGCACGGCGGGCGTCGAGGAGACGGTCGTGCCGGAGCTGCTGCTCAACTGGGCCGCGCGTACTCCGACCGCCCTGCTCCCCGGCGTGCGCGACGCCGAACGGCTGGCCGAGGACTACGTACGGGCCTTCCCCGATGAGACGACCCGCCACGGTGGCCTCGGCTGCCTGTACGGCAGCCACGGCGCGGGCAAGACCCACGCGGCCCGTCACGTGATGGCCGCGATCAACCGGGCGGATCTGGACGCGGTCCAGCTGTACGTGCGGTTCCAAGACGACGATTTCGTCGCCGCCTACCGCCGTCTGGTGCCCCAGCTGTCGCAGAGCCTGCTCACGGACCTGATCGTGCGCTACCTCGGCACGCTCGCCGGAGACCAGGCCGCGAACGCGGGCGTACCGGCCGATCGTGGCAGCGTCCGCGACGCGCTGACCACCAACCCGACCAGGGTGTTCGACCTGTTCGACGCCCATCTCATCGAGGCGGGCCGAGTGCTGGAGGCGCAGGCCAGGGAGATCGCCGCCGTGACCGGCGACGGGCCGCGCTTCCAGCGGGCGTTGTCGTTCCTGATCCGCCCCGAGTTCTCCGACGCGGCCTACGACTGGCTGTGCGGGCGGCCGATCGAGCTCGACGCCGCCCACGCGCTGGGAGTCGGCGACCAGATCGACGATCCCCTGACCTGCCGCTACGGACTGCAACTGCTGGCCACGCTGGTGACGCGCAGCGGCCGGCCGTTCGCGCTGGTCTTCGACCAGTGCGAGAAGTTCCTGCTCGACGACGGGATCCCGGTGCCGGCGAACCTCGGGCTGCTGCAGAGCCTGTGCGAGGTGGTGCCGCGGGTCGACGGGCTGCTGCTCCTGGCGGCGAGCGAGGCCGGCTGGCAGGCGATGCCGCCTGACCTGCACCAGCGCATCGGTCCCGGCGCCGTCCACATGCTGCCGCTCGCTCCCGAGGACGCCCGGCTCGTGCTGCGCGTCTATCTCGACTCCGTGCGCGAGACCCCCGGTGACGGCATCTGGCCGATCACCGAGCCAGGTCTGCGTGAGCTGCTGCGGCACAGCGGCGGGAACGTGCGGCTGCTGCTCCAGCTGGCCTGGGCGAGCTTCGAGGCGACCCCGGCGGGAGCCCTCGACGCGGACGTGGTCGCGGCCGCCGCCGTCCGCTACCGGCGCGCCCCCGGGTTGGACGACCTCGCCCTGCTGGCCGAGTCGCGCCTGCTGGCGGCCGGGCTCGACGCCGAGCGCGTCCAGGCCGAGGGCAGGACGACGGCGTTCCGGCTGCCGGGGGTGCACGACCCGCGGGTGGTGATCAAGCTGAGCGAGGCGGTCTTCTTCGACGACGAGGTCTCCAACGCCGTCGAGATGGTCGCCCCGGGCGGGGACATCGTCCCCGACGGCCGCACGCTCTACACGGCGCTCCTGGTCACCGGGTACGTCAGCCCGCCGGTGCTGGACGCCCTGCGCCGCGTCGTGCACACGGTGCTGGTCGCCGACGGCTCTCCGGCGTTCTCCCTCGAGCTGGACGAGCTCGTGGCGCGGGCGGCTTCCGTGCTCGCGGCCAGGGATCGGCCCGCCTCTCATCCGGCGCCGCTCGAAGAGGCGGTGCGGGAACTCAGGGCGTACCTGCAGGCGCTCGGTTCGCAGCGGCGCACCGAGTCCGTGGCGCTCGGCCGGGAGCTCGCCGAGGCGGCTGTTCCCGGGGCGGTGCCGGCGCCTTCCGGCTGGCCGGCCAGACGCGCGGAGCTGACCCGCCGGATCGCCGGGGCCAGGGCCGCGCGGAGGGAGGCGGACTGGGACGGCTTCCGCAAGGCCCGTCTGCGCGTCGTGCGCGAGTGGAAGACCCGGCTCAGGGTGGTGATCTGCGCCGCCGTGGTGCTGGTCACGCTGGGCGTCGCGCTCGGCATGACATACCCGTCGGCACTGACCCTGATCGCGGAGGGCGTGGTCGTGGCGGCGGCGGGCGCCTTCGCCGTGCGGACCCTGGTGAGGTCGTGGGTGTTCGGGCCCAGCGCGTCGCTCGACGTCCGGGCCGATCTCGACCAGCTCGGCCGCGAGCTGCGCCCGCACGCCCGCGCGCGCGCCGCCGACCCCGTGATCCGGTACGCCTACGCCTGCAAGGAGGACCCGGACGACGGGTACCGCGCGCTGGCGGACGCCATCCTGGTGGAGCCGCTGGCGCTCGTGCGGCAGGCCATCGGCCGCCGCCTGGCGATGACCGTGCGCCCCCCTGCCGAGTGCGTGGACGAGGTGCTGCGCGGCCTGCGCGAGCGGATCCCCGAGGTCCTGCTGCTCCTCGCGCGCAGGCAACACCACACGGATCCGGAACGGGCTCCGCGCACGCTCCGCGACCTGCGGCCCGAACTGCGCATTCTCGTGGCGCTGGCCAACCCGGACCGGCTGGAGCTGGCCGCGGGCGCGCCGACCAAACATCCCGCCGAGCCGGTGCTGGCCGCGCTCGGCGTACGAGGGCCGAACCATCCGCTCGCGCGGGCGTACCGGAGCGGGGTGGCGCAGCTCGCACCGGGTGAGATACCGCCAAGTGAGCTCAGAGCCGCCGCCCGCCTGCTGTCCCCGCTAGAGCCGGACGGGCTGGGCACCTACCACTGGCTCCCGCTCGTTCCCGAAATCGACGAACTGTACCTATATTTCGAGGAATTGCTGTATTACCAAGAGGAAATTCGTTCTTATCGATAGAAATCTTGACTCGTATGCGAAGTTATGAAACATAGAGACTGGGGTGTATTACGACGCTAAGAGGTAGCCGTTGTCAGTAAGCCCTGAACCGGAGCCCGTGCGTACTGTGGGGTTCCCGGAAATCCTCGATGTCGACGCGTTGCTGACGGAGGGCTGGAGGCCGTTCGCCTTCCAGCAGTTCATCCTGAAGGTCCACAGCCGCTGCGACCTCGCCTGCCGCCACTGTTACGTCTACGAGATGGCGGACCAGAGCTGGCGTGGCCAGCCGCGCAGGATGTCCGACGCCATCGCCGACCGCGCGATCGAGCGCATCGCCGAGCACGCCTCCTGCCACGATCTTGCGGAGATCGATGTCATCCTGCACGGCGGCGAGCCGCTGCTGGCCGGCCCTGAGCTCATCTCCCGGGTTGTACGCGGCGTGCGCGGCGCGGTGGACACGGGCACGCGGGTCAACGTGCACATCCAGACCAACGGCGTCCGGCTCCACGACGCCTACCTGGAGTTGTTCGAGTCCCTGGAGGTCCGCGTGGGCGTGAGCCTGGACGGGGACGCCGAGGGCCACGACCGGCACCGCCGATTCGCCGACGGGCGAGGCAGCCACACCCTGGTCAGCGAGTCGCTGCGGCGGCTGAGCGAGGGCCCGTACCATCACCTGTTCAGCGGCATCCTGTGCACGGTGGACGTGCGCAACGATCCCGTGCGAACGTACCGGGCGCTGCTGGAGTACGACCCGCCGGCGATCGACTTCCTGCTGCCGCACGGTAACTGGGCCGCGCCGCCGCCGTTCCGCGAACCGGACTCGCCCGCGACGCCGTACGCCGACTGGCTGATCCAGATCTTCGACATCTGGTACGACAGCCCGGTCCTGCAGACCGAAATCCGCCTGTTCAGGGAGATCATGCGGCTGCTGATGGGCAGTCACTCGCGGGCGGAGAACATCGGACTGTCCCCGGTGCGCATGGTCGTGATCGAGACCGACGGCAGCATCGAGCAGGCGGACACGCTCAAAAGCACCTACCACGGCGCCCCCGAGACCCGGCTGCATGTCCTGCGCGACCCGCTGGACGGCGCGCTGCTGCACCCGGCGATCGTCGCCCGCCAGATCGGGGAGCTGGCGCTGTCTCCCACGTGCCGCCGCTGCGACCTGGTCTCGACGTGCGGCGGCGGCCAGTACGCCCACCGCTACAGCCCGGCCACCGGGTTCGCCGAGCCGTCGATCTACTGCGCCGACCTGTACCGGCTGATCAGCTACATCAGCGCGCGATGCGTGCGGGACGTGGCGCGGCTGCGGGGAGCGGGATGAGACCTGCCCCGCACCGGATCTCCGGTGCCGCGTTCACCGGGCTGGCCAGAGGCGGAGGCGGCGCGCAAGCCGTGGCCGAGCTGCGCGCGGCGCAGGCGAGCAAGCACCGCCTCTTGGTGCGGTTGCTCGTGGACGACGCCCAGAACGGCCTCGTGACGCGCGCGTACGAGGCGCTGTCGGAGATGGAGACCGTCGCGCCCGAGGAGGTCGACCGCTGCCTGCGCCACCCCGCGGTTGGAGCCTGGGCGCTGCGGGCCTGTCGCGGGCGGGCCGATCCCGGGCGGCTGGCGGCGGTCGCGCTGGCCGCGGGCGTACGCACGCGTACCGCCTGCCGCCTTGAGGTGCCGGTGCGTGGCGGCGCACTGATGCTGCCCTCGCTGGGCCTGATGACCCTGCCCGACGCGGGGCCGGAGGTGGCCGTGGCGTCGGCCGAGCCGTCGGACGGCGGCGCGGAGCTGCGCGTCGGCCGCCATGTGCGCCAGGTGGACACTTCGCGCGAAGGGCCCGGCTGGCAGGTGCTGCACCGCGTCCCCTTCGGACCCGGCGTGCTGATGACCATCGACGACCTCGACGCCTACCGCTGGCCGGGTGACGACGCCGACGAGCGCCTGACGGAGGAGCGCCGGCAGCGGTGGGCCTCGTGCCTGGGTGAGGCGCACAAGGTGCTGCAGGCCCACCACTGGACCATGGGCGAGGAGATCGCCGTGGCGGTCTCGGTGCTCACGCCCGTCGTCACGCGCTCGCTCGAACAGCACAGCGCGTCCTCACGGGACACGTTCGGCACGATCGCGTCGTCCGACCCGATCGACGGGATGGGCATGGCCCTCACGCTGGCGCACGAGCTCCAGCACGCCAAGCTGTACGCGCTGAGCGACGTGGTCGAGCTGACCAGGCCGGATGACGGGCGCCGCTACTACGCTCCATGGCGGCCCGACCCCCGTCCGCTGAACGGCCTGCTCCACGGCGCGTACGCGCACGCGGGCGTCGCCGGCTTCTGGCGCCGGCACACGGAGGACCCCGGACACGGGCCGCACGCGCAGGTGGAGTTCGCCCGCTGGCGCGAGGCCGCGTACCAGGTCACGGGGACGCTGCTGGACAGCGGCGCACTCACGGAGGCGGGCACGCGCTTCGTCGCCACGCTGCGCGACACGCTCGCCCGGTGGCGCGCCGAACCGGTGTCCCCGGCCGCCGCGGCCCAAGCCCGCCTGCAGGCAGAACGCCACAGGAAGGCCTGGACGGCGGACCCGGCCCAGGCATGATCGCCTCTCCGGGCCCGGCGAAGCCGAAGGTCTAGATGGGCGGCGGGTCGAAGTCGCAGTCGATCCGCTCGCCGGCGAGCAGCGCGAGCGCGTCCGGGTGCTCGCGCCCCGCCACCGCGTCGAAGCGTCGCGTCGTCTCCGCGTGCAGCCGCTTGGCCTCCTCCTCCGCGCCCGTCGCCCGCAGGTCCAAGCACAGGTTGGCGGCGCAGATGAGGGCGAGGTAGTGGTCGGCGGTGAAGTTGGTCTGGATCCGGCGATAGGTCTCCTCGCCGACCGCGCGGGCCTCGTCGTGCCTGCCCAGCGCGGCTAGATCATTCTGCAGATTGATGGCGCAGGTCACCGAGTAGTCGTGGTCGGTGCCGACCCGCGCGGTGAGACCCGCCAGGGCCTTCTCGTTCATCGTCCGCGCCGCTTCCGGGTCCCCGTTCTGCCGCACGAGCAACGCCAGTTCGACCTTGGCCGCAAGGGTGAACGGATGATCGTCTCCGAACACCTCGGGGTAGTGGTCGACCGCGGGCTTCGCCGCGTCCAGCGCCTCCGCGAACTCGCCGTTCGCACGCAGCACGCTGGCCAGGCCCAGCGCGGCCGCCATCGTGTCGGCGTGTCCGCCTCCGTAGAGCCGGTGCAGGCGGGTGTGGGTGTCCCGCATGAGATCCAGAGCCTCGGCCACCCGGCCGCTCCGGCGCAGGGAGATCGCGAAGTCCCTGGCCGCCAGGAGGGTGTTGGGGTGATCGTCGCCCAGTTGCGAAACCCCGTACGTATAGGCCTCTTCGGCCATGTCGGTCGCCACCTCGAACTGGCCGCTCAGGCGCACAGCCCGGCCCAGGTTGATCCAGGTCGTCAGCAGGGTGCGCCGGCCGACTCCCTCCACGCTGCTCTGGTTGAGGAAGACGTCCTGGAGCATCTTGCCCGCCTGGTCGTATTTGCTCCTCAGGGCGTAGTCGAGCGCCAGGCTGTGGCGGGCTCGCAGAGTCAGCGGGTGCGTGTCGCCATGCAAACGCTCGTAGATCTCCGCGGCTTCGGCGTCGAGTTCCTGCGCCTTGTCGAAGTCACCCCGGCCGCGGAGAGCCGCGGCGTAGCCGGTCCTGGCCCACAGCGTCACCGAGTGCTCTGGGCCGAGCGAGTCCTCCATCAGCTCGTAGGTCTCCGCTATGAGCTCCGCGGCCCTGGCGTACGAAGCCAGCTGCAGATAGGTATTGCTCAGGTGGACCTTGGCGGCCAACACGTCCTTGTGCCGCGCGCCACTCGCCTCCGACCACTTCTGTATGTATTCGTTGAGCAACGTCTGCGCCTGCCGGTAACTGCCGCGCACGTACATGTAACGCACGAGGTCGAGGGCGAAACTGCGGACCGCCGGCACCCTGCAGTCGATCAGCCCGGACGGCTCCAGGTGTGCGGCGAGTTCCTCGAACCGCGGCCAGTTGGCCGTGTCGTCGGGGTCGGCCGGCGCGGTGCCCGACAGGAGCAGGTGGACCTCGTGGCGGAGCTCGGCGCGGTCCTTCTCCGGGGTCTCGTCGCGTAACAGCGCCTGGTTGAGCCGGTGGACCTGGAGGGTGCGGGTGGTGGGCTCGACCTTGACCAGGGCCAGGCGTTCCAGGTGGCTCAGCGCGTTGGTGAGCTCGATCGGATCGGACAGGATGGGCGCCAGCCGCGCGCCGACGGCCCTGTTGCCGCGGCGGAAGACGTCGCGGGGGATGGGCTCGGGACCGAAGAAGGCGCAGCAGCGCAGCACCTCGACCGCCGCGGGAATGCGGTCCGCGAGCTGGGAGACCGACAGTTGCCAGGCCGCGGTCATCGACTGCGGGTAGGTCGGCGCCTTCTCCAGGCTGAGCAGCTTGCTGGTCTGCTCGGCGAGCAGGGCCAGGTATTCCTCCACCGACATCAGTGTCCTGGCCAGCAGGGCCGCGGCCTGCTCCAGCGCGAGCGGCAGGTCACCGAGCGCGTCGGCCACCCGGTCGGCCTCCTGCGGGCTGATCGCGTCGCCCAGGCGCTTGCGAAGGAACGCCACGCTCTCCTCGCGCCTGAACACGTCCACCTGAATCGTGGGCTCGTGGTCGCTCCAGCGTGAGTTGCGCGAGGTGATGAGGACGTGGCCGGGGCCCCTCGGGATGAAGTCCTTGATGTACTCGGGATCCTCGGCGTTGTCGAAGATCACCAGCCAGCTACGGTAAGGGGATCCGCTCTCCAGCGTGCGCAGGACCGCCTGCGTGGCCTGCTCCACGCCGGTGCTGCTCGCGGGCGGCAAGCCCAGGTGCGAGGCCATCCCCGCCAGCACCGAGGGAACGAGCATCGGCTGGTCGGCGGGAACCCACCAGACCATGTCGTAGTGGGCGCGGTACTGCCAGGCGTACTCGATCGCCAGCTGGGTCTTGCCGACGCCGCCGAGACCCTGCAGCGCCTGGGGCTGTGCCACGACGGCGGTCACGGTGTTGATGCTCTTCCTGAGCGCCGAAAGAAGATCATTGCGGCCGGTGAAGTTCGGGTTGCGCTTGGGGACACGTTCCCAGATCTTCGGCCCTGAGGCGGGTATGGAATTCTCAGCCACGTCGGTCCTCCGCTTCACGCCGAAGAGGTAAGGCAACCGTAGAACCCCATCCTAGAGGTTGATATACCGCTCTGTTTATCACAGAATGCTAAATAGAAATGTTTCAGAAAAGCGCTTGCATGTCGTCCGAAATTTGGCTGACCGAAATGGATGGAGTGCGCATGCATGACGGGCACCACGAGGCGAGCCCGCTGATCGACGTCAGCACCGTTTCCCTCCACGAGCTGGGCAAGATGGAGAGTGCCGCACTCCGTGCGGTGCTGGCTTCCTGCATGGCCGACGACAAGGAGCAGATCGCCGGCTTCGACAACTCCATCTGAGAAAGCATCTGCCACATCACGCCGGCGAGCGGTCAGACTGAAGGCATGTCTCAAGAGCGCCTTTTCTCTCCGGGTGGCTGTGCCGGCGGCGCCAGGCGTGGAAAAATGTCGCCCAGCGAATGGCGGATGCGGATGGGATCGGCATGGCGACTTCCGGCATGAACGCACACAAGGCGTCCCCGGGGCCGTACCGATCCTTGCGCGCTTTCCACCGGGAGGACCACCACCGATTCTTCGGGCGCGAGGAGGAATCCCGGGAGGTACGCGACCTGTGGCTGGCGCAGCGGGTGACCGTGCTCTACGGCGCCTCCGGGGTCGGCAAGACCTCGCTGCTCCAGGCGGGCGTCATGCCGCTGCTCAGCTCGCACGCGGCCGATATCCTGCCCCTCGGGCGGGTCTCCCATGGCTCGACCTTCCCCCGGGCCGCGCTGCCGTCGCACAATCCGTACGTTCTCGCCCTGCTGATGTCGTGGACTCCGCAGACGCCGCCCAATCGGCTCGCGGGCATGAGCATTCCCGCGTTCCTGCGAGCCCGTCCGGCCAAGCACGACGCCTTCGGTGATCGCCTGCCCACGCTGGTGGCCATCGACCAGGTCGAAGAGCTGTTCACCGGCGGCCGGCGGCAACGGCTCCACCGGGACTGGTTCTTCGGCCAGCTCGCCGAGGCGTTACGCGCGGACGAAAATCTCCGGCTGCTGCTGTCGATCCACGTCGACCGGCTGATGGACCTGCTGCCGTACGAATGGGAATTCGCCGCCGCCGACCGGAAGAGCTCCTCCGATGAGCGGAACCCCGTGGAAATCGATTGGGAACGTTTTCCGCTGGAGGCGCTGAGCTTCGACGGCGCGGTGGCGGCCGTGCAGGAACCGCTCCAGGGCACCGGGCGAGTGTTCGCCGAGGGAGCGGCCGAGCAGGTCGTACGCGACCTCGTCAAGGTCAGGACGCGCACGAGCGGCCGGCAGCGGGCGCAGGGCGTGGAGCCTGTCCAGTTGCAGGTGGTCTGCGAGGCCCTGTGGAGGTCTTTGCCGCCGGAGACCATCGAGATCACCCTGGACCACGTGCGGGATCACGTCGACACGGCATTGTCCGAGCACTACGACAAGGAGATCGGGAAGATCGCCGCCGAGCGGCTGAACGGCGACGACCGCAGGCTGAGGGCGTGGTTGCGGCGGACGTTCGCCGACCGGCAGCCGGTCCGCCAGAGCGCGATCAGGACCAAGGAGATCGGCAGGTCCGTGATCGCTCTGCTGGTCAAGCGGCATCTCCTCAGGGCCGACCAGCGCATGGGCGAGGGCTCGTACGAGCTGGCCTACGACCGGCTGCTCCAGCCCGCCGCGCCGGGCGACCCTCCCGCCGACCCGCTACCGGCCCGGGGGACCCCCGAGGACTTTCTCCGCGAGGCCGAGAACGCCCTGCGCGAAGGCGATCTCCTGCTGGCGGCCGCGTTCGGCGAGGAGGCGCTGAACCGGGCGGCGGCAGGCGATCTGCCACTGCGCGCGCGGATCGAATCGTTGCTCGGCAATGTGGCGCATGACCACGGCGACCTCGATGTCGCCATCGCCCACTACAGCTCGGCCGCCATGAGTTTCGAGACCGCGGGAGCGGCGACCGCGGTGGGACCCCTGCTGACCGCCATCGGGCGGCTGCGGCTGGCCCAGGGCTCCCCCGCCAAGGCCGTGAGCGAGCTGCGCGCCGCGATGGTACGCGCGCCCGCGGACCTCACGATCCAGACGGAGCTGGCCTGGGCGCTGTGGCACGGCGGCCATCCCGAAGCGGCGGTCGGCGTGCTCAACGACGTGCTCGAGAGGGAGGGCGACAACACCGACGCCCTGATCAGCCGCGGCCAGATCCTGGCCGGCATGGGGCAGGCCCGGGCCGCGCTGCGCGACCTCGACCGGGCCAAGCCGCTGCGGTGGCCGTTCGCCAAAGTCGCGCACGCTCTCGCGATCGCGCAGGTCGACAGCGTGACGCAGGCGCAGCAGGAGATGGTCGAGGCGCTGGCGGAGGCGGCGGCGGACCACGATCCGTCCATAGAGCACGGCCCGCTGCTGCTGTACGCGGCACAAGTGGAGAAGCTCGCGGGCAAGACCGTGTCGGCGGCCGACCTGGCCAGGAGGGCGATCTCGGCGCGTGCGCCCGCATTGCCCGGCCACCTGGTCGACCACGCCAGGGAGCTAGTTGTCAGTGCCGGGTGACGATGCGAGGTTCTGGAGGGCGCCCAAGAAGCTCAAACCGGCCAGCATCTTCGGCAGATCGGGCTTCGGCAGGTCGGGTGGCAGAAGCGGGGTCAGTTTCGTGCGTGCAGACTTCCAGCGGGTCGCCGCCAGCGCGAAGCCCAGCATGACGAAGCACAGGGCCAGCGAGCCGCCCGTCACATCGCCCCAGGTGACCACGAGGCCGCCCAGGGGCGCGGCGAGGCAGAGCGCACCCTGCGAGGAGAGCCGCGACACGCCGACGACCCGGGCCAGCGTTCCCGGATCGACCTTGTGCAACTCGACGAACTTGATCGCCACGTTGCTCAGCGCACCGCCGATCCCCGTGACGACGAGGGCCAGGGCGAAGAAGAACGACGGCCGCCCCACGACCGGACCCACCGCCGCCAGACCCAGCCCTGCCACCCAGATCCACATGTGCAGCCGCAGCACCCGACGCACGGGCGGCAGGATCGAGGCCAGAATCGCGCCCGCCACACCGCCCACGCCGCCTGCCGCGAGCACGAGCCCGATCTTGAACGAGGACATGCCTTCCGAGCCGGCGACGAAGATCATGATCAGTGTGTTCACCATCAGGTTGGTGAAGGTCGTCACCATGATGGCGCTGCCGAGGAAGGGCTGCCGGGTGAGCTCGTGAAATCCCTCGGAGAGATCGCGCAACCGAGATGGCCGGGCCGAGCGTTTCCCGGTGTCGCGCCCCCAGCTGACGAACAGACTCCAAGACATGACGAAAAGCACGGCATTGAACGCGAAAGGAACGTAGCGCCCGACCCCGAAGAGATATCCCCCGAGCGGCCTCCCAGCGATCGAGGCGAGATGGCTCGCCCCCTCGCTCTTGGCCAGCGCCGCATGGATCATGACCGGGTGAACGACGGAGGGCAGCAGGGCCGCCTCCGCCAAGGTGTAGAGCACCCACAACGTCCCCTCAGCGGCTGCGGCCAGGATGAGATGCGCGAGGGAAGGCCCGCCGAACGGCAGCAGCAAGAGCACGGAGGACACGCTCACCACGCGGCCGACCTCCACGCAAAGGATGATGCGGCGGGGCGATATCCGGTCGACCAGGAGCCCGCCCGGAATATAGAACACCAGGATGGGAATTGTCAGGGCGAATCCGGCCCAGCCCGCAGCGGCGGGCGAACCGGTCTGCGCCAAGGCAAGAAGCGGGTAGGCGACCGCCAGCGTCCGCGTGCCGACGGTGGAAATAGCGGAACCCACCCATATGAGGGCAAATCTAGCCCTTTTTGACACAGGCGGAACTGAACCGTCCTGCGCCTGATCAACCGTTTCGTCCACGCCCCCCATCCTTTCAGGCCCGACCTTACGGTCAGGACAGGACTCGGGAGGTAGGACCACTCATCTCGTCAATGGTCTCGGCCAGCCTAAGTATAGAGAACCAAGCCCGGCACCACCCAACCCGTCCCCTTAAGGAGCGTCACTATCCCCTCGTCCACGAGAAACTTAATACACCGACGATCAATAAATTGGACAGAAACCACAATCCACCAAAACAGGCCTGGTAGATCATCTGTGGCCATGATCTGATCTTGATGTGACATCACATGACGGAAGACACCTAATGTCAGGATTTGCCCTATTAAGTCGTGATTTTGCGGCGCTGGGAGTCGGTTTCGGGCAAGTCATTTTGCTGCATTCTTCGCTCCGAAGCCTCGGCCACATCGAGGGCGGAGCGCGTACGGTGATCTCAGCCCTGCGCGGAGTGCTCGGCGACGACGGCACGCTCGCGGTCCCCTCCGGAACAGCGGGCAATTCCGACACCTCGCCCCTCTACCGCGCCGCGGTGGCCGGAATGACCCAGGAGGAGGCCGCCGACTACCGCTCCCGCATGCCCGCTTACGACCGCGCCACGACCCCCTCACACCAGATGGGCCGGATCGCCGAGCACGTACGCACCCTGCCCGGGGCCAGGCGCAGCGCGCACCCGCAGACGTCCTTCGCCGCCGTCGGGCCGCGGGCGGCCGAGATCATCGGGGGCCACGCCCGCGACTGCCTGCTCGGAGAGCGATCTCCGCTGGCCCGCCTGTACGACGCCGGCGCCCTCGTCCTGCTGCTGGGCGTGGGCTACGGCAAGTGCACGGCCTTTCACCTGGCCGAATACCGCTACACCGCCAGCCCGCCGCGACGAAGTTATCGCGCCGTGGTCGACGACGGGGACGGGCGGGTGTGGTGCGAGTTCGAGGACGTGGCCGTGGACGCCGGCGATTTCGCCGCCCTGGGAGCGGGCTTCGAGCAGACCGGCGCGGTGCGACGGCGCCGGGTGGGCGCGGCCGAGGCCAGGTTGTTCTCCCTGCGCGCTGCCGTGGACTACGCCGTCGACTGGCTCGCCTCCCACCGCGCCCCGCCGAGACAGGACCAGTAGGCGCTCGCCTCACGCCATGTCCCGCCCAGGGCTAACAGGCGCGGCTCATCACCACGCGCGACGCGACCTCGATCCCCATCTCCCGCTCGTGCTTCACCACCGCCCGCAACTCCGGCCCCCACTCCTCTTCGGGCAGCACCGAGAAGCCGTGCCGGGCGTACCACGGCGCGTTCCAGGGCACGTCCCGGTACGTCGTCAGCGTCACCCTCGGCGCCCCGGCCGCCCGCGCGTGGTCGATGACCGCCGCGACGAGCCGCCCGCCGATGCCCTGGCGCATGCTGTCCGGATGGACCGCCAACTGGTCGAGATGCAGATTGCCGTCCACCCACGTGACCAGCGCGAACCCGGCCGGAGGCGTCCCCTCGACGAGGACGGTCCCCGGATCGTCCACTTCCTCGATCATCGTCGTCCCGGGCGGGAACGTGATGCCCACCGTCTCGAACAGCCCGTCCGCGGCCAGCTCGATCGACACCAGCCCAGGGAGATCGCCGGCCTCAGCCCATCGCACCATGCCGACACGATCTCATGTTTCGGGCGGAACTCGCCTCTCGTATTAGTGTTGACGATCGTAGGCCCGGTTGTGCGGAGCCGGGACCCTCTCCTCACGACGTGCCCACGACCGATCAGGTGGTGGGCACGTCGTGCGGCCACAGCACATCGGCCGGAGGTCAGAGGTCGAGAAGCGGCTCCAGGCCCACGGTGAGGCCCGGCAGCTCGCGCACCCTGCGCACGCCCAGCAGCACGCCGGGTGTGAAGGCCGCTCTGCTCATCGTGTCGTGCCTGATGGTGAGGATCTCGCCGTCGCCGCCCAGCAGCACCTCCTGGTGGGCGATCAGCCCGGACAGGCGTACCGCGTGCACGTGCACCCCGCCCACGTCGGCGCCGCGGGAGCCGTCCAGCGCGGTGCTGGTCGCGTCGGGCATCGGGGCGGCACCGGCCTTGGCGCGTGCTTCAGCCACCAGCTCCGCCGTACGGCGCGCGGTGCCGGACGGGGCGTCCGCCTTGTTGGGATGGTGCAGCTCGACGATCTCGACGGACTCGAAGTGACGGGCCGCCTGCTGCGCGAAGTGCATCATGAGCACGGCCGCGATGCCGAAGTTGGGGGCGATCAGGCAGTTGGTGCCCGGCGAGTCCGCCAGCCAGCCGCGTACGGCCGCCAGCCGTCCCTCGTCGAACCCCGTCGTGCCCACCACCGGGTGGACGCCATGGGCGATGGCCCATTCCAGATTGCCCATGACCACGTCGGGGTGGGTGAAGTCGACCACCACCTCCGCGCCCTCGAGCCCTTCGATGGGGTCGTCCTTGTCGAGCGCGGCCACCAGCTCCATGTCCGTGGTCGCCTCGACCGCCTTGCACACCTCGATGCCCACGCGGCCGCGGGCTCCGAGCACACCTACCTTGATCACACGGCCAACCCTATCCCACCAGGAAACCCGCCCATCAGAGTGCCACCCCGCACTCCTGTCGCGAGCCGCGCGAGTTCGCCGGCACCACGAGCGGCAGCGCCCGGGCTCGCCTCGGCGGACCGCCGCCTCGGCGGGTCGCCGAACGCGACCGCCGAGGCGACGGCAAGGTCAGCGGATGGTGTCGGTGAAGTCCTTGTCACCGTACGGGCCGATCACGGCGAGCGTGAGCGGCCGGTTGAGCACGTCCCCGGCCACCTCGGCGATCTCGTCGGGAGTGACGGCCTCGATGCGGGACAGCACCTCGTCCACCGACATGAGCTCCTCGTAGACCAGCTCGTTCTTGCCGATGCGCGACATGCGCGAGCCGGTGTCCTCCAGGCCGAGCACGAGCCCGCCGCGCATCTGCCCCTTGCCGCGCAGGATCTCGTCCTCACTCAGCCCTTCGGCCACCACGCGGGACACCTCGTCCCGGCAGATCTTGAGCACGTCGTCGATCTTGGACGGCAGGCAGCCCACGTAGATGCCGAACTGGCCGGTGTCGGCGTACGCGGAGGTGTAGCTGTAGGCGGAGTAGGCCAGGCCGCGCTTCTCCCTGATCTCCTGGAAGAGCCTGGACGACATGCCGCCGCCCAGCGCGGAGTTGAGCACGCCCAGGGCGAACCTGCGCTCGTCCGTACGGGACAGGCCGGTTGTGCCGAGCACCAGGTTGGCCTGCTCGGTCGGCCGGTCGAGCACCCGGACGCCCGAACGGGTGTCGGCGCCGGGGCCGCTGGTGCGGGGCGAGGCGAACTCGGCCGGGCCGGTCAGCGCCCCGGACCGCTCGTACGCCCGGACGACCAGCTCCACGACTTCCTCGTGGCGCACGTTGCCCGCCACCGACACCACAGTGCGGCGGGGCCGGTAGTAGCGGTGGTAGTACTCGGCGATCCGGTCACGTCCGAGCGCGTTGATCGATTCGACCGTGCCCAGGATGGGACGGCCGATCGGCGAGTCGCCGTACAGCGCGGCGGCGAACTGCTCGTGCACCACGTCCGAGGGGTCGTCGTCGTGCATGGCGATCTCCTCGAGGATCACGCCCCGCTCGGACTCGACGTCCTCCTCGGTCACCAGCGAGCTGGTCACGACGTCGGCGAGCACGTCGACCGCGATCGGCAGGTCATCGTCGAGCACACGTGCGTAGTAGCACGTGTACTCCTTCGCGGTGAAGGCGTTGATCTCGCCGCCGATGCCCTCGATGGAGGCGGAGATCTCCATCGCGTCACGCGTCGGAGTGCCCTTGAACAGCAGGTGCTCGAGGAAGTGGGTGGCCCCCGTGTGCTCGGGGGCCTCGTCACGCGAGCCGATGCCGACCCACATGCCGACCGCGACGCTCCGCACGGTCGGCATGGTCTCGGTCACCACGCGCAGCCCACCAGGGAGGACGGTGCGCCGGACGACCCCAGCCCCGTCCTTGCCAGGATGCAGCGTCGTGGTGTTCACGAGGCCTCCGTCTCCGGCCCCTCGAACAAGGTGCTGCGTCTGCTGGTTGCCCTCGCTACGTGTGCTCACGAGGCCTCCTTCTCCGGCCTCGTGGCAAGCCGCTGCGTCTGATGATTCACTCGCTACGCTCGCTCACGAGTTCCGGTCGTCCCCGTCGCCGCCGCTGCTGCTCCGGGTGCGGACGCGCGTGCGGGTGCGGCGCGGCCGCTCCGACTTGTCCTCGCCCGGCGCGGCGGCCTCCTCCGGCTGCGGGGCCTCGTCGTCGCCCTCGGCGCCCTTCGCCTCCTTCTCGGCGGCCTCCTTCTCGATGACCTCGACGGGCACCAGCGAGAGCTTGCCCCGGCCGTCGATCTCGGCGATCTCCACCTGGATCTTCTCGCCGACGCTCATCACGTCCTCGACGTTCTCGATGCGCTTGCCGCCGTGCAGCTTGCGGATCTGCGAGACGTGCAGCAGGCCGTCCTTGCCCGGCATGAGCGAGATGAACGCCCCGAAGGCCGCGATCTTGACGACCGTGCCCAGGTAGCGCTCGCCGACCTCCGGCATGTGCGGGTTGGCGATCGCGTTGATCGCCGACCGCGCGGCCTCGGCCGCCGGGCCGTCGGTGGCGCCGATGTAGATCGTGCCGTCGTCCTCGATGGTGATCTCGGCGCCCGTGTCGTCCTGGATCTGGTTGATCATCTTGCCCTTCGGGCCGATGACCTCGCCGATCTTGTCCACGGGGACCTTGATGGTGATGATGCGCGGCGCGGTCGGGTTCATCTCCGCCGGGGAGTCGATCGCCTCCTGCATCACGTCGAGGATCGCCAGGCGGGCGCCCTTGGCCTGCTTGAGCGCGGCGGCCAGCACGGAGGCGGGAATGCCGTCGAGCTTGGTGTCGAGCTGCAGCGCGGTGATGACGTCCTTGGTGCCGGCGACCTTGAAGTCCATGTCGCCCATGGCGTCCTCGGCACCCAGGATGTCGGTCAGGGTGACGTAGGTGTCACCCTCGCCGATCAGGCCCATCGCGATGCCGGCGACCATCTCCTTGAGCGGCACACCGGCGTCGAGCAGCGCCATCGTGGAGGCGCAGACCGAGCCCATCGAGGTGGAACCGTTGGAGCTGAGCGCCTCGGAGACCTGGCGGATGGCGTACGGGAACTCCTCGCGCGTGGGCAGCACCGGGATCAGCGCCCGCTCGGCCAGCGCGCCGTGGCCGATCTCGCGGCGCTTGGGCGAGCCCACCCGGCCGGTCTCGCCGGTGGAGTAGGGCGGGAAGTTGTAGTTGTGCATGTAGCGCTTGGTCCGCTCCGGGTTGAGCGTGTCGATGACCTGCTCCATGCGCAGCATGTTGAGCGTCGTGATGCCCATGATCTGGGTCTCACCGCGCTCGAACAGCGCCGAGCCGTGCACCCGCGGCACCACGTGGACCTCGGCGGACAGCTCGCGGATGTCCTTGGTCCCGCGGCCGTCGATGCGCACGCCCTCCTTGACGACGCGCTCGCGCATGAGCTTCTTCATCACCGAGCGGAACGCGGCGCTGATCTCCTTCTCGCGCCCCTCGAAGTCGGCCAGGAGCTTCTCGGCGGCCAGCGCCTTGACCTTCTCCAGCTCGCTCTCGCGCTCCTGCTTGCCGGCGATGGTCAGCGCGGCCGCCAGCTCCGACTTCACCGCGGACTCGACCGCGGCGTAGGCGTCCTCCTGGTACTCCAGGAAGACCGGATATTCGGCCGTCTCCTTGGCCGCGACCTGCGCGATGCGCGACTGCGCCTCGCAGAGCACCTTGATGAAGGGCTTGGCGGCCTCCAGGCCCTGCGCGACGGTCTCCTCGGTGGGCGCGACGGCACCCTCGGCGACCAGCTTGAGCGTGTCTCTGGTGGACTCGGCCTCGACCATCATGATCGCGACATCGCCGTCGCCGAGCACGCGGCCCGCCACGACCATGTCGAACGTCGCCCGCTCCAGCTCGTGGTGCGTCGGGAACGCCACCCACTGGCCCTCGATCAGCGCGACCCGCACGCCGCCGATCGGGCCGGAGAACGGCAGGCCCGCCAGCTGCGTCGACAGCGACGCGGCGTTGATCGCGACCACGTCGTAGAGGTGGTCGGGATTGAGCGCCATGATGGTGGCGACGACCTGGATCTCGTTGCGCAGGCCCTTGACGAACGACGGGCGCAGCGGCCGGTCGATCAGGCGGCAGGTCAGGATCGCGTCCTCGGACGGACGGCCCTCACGGCGGAAGAACGAGCCGGGGATGCGTCCCGCGGCGTACATGCGCTCCTCGACGTCCACCGTGAGCGGGAAGAAGTCGAACTGCTCCTTCGGATTCTTGGACGCGGTGGTGGCGGACAGCACCATCGTGTCGTTGTCGAGATAGGCGACGGCGGAGCCGGCCGCCTGGCGAGCGAGACGACCGGTCTCGAACCGGATCGTGCGTGTGCCGAATGAGCCGTTGTCTATGACGGCTTCAGCAGTGTGGACACCCTCCACGGGGGACCTCCTTGTGGTCGGTCACCCGCGCCCTTTTCTCACCGGCACCCTCGTTAGGTGCAGCGCCGGTCTTCGATCGAAGCGCCCGGTTAAAGGTGACGGTCAGATGTCACTGTCACGTCTACCGGAAGCCACTACCGAGGACCGGCCCGCAGGCGTCGCGGGTCGCATGGTGCTGAGCGGACGCGGGGGCTGTGTGTCTCGGATCTTCAGTTGTACGTCAGGGGCGTGGGCGTTTTCACGTCGCCACGCGCCCGGCGGTCTCTCGTATGGGACTACCCATATGAGAAAGGGAGCGGCATGAGCGCCGCTCCCTTTCATGCTATCGGCGCAGGCCGAGCCGCTCGATGAGCGAACGGTAGCGCTGGATGTCGACCTTCTGCAGGTACTTCAGCAGGCGGCGCCGGCGACCGACGAGCAGAAGCAGGCCACGACGGCTGTGGTGGTCGTGCTTGTGCGTCTTCAGGTGCTCGGTGAGCTCGCTGATGCGCTTGCTGAGCAGTGCGATCTGCACCTCGGGCGACCCGGTGTCGCCCTCGACCGTCGCATACTCGCCGATGATGGACTTCTTGGCAGCGGTGTCGAGAGACACGGCTCTCCTTCAATCTACGGGCACGCGCGAATGTGACGAAAGTGCGAACGACCGTGCGTGCCTACAGTCGCCGCATGAAGGCCGTCATGGGCAGCGCGCAGCGCCGCCGTCACAATGCCGACATGCAAGGTTACCACCTAGTCCAGGGTGCTCGGGTGTTCATGTCCGGCACCGGACGCGTACAGCTCGGCGTACTCGCCGGACGGCGCGATGGGCGTGATGACGTCGACGAGCACGCCGCCGGGGTCGGCCACGATGAAGTGCCGCTGACCGAAGTCCTCGTCGCGCAGCGCCAGCTCCGGCGTCAGCCCTTCGCGCACCACCAGCCGCTCCCACTCGGCGTCGACGTCAGCCACCTCGAAGTTGAGCAGGAGCCCGCCCACCGGCCGCCGGTAGGCCGCGGGCAGCGTCGGGTGCGTGTGATCCAGCAGGGCCAGCTCGTACGCCCCGCGGCGCAGGCTCACATACCAGTCGGCCTCGAACGTCACCTCGAACCCGAACAATCGCACGTAGAAGTCCTTCGACGCGGCGACGTCGGCGGCGCAGACCACCGGGTAGAAGCTGCTGAGCTCCATGAGCATTCCCCTCTCTGTTCACATACCAACGGTATGCGAGGGTACGCTAATTCACATACCAGAGGTATGTCAAAGGGGTGCGGGTGACCAGGACCGAGCAGAAGGAACACACCAGGCGGACGCTGATCGCCGTGGGCAGGCGGCTGTTCGCGACCAAGGGCTATGTCGCGGTCGGCCTGGCGGAGATCGTGGCGGAGTCAGGGGTGACCAAAGGGGCCCTCTACCACCATTTCGCCGGCAAGGCCGACCTCTTCCGCACCGTGCTGGAGGAGGTGCAGCAGGAGGTGGCGGCCCGGGTGGTCCGAGCGGCGGAGGCGGCGGGCGATCCATGGGACCGGCTCAAGGCAGGGTGCGCGGCGTTCGTGGCGGCCGGCGCCGACCCCGAGGTGCAGCGGATCATGCTGATCGACGGCCCCGCGGTGCTGGGCTGGAACGAGTGGCGCGCGATCGACGAGGCCACCTCGGCCAAGCACCTGGCCGAGGCGCTCGCCATCCTCATCGGCAACGGGACGATCCCCGCCCAGCCGGTCGCGCCACTGACCCGCCTGTTGTCGGGCGCGATGAACGAAGCGGCCCTGTGGCTGGCCCGGTCCGCCAGGCCGGACAACAACGACCTGGCCGACACCCAGGCGGCCCTGTCCCGCCTGCTGGAGTCCCTCCGCACCCACGGCTGAACCTTCACGGTTCACGAACCGCCCGATATGCGGAGGCCGGTGCTCGTCCCCTGGGTGGTGTGCCGCTGGATGCGGGGTGCGCCTTGACAGGCGACGCAGGCCGGAGTGCGTCGGGTGGCGGGCCACGGCGACGCGTAAAGGAAGAAAGGGCTGTTAACGCGTGAGACGACGAGCAGCGTCGACGTCGGCGTGGATTTGGGCGATGAGGGCGTCGATGGACTCGAATCTGGTGTTGCCGCGCAGGCGCGCGGCGAACTCCACCGCCACGTGCGCGCCATACAGCTCCAGATCGTCCCGGTCCAGCGCGTACGCCTCCACCGTCCGCGGCACCCCTTCGAACGTCGGATTGGTGCCGACCGAGATCGCCGCCGGCCACCGCTCCCCCGGATACAGGGTCGGCAGGTTCGCCACCGGCACACACTGCAACCACCCCGCGTAGACCCCGTCGGCGGGGATCGCCGTGTGCTGCGGCGTCTCGACGTTCGCGGTAGGGAAGCCGAGCTGGCGCCCCCGCTGGTAGCCGCGGACGACCACGCCCTCCACGCGGTGCGGCCGTCCCAGCGCGGCCGCGGCGGCCTCGACCTCGCCGGCCACGAGCCGCTCGCGGATGGCGGTCGAGGAGATGTCGTCGAGGGTGGGCACAACCTCCACCGCGAAGTCGTACTTATCGCCCAGCGTCCGCAATGTATCGATATCGCCGCTCGCACCCTGTCCGAACACGAAGTTCTCTCCCACCACCACGACCGCGGCCCGCAACCGCTCCCCCAGCACCGACTGGGCGAAGTCGGCCGGGCTGGTCCGCGACAGCTCCAGCGTGAACTCCACCACGACGATCTCGTCCACCCCCAGCCCCGTCAGCAGCTCGCCCCTGCGCCTGGGGCTCGTGAGCCGATGCGGGTGCGACCCGGGGAACACGACCTCGTCCGGATGGGGCTCGAAGGTGACGGCGGCGGCCCGCAGCCCCCGCTGCCGGGCGATGGCGACGACCCGCTCGACAACCCGCTGATGCCCGCGGTGCACCCCGTCGTACACGCCTATGGTGACGACAGACCTTCCCGTATCCAGCACGCTAGGCCCCATTCGCTCGTGGCGGATCAATCCGACACAAGCCTGCCACGGGCGTCACGGTTAACTCGAATCGAGGGGCCGGAGTCCCAGATAGGATCGGGAATCATGCCTCGATACGCGCTTCTGATCCTGCCTGCCTTCAACCGGGTCTACGGCGAGAGCTCCGTCCGGCTGACGAGGAGCGAGCTGGCGGTCTTCGACGCGCAGGCGCTGCGCGGCGAGGTGCTGGGCAGCGAGGAGACGACGATCGGCGGCGTGCCTTACGTGACGTTCGAGACGGCGGAGCCGCTTGCCCAGGCGGACGTCGCGCTTTTGTCGAACCTTTCCTCTGTTTACGCAATCTTTGGGATCGAGGGCGAGTTGCTCAGGCCGCTGCGGATGCAGCCGCTCGACCGGCTGACCAGCGACCTGATCACCATCCAGAAATACGCGGGCAAGACCAACGAGCACTTCACCAAGCTGCTGCTCAACGTCACCGTGCTGGCCTCGGGCAAAGGGCTGGGCGAGCGGCTGTCGGTGTTCGACCCGCTGTGCGGCCGCGGCACGACGCTCAACCAGGCCCTCATGTACGGCTACGACGCCTACGGGATCGACGTCGACGGCAAGGACTTCGAGGCGTACGCCGGCTTCATCAAGACCTGGCTGCGCAACAAACGGTTCAAGCACACCGCCGAGACCGTTCCGGTGCGCCGCGAGCGGGCCCTCGTCGGGCGGCGGCTGAACGTCACCTTCGGCCTGTCGAAGGAGGCGGTCAAGGCCGGCGACGTGCAGCAACTGGCCATGGTCAACGCCGACACCCTCAAGAGCCGCGAGTTCTTCAAGCCCCGCTCGTTCGACGTCCTGGTGACCGACGCCCCCTACGGGGTCCAGCACGGCAGCAAGGGCGGTTCCGGCCTGTCCCGCAGCCCTCTGGAGCTGCTGCGCGGCGCGGTCCCCGTCTGGACGGAGCTGCTGCGCCCCGGCGGCGCGATGGGCATCGCCTGGAACACCTATGGCGGCAAGAGCTCAGACCTGGCGGAGATCCTCACGGCCGCCGGTCTCCAGGTGATGAGCTATCCCGACTTCGAACACTGGGTGGACCAGGCGATCGTCCGCGACATCATCGTCGCCCGCAAACCCACCGCTAGCTGACGAACACGGCGAGCGGCTTCGCGGTCCGGCCCTGCTCCTCGACCAGGGCGAGCAGCGCCCCGTCCGGCCCGAACACGCCGATCGGCCCCTTCCCGAGGCCGGTGGCGGGCAGCCGCCCGCCGTGCCCGATGACCCGGGCCTCGTCGGCGGTCACGTCCCTGCGCGGGAACGCCGCGGTCACCGCCTCCCCGATCGGCAGGATCACGCACTCCCCGGCGAGCTGCTCGACGGTCCTGGCCAGCGACAGGTCATAGGGCCCCACCCTGGTACGGCGCAGCCGCGTCAGATGCCCGCCGACGCCGAGCGCCGCGCCCAGGTCGCGGGCCAGCGCGCGGATGTAGGTGCCGCTGGAGCAGGTCACGACCGCGTCCACGTCCACGACGTCGTCATGGGCCCGGATGCCGAGCACGTCGAACGCCCGCACCGTGACGGGCCGGGCCGACAGCTCGACCTCCTCGCCCGCCCGCGCCATCTTGTACGCCCGCTGCCCGTTCACCTTGATCGCGCTGACCTGCGGCGGGATCTGCATGATCTCCCCGGTCAGCGCGGCGACGCCCTTGTGGATCTCGGCGGGGGTCACGCCGGCCGCCGAGGCGGTGGCGATGACCTCGCCCTCGGCGTCGTCGGTGTTCGTGCTGACGCCGAGCCGGATCGTGGTCTCGTACACCTTCTCGGTCAGCGTCAGGTGCCCGAGCAGCCTCGTCGCCTTCTCCACGCCGATCACGAGCACGCCCGTCGCCATCGGGTCGAGCGTGCCGGCGTGCCCCACGCGGCGGGTGCCGGCGATGCGCCGCATCTTGGCGACCACGTCGTGGGAGGTCCACTCGCCCGGCTTGTCGACGATGATCAGACCGCTTTCGGCCATCACGCCTTCCCCAGCTCTCGCCTCAGGGCGGCCATGGTGTCCTCGACACTGGCGTGCGAGGTGTATCCGGCCGCGTTGTGGTGGCCGCCACCGCCCAGCGCCGCGCACGCGGCGCCCACGTCAGCGGTGCCCTTGGACCTGGTGGACACCTGCCAGGCGCCCTGGTCGTCCTCCTTGAGCACGACCGCCACCTCGGCCTCGTCGGTGCGCCGCACGATGTCGATGATGCCTTCGAGCTCGGAATACGGTAGTCCGTACGCGGCCCGGTCCACCCGGGTCACGTACGTCCACACCATGCCGCCCGCCGGACCGTCCTCCAGCGTCACCCGGTCGAACGCGGCCGCCAGCACCTTGAGGTAGCCGAACGGCGAGCGGTCCCACAGCTCGCGGGCGATCTCGTCGGTACGCAGCCCCGTCGCCACGAGCCGGGCGGCCATCTGGTGCACGGCCGGCGTGGTCGAGGAATGGCGGAACGAGCCGGTGTCGGTCACCAGGCCCGCGTACAGGCACGTGGCGATGTCCCGGTCGAGCCGCCCGCCGAGCCGGTAGATCAGCTGCTCGGCCAGCATCGCCGTGGCCGCCGCCGTGGCGTCGATGAGCGCGAGCGTGCCGAACCCGGCGTTGGACGGATGATGGTCGATCACGACGACCTCGGCCGCCCTGGCGGTGTTGTCGCTGAGCAACCCCAGCCGCTCGAACGTCGAGGAGTCGAACGTGATCAGCAGCGCGGGGGCCGCCGGGAACTCCTCCGGCGGCACCAGCATCTCCTGCCCCGGAAGGAACCCCAGCAGGCGCGGCACCGCGAAGTGCCGGTCGCCGAACGACGCCACGACCCGCTTGCCCATCGACCGCAGTACGAAGGCCACGGCCAGCATCGAGCCGAGCGCGTCGCCGTCGGGCGTCACGTGGCAGGCCAGCGCGACCTCGTCGGCCCGCCCGATCAGGTGCAGCGCCCGGTCCCAGGCGCTCTCCGGTATCGCGCCGCCGCCGGCGCGGTCGCGGGTCCCGACCCGCGCCGGCCGGTCGGCCCTGTCTCGTACGTCGGGCGTCACGCCTGGTCGTCCCCGGCCGCGCGCGCGGTCATGTCATCGGGGCCCTCGTCGGGCTTCTTGTACGGGTCGGCCTCCCCGGCGTACGCGGCGTTCTGGGCCTGCCGCGCGACCTCGGCGTCCCTGGCTCGCGCGGCGTTGATCAGATCGTCGAGCTGACGGGCGCTGTCGGGCAGCGGGTCGTGCGTGAACGTCAGGGTCGGGGTGAAGCGCACGCCGGTCTGGCGGCCGACCTCGGAACGGATGATCCCCTTGGCGCTCTCCAGGGCGGCCGCGCTGTCGGCGCGCTCCGCCTCGGAGCCGAACACCGTGTAGAAGACCGTCGCCTCACGCAGGTCGGCGGTGACGCGCGTGTCGGTCACGGTGACGAAGCCCAGGCGTGGATCCTTGATCCGGCGCTCCAGCATCTCGGCGACGATCTGCTGGATGCGGTCGGCGAGCTTGCGCGCTCGTGCGGCATCCACCATGTTCGCTCCCCCTCACGCACGACCTGGCCGTGCTGTCGTTCAATCTTCGTCGTTGTAGAGGCGCTGCCGGGCCGACAGCAGCTCGATCTCAGGGCGGAAGGCCACCATCCGCTCGCAGGCGTCCATCACCTCTTTGCAGTTACCCGCGGAGGCGGAGACCACCGCGATGCCGATCTCAGCTCTGCGATGCAGGTCGAGATGGCCGGTCTCGGCCACCGCGATGCTGGGATAACGTCGCTGCAACTCGGCGACCAGAGGCCGGACGGCAGAGCGCTTCTGCTTCAGCGACCGCACGTCGCCGAGCAGGATGTCCAGGGTCAGAGCACCCACATACATCGTTGGCTACCACCGCTTGGCCTGGTGTGGTGACGCACGACCGGCCTGCTGCGGTGGGAACCAGGCCTGGCGTGCGAGAGGCGCCCGGCGGATGTCCCGCCGGGCGCCCGGCCGCGTGTTACACGCGCGGCTTCTCCCGCATTTCGAACGTCTCGATGACGTCGTCGATCCTGATGTCGTTGTAGCCGACACCGATGCCGCACTCGAAGCCCTCGCGGACCTCGGTCGCGTCATCCTTGAAGCGACGCAGGGACGAGACGGTCAGGTTGTCCGCGATGACGACGCCGTCGCGGATGATCCTGGCCTTGCTGTTGCGGACGATCAGGCCGGAGCGGACCAGCGAACCGGCGACGTTGCCGATCTTCGGCACCTTGAAGACCTCGCGGACCTCCGCCGTGCCCATCTGGACCTCTTCGAACTCGGGCTTGAGCATGCCCTTGAGCGCCGCTTCGATTTCCTCGATCGCCTGGTAGATGACCGAGTAGTAGCGGATGTCGACACCCTCGCGCTCGGCCAGGTCGCGCGCCCGAGGCTCGGGGCGGACGTTGAAGCCGATGATGACCGCGTTGTCGTCGGCGACGGCCAGGTTGACGTCGTACTCGGTGATCGCGCCGACCGCGCGGTGCAGGACACGGAGCCTGACCTCGTCGCCGACATCGATCTTGAGCAGGGCGTCTTCCAGGGCCTCGACCGAACCGGACACGTCACCCTTGATGATGAGCTTGAGCTCGTCGACACGACCCTTCTCGAGGTCGCTGAACAGCTCTTCGAGGGTGCGGCGACGGCTCGACTTCGCCATGTCGGCGCTGCGCTTGCGCGCCGCGCGCTGCTGGGCGATCTGCCGGGCCATCCGGTCGTCGGAGACGACGATGAAGTTGTCACCGGCGCTCGGAACGGCCGTCAGACCCATGACCAGGACCGGACGGGACGGCGTGGCCTCTTCGACCGCGTCGCCGTTGTCGTCGAGCATCGCGCGGACGCGGCCGTAGGCCTCGCCACACACGATCGAGTCGCCGACGCGCAGCGTGCCGCGCTGGACCAGGACGGTCGCGGTCGGGCCACGGCCCTTGTCGAGGTGCGCCTCGATCGCGATGCCCTGCGCGTCCATCGTCGGGTTGGCCCGCAGGTCGAGCTCGGCGTCCGCGGTGAGCAGGATCGCCTCGAGGAGGTTTTCGATGCCCGTGCCGTTCTTCGCCGAGATGTCGACGAACAGCGTCGAGCCGCCGAATTCCTCCGCCACCAGGCCGTACTCGGTGAGCTGGGCCCGCACCTTGTTGGGGTCCGCGCCCTCCTTGTCGACCTTGTTGACCGCGACCACGACCGGGACGTCAGCCGCCTGGGCGTGATTGAGCGCCTCGATCGTCTGCGGCTTCACACCGTCGTCGGCCGCGACCACCAGCACCGCGATGTCGGTGGACTTGGCGCCTCGGGCACGCATGGCGGTGAACGCCTCGTGACCCGGGGTGTCGATGAAGGTGACCCTCCGGTCTTCGCCCTCGTGCTCGGCGGAGACCTGGTAAGCACCGATGTGCTGGGTGATGCCACCCGCCTCGCGCGCCACCACGTTGGTCTTGCGGATGGCGTCGAGCAGCTTGGTCTTACCGTGGTCGACGTGACCCATGACGGTCACGACCGGCGGGCGTGCGGCCAGGTCGGCCTCGTCGCCCTCGTCCTCGCCGAACTCGATGTCGAAGGCCTCGAGAAGCTCGCGGTCCTCCTCCTCCGGGCTGACGACCTGGATGTTGTAGTCCAGCTCGGCGCCGAGCAGCTGCAGCGTCTCCTCGTTGACCGACTGGGTCGCGGTCACCATCTCGCCGAGGTGCAGCATGATCTGCACGAGCGCGGCCGGGTTGGCGCCGATACGGTCGGCGAAGTCGGACAGCGACGCGCCGCGCGGAAGGCGGATCGTCGCGCCGTTGCCGCGAGCGACCTGCACGCCGCCGATCGCCGGCGCCGACATGTTGTCGAACTCCTGGCGCCTCTGCCGCTTCGACTTACGGCCACGCGTAGGACGGCCGCCGGGACGCCCGAAGGCTCCCGCGGTGCCGCCGCCACGGCCGCGACCGCCGCCACCGGGACGACCGGCGAAACCGCCGCCGCCACCACCGGGACCACCGGTGCCGGTGCGCGGACCTGCGCCGCCACCGCCACCCGGGCGACCGGCGAAACCGCCGCCGGGACGACCGCCGCCGCCACCGCCGCCGGGACGGCCACCGCCGCCACCGCCGCCACCGGGACGGCCACCGCCGCCACCGCCGCCACCGGGACCACCGCCCGGACGGCCACCGCCACCCGGACCGGCAGGACGACCCTGCGGCATCATCATCGGATTGGGACGCGGGCCACCCGGACGGGGACCGCCCGCACCGGGACCCGGACGCGGACCGCCGGCAGGCGGACCGGGACGAGGACCAGGAGTGGGCCTGTCGCCCCCACGGCCCTGCGGCGGACGCGGCATCGCGCCGTCACGTGGCGGACCGTCGCGGCGCTCGCGCTGGCCGGGAGGGCCGCCGTCGCGCTGGCCACCGGGACGCGGCGGACGGGCCTGGCCCATGCCGCTCGCGGTGGACGAGAACGGGTTGTTGCCGGGACGCGGACCACGCGGACCGGGCTTCGGCCCGGCGCCGGGACGCGGACCGCGCTCACCCTGTCCACCGGGACGCGGACCGCGCTCACCCTGTCCACCGGGACGCGGACCACGCTCACCCTGTCCACCGGGACGCGGTGCCTGCGCGGAGCTGTCACCGGGACCCGGGCGCGGACCCGGCTTGGGGCCTGACGGCCGCGGAGCCGGACTCGGACGCGGGCCCGGGGTCGGCCGGGCGGGCGCGCCGCTCTCGAAGCGCGCCTGCGGAGCCTGAGGCGCCTCACCACGCGCGGCCTCGGGCTGCTGCTGGTGAGGCATGGGCACCGGCGGGCGCGGCTGATCGCCACGCGGCTGATCGCCGCCCGCGAGACCCGGACGCGGACCGGGGCCGGGCTTGGGAGCCGGACCCGGGCGCGGAGGAGTCGGAACCGGCGCCTGCGGGGCGCCGTTGCCGGCCTGGCTGTCCGCCGGCCGGGGAGCAGCCTTTGGCGGCTGCGGCTTGTTGGACGGCTGTCCGCCGCCCCTGGAGGGCCCACCCTTCGATGCGCCCAGAGCTTCGGTGAGCCTGCGGACCACCGGCGCTTCGATGGTCGAGGACGCCGAACGGACGAACTCTCCCATCTCTTGGAGCTTGGCCATGACGACCTTGCTCTCTACGCCGAACTCCTTAGCGAGCTCGTATACCCGGACCTTCGCCACTGCACTCCCTTACTCGGCCCGGGAGGCTGGCTGTGCCGTCCGGACCGTCGCTACCTTGACGTCTTCATCGCCGCGTGCTCATCAGGCGCTCATAGCAATCTGACTCCGCCCATCAACTCGGCGTCCTACATGACATTTCGTGGTTCTCCCTCCAGGTGCGCCCGCACAGGCGAGACGTCAAGCGGTCCCGCCACGCGAAACGCGCGCGGAAACGCCCGGCGACGCTCGGCAAGCTCCAGACAGCTCAAGGACGGATGCAGCGATGCACCCCGGCCAGGAAGCCGTCCTCGCAGGTCAGGGACCACATGATCCTCGACCTGCACCAGGCGGAGCAGCTCGGACTTAGCCGTGCGAACCCTGCAGCCCACACAGGTGCGCTGTGGGGCCGCTTGGCCACCATATTCCAGCTTACCGTGTTGACGCATCTACGGAACCGGCGGCATCTTCCGCTTGAGTATCGGGCCGGATGTCGATCCGCCATCCCGTCAGCCGCGCGGCCAGCCGGGCGTTCTGCCCCTCTTTCCCGATGGCCAGCGAGAGCTGGTAGTCGGGCACCGTCACCCGCGCGACGCGCCCCTCCAAATCGAGAACCTCGACATGAGAAACGCGGGCGGGCGACAGGGCATTCCCGACGAACTCCGCGGGATCCTCCGACCAGTCGATGATGTCGATCTTCTCGCCGTGAAGCTCGGTCATCACGTTGCGCACGCGCGAGCCCATCGGGCCGATGCACGCGCCCTTGGCGTTGACGCCGGGCTTGCGCGACCTGACCGCGATCTTCGTACGGTGCCCCGCCTCGCGAGCCACCGCTGCGATCTCCACGGTGCCGTCGGCGATCTCCGGCACCTCCAGTGCGAACAGCTTCTTCACCAGCCCGGGATGCGTGCGCGACAGGCTGACGGAGGGGCCCTTGTGGCCCTTCTTCACCTGGACCACGTAGGCACGGATGCGCTCGCCGTGCACGTAGTCCTCGCCGGGGACCTGCTCGGCGTGCGGCAGCACGGCCTCGATCTTGCCCAGGTCGACGAGCACCACGCGAGGGTCCTTGCCCTGCTGGATGACGCCGGAGACCAGCTCGCCCTCGCGGCTCGCGAACTCGCCGAAGTTGATCTCGTCTTCGGCGTCGCGCAGCTGCTGCAGGATGATCTGCTTGGCGGTGGTGGCGGCGATCCTGCTGAAGTTGTTGGGCGTGTCGTCGTATTCCCTGACGACCTCGCCCTCCTCGTCGAGCTCCGCGGCCCAGATCGTGACGTGACCGGTGCCCCTGTCGAGCTCGGCGCGCGCCTTGGAGGCCGCGCCCTCGGTCCGGATGTACGCGATCAGCAGCGCGTCCTCGATCGCCTTGACCACCAGGTCGAAGGAGATGTCCTTTTCCCGCTCCAGGCTGCGCAGGACGCTCATGTCGATGTCCACGGCGGCTCCCCCTTAGCCTTCGTCGCCGTCGACGTCGTCGATGCGGCGGAATTCCACCTGCACCCGTCCCCGGGTCAGGTCCACGTAATCAAGCCGGCGCGCGGACCCTGCGACGTCGATGTCGACGCCGCTCTCGTCCGCGGCCATGATGCGGCCCTCCACCACGGTGCCGTCCTTCATCTCGGCCTTCACCAGGCGTGTGGCCGCGCGACGCCAGTGGCGCGGCTCGGTGAGAGGACGGTCGACGCCCGGCGAGGAGACCTCCAGCGTGTAGGCCGCGTGGCCCATGGAGTCGTCGCCGTCCAGCGCCGCGGAGACGGCCTGGCTCACGTCGGCCACGTCGTCGAGGCTCACGCCGCCGTCCCGGTCGACGATCACACGCAGCAGCCTTCTTCTGCCTGCCTGGGTGACCGTGATGTCCTCCAGGTCGAGGCCCTCCGCGCTGACCACGGGCTCCAGGAGCTTCATCAGGTGGTCGCGGGGTGATGCGCTGCCCATATCGACCTCCCCTATGTGTCATGTCTCAGCCGGGCGGACCTCGCCACTGGCTCTCCGCCGTCCGGCCGCTCAGCCAGCGACGATAGTTGACACCCTATCCGTACGAGGGCACGGAAAGAGCGCCACTCGGCATGGTCGAATGGCGAGCGTCGCCTGACAGCGATCCCGGGCGCCAGCCCGTACGATGCTACCGATGCCGTAGTACTGGGAGGTCTAAGCTCGTGCGCCCGCGTCACCTCTCCCGGCGAGCCATGCTGGCGGGCGGAGCGGCCGCTCTCACCGCCTGCAGCGCCTCCGGCCCTCCGCAGCCGTCCGCCCAGGCCCCGGACTCCCCCGAGACGATCCTGCTGAAAAAGCTGGTCGCCGAGAAGGAACGCACGATCGCGCTCTATTCGTCGCTGATCGCGGGCGGGGCGCAGAAACTGGTCCCGTTCAGGGACCGCCATCAGGCCCATCTGAACGAGCTGCGCAAGCACGTCACGCTCACCGCCTCCGCCTCGGCCCCCGCGTCGCCGTCGCCGTCCGCCACGCCGAAGGCCTCGCTGTCGCGGCTGCGGGACCTCGAGCGCAAGGCGGCGGCGCTGCGGACGCGCCAGCTCGCGAGCGTCTCGCCCGGGGTGGCCCAGCTGATCGCCAGCATCGGCGCCTGCGAGGCCGCCCACGCCGTCGCCCTGCCGAGGTCGCTGTGAACGGCGACGACGTCGAAAAGCTGCGCAAGGCGCTGGCGGCCGAGCACGCGGCGGTGTTCGCGTACGGGCTGCTGGGCGCGCGCACCTCCGGCTCGCTGCGGGCCAGGATGACCGCGGCCTTCGACGCCCACCGGGCGCGCCGCGACCAGTTGCGCTCGTTCATCACGACGCGGGGCGGCCGGCCGGCCGAGCCCGACGCGTCCTACGCGCTGCCGTTCTTCCCGTCCAACGCCACGCTGGCCGCCAGGCTGGCGGCACACCTGGAGAGCGGCGTCACGGCCGCCTACCTGGAGCTGGTGGCCGCGCAGGACGCGGCGCTGCGCCGCTACGCCGCGCTGGCCATGCAGGAGGCGACGACTCGCGCGTACGCCTTCCGCCCCGCCCAGCCGCCCGCGTTCCCCGGCATGCCGGTCGCCGCGGCGGCCTCACCCCCGGCCACGCCCTCAGCGGTACAGGACGGAGAGTAGGTCGGGCCCGAGACGCTCGACGGCGGCGGCGTCGAGCTGGTAGTAGACGACCGAGCCGCGCCGGTGCGTGTGGACGAGCTCGGCCTCCCTGAGCCTGCGCAGGTGCCTGGAGACCTGGGGTGCCGTCATGCCGAGCTGCGTGGCCAGCTCGGCGGTGGCCACCGGGTTGCGCAGGATCGCGTAGCAGAGCCGCAGCCTGGTCGGGTCCTGGAGGGCGGCGAGCCGGCGCCTGGCCGTCTCCAGCGACGGCGTGGCGGCCTCGTCGGGGCTGTACTGGATGACGACCGGATAGCCGGGATAGTGCTTGATCACGAAGTGCGGCCGCCCGTGCACCGTGGGGACCAGCAGGCAGGGACGCCCGGCGTGAACCCGCGCGGTGGCGTTGTAGAGCTTGTCGAACACGATCCGCAGCGGCCCGGAGGCGGGGCCCGTGGCGGCGGCGGTCGGGTAGTCGGCGAGGGCCTGGGCGCCCTTGTTACGCAGGTCGCGGTCGCGCAGCGCGCCGTCGCGGTCCAGGGCGGGACGGAGCGCGGGCCACTCGGCGTCGAAGGCCGCGGCCGCGAAGGCGGCGAGGAAGCCGAGCAACTCGGCGCGGAACGCCTCCGGGTCCGCGCGCAGCCTGGCGCCGATCTCCATACGGCTGGTGGAGATCAGCCGGAGCCGGTGCAGCGTGTCGTCGCCCAGCCTGGGGGCCAGCTCGGTCTCGTTCTTGCCGATCAGGGCCTGCACGGTCATGGCCACGAAGTCGCCGATGGGCAGCTCGGCCACCGCCCGCAGCTCGGCGGCCAGCGTGCGCCGCGGCCCCGCCGACAGCGGCAGCAGATAGCGGGCGCGGAAGGGGCCCCAGAGCGGCGCCCAGGCGGCGGCCGTGGCCAGCAGCCCGCCGTCCGCGTCGCGGTGCGCCCTGGCCACCCAGCCCGCGCTGGCGGGGTGGTGGCCGGGCTCGTCGAGGACGTGCAGGCACGCGCACAACTCGGCCAGCGGCGACTGCTGCACGGTGATGGGCCCGGCGCCGGGTGAGTCGAGAAAGAGCGTGACGGCCACCCTGCAGGTTACCGCGTTCGCGTCAATCTCCTTGTGACCGAACACGTGTTTGCGCAGGCTGAGGGCCCATGGCTAAGGCACTGCACATGGTCAGGCATCCGACGGGGTTCTACTCGGCGGGTGCCACGACCGTCTTCGCGTCGCGATTCGACCAGAGGTTCTCATACTGCTTGTACGTGCCGTCCGCGCACGACCCGGACGGCGCGCCGCTGCCGATGGCGGTCCTGCAGCACGGGACGGGTAGGCGCGGCCCGCAGTACCGCGACAACTTCGCCGGGTGGGCCGAGGAACACGGCTGCCTGGTGCTCGCCCCGCTCTTCCCGGCCGGCATCGGAGACCCCGACGACCTGCACAACTTCAAGTTCCTCCGGTACGGCGACATCCGCTTCGACCGCGTGCTGCTGGCCATGGCCGACGAGGTCGGCGAGCGCTTCAACGTGGACGTCCGGCGGTTCCTGCTGCACGGGTTCTCCGGGGGCGGGCAGTTCGTGCACCGGTTCGCGTACCTGCATCCCGACCGGCTCTCCGGCTTGTCCATCGGCGCGCCGGGGCGGATCACGTACATCGATCACGACAGCCCGTGGTGGATCGGGTTGAAGGGGTTCGAGGAGGAGTTCGGCTGCGCTCCCCGGGTGGCGGAGCTGCGGGACGTGCCGGTGCAGATGGTCGTGGGCGGCGCGGACGTGGAGACCTGGGAGATCAACAACCAGGGCGACACCAACTGGATGGACGGCGCCGACGCCTACGGGGTCACGCGCGTCGAGCGGCTCAGGGCGCTGCGCGACAACTTCGAGGCCCACGGGATCGGCGTGCGGTTCGACGTCGTGCCAGGCGTGGGCCATGAGCCGATGCGGGTGCTGGAGCCGGTCAAGGAATTCTTCGCCTCGATACTCACCCCCCGGGAGTCATCATGAAGATCAAGTTGCTCACCGTCATGGCCGTGGCCGCCTCGCTGACCGGCTGCGCCGTGGGCGAGAGCGCCGACGCGGGCGGCGGCTACCCCAGCAAGCCCCTGGCGATCATGGCGCCGGGCAGCCCGGGCGGCGGCTGGGACACGCGGGCCCGCGGCATCGCCGGCTCGCTCAGCGACTGCAAGGTCGCCGACGTGGACGCCACGGTCACCAACGTGCCGGGCGCGGGCGGCACGATCGGGCTGGCCCAGTTCGCCAAGAAGAAGGGCGACCCCTACCAGCTCATGGTCATGGACAGCGTGACCATGCTGGGCGGCATCGTGAACAACAAGTCGCCGGTGGACCTCTCCTCGCTCACGCCCGTGGCCGGGCTGAGCCGGGGGCCGAGCGCGATCGTGGTGACGAAGAAGTCGCCGTACCAGGACCTGAAGGCGCTGCTCGACGCGATGGAGGCCCGCCCGCGCGGCGTCAAGTGGACCGGCGGCTCGCTCGGCGGGCCCGGCCAGATGACGGTGGCGGGGCTGGCCAAGGACAGGGGCGTCGCCGTCAAGGAGATCAACTTCGTGCCCACGGCGGGCGGCGGCGAGTCCATGAACCTCCTCCTCAGCGGCGCCGCCACCGCGGCCGTCGACACGGTCGCCGAGCTGCGCCCGCAGATCGACGCGGGCGAGGTGCGGGTGCTCGCGGTGGACTCCGAGCAGCGCGTCCAGAGCGTGGACGCGCCCACGATGAAGGAGCTGGGCCTCGCCGGCGAGGCCGTCGCGACGCTGGCCGGCGTGCTGGCCCCGGCCGGGCTGACGAAGGAGCAGCAGCAGGACGTCATCGGCCTGCTGGACAAGGTGCGGCAGACCTCGTGCTGGAAGAAGGTCCTGGAGCGCAACAACTGGACCGAGGACTGGCGGCCGGGTGACGAGTTCGGCAAGGTCCTGGCCGAGCAGCGTACCCAGGTCACCGCCATCCTGGGCGAGCTGGGGCTCGGCAAGTGACGCAGCGGATCGTCTCGCTCGGCTTCCTGGCGGCGGCCGTGGTGGTGCTGGCTCAGGCGTTCGCGATCCCGCGGGGCGACGGGTACCAGGCGGTGGGGCCGCGCGCGTTCCCGCTGCTGGTGGGGTGCGGGCTGGCCGTGGTGGCGGTCATCGGCGTCGTCCAGGCCTTCAGCGGCGGTACGGAGGCCGCTGAAGAGATCCACTGGCCCTCGGTGGGGATGCTGGTGGCCGCCCTGGCCGGGTACGCGCTGCTCCTCGTGCCCGCGGGTTACTGGCAGGCCACGACCGTCTTCTTCGCGGTCGTGGCCAGGGTGCTGGGGAGCCGGAGACCGGTCCGTGACGTGCTGGTGGGGCTGGTGCTGGCGCTGGCCACGTACTTCCTGTTCGACCGGCTCCTCGGCATCACGCTGCCGCCGGGCCTGATCCGATTGGCGATCTGAGATGGACGTGCTCGGCAACCTGCTCGACGGGTTCGGCCACGCGCTGAGCCTGCAGAACCTGCTGCTGGCCGTGCTCGGCGTCACCGTCGGCACCCTGGTGGGCGTGCTGCCCGGGCTCGGGCCCGCCACCACCATCGCGTTGCTGCTGCCGCTGACGTTCGTCTTCGACCCGGTGGGGGCGTTCGTCATGTTCGCCGGGATCTACTACGGCGGCATGTACGGCGGCTCCACGACCGCGATCTTGCTCAACATCCCCGGCGAGACGGCCTCGATCCCGACGACGCTCGAGGGATATCCGATGGCCCGGCGCGGCCGGGCGGGGGCGGCGCTGGCGACGGCGGCCATCGGGTCGTTCGTGGCGGGCACGATCTCCACGGTCGTGATCACGTTTCTGGCTCCCGGCATGTCGAACATCGCCAAGCTGATTCAGCCTGCCGAGTACTTCTCGATCATGGTGCTGGCGTTCGTGACGGTCACCTCGCTGATGGGGGACTCGATCGTCAGGGGGCTGTCGAGTCTCTTCCTCGGGCTGACGATCGGGATGGTCGGCATCGACCAGATGACCGGGCAGCCGCGCTTCGCCTTCGGAGTGCCCGAACTGTACGAAGGGCTGTCGGTGGTGGCGGTCGCGGTCGGGCTGTTCGCGGTGGCGGAGGCGGTCTCCACGGCCGCCGCCACGCACCTGCCCGCGCAGGCGCCCGTAGAGGTGGCCGGGAAGATCGGGATGACGAGGGAGGACTGGCGCCGGTCGTGGCGGCCTTGGCTGCGGGGGACCCTGTTCGGGCTGCCGATCGGGTCGCTGCCCGCTGGGGGCGCCGAGTTGCCGACCTTCCTGAGCTACAACGTCGAGAAGCGGTTGTCGCGGCACAAGGAGGAGTTCGGGCAGGGCGCCATCGAAGGGGTGGCGGGGCCCGAGGCGGCCAACAACGCGGCCTTCTCCGGGGTGCTGGTGCCGCTGCTGACGCTGGGGATTCCGACGTCGGCGACGGCGAGCATGCTGCTGATCGCGTTCCAGATCTACAACGTGCAACCCGGGCCGCGGCTCTTCGACCAGCAGCCGGTGCTGGTATGGACGCTGATCGCCAGCCTGTACATCGGGAACGTGATGCTGCTGGTGCTCAACCTGCCGCTGATCCGGGTGTGGGTGAAGCTGCTGACCGTGCCCGCCGCGCTGCTGACGGCCTCCATCCTGACGTTCGCCACGCTGGGGGTTTACTCGATCTCGCAGAGCGTTTTCGAGGTGCTGGTGGCGTACGGGTTCGGGCTCCTGGGATGGGTGCTGCACCGGGCCCGGTATCCGGTGGCGCCGTTGATCCTCGGGGCCGTGCTGGGGCCGTTGATGGAGGTGCAGTTCAGGCGGGCGCTGGCGTTCAGCGAAGGGGATCCGTCCGTTTTCGTGACACGTCCTGTGTCATTGGCCATCCTGCTGATCGCGGCGGCGTGCCTGGCAGGCCCGGCGTTCCTGCGCCGGCGTACGAAGGCCATGTTCCGTCCCAGGTAGCAGGGGCTCTTCCCGACACAAAGGCGCAGATCACCATATAACCTCTCCTGCATGACCGGATCCCTGCTCGAGGTGATCGCGCTCAACGTGCGCGACGCCGTGGCCGCCGAACAGGGCGGAGCCGACCGGCTGGAGGTCGTCGCCGACATGGCGGCCGACGGGCTGACCCCCTCCCCGGAGACGGTGGCCGCGATCGCCGCGGAATGCCCCCTGCCCCAGATGGTGATGCTCCGCTGCGACGCCGACTTCGCCGCCGGCCCCGACGTCCTGGAGCGGCTCGGCAGGGACGCCAAGGCGTTGGCGCAGGCCGGGGCGGCCGGGTTCGTGTTCGGGTTCCTCGACGGCGCGGGAGCCGTCGATCTGGCGGCGACCGAGGCGCTGATCCACGCCGTGTCCCCGCTGCCGTGGACGTTCCACCGGGCCGTCGACCACGCGGCCGACATCCAGGCGTCCTGGCGCGCCGTGCGCCTGCTGCCCAACCTCGCGACCGTGCTCACCTCGGGCTCGCCCATCGGGGTGGGGGACGGCCTGCCGACGTTACGGGCCAGGGCGGAGGCCGGCGACGGCTCGATCATCCTGGCCGGCGGCGGCCTGCGCCCGGCACATGTGCCGGCCCTGCTGGACTACGGCATCCGCGCCTTCCACGTCGGCTCGGCGGTGCGGGCGAGCTGGTCGGACCCGGTCGAGTGGCGGCAGGTACGCCAGTGGCGGGCCCTGGTCGAGCGCGACTGACCGGGCCGCCGCCCGGTCAGGGCAGGGCCGCGTCAGCCCTGCGCAGCGCGGCGGCGAGGGTGCGGACGGTGGCGGGCTCGTCCATGACGCCGCCACCGGCGTCCCGCTGCTCCTCCCAGGCGGTCACCCGCGCCCGGTAGGAGTCGTAGTCGGCCAGGTGGAAGGCGTAGACGGCGGCGAAGCGGCTCACCAGGTGCGACGGATGCATGTCCCAGCCCTGGTAGAACCCGTGCCGCAGCGAGTGCCGCACCAGCTCCGCGTGCCGCCGCCACAGCGCGTGCACGTCGGCCGCGCGGCCGGAGGCGGGCGAGGCGGCCAGCGACCCGTCGGAGAGCTCCACGCCCGTGCCGGCGAACGCGGTCTGCATCACGTGCCGGGCGTGGTCGCAGGCCGGATGGTCGAGCCGCTGCTCGTGCGGCGGCAGCCCGAGCGCGGCCGTGTAGTCGAATACGCCGAAATGCGCCGCCGCCAGCCGCCCGCCCAGCGACTCGGCCAGCTCGGCACGCAGGAACGGCAGCGTCTGCGGCGCCTCCACCTGCATCTCGAAACGCAGGCGAACCTCCAGCCCCTCCTCCAGCCGCGCCAGCACGTCCGCGAACTGCCCGAGGTAGTCCTCCATCAGCACCTTCGGGAACGTCACCGTGAATCCGGCGGGCAGCTCGCCGGCCCGCTCGGCCACGCCGGTGACGAATCCGGCGAGCGTCCGCACCGACCGACCCGGATCACCGTCCGCGAACGACTTCACCCGCGGCCCCCACCGCCGCGGCAGCGCCCCGGCGGCGTGCAGCGCGGCCACCGCCTCGGCGGCCTGCTCCACGTGCCCGTCCTCGACGTCGTCGGGCCGCACGCCGTAGCCGTCCTCGAAGTCGACGCGCAGGTCCTCGATCGGCTCGTGCGCGAGCTTGGCGAGCAGCCTCTCGTGGACGGCGGCGGCGAGCCCGTGCGGCACGCCGAAGACCTCGGTGAGCTCGCCGGGACCACCCAGATGGGCCTTGACCAGGGACAACGCCTGATCGCGCCACTCGCCGACCGTGCGCGCGGAGAACCTGTCGGCCGGCACGTACACGGTGTGGACCGGCTGCCATCCGGGGGCGGCCGTCAGGTGCGGGTAGCGGACCCGCTGGGCGCGGTACGCCCCCGCGAACCCACCGGGCGGTTCAGGGACGGCAGGCACGGAGCATGGCCTCCAGACCGACGAGCTTGACGCGTTCACCGCGGCCGAGTGACCTGGCCAGCTCGGCCTCGGCCGCCTCGATCGCGAGCCACTCATCGTACGTGACCGGCCGCACGCCCCGCTCGGCCAGCAGCGCCTCGATCGGCTCGCCGCCCACGCGCTCGTGCCCCTCCAGGTCGGCCAGGAGCGTACGGACGGTTTCCGCGGCGTCGGACTTGTTGGTGCCGATCACCCCGGTGGGTCCGCGTTTGAGCCAGCCGGCAACGTATTCGCGGTCGCGGACCCGGCCGGCCTCGTTCGGCACGGTCATGGTCTTCTCCGAGAACGGCACCCCGGGCAGCGGAACGCTCTGGTAGCCGACCGACCGCAGCACCATGCCGACCGGCAGCGTCTCGAACTCGCCCGTGCCCATCACGCGGCCGTCCTGCGACAGCCGGGTGCGCTCCAGCTTGAGCCCTTCGACCCGCTCGGCGCCGAGGATCTCCACGGGCCGCAGCCAGAAGCGCACGTCCAGGCGGCGCGGGCGGCCGACAGGCTCGCGGTCGGCCCACGACTGCAGGACCTTGATGTTGCCCTGGACCTGGCGCGGGAAGTCGCCGCCGAGTACGACGGCCTCGTCGGGGCGCACGCAGACGTCGGCGTTGGCCAGATCGCCCAGCTCGCGCAGCTCCTTCAGGGTGAACTTGGCGTGCTCGGGGCCGCGTCTGCCGACCATGTGGATGGCCTTGACCTGGCTCTCGGAGAGGCGCTGCAGCACGTCGTGGGGCACGTCGGTGGCGCGCAGCTCGTCGGCGGTCTTGGCCAGGACGCGGACGACGTCCACGGCCACGTTCCCGACGCCGATCACCGCGACCTCGGACGTGTCGAGCGTGAACCGGCCGGGATCGACGTCGGGGTGCCCGCAGTACCAGTTGACGAAGTCGGTCGCCGCCACACTCCCGGGCAGGTCCTCGCCGGGGATGCCGAGCTTCCTGTCGACCATCGCGCCCGTGCAGTAGACCACCGCGTCGTAGCGGCCCAGCAGGTCCTCGACGGACAGATGCGCGCCGAGCGTGACGCCGCCGAGGAAGCGGACCTCCGGCAGCTCCAGCACCCTCCGCAGGTAGTTCGCGATCGACTTGATCGACGTGTGATCGGGCGCGACGCCATACCTGACCAGCCCGTACGGGGTCGGCAGGCGTTCGAGCACGTCGACCTGCACGTCATGCGCCGACTGCTTGACCAGCGCCTCGGCCGTGTAGATCCCGGCGGGGCCCGATCCGATGACCGCCACACGCAACGCCACGCTGCCTCCTAAGACCCGGCCGCCCTGGACACGCGCCCCACCAGATGCAACCGGCCAGTGTCATCGATGTATCCCCGGTCGCCGGTGCGGACGAACCCGTCCCTGGCGAAAACCGATTGATCGGTGCTGTTGCCAACGTAGCCGCTCATCACCGCATCCGACCGGAGAAGCACCTCACCGGGCTCCTCGGGAGCCTGGACGCGGCCGCCCTCGTCCCGTACGGACACGTCCACCCCACCGCGCGGCCGGCCGACGCTCACCTCGGCGTCCTCGGGAGGGTCGTCGGGCCGCGTGCCGAGGCCCAGCCCGGCCTCGGTGCAGATGTAACGGTTGCAGACCGGCACGCCGTACCTGGCCCGCAGCGCCCTGATCAGCTCGGGCGGGGCGGGGGCGCCGCTGGACAGGATGAGCGTCAGGTCGGGCAGATCCCCGCCGCAGGCCAGGATGCGCGACAGCTGGTACGGGCTGCCGTGCAGCACCCCGATCCCGTGGTCCCGCATGATCCGCATGACCCCGTCCACATTCCACGACGGCAGCACGTGGCAGGTCCGCCCGGTCTGAAGGAAGATCGGCAACCGGGTGGCGAACCCGAGCCGGCCCAGCGGATGCGGCACCAGCCGGGCGTCGCCCGTGGCCCAGCGGGACCCCGCCCCGTGAGCGCGGATGGCCTCCAGCTGGCGGTTGCCGAACAACACGCCCTTGGGCGGCCCCGTCCTGCCGGAGGTGAACGCGATCACCACCGGGCGGCCGGGGTCGGGCGGGAGCGGCGGCGGTGGCGGCTCGGCCCTGCGCAGACCGGCCAGCCACGCGGGGTCGTACGCACGGCGTACCCGGCCGTCGCGCTCGACGGGCAGCGTCACCACGTCGAGCCCGGCCAGCGGCGGCAGCACGCGCGGGACGGTGATGACGATGGCCGGGTCCAGCATGGCCAGCAGCTCCACGCGTTCGGTGCCGATGCCCGCGGTCACCGCGCCGATCTTCGCGGCGGCGACATAGCAGATCACGAACTCGGGGCCGTCGGGGAGCGCGAGGACCACGACGTCGCCGATCCGGGCGCCTCGATGGGCGAGCCCGGCGGCCACCTCGTCGGAGAGCCGGTCGAGATCGGCGAAGGTCAGCGAAGTGGAGCCGGTGACCACGGCCGCGCGCGCCCCGAACCTACGTGCGGCCGCCCCGGCCAGCAGGCGCAACATGGCAGCTCCTGGGACAGCGGGCGCACTACCAACTTAACTCGCCCGCCGCTCCCGGTCGCGTAGTGCGATCTTGTCGATTTTGCCGTTGACGTTGGTGGGGAGGGAGTCGACGACGACGACCCGCTTGGGGACCTTGTAGTTGGACATGTTGTCCCGCGCCCACGCGATCAGCGCCTCGGGGTCGACGGTCGCGCCCGGCCTGGGCACGACGTACGCCACCCCCGCCTCGCCGGTGACCGGGTCCGGCACGCCGACGACCGCCACCTGGGCCGGCGACCCCTCGCGCAGCAGGAGCGACTCGACCTCGGCCGGGGACACGTTGAAGCCGTTGACGATGTAGAGCTCCTTCTTGCGGTCCACGATGGCGAGGTTGCCGTGCTCGTCCAGTACGCCGACGTCGCCCGTGTGCAGCCAGCCGCCGGCGTCGACGGCCTCGGCCGTCTTCCCGGGGTCGTCCCAGTAGCCGCGCATCACGCCGTACCCGCGCTGGAGGATCTCGCCGCGCTCGCCTGTCGCGACCTCCTTGCCGTCGTCATCGACGATCTTGACCTCGATGCCCGGCACGGGCCGTCCGGTGGTGGTGGCGATGACGTCGATGGGGTCGCCCGCCCTGGTCATCGAGACGACCGTGCCCTCCATCAGCCCGTACGCGTTGATCATCCGTTCCAGGCCGACCCGCTCGACCAGCCGCCTGATCAGGGTCGCCGGGACGGCGGCCGCGCCGCAGATGGCCACCCTCAGCGACGACACGTCCCAGGAGCCGCGCTCCAGCTCGTCCAGGATGCGGTGGAAGAGCGTGGGCGGCCCGGCCAGGATCGTGACGCGCTCGGCCGAGATCAGCGACATGAGCGCGTCCGGAGTGAAGATCGGGATCGGCAACATCGTGGCCCGGCGCAGCACGCAGGCGACGAGCCCGGCGTTGAGCCCGAACCCGTGGCTGAACGGCGCGATGATCGGATAGCGGTCGTGCTCGTCCAGCGTGACGATCTCCGACCAGTCCCAGTAGCCGCGCAGGACCTGGGCGTGATCCAGCATCACGCCCTTGGGCGTGCCGGTCGTGCCCGACGTGGACATGATCTCGCACAGGTCATCGGGGCGGAGCGCGAGCGCCCTGTCCTCGGCCTCCCGTTCGGAGACCCGCCTGCCGAGAGCGCGTAACTCCTGCGCCGGGGGGACGATCGTGTGGCGCAGGCCGGGCAGCGGCGGGAGCAGCCCGGCGAGCGGGACGGCCGTGGGCCCCTCGCCGGTGATCAGCACCTTCGCACCGGTCTTCTCGATGAGCTGGGCGGCCTCGATGCCCTTGTACCTCGACGACAGCGGCACGATCACCGCGCCCGCGTCCCAGATCCCGAACGCGTGCGTCACCCAGTACGCGGAGTTCATCCCCCACATCGCCACCCGGTCGCCGGGCTCGACGCCGAGGGCGATGAGGCCGCGGGCGACGTCGGCGGCCGCCGACCGCAGGTCCGACAGCGTCACCCGCGTGCCGCCCTCGGCGATCACCACGGCGTCGGGATGGCGCTCTGCCTGGTCGCGCAGCATGCGGGGCAGCGTCTCCCAGTCCGGCATCATTGGATGAGAGCCCGGTCCCTGCCCAGGTGGTGGCCGCGCAGGTCGTTCACGGTGCCCGGCCGTGGCGTCTCGGAGACGTCCTGGGCGATCTCCACGCCGATCGACACGGGGGTCAGCGCCTGGACGGCCTGCTGGATCCGCGAGCGCCACATGGGGTTGCCGACCAGGCTCTCCCGGTTGAACGTCACGGTGAGCACGGCCGCGTCCAGCGTGCCCTGCCGGCTGATCGCGAGGTCCCAGCCGGCCACGCCGTCGATCTTCGACAGCGCCTTCTCGACGCGCGGCAGCGCCAGCCACACGCCCCTGACCAGCACATGGTCACCCACGGTGTGCGCCGGCGCCGGCAGGCCCTCGCCCGCCTTCGCCACCTGGCCGGTTCTGAGCACGACGTCGCCGAGCGTCGAGTGCCCGTGCGGGGTGACGACCAGTTCGACCGGCGCGGCGCCCGGACCGGGGGCCTCGTCCTTGGCCAGGGCCGCCAGGCCCAGCACATCGTCCGCGAGCGGCGTGAGCGGGTCCTCCTCGGACGCGCGCCAGGCCAGGGGCGTGCCGCCGAACGGGCTGGCGTACACCTCGGTGACCCGTGCCTCGAACTCATCCGCCAGGTGGCCGATCGTGCGTTTCGAGGCGATCTCGCCGGTCACGACGATGTTCCTGAGCCCGAGGTCCAGCGGGTCCAGGAGGAACTCCAGGTGCAGGCGGGCCAGGAAGTCCATCGCGCCCGTCGGGGTGGCGACCAGCGTGGTGGCCTTCAGCGCGGACAGCGCGTGGTGCAGGCGCATCCGGCCGCGCGGCCCCACGGCGGCGGCGGCCTGCGCGACGTCGGCCGCGGCGGCGCTCCACAGCGCGCCCGCGGGCTCGGCGAGCGCCACCACGACGCGGTCGCGTTCACCGACGCCGGCCGCCCGCAGCGCCGCCGCGGTCAGCCCGGCGGCGGCCGTACGGTCCTCGGGGCCCATCGGGAAGACGCTCGACACGTCGGGGGAGACGAGCAGGAGCCCGGTGGCCGTCCGCGCGGCGGCCCCGAGATCATCGCGGGTCAGCCAGCGGGTCATCCGGCCACCGCCCCGGCAGCGAACACGGTCATCAGCGCACCACCTCGGTCATGAACAACGTCATCGACTCGCACACCCGCTCGTGCGCCAGCCCGCCGACCTGGGCCTGGATGATGAGGTCCGTGGCGCCGGCCTCGGCGATCCTGGCCAGGGCCTTGCGCGAGCCCTCCACGTCGTCCACCACCACCATGAGGTGCTCGCGCAGCGTGGCCATGGACTCATCGGGCGGGAGCCCGGCCGCGAGCTGGCCGAGCACGCGGTGGGTGGCGTGGCGGGCGTCGTAGTAGTCGGGCGGGGTGACGAGATTGACCTGGCGCCGGATGTACCACAGGACGGGGTCGGCGGCCGCGGCGTTGGCCTCCTCCCGGGTGGGGGCGACGAACCACGGGATCATGAGGGCGACGCGCCGGCTGGCGGGGTCGAAGCCATGCTCCGCCAGACATTCCCGATATTTCGCGATGTCGGCGGCGACGTCGTCGATGCCCTTGAGCATCGTCATGCCGAGCAGGTTGTACCCGTGCCTGGCGGCCGCCAGGTACCCCTCCAGCGACGTGGACGCCACCCACACCGGGGGATGCGGCCGCTGGACCGGCCGCGGGTAGACGGCCACATCGGGGATCTCGAAGAACTCGTTCGACCGGCTGACCGGCTCGCCGTCCGCCTCCCAGATGGCCAGCGTCGCCTCCAGCGAGTCCTCCCAGATCTGCCGGGACTTCTCGAACGGCCGCTGGAACGCCTGATACTCCAGCGGCGAGGCCCCGCGCCCGGTCCCGAACTCCACCCGCCCGCCGCTCAGCACGTCCAGCGTGGCCACGCGCTCCGCCGTGCGGATCGGGGACTGGAACGGCAGCAGCACCACGCCGAGCCCCAGGTGGATGCGCTCGGTTCGCTGGGAGATGGCGGCCAGGACCAGGTCGGGGGCGGAGGAGTGGGAAAAGCCCCTGGTGAAGTGGTGCTCGACGAACCAGGCGGTGTCGAAGCCCAGCCGGTCCCCCAGCACGACCTGCTCGACCACGTTGTGGAACGCCTGTTGCTCGACTTCGCGGGTGCGGCCGCGGACCTCCAGTTCGTACCCCAGGCTGATCCTCAGGGACGTCATCGCGCCTCCGGCACAGTAGTAAACCAAGCGCTCGCTTGGTAGAGAGTATCAGCAGCAAAGTCTTGCGGGAAGGGTGCGGGCGCGATCAGAGTGGATGGCTGTGAAGCGAAAGTACGCGCTGAGGCGGCCGAAAAATGCCACGGTCCCCGACCAGGGCGACGACGATCTCTCGCTCACGAGTGCCCGCCGCTACGAGGCGTTCGGCCGGGTGATGGCCGCACTGGCGACCGAGGCCGACTTCATCGAGTCCTGCCGCGACCTGACCTGGTGGCGCGGATCCGACCACAGCTGGCACATCGAGTGGCGCGACGGGCCGTACGCGTCGGAGGTGGCGACCCTGCTGGCCGAGCAGGTGCGCGACCCAGGCTACGAGGGCTCGCTCGTCGCCGAGGCGGGCCCGGGCAACGACGCCTCGGCCGTGCTGGACGTGATGGGCGTGCGCTTCGAGCTGCGCGCGATCGACCCGATGGGCCGGGCCACCGTACGCGCGCGGCCGGGTTTCTGGCGCCTGGCCGAGGCCCTCGACACCACCCGCCGCACCAACGCCCGCCATCCGTGGGAGGAACTCCTGGGCGGCTAGGCGCCGGCGCTTCCTGTCGTCTGTGTGATCGCAACAGGGGACGACGCGGCGCCGATCAGGGGACGAGCGGGACCGGGTCGCCGAAGACGTGGGCCGCCAGGCGGGCCCGGTGAGCCTGGGGCGGGCCGAAGAGCTGCGCGTCGGACGTGGCCCGCTTGAGATACCGGTGCGCCGGGTGCTCCCAGGTGACCCCGATCCCGCCGTGGACCTGGATGTTCTCCCCGGCCGCCGTCAGATACGCCTCCGTGCAGTACGACCCCGCGATCGCCGCGAACACCCCGTCCACGGCCGCCGCCCCGGCCGCCGACCGGGCCGACTCCACGAGGAGCAGCACGTCGGCCAGCTTGTGCTTGATCGCCTGGAACGACCCGATCGGCCGCCCGAACTGGTGCCGCCGCCCGGCGTGCTCGACCGCCATCTCCAGACAGCGCTCCGCCCCGCCCACCTGCTCGGCGGCCAGCGCCGCGATGCCGAGGTCGCGCACGCGGGCGTGCGACGCGCCGTCGCCGAGCCGCCGCACGGGGACGTTCTCGAAGGTCAGCCGCGTCAGCGGCCTGCTCTCGTCCATGGTCCGGTACGGCTCCCGCCGCGTGGGCACGGCCTCGACCAGCGCGTCGCCGACGTAGAGGAGCACCAGCTCGCCCTCCAGCGCGTACGGCACCACACCCGTCAGCAGCCCGTCCGCCAGCCGCAGGCCACCGTCGCCCGGCAGCACCACGGTCGCGGTCGAGGACCCGTCGGCCAGCGCCGCGAGCAGGTCGGAGGCTCCGCACGCGACGGCGGCCTCGACGGCCATCACCGCGGACTGCAGGAATGGATGCGGCGACAGGACCCGCCCCAGCTCCTCCGCCACGGCGGCCATTTCGGCCGGCCCGCAACCGGCGCCGCCGCATTCCTCGGGGACGAGCAGTCCCGCGACACCGACGTCACGCGCGAATTCCCGCCAGGACGCGCCGGGACGCCCGGCGAGGTAGTCGCGGACAACGGCGCGGAGCTCATCGGGAAGCGACACGGCCCTCATGCTAACCAAGCGATTGCTTGTTTTGGTAGAGGTATGACCGAAATTTGCCTTTTGTGTAGGTTTACATAATCTGAGGGCGGTCATCCCTAGGAGTTACCGGGTGAGGGTTGACCAGGGACATGGAGATGAACAACACCGCAATCGACTACGCCGACTTCGCCGAGTACGACCGCCGGCAGCGCGGCATCGAACTCCATCTGGTCGCGGCCTTCCTCGGCGGACTGGCCGTCGGCCTCATCGGCATGCTCGTATCCGGCCGCGGCCCCGGCTGGATCGACCAGTTCTACGAGCCGTATGTCTACCTCGCCCTGTCCCTGGCCGTCGGGGTCAGCGCGTCAGGGTTCGGCTGGGCGCTGCTGACGACTTTCCTGGCGGCGGTGTCCACGCTGGTCGCGGCCATGGGCGCGAGCGTGCTCCGCGGCGATCTCACCTTCGACGTCATCGGCGGCAGCGCCGCCGGGCTCAACTGGACCCTCACCCTGCTCGTCGGCCTGGGCCTGCTGGCGTACGTCACCCGCCGGGACGACGCCTGGGGCGACCTGGCGGCGGGCACGATCGGCGCGGCGCTGATCGCGGACGTCCTGGACCGGGCGACGCCCGGGTTCATCGACAGCGAGCACGCGTTCTGGCCCGTGCCCGCGCTGACCGTCGGGCTGCTGGCGGTCGGCCTGGTGCTCGCGCTGCGCAGGAGGGCCCGCGCCCGGGTCCGCGCCCTCGCGCTCTCGGCGGTCTTCTCCGGCCTGTTCGCGGTCGGCCTGGCGACCTTCGTGCCGGACTGGGTCCCACTGGTGGCCTGACGCCTGCCGCGCCCCTCGCCATTAAGCCCGAGCGAACGGCGTCCCCCACTCGATAGCCTGTAATCCTTCACGTCCGGGTTCGAGCAAGGAGTAGCCGTGTTGCTGCGCATGTCGTCGTTGTTTCTTCGCACCCTGCGGGACGACCCGGCAGACGCGGAAGTGCCGAGCCACAAGCTCCTGGTCCGCGCCGGCTACGTCCGCCGCGTGGCGCCGGGCATCTACTCCTGGCTGCCCCTCGGCAAGATCGTCCTGGAAAACGTCACCAGGATCGTCCGCGAGGAGATGAACCGGATGGGCGCCCAGGAGGTGCTCTTCCCCGCCCTGCTGCCCCGCGAATACTACGAGGCCACCGGCCGCTGGACCGAATACGGCGACACGCTGTTCCGGCTGCAGGACCGCAAGGGCGCCGACTACCTCCTCGGCCCCACGCACGAGGAGCTCTTCACCGACATGGTCAAGGGCGAATACTCCTCCTACAAGGACTATCCGGTCACCCTTTACCAGATCCAGACCAAATACCGTGACGAGGCCAGGCCCCGGGCGGGCATCCTGCGCGGCCGCGAGTTCCTCATGAAGGACTCCTACTCGTTCGACCTCGACGACGACGGGCTCAAGCGCTCCTACGAGCAGCACCGCGAGGCGTACATCAAGACCTTCGACCGGCTCGGCATCCGCTACAAGATCGTGTTCGCCCAGTCGGGCGCCATGGGCGGGTCGGCGTCGGAGGAGTTCCTCGCGCCCACGCCCACCGGCGAGGACACGTTCGTGGCCTGCCACTCGTGCGGCTACGCGGCCAACGCCGAGGCCGTCACCACGCCCGCCCCCGCCGCCCGCCCGTACGACGACGCGCCGGCCCTGCGGGTCATGGACACCCCCGACACCCCGACCATCCAGACCCTGGTGTCGTACGTCAACGAGCACCACGGCCTGTCCATCACCGCCGCCGACACGCTGAAGAACGTCGTCGTCAAGATCTCCACACCCGGCTCCGACAAGGTCGAGACACTGGTCATCGGCGTCCCGGGCGACCGCGAGGTCGACTTCAAGCGCCTGGAGGCCGCGCTGGCGCCCGGCGAGCCCGCCATCTTCGAGTCCGAGGACTTCGTCCGCCACCCGGGCCTCGTACGCGGCTACATCGGCCCGCAGGCCCTGCGCGAGCTCGGGATCCGCTACCTGGTCGACCCCCGCGTGGTCACCGGCAGTTCCTGGGTGACCGGCGCCAACGAGCCGGGCAAGCACGCCGCCAATGTGATCGCGGGCCGCGACTTCACCCCCGACGGCACCATCGAGGCCGCCGAGGTGCGCGCCGGCGACCCCTGCCCGCGCTGCGGCTCTGAGCTGTCCATCGACCGCGGCATCGAGATCGGCCACATCTTCCAGCTCGGCCGCAAGTACGCCGACGCCGCCGGTCTCGACGCCCTCGGCCCCGACGGCAAGCCGAAGCGCATCACGATGGGCTCCTACGGCATCGGCGTCTCACGTGCCGTGGCGGTCATCGCCGAGCAGGCCTACGACTCGCTCGGGCTGGTGTGGCCGCGCGAGGTGGCCCCCGCCGACGTGCACATCGTCGGCACCGGCAAGGAAAACCAGGTGGAGGCCGCCCTGGAGCTGGGCGTCCAGCTGGAGTCCCGCGGCCTGCGCGTCCTGGTGGACGACCGGCCGCAGGTCTCGCCCGGCGTGAAGTTCAAGGACGCCGAGCTGCTGGGGGTTCCGACGATCGTGGTGGTCGGGCGCGGGCTGTCCCAGGGCGTGGTGGAGCTCCGCGACCGTGTCACAGGCGAGAAGTCGGAGATCGCCCTGTCCGACGCGGCGGACCGCATCACATCCGCCATCGCCTGACCCCACCCCTCCCCTCGCTTCCATCGGGGTCACGCCCATGGAACAACGTCCGGCGGGGCGGTGGCCCAAGAACCGCGCTCCCCAGGGAGCGCGGTGTCGGGCCCATTCACTCAGGTGAACGCAGAGAACCGAGGACGCTTCGGGGCCGGCGGGACGGGCCCGGCCCGTCCCGCCTCCGAGGCAGGCCGGGCCCGCCCCGGGGGCAGGCTCACCCAAGGGCCGGGCCCGGTGGTCGCCGGTCAGGCGGTGATCAGTTCCGCTGCCGTCAGGTCACGGAAGGCCGTCGTGGACAGGTCCTCCGAATGGCGTTGGAAGAGGGCGCCGGAGGAGCGGTGAGGGAGGTCGACCGTGCGGATGTGGTGGAAGCCGCGGCTGCGGTAGTAGTGCTGCAGGCGCGGATTCGCCTTGGCGCAGTCGAGGCGAACCCACGGCAGCCCGGACGCGAACGCCGAGGCGCTGGCCCAGTCCAGGAGGGCGTCGCCGAGGCCGCTCCCGGACCACGGCCGGGCCACGGCCAGTTTGTGGATGTAGAGCGCGGCCCCCGGATCGTCGGAGGGGGTCCAGAACTCCGGGTCGGCGTGGTCGTCGACGGCTATGGTGGCCACCGGCGGTGCTGAATCGTCGGGGTCGAGATAGCGAAGCTCGTCGTCTAGCAGGAACAGCACCCGCTCCTCTATGAGCGGCTCGATCCGCTCAGGACCGAACCCGTTGCGGGGCCACTGTCGTACTCCCTGCGCATAGAGCCACTCGGCGGTGTCCGAGAGCAGCGTGAGGACGCCGGGAAGGTCCGAGGGTTCCGCTCGCCGGAGCGAGAGCGGATGAAGCAGGGTGTTTGTGTGCATAATACAACTCCCGTTGCGTTGGGTTTCTACGCGTGCGCATAGCGTGATGGCGCAATGTCGCGTAGGGGCGAAATGGGGCCTCAACCCGATATATATGGATAAATGGCGATTTAGGGGAGTATGCACGACTCCCCCAGGCCAGCGAGGCGGCTATTTCTCGCTGCGCCCGGCCGGCGAAATCACCCCTTCATCCGAGCCCGTTAGCGGCGGTCGAGCTCGTATCTGATCAGATGCTTGTCGGCGGGAAGCACCGACACAGCGACACGCACTGGCATGTCGGCCCCGTCGTATCCGACTCGGACATACACCATGACTGGTGTGCCGAGTTCGAGTTGGAGGCGCTCCGCCTCCTCTTGGTTGGGCATGCGGGCCCAGATGTCGTCGACGACGCGCACCTGCGCATGACCCAGCTCTTCCAGCACCCGGTTCGCCCCTCGCGCGATGTCTCCGGGCCTGGCGATCTCGGAATCGGCAACCATGTCACGGGGGAAATAGGAATCGTTGGTGTTGTACGGCTGGCCGTCCACGAATCGCAGACGACGTCTCACCACGGCCAATTCCCCATCCGCCAACTCCAGCCTGCTGGCGATCTCCTCGACGGGAGAAACCGTCAGCACTTCAATGTACTGGCTCGGCGCGCGGCCTTCCTGCGCAACGGCGTAGGCGAAGGCCTCCCGTAGTTCCCCAGTGGGTTGCGGCTCCAGCTCTCGCTGGGGATAGATGAGCAGCGGTCGCCGGTCTCTGACCACGGTCCCGCGCCGCGGCGTGCGCGTGACGAGCCCTTCGTTGACGAGCTCTCCGAGGGCCAGCCGTACGGTGTTCCTGCTCACCCCATGGTCTTCCATGAGCTGTGCCTCGGTCGGAAGCTGTGCCCCGGGGCCGAGGACACCCGAGTAGATGGCTCGACGCAACTCCGCAGCCACCTGCTGATACAGCACCGACCTTGCCACTTTCACCCCTTTTGTTCCAACAATTTAGACGATCTGGTTCTAGCAGGCCACAACCCCTTGACCGAACCCCCTTGAGCGGCCCATCATCCATTCGTTGGTACAAATCCATCTAAAGGCCGGTGAGGGGGTGAAGGCCAGTGTTGCCGGTCCGCACGGGTACGCCGTACCTGCCCTGGCATGCCCATGGTGACGCAACACGTTTACTGCGTTACGCGTTGCCCCGCCAGGGGTTCACCCACACCTACCAGAGCAATCGGCATGGCGAGTCCGTGCAATCGGTGTTGACTGAGCTGACCGTGTGGTGCAATGACGGATCCTTTGTCTGGAACGAGGAGGGTGGCGCCCCCGTCACGCACCCCATTGATGACCCGGTTGGTGCAGCTCGACGCATCGCCGCACGTTGCCGGCAGCAGGAGCCTTCACGCTCCCCCATCGACTCCGTGTGCGATCACACGGCCTAGGACTCCATCCCTCGCCGGAGTCCTGGCGCCGCCGCTCACGGGGCAGGAAGCGCGTCCTGGCGGGTCCCCCACGCCCGCCAGGGCGCGCTTTCCTCCGAGGGACCAACCCATCTCTTCCTCCTGACGGGGTTTCTCTTCTCCCTTTGGGGCTCCGCCTCGCCGGCGGCCCCCGCGCCGGCCGGCACGGCCGGACGGCAGGCATGATCGTAACCGATGGCCGCGTGGCCACGATCGCCACCGAGTCCGTTCCGCTCACGTCCGCCGCCAAGATCAGCCGTCCACGTTGACGTTCACTGCCTCATCATCGCCCCGTTGAGCCCAGCCTGGGGCCGGCTTTCGTGATGGTGGGACTGATGGGATTTCTGGGTACGAATCCAATTTACGGATCAAGGTCAACTAGTGCGAGGATTTACGCGGGAGTGGATAAGGATCCATTTTCCCCGGCATCCTCCGTGGCCGGCTTCCAGTCGACGAGCACCAGGCTCTCGTCGATCCGGCGGTATGACGCCCGTACCCGCTCGCCGGACTCCGGGGGCCGCTCCCCACACCAGTTCCCGTACACCAGGCAATCCGGCACCGCCGCCAGCCGTACCATCACGACCACGTACGGCTCCCGTGCCCCCCGCACGAACGGCTGGTGGTTGACGATCCAGCTCTCGACCCGCCCCTCGGGCTCGGCCTCCTGCCAGTGCCACGCCTCCGTACGACAGGCCGGGCAGAACGCCCTGGCCGGGAAGCGCGTCGTGCCGCACGTGTCGCAGCGCTGCACGGCGAACTCGTGCCTGGCGATCCGCTCCCACCACTCCCGGGAGTCCCGGTCGGGCTCGGGCCGGTAGGCCACCATCACGGCCTCCTGAGGATCAGCGCGGAGGTGGCGGGCAGGATGTAGCCGGGCTGGGCCGTGGACAGCGCCACCTCCGCGCCCGGCACCTGGCGATCCCCCGCGTCGCCCCTGAGCTGGGAGACCGCCTCCGCTATGTGGTTGACGCCGTGGACGTAACCTTCCGACAGGAAGCCCCCGTGGGTGTTGACCGGCAGCGGGCCGTCCAGGGCGGTGGCGCCGGAGGCCACGTACGGGCCGCCCTCGCCCTTGGCGCAGAATCCGTAGTCCTCCAGTTGGACGATCACCGAGTACGTGAAGCAGTCGTAGATCTCGGCCACGTCGACGTCCCCGGGACCGAGCCCGGCCTGCGCGTACAGGCGCGGCGCCAGGGCGGCGGCCGCCGTGGCCGTGGGATCGGCGCAAGGACCCGACAGATGCGACGTGCCGCCGCCCCAGGCCGCGGCCGAGATCAGCACCGGCGGGCGGCGCAGCGAGCGGGCCCGTTCCGCCGTGGTGACGACCACCGCGCAGGCCCCGTCGGTCTCCAGGCAGCAGTCCAGCAGCCGGAACGGCTCGGCGATCCACCGGCTCGCCAGGTAGTCGTCGAGGGTGATCGGCGTGCGCATGAGCGCCCGCGGGTTCTTGGCGGCGTTGGCGCGCTGGGTGACGGCCAGGTGCCCGAAGTGCTCGGCCTTGGTGCCGTATTTCAGCATGTGGGCGCGGGCGTACATGGCGTACTGCTGGGGTGGCGCGACGTACCCGTACGGCGCCTGGTACTGCACCTCCGGGCTCGCCGGCACGCCCCGGCCCGAGCCGCCCATGCGGAACTCGGAGCGGGCGTTGATGGCCCGGTAGCAGACCACGGTCTCGGCCACGCCGGCCGCCACCGCCAGCGCGGCCTGGCCGACGACGGCATGAGAGACGCTGCCGCCGCCGAACTGGTCCAGATGCCAGGCGAGGTCCGTCAGGCCCAGCGCGGGGGCGACCAGGGTGGGCGCGGCCGAGTCGCCGACGCGATGCGTGGCCAGGCCGTCCACGTCGTCAGCCGCCAGACCGGCGTCCTCCAGCGCCGCCAGGACCGCGCGGCAGGCCAGCGTCAGGGTGCTGACGCCGGAGTCCTTGGTGAAGGGCGTGTATCCGACGCCGGCGATCGCGGTCGCATCCCGAAAATCAAGCAAGCGCTTGGCCACACCTGTCACGGTAGGCCGGGCGTTTCACCCATGTCAACGCGTTACAGACGTACCGACTTGACACGTTTTCCGCCAACCCCCTACCGTCCAAGCAAGCGCTTGGTAAGATAGGGCGCAGCCGGTGGACTAGGAGGCGGACCATGAGCACACACGCTGCCCGGCTCATCGCGCCGGACGGCTGTCGCGGCCTTCCGACGCCTCATCAGCGCAGGATTCGCAACGGAGCCGCCATGCCGACGGGCCCTTCTCCCCAAAGCGCGAACGGCCATCTCGACAGCCGGCGCTTCCGGCAGGTGCTCGGCAGGTTCGCGACCGGCGTGGTGGCGATCACGGCGCTCGACCCCGCGAACGGCGAGCCGTGCGGCCTGGCCGCGAACTCCTTCACGTCGGTCTCGCTCGACCCGCCGCTGGTGGCGTTCTGCGTGGCGCACACCAGCACGAGCTGGCCCAGGGTGCGCGGCGGGAAGGTCGTCACCGTGAACGTGCTGGCCGAAGACCAGCAGGCGGTGTGCGCCCAGATGGCGACCAGGGGCGGCGACAAGTTCGCGGGCCTGAAGTGGAGCGGCTCCCCCGGCGGCAACCCGGTGCTCGAAGGCGCGCTGGCCTGGATGGACTGCGCGGTCGAGGCCGAACACCCGGCGGGCGACCACATGATCGTGGTGGCGCGGGTGCTCCAGCTCGACACGCACGCCGACGGCGGCCCGCTGCTGTTCTTCCGCGGCGGCTACGGGGGGTTCGTTGACGCTTCCTGACGTGGAGGCCGGCCGCGGGGAGACGCCCGGCTTCCGCGAGGAGGCGCGGGCCTGGCTGGAGGAGGCGCTCGGCGGCGAGTTCGCCGCCGCCCGGGGGCTGGGCGGGCCCGGCCGCGAGCACGAGGGGCACGAGCTGCGGTCGGCGTGGGAGCGCCACCTCGGCAAGAACGGCTGGACCTGCCTCGGCTGGCCGGAGCGGTACGGCGGCCGCGCCGCCTCCCTGGCGGACCAGGTGGCCTTCCACGAGGAGTACGCCAGAGCCGGCGCCCCCGCCAGGGTCGGCCACATCGGCGAGGGCCTGATCGGCCCCACCATCCTCGAATTCGGCACTGACGAGCAGAAGGCCCGCTTCCTGCCCCCGATCCAGCGCGGCGAGGAGCTGTGGTGCCAGGGCTACTCCGAGCCCGAGGCCGGCTCCGACCTGGCCGCCGTCCAGACCAAGGCGCGTCTGGAGGACGGGCAGTGGGTGATCAGCGGCCAGAAGGTGTGGACCTCGCTGGCCCACGTGGCCGACTGGTGCTTCGTGCTCTGCCGTACCGAGCCCGGTTCGCAGCGGCATCGCGGACTGTCGTACCTGCTCGTCCCCATGCGGCGGCCCGGCGTCACCGTGCGGCCGATCGTGCAGCTGACCGGGACCTCGGAGTTCAACGAGGTGTTCTTCGACGGCGCCCGCACGGCGGCGGAGAACGTGCTGGGCGCGCCCGGCGACGGCTGGCGGGTCGCGATGGCCACGCTCGGCTACGAGCGCGGCGCGTCCACGCTGGGGCAGCAGATCGGCTTCCGGCGCGAGCTGGCCAAGGTGGTCGAGACCGCCAGACGGACCGGCGCGGCCGGCGACCCCGTGCTGCGCGACCGGCTCGTGCGATCGTGGCTGGAGCTGGAGATCATGCGGCTCAACGCGCTCAGGATGTTGCGGCCGGACCCGGGGCCCGAGGTGTCGATCGCCAAGCTGTACTGGTCGGAGTGGCACCGCCGCCTGGGCGAGCTGGCGCAGGCCGTCCAGGGCAAGGCCGGGCTCGTCGGGGAGCTGAACGACCTGCAGCGGCTCTACCTGTTCAGCCGAGCCGACACGATCTATGCCGGTTCCAGCGAGATCCAGCGGAACATCATCGCCGAGCGCACCCTGGGACTCCCCCGCTGATTGGAGCGTCGATGACCCCGGCTTACCCGAAGGCGAACGGACTTCTCGACGGCAAGGTGACCCTCGTGACCGCGGCCGCCGGAGCGGGCATCGGCTACGCGACCGCCCGGCGCTGCGCCGAGGAGGGCGCGACGATCGTGGTCTCCGACAGGCACGAGCGCCGCCTGGACGCCGCCGCCGACACGCTGGCCGAGCTCACCGGCGTCAAGCCGCTGGCCGTCCCGTGCGACGTGACGTCGGAGGCGCAGGTGCTGGCGCTGTTCGACGCGGTGGTCGAGGCGCACGGCCGGCTCGACGTGGTGGTCAACAACGCCGGACTCGGCGGTACGGCGCCGCTGGCCGAGATGACCGACGAGCAGTGGCACGCGGTCATCGACGTGACCCTGAACGGCACCATGCGCTGCACCAGGGCCGCGCTGCGGCACATGATCGGCCAGGGCTCCGGCGTCATCGTCAACAACGCCTCGGTCGTCGGCTGGCGGGCTCAGCGCGGGCAGGCGCACTACGCCGCCGCCAAGGCCGGGGTGATGGCGCTGACCCGGTGCGTGGCGCTGGAGGCGGCCGAGCACGGCGTACGGGTGAACGCGGTGGCGCCGTCGCTGGCCGTGCACCCGTTCCTGGCGAAGGTGACCAGCGAGGAACTGCTGGCGGAGCTGGCGGCCAAGGAGGCGTTCGGGCGCTCGGCGGAGCCGTGGGAGGTGGCGAACGTGATCGTCTTCCTGGCCAGCGACTACTCCTCGTACATGACGGGCGAGGTGGTCTCGGTCTCCTCCCAGCATCCGTGACACGATATCCTGAGCGACAAGATATCGTGGGATTGTGCATATCACGGAACCCATGTTCCTGGCGCTGACCGCGCTGGTGGACGAGCCGCGCCACGGCTACGGGATCGTCCAGGAGGTCGATCGGCTGTCCGAGGGCCGGGTGCAGCTCAAGATCGGGACTTTGTACGGCGTCCTGGACCGGCTCACGGCCGAGGGCCTGGTGGCTCTCGATCGCGAGGAGGTCCAGCAGGGCCGGCTGCGGCGGTACTACCGGCTGACCGACGAAGGAGCCGGGGCGTTGCAGGAGGAGGCCGCCAGGATGGCCGCCAACGCCCGCACGGCCACCGCCCGTCTGCGTGTCAGAGCCGCCGGAGGAGCCCTCATGACCGCGCGCGCGTCGCTCTCCGGAGGCGCCGCATGAGCAGTCTGCTCGAACGGCGTTACCGCGCCGCCCTTCGCCTGCTGCCCTCCTCCTACCGCGCCGAGCGCGAGGACGAGATGGTGGCCGAGTTCATGGAGATGTCCGGCGACGTGCCCGACGAGGTGAACCCGCGGCCGCGCTGGGGCGAGCTCGCCAGCGTGCTGGCCCTGGCCGTCCAGGTGCGGCTCGGGGGCACGCGGGCCGCACCGCGTGCCTTCGCCTGGGGTGAGGCCGTCCGCCTGATCGCGCTGCTCGGCCTCGCCTACCAGTCGGTCTATGCCGTCTTCGTCGCCGAGGTCCTGCTGGGCGGGCTGATCTCCGGCGACGTCCCGCACTTCCTCGATGCGGCCGGACCCGCCGAGCGGCTGCTGTACACCGCCGAGTCGCTCGCGGTCCTCTGCTCGGCCGTCGCGTTCGTGGCGATCACGCGTGGCCACGCGCGACCGGCGAAGGCCTTCGCGGCGATCGGCATGACGCTGGAGCTGGCCGGCTTCCTGACGCCGGCAGTCGGGCGCTTGGTGGTGGGCATGAATCCCGGAGCCGATGCGGCCGACACCTTGTTCGCGGTCGTCCCGGCCGTCGCGCTCCTGCTGGGCTTCCACAGCGACGTCGAGCCCCGGCGCCGGCCATGGGGACTCGCCATGGCGCCGCTGATCGCCGGACTGGCGATGAAAGGCCTGATCGAGGCTGTGATCGTGCTGGGACTGCAGGAGCGGGACTGGATCTACCTGTGGCTGGATCTCGCCGGGACGTCGGTCCTGGCGCTGGCGGCGGGCTCGGCATTCGCGCTGGGTCGCAGGCGTTCGCCGTCCTGGACACTCGCGCTGGCGGGCGCCGCGCTGCTCTTGCTGGTGGTCCGCCTGCCCCTGCTGCTCGCCCTCTACGAGCCGGCGTGGAACACGGCCGCGTGGTCGACGGTCTGCGCGCAGTGCCTGCTGCTCAGCGTGTTGCTCGGCGTCCTGACGGCGACGGGCCTGCGAGCGCTGCCCCCGGCAGGCCCGGCCGCGGCCCGGCCCTGACTCTCTCCTGTCAGGGAAAGATCAGGGTATCCGGCAGGAGGTTTCGGCTCTACTGTCCCGAACATGGGCACACGCTCCTCTTTCCTGCTCGATGTCCTCATGACGGAGTTCGGCGAATCAATCAAGCGAGACCCCGCCGCTTTCAGGCGGAAATTTCGGAAGATGGCGGCCTCTCCCTTCGCCTTCTACCGGGGCAGCGCGTGCCTCTTCTACGCGGACATGATCGGCACCTACGCCGACGACGCCTATCTCGACGGCCCGACCAGCCGCGTCTGGATCCACGGCGACCTGCACGCGGAGAACTTCGGCACGTACATGAACGCCTCCGGCGTGCTGGTCTTCAACGTCAACGACTTCGACGAGGCGTACGTGGGCCCGTACGTCTGGGACCTCAAGCGCTTCGCCGCCAGCGTGGCGCTGCTCGGGTACGCCAAGGCGCTGTCCGACGACGCGATCGGCGGGCTGGTGACCGACTTCGCCGGGGCGTACCTGGACGAGCTGGGCGGCATCGCGGCCGGCGGTGACGAAGCGATCGGCTCGCTCACGCTGGACACCACCGCGGGCGTGCTGCACCGGGTGCTGCAGACGGCCCGGCTCAGCACGCGGGTGGCGCTGCTGGACATCGAGACCGTGATCGACGACTACGACCGGCGCTTCGCGCTCATGGAGGGGCGGGAGGCCGTCGACGCGACGACCAGGGGTGCCGTGCTGGCCGCGTTCGAGGACTATCTGACCACGCTGCCCGCGCAGGCGAACCCGGTCGAGCACGTGATCAAGGACGTGGCGCTGCGCAAGGGCGTGGGCATCGGGTCGGCCGGGCTGCCGTCGTACAACCTGCTACTCGAAGGGCGGTCGCAGGCGCTGGAGAACGACGTCATCCTGTACATGAAGCAGGCGGCGGTGCCGGCCGCGGCGCGGCACGTGACCGACGAGAAGGTCGCCTCCTACTTCACGCACCAGGGGCATCGCACGGCCGAGTCGCAGCGGGCGCTGCAGGCGTACGCCGATCCCTGGCTCGGGTACACGACGCTCGGCGGGGTGGGGCAGCTCGTGGCGGAGGTGTCGCCGTACTCGGCCGACCTGGACTGGGACGACGTCAACGAGCCTGACGAGCTGCGCTCGATCATGCGGGACCTGGGGCGGGCGGTGGCGCGCATGCACTCGGTGGCCGACGACGAGTCCAGCCACGACCTCGTCGACTTCTCCACGGAGGAGGCGATCGTGGCGGTGATCGGCGGCGACCGGGCCGGATTCGTCGGCATGCTGGTGGATTCCGCCCATCGTTACGGGGCACAGGCCCGGGAAGACCATCGAAGGTTCGTCGATCTGTTCCGCAACGGCCGTCTTCCTGGCGTCTGATCTCCCAGGCGGCCGGCGGGAGGAGGCCTCGTGCGACAACTGATCGGGCTGCTGCTGGGAACCGAGGAGGACTGGCCGTCGGCGTTCGAGACCGTGCTGCGGCGGCTCGGGCCGATCAAGGGCGTGGGCGAGTTCGACGTGGAGCGCATCACGATCGAGCCGTTCGACCTGCGGGCCGAGCCGCGGCACGCGCTGGTGATCGACCGGCTCGCGTACTGGTACTACCACCCGCGTGAGTGGCTGAAGAAGATCTCCATGATGGACGACGTCTACCTCCTCAACAGCCCGTTCACGTTCCAGTCGATGGAGAAGCACGCCGCGTACTGCGCGATGATGCGGCTCGGGCTCAAGGTGCCGGAGACCGTGCTGGTGCCGTACAAGAACCCGCCTGACAACGCCCGCTACGCCTACACCGCGGCCCGCTACAACCGCCCCTTCGACCTGGACGAGGTCGCGGAGCGGATCGGGTACCCGCTGTTCATGAAGCCGTACGACGGCGGGGCCTGGCGCGGCGTGTCCATGGTGCGCGACAGGGACGAGCTGCACCGCGCCTACGACGCGAGCGGCGAGATGCTCATGCACCTCCAGCAGGCCATCCAGGGGTACGACGCGTTCGCCAGGTCGCTGTCGATCGGCGCCGAGACGATGGTCATGCGGTTCAGGCCCGACGAGCCGATGCACGCCAGGTACGCCGTCGACCACGCCTTCCTGTCGCCGGCCGCGGGCGAGGAGGTGGTGACGATCGGGCGGCTGGTGAACGCGTTCTTCCGATGGGAGTTCAACTCCTGCGAGACCCTGGTCAAGGGCTCGGACGTGCACCCCATCGACTACGCCAACGCCTGCCCGGACGTGGCGCTGACGAGCCTGCACTACTACTTCCCCTGGGCGATCAAGACGCTGGTGAAGTGGTGCGTGTTCTGCGTGGCCACCCGGCGCAGGCCCAGGGTCGATCTCGAGACGCACGACTACTTCGCGGTCACGGGGACCTACGAGGAGCGGCTCGCGGAGTACCGGCGGCTGGCGGACCGGTATTTCGAGACCGACCGCTACCGGGAGTTCTGCGAGACGCACCTGGGGCACATCGACGAGGTCGTGCTGGAGTGGGTGGCCGGGCCGGAGTTCGACCGGCTGCTCGTGGACACGGTGACGGCCACCTACCCGCCGCGGGAGCGGGAGGCGTTCGTGGAGCACTTCAGAGGGCTGCTGCGGCTCTGGGTGAAGGACCAGGGCGGATAGTCTTTGGCAACCGACCGGTCGGTATGGCATGCTCCCAGAACATGAGTCTGTTCTCGGTCGACGGCAAGACGGTCGTCGTCACGGGCGGGTCGCGGGGCATCGGGCGCATGATCGCGGCCGGGTTCGCGGAGGCCGGGGCGACCGTGTACATCTCCGCCCGCAAGAGCGCCGAGGTCGAGAAGACGGCCGCCGAGCTGGGCTGCACGGCCGTGCCCGCCGACCTGTCCACGCCCGAGGGGCTGGAGACGCTGGTGTCGGCGGTGGACGGACCGCTGCACGTGCTGGTCAACAACGCGGGGGCGACCTGGGGCGCGCCGCTGGAGGAATATCCCGAGCACGCCTTCGACAAGCTCTGGGACATCAACGTCAAGGGGGTCTTCTCCCTGACGCGGCGGTTCCTGCCGCGGCTGCGGGAGGCGGCCCGGGCGGAGGATCCGGCCCGAGTGATCAACGTGGGGTCGATCGACGGCATCAGGGTGCCTGCTCTGCCGACGTACGCCTACTCGTCGACGAAGGCCGCCGTGCACATGCTCACCCGGCATCTGGCTACGGAGCTGGCGAAGGAGCACATCACGGTCAATGCCATCGCGCCTGGGCCGTTCGATTCGAAGATGATGGCGTTCGCGCTGGACGATCCCGCCACCCGCGAGATCATCGCCTCGCACGTGCCCCTGGGGCGCATCGGGCGTCCCGATGACATGGCGGGGGCGGCGATCTACCTGGCCTCGCGGGCGGGGGCGTACGTGACCGGTACGGTCATCCCGGTGGACGGCGGGATCTCCTGCTGACCCCGTCGTGGGCGCCGGCGGGATGGTAAGCACTTCCGTGAGACAGGCAGGGGAACGGCGCGAGCCAGGCCGGGAAGGGGCCTGGCTCGCGTTACCGGGTGGGCTAGTCGAGGACGTCGTCGATGCTGACGCCGCTGCCGTTGGCGGCCGTGATGGCGTTGCCGTTGACGTTGTTGACGCTGGTCGCCCTGCGGCCGCTCTCGTTGGCGCTGACGACGTTGCCGAAGTTGTTGCCGGACTGCACCGAGCTCTTGTTGGAGCTGGAGTTGCCCGCGTTCGTGTCGGCGTACGCGGGGGCCGGCAGGAGCGCCGCGCCGGCCGCGGCGGCGGCGATGAGACCGGCCACGCAGAGCTTCTTCACCATGGGGGTGTCCTTTCCGATTCCTGTGTCGTGTCAGACCTGTTCCGGGGCGTCAGCCGGTCAGTCGAAGATGTACGTCACCGTGATGCCGCCGTGCGTGGCGGTCGAGGCGATGCCGTTGATGTTGTTGACGTTCGTCGAGGCGCCCGCGCCGTGGTTGGCGGCGATGACGTCGGCGAAGTTGTTTCCGGACTGGGACGAGCCGCCGTTGCCGCTCCGGTTGTCGAACCAGACGTGGCCGCTCCAACGGCCGGACCAGTCGTCAGCGTGCGCGGGGACAGCAAGGAGTGCGCCACCGGCGGCCGCTGCCGCCACAGCCACGGCGGCGCACACTCTTCGGATCACTTCTGCTCCTTCGCCGTCTGGGGAAGCCCTGCGGAGCGGTGGGCACCACGGACCCAAGGCACACCACCACCCCCCCTTTGACCTTCCTTGACCCCAGGAGATCAAGGTCGATGCGAGCCTATAACTCTCTGTTGCTGATTGATAGCATAAAGTAATCAGAACATTGTTCGGCGCATACGCTGACATGAGGTGTCAGCGACTCAGGCTTACGGTCGCCGCATGATCTACGAGTTGCGGCGGTACACGATGCGGCCCAGGCGGCGTGACACGCTCATCGAGCTGTTCGAGCGGGAGTTCATCGAGACGCAGGAGGCGGCGGGGATGCGCGTCGCCGGATCCTTCCGCGACCCGGACGCGCCCGGCACGTACCCCTGGCTGCGGGCCTTTCCCGACATGGCCTCCAGGAAGGCGGCGCTGGAGGCCTTCTACGGCGGGCCCGTGTGGCTGGCCAACCGCGACGCCGCCAACGCCACGATGACCGACTCCGACGACGTGCTGCTCCTGCGTGCCCTGATGGAGCCGCCCCAGTGGGAGCGGCCGCCCGCCGGGACGACGGAGCTGCCGCCGTCGTTGTACGTCGCCACGATCTACCACGTCGAGGACGGGTTCGCCGCGTTCTTCGCCACCGAGATCGCGCCGGTGCTGGCCGAGGCGGGGGTGCCGGTGGTCGCCTCGTTCGAGAGCGAGCACTCCGAGAACACCTATCCGCTGCTGCCGGTCCGGAGCGGGGAGAACGTCTTCGTGTGGTTCGCCCGCTTCGACACGCCTGAGGACGAGAGGGAGGTGGATCTGCCGCCGATGCTGAAGGAGCGGCTGACCGCCGCCCCGCAGCGCCACCGCCTGCGTCCCACCGCCCGCTCCGCCATGCGGTGACGACCCTCCCACCGCCGGGGCCGCCCCTGCGCCACGCCGGTCAGGACGGCGCGGGCGCCCCACCCGAGGTGAGTTCCGTGGCCAGGTGCCGCCAGTACGGGATCTCGCCGCCGCCGTCCACCCGTACCTCCGCGCCCGTCACGTAACCGGGTGCGGCCAGCCACAGGCACGCCCGGGCCACGTCCGCGGGCGTCGCCAGCCGGCCGGCCGGGATCGCCGCGCCCAGCCGCCCGTCCCCGTGCTCGCCGTAGTGGCCGGCTGCGCTCTCCGTGGCGGCGAGGCCGACGACGACCGTGTTGACCCGCACGTCGGGGGCCCATTCGGCGGCCAGGCAGCGGGCCAGGTGGTGGAGGCCGGCCTTGGCGGCGCCGTACGCGGAGGTGCCGGGCGAGGGGCGGGTGCCGCTGGCGCTGCCGATCATCACGATCGCCCCACGCGCGGCGGCGAGCAGGGGGTAGGCGTACTGCGCCACAAGCAGCGGGGCCGTCAGGTTGAGCTCGATGACGCGGGCGTGCAGGCGCGGCGAGGTGCCCTCCAGCGGCGCGTACGGCGAGCCGCCCGCGTTGTTGACCACCACGTCGAGCCGGTCGAACCCGGCGACGAGCCGCTCGACGTCCTCGGGGACCCGCACGTCGGCCTGGACGAACCGCGGCTCGCCGCCCGCCGGCCGGGTGCGGGCGCAGACGGTGACGTCGGCGCCCGCCTCCTGGAAGGCCCGCGCGATGCCCGCGCCGATGCCCTTGGTTCCGCCTGTCACCAGGACGGACTTGCCCGTGTAGTCGTAAGTCACGGTCACGGGTGCTACCGTACCAAGCAAGCGTTAGGTGCGATACAGCCGGTTGTGGGTAGAGAGGTGGGCGGGTGGGCATCACGCTGCGGGCCGGACCGGTCGCCGAGGTCGTCGTCGACGTGCCGCCGGTGAACGCGTTGACCGTGGAGGGCTGGGAGGAGCTGGCCGGGGCCGTGCGGCTGGCCGGGAACGACCCCGGGACCAGGGTGGTCGTGCTGCGGGCCGAGGGGCGCGGGTTCAACGCCGGGGTCGACATCAAGGAGCTGAACGCCGCCGACGGGTACGAGGCGCTGGTCGGGGTCAACCGGGCCTGTTACGCGGCGTTCGCGGCCGTCTACGACTGCGCGGTGCCGGTGGTGGCGGCGGTGCACGGGTACTGCCTGGGCGGCGGCGTCGGGCTGGCCGGGAACGCCGACATCGTGGTGGCGAGCGAGGACGCGTACTTCGGGCTGCCCGAGGTGGACAGGGGCGCGCTGGGCGCGGCCACGCACCTGGCCCGGCTGGTGCCGCAGCACCTCATGCGGGCCATGGTGTACACGTGCAGGAACGTCACGGCGGCCGAACTGCACACGTTCGGGTCGGTGCTGGAGGTCGTGCCCCGGGACAAGCTGCGTGACGCGGCGATGGAGGTGGCCGGGCAGATCGCCGCCAAGGACCCGTACGTCATCCGCCGCGCCAAGGAGTCGCTCAACGGCATCGACCCGGTGGACGTCAAGCGCAGCTACCGGTTCGAGCAGGGCTTCACCTTCGAGCTGAACCTCATGGGCGCCGGCGACCGGCACAGGGAGCGATTCACGTGACCAAGGTGATGTCCGCCGATGAGGTCGCGGGCGCGCTGGAGAGCGGGATGACGGTCGGGATCGGCGGCTGGGGCTCGCGCCGCAAGCCCATGGCCCTGGTGTCGGCCGTCCTCCGCTCCCCCGTCACGGACCTGACGATCGTCTCGTACGGCGGCCCGGACGTCGGCATGCTCTGCGCGGCCGGGAAGGTGCGCAAGGTCGTGGCCCCGTTCGTCACGCTCGACACCATCGCCCTGGAGCCGCATTTCCGGCGGGCCAGGCAGGCAGGGGAGATCGAGTTCGTCGAGTACGACGAGGGGATGTTCATGTTCGGCCTGCTGGCCGCGGCGCACCGGCTGCCGTTCCTGCCGACGCGGGCGGGGCTGGGGTCGGACGTGATGCGGGTCAATCCGGGGCTGAAGACCGTGCGGTCACCGTACGAGGACGGGGAGGAGCTGGTCGCGGTGCCCGCGCTGACCATGGACGTGGCACTGGTGCACATGAACCGGGCCGACTCCCGGGGCAACGCGCAGTACCTGGGGCCGGATCCGTACTTCGACGACCTCTACGCCAAGGCGGCGGCCCGCTGCTACGTCTCCTGCGAGCGGCTCGTGGACACCGCCGACCTGCTGAAGGAGGGGCCGGTGCAGTCGTTGCTGATCAGCCGGTCGATGGTGACGGGCGTGGTCGAGGCGCCCGGCGGGGCCGGGTTCACCGCGTGCGAGCCGGACTACGGCCGCGACGAGGACAGGCAGCGGCGTTACGTGGAGACGGGTGCCGATGAGCAGCAGGGCTGATGTCTGCGTGGTGGCGTGCGCGGAGGCGTTCCGGGGCGACGGGGAGATCCTGGCGGCCGGCATCGGCGGGGCGGTCACGGTTCTGGCGGCGCGGCTGGCGCGGCTGACCTTCGAGCCGGAGCTGCTCACGCACGACGGCGTCTGCCTGCTCACCGGGGACGTGCCCGGGCTGGGGCGGGCGCCCGAGGTGGTCGAGGGGTGGCTGCCGTTCCGGGATCATCTGTGGCTGGTGCTGAACGGGCGGCGGCACGTCATGCTCGGCGCGAGCCAGATCGACCGGTACGGCAACACGAACATCTCCTGCATCGGCGACTGGGCGCGGCCCAAGGCGCAACTTCTGGGCGTGCGGGGCGCACCGGGGAACACGCGGTGCGACCCGACCAGCTACTGGATCCCCCGGCACAGTCCGCGCGTCTTCGTGCCGGAGGTCGACATGGTGAGCGGGGTCGGCACCGACCGGGGCGCCTTCGAGCTGCGCCGTGTGGTGACGAACCTGGCTGTGCTGGACTTCCGCACTCCGGACGGCACGATGCGGCTGGTGTCGGCGCATCCGGGGGTGGAGGTGGACGAGGTGGTGGCGGCAACCGGCTTCGATCTTGACATTTCCGGAAATATCCCGACGACTCGGGGTCCGACCGATGAGGAGCTGCGCGTTCTCGACCGGCTGGACCCGGAGCGGGCGCGCGACCGCGAGGTGGCGGCGTGAAGACCGCGCTGACCTCGCTGGTCGGGTGCCGGTATCCGATCGTGCAGACCGGGATGGGGTACGTCGCGGGCGCGCGACTGGCCGCGGCCGCCTCGCAGGCGGGCGGGCTGGGCGTGATCGGCGCCGCCACCATGTCGGTCACCGAGATGACCGAGGCCATCCGGCGGGTGAAGGAGCGGACGGACGCGCCGTTCGGGGTGAACATCCGCTCCGACGCCGACGACGCGGCCGAACGGGTCGAGGTGATGGTGCGGGAGGGCGTACGGGTGGCGTCGTTCGCGCAGGCGCCCAGGAGGGACCTCATCGCGCGGCTGAAGGACGCCGGGGTGGTGACGATCCCGTCGGTGGGGGCGCGGCGGCACGCGGAGAAGGTGGCGGAGTGGGGCGTGGACGCCGTCATCGTGCAGGGCGGCGAGGGCGGCGGCCACACGGGGCCGGTTGCCACGACGCTGCTGCTGCCCCAGGTCGTGGACGCCGTCGACATCCCGGTGATCGCGGCCGGCGGCTTCTTCGACGGGCGCGGGCTGGTCGCGGCGCTGGCGTACGGCGCCTGCGGGATCGCCATGGGGACCAGGTTCCTGCTGACCAGTGACTCGCCGGTGCCCGACGAGGTGAAGAAGTTCTACCTGGGGGCGCGGGAGACCGTGGTGACGACGAAGGTGGACGGGGTGCCGCACCGGGTGCTCAGCACCCCGTTCGTGACCTCGCTCGAACGCTCCCGCCTGGTCAGGGCCGTGGTGAACGGCGCCAGGTTCAAGCGGCTGTCGGGGCTGTCGTGGGCGGCGATGATCCGCGAGGGCCGCCGGATGCGCCGCGGCCGGGAACTGACCTGGGCCCAGGTGCTCCAGGCAGCGAACACGCCCGTGCTGCTGCGGGCGGCCATGGTGGAGGGGCGCGCCGACCTGGGAGTGATGGCGTCGGGGCAGGTGGTGGGCGTGATCGGCGACCTGCCGTCGTGCCGGGAACTGATCGAGCGCATCATGTCCGAGGCGGAGGCCACTTTGACCCGCCTGCCTCGAAGTGGCGAACAAATCAGCCAGAGCCGCATCTAACCTCACGTACGCACTCCATCCGGGAGCGAACAGAGGAGCCTGCGTTGCTCAAGAAGCTGATTGGGCTGGGGATTGCCGCCACGGTGCTGGGGGCCGGCGCGGGCGAGGCCGCGGCGGCGCCGTCGGCCGCCTCCCTGCCCAAGGGATTCCTGCTGTACGAGGCCAAGGCCGCGGGACCGGCGAAGCCGTGGGAAAAGTGGAAGGTGAGCAACCGGCTGAGCCGGCGCCTGGAGGTCAATCCGTGCGAGCGCAATCCCGGCGCCAAGGACCGGGTCGCGGCGCGCACCATCACGTACGTGGCCGAGACCGATCACCTGAGCGAACAGGTCGTGATCTACCGCAGCGAGACCGCCGCCCGCCAGGCGTTCGACGACGTACGGGCCGGCCTCAAGCGGTGCGCCACCGGCGGCACCAAGCCCTACACCCACACGTACCGATGGAAGAAGACCGATATCGGCGACGAGGCGCTGCGCATCGGCGGCTTCTTCTTCGAGACCAGGGCACGCTACGTCATCGTGCGGAAGGGCAAGGCTCTCGCCATGTACGTCGAAGACGGCCTCGTGACCAAGAGCCTGAAGTCCTCCCACTTCCGCACGATGCTCAAGGACGCCCGCACGATGGCCGGCAAGGTGTGCGGCCTGCCGGGCGTCTGCTCCTAGACAGCGGTCACAGGACGGTGATGCCGCGGGCGGCGAGGATGGCGTTGGCCTGGGCCTGATTGATGATCGCGCCCGCGAACGCCCGCAGCTTCGCGTCGTCCGGCTCCCCCAGGTCGGCCCCGCGCAGGTCGGCCTTGGCGAACTTGGTGTTCAGCAGGCGGGTCCCGATGAGGCGGCACTCGCTCAACGTCGCCTCCCTGAAGTCGCACCCCGACAGGTCGGCGTCGTCGAAGCGCACCCCTTCGATGAGCTCCCCGCGCAAGGAGCACCCGCCCAGGTTCGCCAGCGTCAGATTCGACCGGGCCACCTTGAAGCCGGTGCCGCGCGAAGCGGTGAGCGAGGCGCCGATCATGCGGCAGCCGGTGAAGGTCACGTCCGTCACCAGCGCCCCGCCGAACTGGGCGGACGACAGGTCGACGTCGGTGAACGACGCGTCGATGAGGTCGGCGTCGTTGAACCGGGTCCGCATCCCGCCCCCGCCCGCGAACACGGCCCCGTCCAGGTCGGCCTTGCGGAAGTCGGTCTGCTCCAGGACGCACGACTCGAACCGGGCCCCGGCCAGCGAGGCTCCCCACAGGTCGGTCTCCGTGAGGTCGCAGTCGCGGAAGACGTGCTGCTCGCCGGCCGGGAGCCGGTCGCCGAGCGATTTGCGTGAGAGGTTCTCGCCGTCGAAGTTCACGATGACAGACACTAGACGCCCGCGGTGACAGAACCGACGGCGTCAGAGGCCGCCGGTCAGCGCCTCCACCGCCGCCTGTCCGCAGACCCGCGCGGACCCGTACGTCGCGATGTGCACGGCCCCCAGATCCGACCGTGCGGGCAACCCCATCTCCACGACGACGGCGTCCGGACGGCCACTGAGGAGGTGCCGCAGCGCCTCGCCCTGCCAGGCGTAGCGGTGCGCGTCCCGCACGACGATCACCAGGGGGCGACCGGCGGCGGCCGCGAGCAGGCGTTCCAGCGCGGGCCCGGAGGTCTCACCCGCCGCGAGCCGGGTGACCTCGGTGCCGGGCAGCACCTGGGCCAGGGGCTCGCCGACGCCCCAGGGGGTGTTCTTGTCGATGGCCAGGTTCATTTCCGGGGCCAGCTCCAGCACGTACGCGGCCGAGGTCAGCGGCAGGACCGGAGCCGTGGAGCGGCGGGTGACACGCACGGCCCGGCGGGCCGCCGTGAGGCCGAGTTGGCCGTCCATGGAGATCGGGCTGCCCGAGGAGGTGGCCCAGCCGGCCAGCTCGCGGACCCTGCGAGCGGCGTCGGCCAGCCGCTCCTCGGGCAGCAGTCCATCGGTCACCGCGGCCGCGATGGCGTCGCGGATCTCCACGGCGGTCGCCTCGCCGGCCCGCTCGCCTCCGACGCAGACCGCGTCGGCGCCCGCGGCGATGGCGCGGGCGGAGGCGCCCCCGATCCCGTACGCCCCCGACACGGCCGCCATCTCGATGCCGTCCGTGACGATGAGCCCGTCGAAGCCCAGCTCCTCGCGGAGTAGTCCGGTGAGGACCTTGGGGCTGAGCGTGGCGGGCAGCTCGGCGTCGTACGAGGGCACGAGGAGGTGGCCGGTCATGACGGCCTTGACGCCCTCCTTGATCGCCTCACGGAAAGGGAGCAGCGCGTCCTCGATCCCGTCGCCGGCCACCACGGGCACGCCGTGATGGGAGTCGATGGAGGTGTCCCCGTGGCCGGGGAAGTGCTTGGCGCAGGCGGCCACGCCGGCCGACTGCAGGCCGCGGACGAACGCCCTGGTGTGCCGCCCGACCAGCTCCGGGTCCGCGCCGAACGCCCGCAGGCCGATGACCGGGTTGTCCGGGTTGGAGTTCACGTCGGCCGAGGGGGCGAAGTCGATCGTGATGCCCGCCCTGGCCAGGTCGCCGCCGAGGTCCCTGGCCACGGCCTCGGTCAGGGCCACGTCGTCCACGACGCCGAGGGCGTACCCGCCGGGGCGGCTGCTGCCGGTGGCCACCTCCAGCCTGGTGACCTCGCCGGACTCCTCGTCGGTGCCGACGAGCACCGCGGGGTTCTCGGCACGCAGTGCGGCGGTCAGCCGGGCCACCTGGGCGGGACCGGCGATGTTGCGTGAGAACAACGCCACGCCGGCCAGCCCCTCACCGAGCCTGCGGCGCAGCCAGTCGGGGGGCGTCTGTCCCTCGAAACCGGGGAAGAGGACGGCGTCGGCAAGGCGAAGCAGGTCACCGCTCTGGGGCATGATCGCAATCTAATAGGAAAGTTTCCTATTTGCTAGAGGCATTTTCTGACGTCAGCCCGCTCCCCTCGGTGAGGAACTCCGCAATCGTACGGACCGGCGACCCCTTCCTGTCCACGAAGTCCACCGCGCGGAACGCCACCCGCAGCTCCTCCGGGCTCGCCACGCAGGACATGTAGCCCCGGCGGTCGTCGAAGAACGTCAGGTGCGGGTTCGCGGCCAGCACGGCGGGCCCGTCGGTCTGCGGCGGCCGGCTGCTGATCGAGCTGCCCACGAACTCCACCCCCACCGTGGCCGAGGCCGGGTCGAGGAAGTCGGCCTTGAGCTCGCCGGCCCAGAAGTTGTGCACGTCGCCGCTGAAGACGACCAGGCCTGGCGCGTTCGCCGCCAGGATGCGGGCGCGCTCGGCCTGATGACCGTCCCAGGAGTCCGGCCGCAGGTTGGGCGCCGGGCCGGGGACGAAGCGGCGGGCGAAGAACAGCGGCTGCACCAGCACCCGCCACCTGACCGGGCTGGTGAGCAGCCGGGACATGAGCCACTCCTCCTGCGCGGCCCCGAGCATGGTGCCGGCGTCGCGGTGCTGCCTCGCGTCCAGCACCATGAAGTCGGCGACCAGCCCGTACGTCCGCCGCCGGTACATCTGCAGGTTCCCGTCCCGCGGCCGCACCCTGAGCGGCTGGTGCTCGTAATAGGCCTGGTACGCGGCCGCCCGCCGCCTCAGGAACGCCGCCGACCCGTCGCCCCTGCCCCGGTAGTTGTCGGCCACCTCGTGGTCGTCCCAGGTCGTCACCCAGGGCGCGGCGGCGTGCGCGGCCTGCAGGTCGGCGTCGGTCTTGTAGCGGGCGTGACGCAGGCGGTACTCGTGCAGCTTCGTGATCTCGCCGGGCACCGGCCCGAGCGGCCGCACGACGGTCGCGGCCTGGCGCGACTCGTAGATGTAGTCCCCGACGTGGAAGACGACGTCGGGCCGCTCGTCGGCCAGATGCCGGTAGGCGGTGTAGAAGCCGTGCTCGAACCGCTGGCAGTTGGCGATCGCGAACCGCACGGGGCGCGCCGCGGCGGGGTCGTCCGAGGTCCTGGTGCGGCCGGCCGGGCTCAGCTCGTCACCCGCCCGGAACCGGTAGAAGTAGTCGGCGCCCGGCTTGAGCCCGGCCACCCTGACATGCACGCTGTGCGCCCAGGCCGGCTGCGCCTGGACCACCCCCTGCCGCAGGCCCTGGGTGAACCGGTCGTCCTCGGCGAGCTGCCAGCGCACCTCGACGGCCCGCTGGGCCATGCCGCCCGGGCGCGCGGGGTCGGCGCTGAGGGGATCGACGGCTAAGCGGGTCCAGAGGACCACGCCGTCGGGCATCGGCTCTCCGGAGGCGACGCCCAGGGTGAACGGGTTGGCCATACCCTCATGGTGACAGCCGCTCGATGATGGTCACGTTCGCCTGTCCGCCGCCCTCGCACATGGTCTGCAGGCCGTACCTGCCGCCGCTCCGCTCCAGCTCGTGCAGCAGCTTGACGGTCAGCACGGCGCCGGTCGCGCCGAGCGGGTGGCCCAGGGCGATCGCGCCGCCGTTCGGGTTGACCCTGGCCGGGTCGGCGCCGGTCTCCTTGAGCCAGGCCAGCACCACGGAGGCGAACGCCTCGTTGATCTCGACGGTGTCGAAGTCGTCGATCGACATGCCGGTCATGCCCAGCGCGTGGACCGTGGCGGGGATCGGGGCGTCGAGCATCGTGATCGGGTCGGCGCCGCGGGCCGAGAGGTGGTGCACGCGGGCACGCGGAGTCAGGCCGTGCTCGCGCACGGCCCGGGGGGAGGCGATGAGCAGGGCGGCGGCGCCGTCGGAGATCTGCGAGGCCAGCGCGGCGGTCAGCCGGCCGCCTTCGACCAGGGGCTTGAGCGCGGCCATCTTGCCGAGCGTGGTGTCCCTGCGCGGGCCCTCGTCGTCGGCGACCCCGTTCCAGGGGACGATTTCCCGCCGGAAATATCCGGCGTCGATGGCGTGCAGGGCGCGCCGGTGCGACTCGTACGCGTACCGCTCCATCTCCTCCCGCGAGAGGTCCCACTGCGCGGCGATCCGCTCGGCCCCGGTGAACTGGGAGACCTCCTGCCGGCCGTACCGCTCGATCCAGCCCTTCGAGCCGGCGAAGGGGGTCTCGTGCCCGAGCGGGCGCCCGGCCAGCATCGCCGACGAGATGGGGATCATGCTCATGTTCTGCACGCCGCCCGCCACCACCAGGTCGTTCGTGCCCGACAGCACGGCCTGGGCGGCGAAGTGCAGCGCCTGCTGGGAGGAGCCGCACTGGCGGTCGATCGTGACGCCGGGCACCTCCTCGGGCAGCCCGGCGGCCAGCCAGCAGGTGCGGGCGATGTCGCCGGCCTGCGGCCCGATCGTGTCCACGCAGCCGAAGATCACGTCCTCCACGGCCGACGGATCGGTGTCCGCGCCGTCCATCAGCTCCCTCAGCACGTGCGCCCCGAGGTCGGCGGGATGGGTGCGGGCCAGGCCGCCGTTCCTGCGCCCTACGGGGGTGCGGACGGCGCCGACGATGTACGCCTCGCTCATGCTCGTATCGTAGCAAGCGCTTGGTCTATGCCGGAATGCCTGATGAGCTGGGCCAGTTAAGTGAACAAGCGATTGCCCATGGGCCCATAATGGTGTCGTGACCACGCGAAAGAACTCCGGCGCCACCACCACACCGGCGAAGCGCCAGCGCGCCACCTCAACGGGGTCGGCGTCCGAGCGTCGTGACCACCTCGTCAAGCTCGCCGCGGAGCTCTTCGCGCGCAAGGGCTTCCAGGCGACGACAGTACGCGAGATCGCCGACGAGGCGGGCATCCTCTCAGGAAGCCTCTACCACCACTTCGACTCCAAGGAGACGATCGTCGACGAGGTGCTGTCCACCTTCCTCGACGACCTCATCGCCCGCTACCGCGCCGCCGTCGACACCAGCGCCGACCCGCGCACCGTGTTGTCGGAGATGGTCCGCATCGGCTTCGGCACCCTGGAGCCGCACCGTGCCGCGATCACCGTCATGCAGAACGACTGGAACTACCTGCGGCAGTTCGAGCGGTTCAACTACCTGGTCAAGGCCGAGGACGAGGTCGAGCAGATCTGGGTGACGCAGATCAAGGCGGGCCAGGCGGCCGGGCAGTTCCGGCGCGACGTCGACCCCAAGCTGACCTACCGGATGATCCGCGACACGATCTGGGTGGCGGTCCGCTGGTTCCGCCCGGGCGGCAGGCTCAACACGAGCGGCCTGGCCGAGCACTACATCACCGTGCTGTTCGACGGTGTCGCCACGGGCGAACGCACGACTCAGCGCAACGGATGAGCCTGGACATGGCGGTCCGGCTGGCACTGCACGGCGCGGCCGAGCCGGACAAGGCGGAGACGATGCGGGCGTACATGAAGTCCGCGATGCCGTTCCTCGGCGTCCAGGCCGTGCCGCGGCGGGCCGCGCTGCGGAAGGTGTTCGCCGAGCACCGCCTCGAGAGCGCGCCGGAGTGGCGGAAGGCGGTGCTGTCGCTGTGGCGCGAGGCCGAATACCGCGAGGAGCGCTACGCCGCCATCGAGCTGTCCGGGCACCACTTCTACCGGCGCTTCCAGACCCTCTACACGGTTCCGATGTACGAGGAGATGATCGTCACCGGCGCCTGGTGGGACCTGGTGGACGAGCTGGCCACACACCGCATGGGCGGCCTGCTGACCGCGTACCCGGACTCGATGCGGCCGCTCATGCTGGAGTGGGCGCACGGCGAGGACCTGTGGAAGCGGCGCACCGCGATCCTGTGCCAGAACCGGTTGAAGGAGCGCACGGACACGGCCCTGCTGTACGCGTGCATCGAGCCGAGCCTGTCCGACAACGACTTCTTCGCCCGCAAGGCCATCGGGTGGGCGTTACGCGAATACGCCAAGACCAACCCGGACGAGGTGATCCGCTACGTCAAGGCCAAGGGCATCTCCGGTCTGAGCCGCCGTGAGGCGCTGAAGAACCTGCCGGTCACTTGAACACGTTCGCGTACCGCCCGCGACATCATCGTGGGCTCTTGCTCGCGTATAGAGGCGGCCCGGCGTTATATCCCATCCGTGAGAAGATTCGGCGCCAGGCGCTAGAGGAAGCCCTCTAAGTGTTGGTGGCGAGTCTGCGGACTGGCTGGCCGGTGACAGCCGCGATCAGCTCGTAGTCGGAGTCGACATGCAGCATGGTCGCCCCGTATGCCTCCGCCGTGGCGGCGATGATCACGTCGGGGACGGGTGTGCGGTGCTGGCCGCGCTTGGCCAGCAGAGCGACGATGTCGAGCGTCCGATCCATGACCACCTCGGTGACGGGCAGCCACAAGAGGTTCTTGCGCTGCTGAGCGATGACGGTGGCGTGCTGGGCGGCGTTGCGGGCGGAGTAGGCCAGCTCCAAGGTTGTCAGGTGACAGGCGGCTAGGATGGTGTCGCGGTCGGCCACGATCTGGGCGAAGTCGGCGTTGGCGGCGGGGTCCCGGCGCCCCCACTCCCATGCGGACTTGTCGACGAGATATACGGTCACGCGCACTCGCCCGGGTGGTTCTTGTGGTCGGTCTGCCATGGTTCGGCGCTGTAGTCGAGGTCCATCGACAGGATCGCGGCTACAGCCTCTCTCTGCCGGCGGCGGCGGGCGAAATGCTCCAGGGCGGCGTTGACGGTGGCCTTGCGGCCCTTGGTGCCGAGTTCTTCGGCGGCTTCGTCGAAGAGGTCTTCGTCTATGTCGATCACCGTGCGCATGGCGTCTCCTTGCCGGTCGGGACTACGCCATGAGTATATCAAAATCCGACAGATTTGATATCACGAGAGACCTTCGCGTTCCTCCTGGAGTGGCATGCGACCTGCCGCACGTCATCGAGCCGGTGAAACCTCACCTCGTCCACAGCGCGTCCTGAACGGCTTGGACCAGAGCCATCAGCTCCGGTGTGACCCGCTCCTTCGACCAGGCCAGCGCGTACGTGATGCGCAGGTCGCCCGCGTCCAGCGGGACGAAGCGGACGTCGTCCCGCCGGATGGTCCTGGCCAGCAGGTGCGGGATCGGCAGCAGGCCCGCGCCGGCGGCCACCAGGTCGAGGGCGGCGGCGAAGTCGTCGTCGGGCACCATGCGGGAGCGGCCCGGCAGGCCGGGCCACGGGCGGGTGCCCGGGGTGAGGATGACCTGGCCGATCAGCTGGTCCGCGGTCACCTTGGGGCTGGAGGCCAGGCGGTGGCCGGCGGGGACGGCGAGGTGGTCGACGGTCACGTGGAAGCGGACCGCGGTGACGAACTGGGCGGGGGCCGGGGTGGACAGGATCGCGGCCGAGACCTCGCCGGCCGCCAGCGCCTGGGCCGCCGTCGCGCGGCCGGCGACCCGCAGCTCCACGCCGATCGACGGGCTGCGGCTCGCGAGGCGTCTGACGATGCGCGCCGCCAGTGTGCCGACCAGAGGCGGATAAGCAAGGTGAATGGTCGGGCGGGCGAGCCGGGCGGCCTCGGCGGTGAACGCCCGGGCCGCGTCGAGCGCCTGCTCCGCGTACGGCAGCAGCGTCTTGCCCGCGCCGGTGAGCCTTACCTCGCGGGCGGTGCGGTCGAAGAGGCGGACTCCGGTGGCGCGTTCGAGCCGGGTGATGGCCTGGCTCATGGCGGGCTGCGACATGCCCAGATCGGCGGCGGCATTGGAGAAGCTGAGGCGGTCCGCGACCCTGGCGAAGCAGTCGAGCTCTCTGAGCATAAGCAGCACCAATACATGGTGCACGATCTGGCGGGTACTCGGCACGATCGCACCGATCAATCGAGTGTGCCGAGGAGTTGATGACGATGTCGCCGTTCCCCAAGTCGACCGTGCTGGGGTACCCGAGGATCGGGCCGCGGAGGGAGCTGAAGCGAGCGCTGGAGTCGTACTGGGACGGGCGTTCGACCCGGGCGGAGCTCGACCGGGTGGGCGCCGCGATCCGGGAGCGGACCTGGCGCAGGCTCGCCGAGCTCGGGCTGGAGGGTCTGCCGTCGAACACGTTCTCGCTGTACGACCAGGTGCTCGACACGGCGATGCTGCTCGGCGCGGTGCCGGAGCGGTATCGCGCGGCCGAGGACCCCTACTTCGCGATGGCCAGGGGCACCCAGGGGCTGGCGCCGCTGCGGATGACCAAGTGGTTCGACACGAACTACCACTACATCGTGCCGGAGATCGGCCCGGACACCGTGTTCAAACTGGACGCGGGCAAGCCGCTGGGCGAGGTGCGGGAGGCTCGGGCGCTCGGCTTCGAGACGCGGCCGGTGGTCGTCGGGCCGGTGACGTTCCTGCTGCTGGCGTCGGCGCTGGAGCGGCTGGACGACGTGCTGTCCTGCTACGAGGAGCTGCTCGGCGCACTGGCCGCCGAGGGCATCGCGTGGGTGCAGCTGGACGAACCGGCGCTGGCACAGGACAGGACACCGGAGGAACTGGCCGCCGTGCGGGCCGCCTATGAGCGGTTGGGGGCGGTGGGCTCGCGGCCGGGGCTGTTCGTGGCGTCCTACTTCGGTGATCTCGGGGAGGCGCTGCCGGTGCTGGCGCGCACGCCGGTGGAGGCGATCGGGGTCGATCTGGTGCGGGGCGGCGTGCCGGTGACCGATCTGACCGGGAAGACCGTGGTCGCGGGGGTGGTGTCCGGGCGGGACGTGTGGCGGACCTCGGCCGAGCGGGCGCTGGCGGCGCTGGCCGGCGTCCGGGCCTCGCGGGTGACGGTGAGCACGTCGTGCTCGCTGCTGCACGTGCCCTACGACGTGGCGGCCGAGACCGAGCTGGATCCGGCGCTGCGGGCGCGGCTGGCGTTCGCGGAGCAGAAGGTGGCCGAGGTGGTGGCGCTGGCGGCCGCCGAGCGCCGGGAGACGGTGTTCGAAGGGCCGTCCGTGCCGCTGGCCGGGCCGGTGGCCGCGGAAGGGCGAGGACCGTACGCGGTGCGGGCGGCGGCGCAGGCCGAGCACCTGCGGCTGCCCGCGCTGCCGATCACCACGATCGGCTCGTTCCCGCAGACCGGCGAGCTGCGCGCGGCCCGGGCGGCCGTGGCCGCGGGGACGCTGGCGCGGGAGGAGTACGAGCGGCGGGTCGAGGCCGAGATCGAGCACGTCATCCGCGTGCAGGAGCGGCTCGGCCTCGACGTGCTCGTCCACGGTGAGCCCGAGCGCAACGACATGGTGCAGTACTTCGCCGAGCACCTCGACGGCTTCGCGGTCACCAGGAACGGCTGGGTCCAGTCATACGGCTCGCGCTGCACCCGCCCGCCGATCCTGCACGGCGACGTCGGCAGGCCGGAGCCGATCACGGTGCGGTGGGCCGCGTACGCGCAGTCGCTCACGGACAAGCCGGTCAAGGGCATGCTCACCGGGCCGGTCACGATCGTGGCCTGGTCGTTCCGCCGTGACGACCTGCCGCTGCGGGACGTGGTGTTCCAGGTGGCAGAGGCCATCAGGGAGGAGGTGCGCGACCTGGAGGCCGCCGGGGTGTCGATCATCCAGGTGGACGAGCCGGCGCTGCGTGAGCTGCTGCCGCTGCGCCGGGCGGCCCAGGACGACTACCTGGAGTGGGCGGTGGCGGCGTACCGGCGGGCCACGTCGGGGGCGAGCGACCGCACGCAGATCCACACGCACCTGTGCTACTCCGACGCCGGCGAGATCCTGGCCGCCATCGACGGGCTGGACGCGGACGTGACCACGATCGAGTCCGCCCGGTCGGGGGCGCGGATCCTGGGGGCGGTGGAGACGTTCGGGCGCGGGCTCGGGCCGGGCGTCTACGACATCCACTCGCCACGCGTGCCCGGTCCCGAGGAGGTCGAGGAGCTGCTGCGGAGGGCGTTGCGGGCGCTGCCCGTGGAGCGGATCTGGGTCAACCCGGACTGCGGGCTCAAGACGCGGACGTACGAGCAGGTGGAGGCCGCACTGGCGAACGTGGTCACCGCGACCCGCAAGCTCCGGGCCGAGCTTCAGGCGTAGCGCTCGGTGAACTCCTCGATCATCATGCCGAACAAGAACTCGTCATCGTAACGGCCGTTGGCGTAGCGGCTCCTGCGCCGGCGGCCCTCCTCGACGAACCCCAGCCGCCGGTGCAGCGCCAGCGACGGCTCGTTGGAGCTGTAGACCCACGCCTCGGCCTTCTGGAAGCGGCGCTCGAAGAACATGTAGCGCAGCAGGATCACGATGGCGTCGCCGGCGTAGCCCTTGCGGTGGTGGGGCGTGCCGATGGAGATCCCGTACCCGAAGACGCCGTGGTCGCGGTCCACCGAGTGGGTGTTGAGCGAGCCGACCGGGGCGTTGTCGTCCTTGGTGGCGATCACCAGCCTGAACGTGTCGAGGTCCAGCGCCTCCTCGGCCACCTCGGCGGCCCGCTTCTTCGCATGCGCGGCCGAGGTGGGCGGGTGGAGGCGCCAGCCGTTCCTGACCGCGTCCGAGTTCTCCTCGAAGGCCTGGAACGCCTCCCAGTCCTCGGGCTCCGTGGCGCGCAGGCGCACGCGCTCGCCTACCCATGCTGATGTCATGGCAGGCAGCCAACCACACCGCCAGACCTCACCGCGAACCGTTTTCAACCCGGCTCTTCATTTCGGAACCGTCCTATTGCGAGAATTCGGCGGTTCTTACAAATGCCCGGGCAGATCGAGCCTATTATTTGCTTTAATTGTGCTGTTCGTGATTCGGAGGTCGGCGCCAAGGGGAGGTGCGCATGGGCTCTCAGCCCCAGCTGCTCGTTGTCAGCAGGGGAATGGCCGGGATCAAATTCGACATTCCCGGCGGGCACACCGAAATCGGCAGCATGCGAGGTTCAGGGATCCTGCTGGAGGTCGACGGGGTCAGCCGGCGGCACGCATCGCTCGACCGGAACGGCGACCACGTGGTCATCAACGATCTCGGGTCGCGAAATGGGACCTGGGTCAACGGCCACAAGATCGTCGATGGTCAGGCGCTCCACGACGGGGACCGACTGCGGATAGGGTACGCGGAGCTGCGGTTTGTGCAACCTGCCGCGGCGGCTTCGTCGGCAGGTTACGGGTTCGGGGACGTACGCGGGCCGGTGAACGCGGGAAGCGGCATCCAGTACGTGGGCGGACATCACCAGAGTGCCGGCAGAGACATTTATGGCGACAATTACGACATTCAAGTCAACTCAGATTATGAGCCGTTCGACGAGATCTTCCAGGGAAAAGGGTTCGGGCGTGTGCTCTTGATCCTCGGCTCGATGATCGCTCTGGCAGGGTTCGGCGTTTGGGCGTCCCTCATCTTGGGTGCCATGACCTCGAATGATTTCTCGGATCCGTTCACGCAGGAGTTGATTCCCGGAATCCCCCAGGCGCCCGCGGGTTTCGGTCTTTTCGTGGCCGGTGGGGTGCTCGCGGCGATCGGCTCGTCCATGTCCAAGGCCGCGCGCAAACGCATGGAGGAGCACAGACGGCGGCGGCGCGGGCCGCGGCGTTAGAGAGAGGCGACGGTAATGGCGGAGACCTTCCGTTTCGGGAACGTCAGCGGACCGGTGAACGCCGGGAGCGGCACACAGTACGTGGGCGGACATCACCAGACCGCCGGGCGGGACATCCACGGCGTCGCGGGGCACCAGATCGCGAACCAGGGCCTCCACGCCGATCTGGAAGCCATCAGGAGCGCCCTGGACGAACTGAGACTGTCCGCGGCCGAGCGCCAGAACGCGGAGCGCGAACTGTCCGCGGTTGAGGACGCGGTGCGAGGAGAGACGCCCGACAGGGAGCAGGCCGGGCACCACCTCCAGGAGCTCGCCTCGGGGCTGGAGCGTGCCGGAGCGCTCGCCGGCGCCGGCGCCACGTTGCTCGACGCCCTGGGCCGGATCGCCCAGTGGCTCGGCCCACTGGGCGCCGGAGTGATCGCCCTCCTCGGCCACTGACGCCCCGGGCGCCGGTCCGCCTCGTCCGGCTCCCCGCAGCTCAAGCCCCGGCTACTTGAGGGCTCCAGACGTCAGGCCGCTCTGGATCTGGCGTTGAAAGACCGTGTAGACCACCAGCATCGGCAGGATGGCCAGGGTCAGGGCGGCGAACAGGGCCGACCAGTCCTGGTCGTATCCGGCAGCGGTGGAGATGTCGGCGATTCCCTGCGTCAGCACCCACTTCTCCCGTTCCTGGAGCAGGACCAGCGGGAGCTGGTACTGGTTCCACTGGCCCAGGATGTTGAAGATCGTGATGCTGATGATGCCGGGCCGGGCCATCGGGAGCATGATCTGGAAGAACACGCGAGTGTGGGAGGCTCCGTCCACCATGGCGGCCTCCCCCACCGCCGTCGGCAGCGTGCGGAAGAAGGCCGACAGGAAGAAGACGGTGAACGGCATCGAGTACGCGATGTAGACCAGGACGAGCCCGGCATGCGTGTTCAGGCCGATGAACGGGCCGACGACCGGCACGTTGCCCATGTTCTGGACGACGAAGAACAGCGGGGTGAGCGCCAGGTAGACCGGGAACGCCAGGCCTGAGACGAACAGCAGGTAGATCGCGCGGTTGCCGCGGAAGGGATAGCGGGCCAGGACGTACGCGGCCATCGAGCCGATGAGCATCGTGCCGAACGTGCTGAACGACACCACGATGACGCTGTTGAGCATGTACTGCCCGATGTGCGCCTGCTCCCACGCCCGGGCGAAGTTGTCCCAGCGAAGCGCGGCCGGCAGCGACCAGGCGTCGCCGAAGATCTCGTCCTCGCTCTTGACCGAGGCCAGGAACGTCCACAGGATCGGCACCACCGTCAGCAGCGTCCACACCAGCAGCGCGAGGTGCGTGAGCACCGCGAGCGGGCCGAGGCGGCGCCTGCGCTCCTGGCGGGCGAGCTTGCGCGAGTTCGCCACCGTCCAAGAGGTCATCGTTGTCATCAGTACTCGATTCTTTCGCGCCGCGAGAGGCGCAGCGAGAGGATCGCGAAGCCGACGGTGAAGAAGAACATCACGACGCCCAGTGCCGAGGCGTACCCGAAGCGGAAGTACTGGAAGGCGTTGCGGTAGATCTCGGCGGCCATGACCGTGGTCGACCAGTCGGGGCCGCCGTGCTGGTCGGTCATCACCCAGACGATCGCGAACACGTCCAGGGCCAGGATGCCCAGGTAGACCCACGCAACCTGCACGGTGTCCCAGAGGAGCGGGAGCGTGATGCGGAAGAAGAGGCTGAGGCGGCCGGCCCCGTCGATCTGCGCGGCCTCGAACATGTCCCTGGGGATCGAGGCCAGGCCGGCCGAGAACAGCACGACGTAGAACCCGACCGCCTGCCACACCATGACGCCCAGCACCGACCAGAACGCCACGTCAGGGTCGGACAGGAAGCCGATCGGCGAGATCCCCAGCGCCATCAGCGGGCCGTTCAGCATGCCGCTGCCGTCGGGCCGGAACACCTGCTGGAACAGCACCGCCACCACGGCGACGGCCAGGACCTGCGGGAAGAAGAACACCACGCGGTAGAACTTCGACCCGCGGATCCCCGTCAAGCCCTGCGGGCCTCCCACGTTGAGCAGGAAGGCGAAGAACAAGGCGATGACGATCGTGATCAGCGGCAGCAGGATCAGCAGCGCGCCGTTGTGCGTGACGGCCTTCCAGAAGGTGCCGTCGTTGAGCAGCCGCTTGAAGTTGTCCAGGCCGATGAACGTGGGCGTGGCCGTGACCCCGCGCCAGTCGGTCATCGCGATGTAGAACGCCTGGATGTACGGCGAGATGACGTAAACCAGGTAGAGAATCACCGGGGCTGCCAGGAACGAGGTGATGAACAGCCCGCGGCGATACCTGTTGAAGATCATTAGCGCTTGTACTTCTTGATCGAGGAGTCGTTCTTGATCTCGTCGGACTTCTTCTGCAGGCGCTCCAGGTACGCGTCCGGCTTGAGCCCGCCGGTCATGAGCTCGCCGGTGGCGGCGATGGCCTCGTCCTTGAGCTGGGCGTACCAGGTCTGCCAGCGGTAGGTCACGGTGTTCGAGCCCGCGTCCGTCACGGCCTTGGACGCGCTGGCCGCGCCCGGAGACAGCTGCCGGCCCTCGCCCGCGCCCTTGACCACGGAGACGGTCTTGACCATCTCGCTGAAGTCGCCGGCCGCCTTCTTCGACAGCATGGCCCGCAGGTACTCCATGCCGCCCTGCGGGTTGGGGCTCTTGGACGGGACGATGAAGTTCTCGCCGGGCGCGGTGTGCAGGGTGCCGTACGGGAGCTTGTCCGAGCTGGTGAAGTCCGGGATCGGGAACATGCCGTACTCGAAGTCGGCCGGAGTGGTCGTCTTCTGCTCGTTCTCCAGCCAGGAGCCGGAGGGCAGCATGGCCACCTTGTACTTGTTCTGCGCGGTCTGGGTCTGCACGTGGTCGAGGCCGGCAGTGCCCTCCATGAGGTACTTGGCCCCGATCTCGGCCCAGGCCGCGGCCGAGGTCTTCATGGGCTCCGAAGTCCAGGCGCCGTCCTCGAGGTTGTCGATGTTGATCAGCACCTCGTTGCCGCCGATCTTGGCGGCCATGGTCAGCAGCGGCTCATAGAGATACTGCGGGAACTTCCCGGCATAGGTGAAGGGCGCCATCTTGCCGGATTTCTTGATCGTGTCGTTGAGCTTGAGGAACTCGTCCCAGGTCTTCGGCACCGCCCAGCCGTTGTCGCGGAACACCTTCTGCGAATACCAGATGCCGAAGATGTAGTTGACGTAGCCGAGCACGCTGAACTTGCCGTCGTAGGTCCCGATCTCCACGACGGCCTGGTCGAGGGTGTCCCTGATCTTGACGTTCGGGTCGTCCCAGCTCGGCGCGTCGAGCAGCGGGCCGAGGTCCTGGAGCTGGCCGTCCTGGGCGAGCGCGCCGAAGTCCATGGCGTTGGCGCCCGAGTTGTCGATCACGTCTGGCGGGTTCCCGCCGGCGAAACGCGGCTGGAGGACCTTGGTGATCTCCTTGGTCGCGTTGTGCTTGATCTCGACGCCGGGGTACTTGGTCTTGAACAGCGGCTGGTGGATGTTCTTCGCGTAGTCCTGGCCGAAGCCGCCGTCGAAGATCCACACCTCCAGCGGCTTCTTGGCGTCCACGCCGAACGGGTTGGCCGCGCTGGTGGCGACCGGCGCGGACGAGCTCGTGGCGGCGGGCGGCGAGGCGGGTGTGGCACAGGCGGCCAGCGTCCCCGCCACGGGCACGAGTGCTGCGCCGCGCAGGAACCCACGTCTGCTGATCTGGGGGGTGTCGGACATATGGCTACTCCTGACTCTTCATGTTCCGCGTCGGATGCGCCCTGCGTAGCGGCTTTCCAGGGCTTTGTTGTGCTCGTCGCCGCCGGTCACGTTGACCGACAGGTAGACGGGAGGCGTCTCGCCCAGCGCCACGAGCTCGTCCACCGCCTCGGTGACCACCATCTGCGCCAGCAGCGCCGAGGTGATCGTGGACACCGCACCGTAGCTGCCGCCGCCGGGCAGGTCGAGGATGGAGTCCCCGTACGGCGCGCCGTTGTCCAGCACGACGTCGGCCAGGTCGAGCAGCTTGCCGCCCGACGGGTGCCGCGAGGTCATCCGCGTGCTGTGCTTGACCGAGGTCAGCGCGATCAGCGGATGGCCGCGGTCCTTGACGATCGTGGCCAGCTCGACGACCGCGCCGTTCACGCCGGAGCTGGAGATCAGGACGAACACGTCCTGCGGCTCGACCGGCGCCAGGGCGTAGATCTCGTGCGCGACGGCCGGGTCCCGCTCCAGCTCCGGCGTGAGCACGCTGGGCGGGCGGCCGCCGTACAGGACGAGGTCCCTGGGCGAGAGGCGGTTGCTGGGGACGAAGCCGCCGGCCCGTCCGGCGATCTCCATGGCGATGGCCTCGGAATGCCCCGAGCCGAACGCGTTGACCACGCCGCCCGCCCGGATCGAGGCCACGACCAGCGCGGCCGCCCTCTTCACCGGCTCCGCCTGGCTCTCGGCGACCTGGTGACCCAGGTCGAGGACCTTGGATGCGTACGTCATTCAGCCTCTCCCCACCCGGTGGCTCTCCACGGCGCTGATCGTGCGCTCGAACGCCTCGTTCGTGCGCTCGTAGGTGCGTTGGGCGATCGCCACGTAAACGGCGTCCAGCACGAACAGCTGCGAGTGGACGGCGGCCAGCCCGCCGAGCCGGAACGTGGTCTCCCTGCTGGCCGTGGTTAAGATCAGGTCGGCCAGCTCCGCCAGCGGCGAGCGGGCGAACGAGGTGACCGCGACGGTCAGCGCGCCGTGGCTGCCCGCCTCGGCCAGCGACTCCATGACCTCGCGAGTGCGACCCCGGTGGCTGATGCCGATGGCCACGTCGCCCGCCTTGAGCAGCGCCGCCTCCGACAGGGCCACGTGCGCGTCGCCCGCGCTCCAGCCCGGGATGCCGATGCGGCGCAGCCTGCCCTCGAACATGGTGGCGACGTTCCCGCTGGTGGAGACGCCGACCAGGAGCACGCGCGGGGCCGCCACGATGGCGTCGGCCACCTTGGCGACCATGTCGAGGTCGAGTTGTGCGGCGGTGTCCTGGATGAGCCTGGTGTCGGCGGCGGCCATCACCTCGACGGCCGCATCGAGCGGGTCGTCGGGGCCGATCTCGTGGCCGACGCCGGCGCCCCAGCCCGCCTGGGCGGCCCGTCCCGTCTCGGTGGCGAGAGAGACGCGCAACTCGGCGTAGCCGGAGAAGCCGAAAGCCCGGCAGAACCTCGTCACGGTCGCCGGCGAGCTGCCGGCCCGCTCGGCCAGCGCGATGATGGTCGACCGCGCGGCCTCGGCCGGATCACCGAGTATCACCTCGCCGACCCTGCGCAACGCCTCCGGCAAACCGGGTAGTTCCGTCTCAATGCGCCCGAGCGCTCCTGAAGTCACGAATATTCCTTCCGAATACCCGGTCTTCTGGCGAAAATTATTCTTGCTTACCGGTCACGTCAAGCCCCAGACTCGGACCGTGACTGAATCGCTAGTCGTCGGCGTCGATGCCGGAGCCACGTCGACGCGCGTCGCGGTCCACGCACTCGACGGCACCCGGGTGGGCTACGCGCGGGCGGGGGCGGGCAATCCCAGCGCCCACGGGCTGTCCAAGGCGGTGGCGGCCGTGCGGGAGGCGCTGGGCGCGGCGCTCGGCTCGCACGACGGCGGACGGGTGGTGGCGTCGCTGGCCGGGGTGGCCGGGCACGTGGCCGAGATGGCGCCCGAGCTGGCGAAGGTGTGGGCCGATCACGGGATCGCGCAGGGGCCGCGGCTCCAGGGGGACGTGCCGATCGCGTACGCGGCCGGATCGCCGGAGCCCCGCGGATCGCTGCTGCTGTCCGGCACGGGCGCGGTGGCGGCCAGGATCGTGGACTTCGAGCTCGACGTGATCGCGGACGGGCTGGGGTGGCTGCTGGGGGACGCGGGGTCGGGCTTCTGGATCGGGCGGGCGGCCGCGATGGCGGTCGTGGACGCCTTCGACCGGGGCCTGCCGGTCGAGACCATCGACGCCGATGCGACGACGGGCGCGATCGGCGCGGACTCGCCGCTGGAGTCGATCGGCGCGGCGTCGGATGCGGGGGCCGGTCTGCTGGTGGCGCTCGTGGCGAAGGACTTCCTCGGTGACGAGCGGCCCGCCACGCCGCGTGACGTGGCCGACCGCATCGTCCGGCTGGCCCAGGCCGACCGCGCGCGGCTGGCGGGCCTGTCCGCGCTCGTCAGCCGGGCCGCGGCGGCGGGCGACCCGATGGCCGTCACCATCGTGCACGAGGCCGCCGGCCACCTGGTCGCCACGCTCAGGCGGGTGCACGTGTCCGGGCCTGTGGTGCTCGCCGGGAGCGTGCTGACCAGCGAGGGGCCCGTGCGACAGGCCGTGACGGAGCTGCTGGCCGGCGAGAGCGTGACGACGGCGCGCGACGCGGCGGGGGCGGCGGCCTGGCTGGCGGCCCGCGACCTGCTGCCGGAGGCCGAGGCGAAGGCCGGCCACGCGACCTTCACCGCCGGCCCCTGACGTTCGCGGCCGGGTCACCCGACCCGGGGCTCGGCGTCGCCGTAGACCGGGTTCTTCGGCAGGTGTTCCTTGGTGACCAGGAGCCGCACCACGCCGGGCCGGACGGACTCCGCCTCCCAGACGTACCAGTCGTTCCCGACCTCGGGCGCGGGCTCCCCCGGCCGGATGGCGTAACCCTCGTAGTTCGCGTGCGGCCTGATCACCTGGAGGACCGTGCTCACCCCGCGCGCCCGCGCCTCGACCCTCACCTCGCCCACGGTGCGCCCGCTGACCTTGATGCCCTCCAGCATCTCGCCCTCGGCGTTGGCACGGCCGGGAAGGTCGTACGCCTCCCCCGGCTCGGCCGGGCGGCCGAGCTTGACCCACGCCTCGCCCTTGAAACCGATCGGCAGCTTGATCACCAGGACGCACCCCGGTTGCCCTCCATCGCACCCGCCGGGCTCGCTGTCGGTGCTCATCCGCTCGCCGATCGCCCCGCCGCCCATGCCGGCCTGGAGCATCTTGCCGGCCCGGCTCGGCGACGCCGGGACGACCTGGACCTTGACGTTGAGGCCGACGGCGTCGAACCCCTCGGTGTACTTCTCGGCCTCGGCGTACGGGTCCTTGATCCGGGCCACCCATTCGCCGCCCTCCTGGACGATGTCCAGCTCGGTGCTGGCGTACGAGGTGGCGCTGCCCCGGCCGTTGAGGATGCTGGGCCCGATCAGGGCGGCGGCGACCAGGACGGCTGTGGCCATGACGCTCACCAGGACGCGCCGGGCGCGGCGGCGGGACGGCCGGACCCGTTCGGGCACGGGGTCCTCGGCGGTGATCGAGGCCAGCAGCGCCCGCGCCCCCGCGCCGGACGCCTGCCCGGCCAGTTCCTCGTCGCGGATTCTGGCGAGGTCGCTCAGCTCGTTCATGCGGACTCCACAGCGAATCGGTTGGCGGTGATGCCGGCGCCGGCCAGAGCTTTGGAGAAGCGCTTGCGGGCGCGATAGAGCCGGATGCGCACGGCGTTGCGCGAGCAGCCGAGGACCTTGGCGATCTGGCCGTGGTCCAGCCCTTCCCAGGCGATCAGCGCGAGCAGCTCCCGATCGTCTCCGAGCAGCTCGCCGAACGCGCGCGCGATCGCGCCCATTTCGACGCTGCCCTCGGGGGTGCGCGCGTAGAGGTCTGCGACGTCAAGGTCCAGGGACACGTTCCTGGCCTGCTGCCGGGCCTGGCTGCGGCGGTGGTTGGCCAGCACGTTCCTGGCCACGCCGTACAGCCACAGCCGGGCCTCGCCGCCCGCCGGCAGCGCGTCCACGCGACGCCAGGCGATGGCGAACGTCTCGGCGACCACGTCGGCCGCGTCCTCGGGCGAGTCGCAGCGGCGCATCGCGTAACCGAGGATCTGTTCATATGTCTGCGTGTAGACGGCCTCGAACCGGGTTTTCCGGTCGTCATCCACGGGCGGTCCCCATGGTCGGCCTCCTCGGTGTCGGGATTGGGTCACCCCGTACATGTCGGAGGCGTCATCAGCATTTCAGCTGATTTGTCACCTCGTGAGCAGGGCGGCGCTCCCGTAGCTGCCGCCGAACCCCGTCACCAGCGCGACCTCATGACGCCCCGTCCGCAGTTCGCGCACGGCCTGGGCCACGTTGTTCAGGCCGTGCACGTAGCCCTCCGACAGCAGGCCGCCGTGCGGGTTGACCCAGGCGTGGCGGCGTTCCAGCAGGTACGCCCCCAGGTCCCCGCGCCCGGCCAGCCCGAAGTCCTCCAACTGCCGGGGCACGAGCCACGAGTAGGCGTCGTACGGCAGCGCCACGTCCACGTCCGACGGCCGCAGGCCGGACGCCTCCCAGAGCATGGGGGCCACGTACGCGGAGAAGATCGCCGTCACGTCGTGCGAGCGGTCCATCGACGAGCACCCGGGTCCGCCTCCACGCACCACCGCCCGCACGCGTGGCCCGTCGAGCACGCCGCTGACGACCAGCGCGCACGCCCCGTCGGTCTCCTGGCAGCAGTCGACCGTGCGCAGCGGGGTGCAGACGTACGGCCGGGCGAGGTAGTCGGCGAGCTCCAGCGGCTCGCGGCGCAGGGCGCGGGGGTTGGTCTTGGCGTTGTCCCTGGACTGGGCGACGACGGCGTGCAGGTGCTCCTCGGTCAGCCCTGTGTCGTGCAGGTAGCGGGTCGCGGCCAGGGCGAAGAGCGGGATCGGGCCCGCCAGGCCGTAGGTGAAGCGCTCCTGCGGACCGGTGGAGACGGTGTTCATGCGCTTGCCCGAGCGCCCGTTGAGCGCCCGATAAATCACGATATTTCGCGCTAATCCCGCATGCACGAGCATCGCCGCGTCACCCAGGATCGACGCCGCCTGCGTCCCGCCCCCGGCGATGTCGTTGTGCCACCCCAGCCGCTCGATCCCCAGGGCCCTGGCGACCTGAACCACGGGCGCGGAGTCGTTCATGTGGTAGCTGAGCACCGCGTCCACGTCGCGCGGGCCGATCCCCGCGTCGGCGACGGCCGCCCGGCACGCCTCGACCGCGAGCTCCAGCTCCGTGCGCCCGGACCGCCTGGTGAGCGGCGTCATCCCGATCCCGGCCACGGCCGCCCGCCCGCCGAAGGGCTGCATGCGGGCCTCCTCTCTTCAGGACGCCGCCACGCTAACACGCCAAGCGCTTGCTAGGGTCTGGTCGACACTGTGGTGACAACGCAACTTCACGGAAGCTGTCCCGTCTTGTAATACGGAGGTGCGATCCACCGATAGCCCATCACCCGTCACCCGTCACCCCGAGGTGAGCGATGGATTTACGCCACGTCCGATACGCGATGGCGATCGCCCGCGCCGGAAGCCTGCGCCGGGCCGCCACCGCGCTGCACATCGCCCAGCCCACGCTGTCCGAGCAGCTCAGGGCGCTGGAGAAGGAGATCGGGGTCGAGCTGTTCAGCCGCTCGTCCAGCGGCGTGCAGCTCACCGAGGCGGGCGAGGCGTTCCTGGCGCAGGCCACCGTCGCGGTCGACGCCTTCGAGCGGGCCGTGGCCGCGGCGCGGACCAAGGGCCAGAACGCGCGCCTGGGCGTGGCCGACGGGCTGGCCGACGTGGTCGCCCGGCTGCTCTCCCAGATCCACAGCCTGTGCCTGCGGGCGGTCCCCATGGGCACGGCCGAGCAGATCGTCTCCATCGTGGACGGCAGCCTGCAGGCCGGACTCGGCTACGCGCCCGGCTCGCTGCCGAGGGGCGTGGCGCGGATGCTCGTCCACCGTTTCCCCGTGCGCGCGCTGGTCCATCGCGATCATCCCCTGGCGGCGTCCGAGATGGTGTCGCTGTCGGACCTGGCCGCGGAGCCGCTGATCATGCCGGAGTCCGACGCGGTGGCGGGCGCCCGCCGTTTCCTGGAGGGTTTCGTACGCCACCGCCTCCACCCCCGCCTCGGTCCGGCGGCAGCCACGCACGACCTGGCGATCGACATGGTGGAGCGGGGGGCCGGTTACGCGCTCAGCGTCCACGAGGGCACGTCGGTGCCGGAGGCGCTCACGTTCATCCCGATAAAGGAGGACGTCCCGCCGCTGGAGGTGGTGTTCCTCTGGAACCGCCAGGCCGACGTGCCGGAGTTGGTCAGCGCCGCCCGCCATGTCGCGCGCTCTGGATAGCGTTAATATCTAGCGATGCGGATCTCCGAACTCAGCGCCCGGTCCGGGGTGGCCATCCCGACGATCAAGTACTACCTGCGCGAGGGCCTGCTGCACCAGGGAGAGCAGACGGCCGCGACCCGCGCCGAGTACGACGACACGCACCTGCGCCGGCTTCGCCTGATCCGCGCTCTCCTCGAGGTGGGGAAGCTGCCGGTGGCCGCCATCAAGCAGATCATCGCGGCCGTCGACGACGAGTCCCTCCCCATGCACGAGATGTTCGGCACGGCGCACTACGCTCTCGGCCCCACCGTGGAGCCGGAGCCGGGCGAGGACTGGCGGGCCGCCCGTGCCCAGGTGGACCGGCTCATCGACGACCTCGGCTGGACCGTGCACTCCGAAGCCCCCACCCGTGACGAGCTCGCCCAGACCCTGGTCAGGATGCGCCAGCTGGGCGTGCCCATCGACCTGGGTCCGTACGCCGAGGCGGCGCGCAAGCTGGTGGCCGAGGTCGAGATGGACACCGTCCCCTTCAACGGGCCGCGCGACGCCGCCGTGGAGAGCATGGTGCTGGGCTCGGTCCTGTACGGCAAGGCGTTCGACGCGCTGCGCCGCATGGCCCAGGAGTCGGAGTCGGCCCGCCGCCTCAAATGACGCCGGCTCAAATGACGCCGCCTCAAATGACGCCGTTCGCCTGCAGCACCTGGACGTTGTGGACGGTGATGGCGCCGCGCCATTCGAGGGACCCGGCAGGGGAGATCCGCGCGTAGTCCACGGTCCACCCGCCGTCGTCCCGCTGCTCGCCGGCCAGCCGCATCAGGTCGGACGCGATCACCTCGGGGGCGAACAGGGCGCGGGCGTGCCCGGGATGCGGCGCGAAGTCCAGGGGCCGCAGCGCCTCGTCCGTCGTGCCGCCCTCGACGGGCACCCGGCCGTCCGCGGGGATGTACGTGCCGAGCCGCTTGAGCAGGTCGGCGGCCCGGGGCTGGGTGTCGTACACGGCGTCGAGGAACAGCACGGCGAAGGACAGTATGTACGCGTGCGGCCGCTCCTCCAGCGCCTGGATCGCGTCGAGGCAGTAGCGCGTGGCCTTCTCCAGCCACGGGTGCGCGGCGACGGCCGGGTCGTGGGCGGCGACGCGGTGGGCGGCGGCCGCCGAGATGGCGGTGATCTGCAGGGACGAGGCGGTCCCGTCGCTCCCGGCCCACCAGGGTGCGGTGCCGTCGGCGAGGGTGACCGGCAGCGCGAACGGCAGCCCGCCGTCGGGCAGCGTCACGCTCTCCAGCCAGTCGCACAGCTCCGCGGCGTGCGGGGAGGTGTGCGGGGCGACGTCCTCGAACACCTCGAAGGCGTGCAGCGCCGCGCCGGGCTGGCTCTCGGGGGAGCGCAGGTCGGGCTCCAGGCCCCATCCGTACCCGCCGTCGGCGTTGCGGTAGGCGTCCAGGGCCGCCAGCGCGCCGTCCGCGTCGCCGTCGCCCATGAGGAGGTCGTAGCGGCGGCGGTCCAGCACGCGGCCGTGGGTGGCCAGGAATCCGGGGATCAGGGATAGGTTGACGTTCATGACGCCATCGTGCCCGTGGCGTTGAGGTGCAGTCTTGTAGGTTCCGGACACACTGGGTGCATGGACGACGGCGTGGCGCGGGAGAAGTTCGGCGGGGAGCGAGTGGCCCGGCTCGCCACCGTGGGCGGCGACGGGCGACCGCACCTGGTGCCGGTGGTGTTCGCCCTGGCCGGTGACCGGGTGGTGACCGCGATCGACCACAAGCCCAAGACCACCACCGACCTCCGACGGCTCCGGAACATCAGGGAGAACCCTGAGGTCAGCCTGCTGGTCGACCATTACGACGACGACTGGTCGCGATTGTGGTGGGTACGCGCAGACGGGGCGGCCCGCGTCGTCGAGTCCGGGCCGGACCGCGAGGCGGCGATCGACGCGCTGGCGGCCAAATACCTCCAATATCGCGAGCGCCGCCCCGCCGGCCCTGTGATCGTTGTGGACGTGACGCGCTGGACCGGCTGGTCTGCCACCTGAAATGGTGCACGGTGCTCCAATGGTCAGACCGGGGCAAACCCACGGCACTCCCAGCGGCTTCGGCGGGTGCTCCTCAAGAGGGCTCGGCCGATCTTCGGAGACGGCTGCGAGCAGCGGGTTACCCTGGGATCAGGTCGTCCCCCCTTGAGGTGTTGGATCTTGTCGAGAGAACCGGCCCTCGGTGAGAACCTGGCGCGCATCAGGGTGAGCAAGGGCCTCACTCAGGAGGAGCTGGAAGAACGCTCGGGCGTGAGCGTGTCCACGATCCGCAAGCTCGAACAGGGCGACCGCAGGAGCGCGCGTGTCTCGACGCTCCGCAAGCTGGCCGAAGCGCTCGACGTACGGACCTCGGATCTGTTCCGGCCTTCCCCCGAACCGGTCTCGCCTCAGGAGGAGACCGTGCACGCGGACCTCCTCGCGCTGCGCCGTACGCTCAAGCCCGTGCGCGGGCTCGCGGGCGTCCAGATGCCCGACCTAGACGGACCGGTCTCGTACCGGTCGGTGCGGGAGTCATTCCTCTCGGCGAACAGCCTGTACCGCGCCGACGATTACCGGGCCGTGGTGCAGACGATCCCCGCGCTGCTCGTGGAGGCGCGCACGCTGGTGGCGGATGCTCGGGGCGCGGACGAGGAGCGCGCCGCGCTGACGCTGCTCTCCCAGACCTTCCAGTTCTCGGCACAGGCGCTGATCCAGCTCCAGCAGTACGACCTCGCCTACCAGGCAATCACGGAGGGGATCACAACGGCCGAACGGGCCGACGATCCGCTGTTGGGCGCGTGGCACGTCTTCAACGAGTGCTGGCTCTTCCTCCGGGAAGGGCGGCTCGATGACGCGCAGCGCGCAGCTCTGGCGACGGCCCAGGCCATCGAACCGCGCTTCTCGACGAGTGACCCCGCGAAGTTCGCCACCTGGGGATGGCTGCTGCTGTGGGCCTCGGCGGCAGCCGTACGCGACAACCAGGGTGATGAAGCCGAAGACATGCTCACACTCGCCCGTGCAGGGGCGCATCGCATCGAGGGGCAGCCGCTTGAGGCTCCCCCGCTGTGGGCGGCACGGGGCGCGTCCACCTTCGCTGGGTTCTCCCCGGAGCTGATCCAGATCAAGGCCGTCGAGTACGCGGTGGTGCGGGGGGACAGCACGCGGGCTCTGGAAATCCATGACGAAATCCGTTCGACGGGGAATCTGTCGAGCAGTACACGGTACAGATATCTGCTCGATGTGGCCGGTGCTCATGCCTTCGAGCGGAATGCGGCGGAATCATGGGAAATTCTTCTCGACCTCAAAGCCCGTGTGCCGCACTGGCTCAAGTACCAGCCGTTCGCCCGGCGGGTGGCCGACCAGCTCATCGAGGACCGAGCGCGGGCGCTCAGAGCCGAGTATGCCGAGGTCGCGAGCTTCCTCGGGGTCGAGGCCTGATCCAACTGCCACATGTTGTGATAGTCGGATCAACCTCTATTCGTAAAGTGCCACATGGTGTATCTGGAGTGCACTCTCCCTCTCCTTGATGCTGTTCTCCATGGATGCTCTTCCTCTGCACGTCACGAAATTCGATAGCCGCTGGAATTCGTCGTCCGCGGCTGAACGACTCCGGGCGGAGCTCGAAACCCGGGGCATTTCGGCCGATGTTCACGAGGGTTACCGACTGGCGCTGGTTTGGGTCTGGGTGGGCCTGGTGGTGTGGTGCGACGGTGAAGGGTTCTGGTGGCGTACCGGGTGGGACGAGGGGCGCAAGCGTGCCGTCTACGCCTGGCATCCGGTAGCGGACCTCGGCCGGGCCGTTCGCCGGATCGCGTTCCGCTATGCGGAGCTGCGGGAGGGGCATCCGCTGTCGGCGCTGGTCCGGGCGGCGCTGGAAGAGGAGCCGGAGCCTCGGGCGGAGTGGCCGCTATGAGTGTGAGCCTGGACAGCCTGAAGAACGAGTACGGCAGGCAGTGGATCATCTCCGATGCGGTCGGTGGCGGCTGGTACGCCGTGCGCCGTGCCCTCCTGTCGGAGCAGGGCAAAGAGCGCGGCCTGTCCAACGTCCGATGCGGCCGGACTCCGGAGGAATTGGCTCACCATCTGGCCGAAGAACGCAGACTCGAAGCACCGTGCCGGGCGCTCGCGCCGCTACGGCACCCCCAACAGCGGAATATGCCCCCGCATTCGTCGAGACTGGCCACCACGTCACTCTGAGGCACGCGGACTCGGACCTGCAGGGTGTCAAGGTCCGCGCAGGCCGGCAGCCCGCGCGGCAGCTTTGGGATCATCTGAGATCGCGAGTTCTTCAGCGTGAGTCTCGGGAATCAAGGCAGCCGCCTCTGAGCCATCTGACTGAGAGCGCGATCAGGGGCGGCAACCGGCCAGAACTGAAACCGCCACACCTCTAACCCTTCAGGCAGCATATCCACTGGATAGAGGGGGTTCTCGCCGGGGCGTCCATCGCCGGCATGGCCCGCCGCCTCACCCGCGGAAACTCCGCTACGCGCCAGCAGCGGTACGTCCTTGAGCAGCCGACCTACTAGCCCTTCCTGAACATGCGCTCAGTCGTCAGCGGCGACCAGGAGCGACAAGATCTTGGCGGAGCGGTCGATGAAGACCAGTTCGAGAAAGTCGATATGAACCCCGCCCCAGTCGTGAAAGGCCTCATGACCGAGATCTGTGAGCTGGTATCTCTCGGTGGCTCCTGCGACCAGCGGATGAACCTCCTGCTCCAGCCGGGCGGACAGAGCCACAGGAAGAGGGCCGAACTGTGCCGCCCAGTCGCGCAGAATGGCGTACGCGCTCATCTCGTCCATGCGCACGTATGCGGCCGGGCTCACGTTCCGCAGCCAGTAGGGGCCATGGCGAAGCCCGTCGGACTCGACTCCCCCTCCGGCATAGTCGTCCCGGAACTGCTCATTGCCAATCAGCTCCGTCAGTAGGTGGGTATCGCCGACATCCGAGTGAGACACACCGAAGCGCTTGATGTCGACCCAGCGACGTGCATGATCCTCGAAGAGGAACTCCCGAAAGTTGATGAATGTCTGGTCTAGATACGTGAGCGTCTCTTGCACGTCTCAACAGTAAGAGCGTGCTTCAGGGGAGTGATCGCATCGGTCGCCATGCCGCCCATGATGATCTTCTCAAACACGCTCTCAGGGGCGACATGTGCGCGCTCCGTGTGATCAAGGATGGCATCATCTCGGTTCCCGTCATGATCCCTGCCGACCCGGACCGCGACCCCGACCTGTTTCGTGAAGCCCTCAAGCGCCTGGAGGCGGTCACTGAAAGGATGAGCCGATGAGCAAGACGATCACCTATGTCATCACCTACGAGAACGGACGGTGGGTGTCGCGTTGCCCTACGGGAGAGACCGAGGGCGTCGGTGTGGCCAGCTCCTTGTCGCAGATGGAGCGTGATTTGGCCGAAATCCACACTTGGGCTTGGCCCCAGGACACACCCGGCGTGGATTTCGTCTTCGACCTGCCGGAGGAGGTGGCCGCTGTGGTGTCCGAATATCACCGTGAGAAGGAACTGGCCGAGTCTCACACCAGGCGCGCCGCGGCTGGCCGTCAGGGCGGCAAAAAGCGGCCTTCCCCGCGCTGCTGCCTCCCGAGCGGTCAAGGGGTGGCGCCCCGGTGCGTCATTCCCTGATCGTGACCGGCCGCTTCAGCAGCCAGAGCGCCGCCCGCTGCAGCATCGTCCGGTGGACCTCGTTGTCGTACGACCTGGTGTCGTGGCCGAGCGCGTCGTAGAAGACCCGGCCGCGCCGCACCGGCCGCGCCCAGACGAGCGGCTGGCCGTTCGACGAGGCCAGCGGCTCGACGTCCGGCAGGATGTGGAGGTCGCTGTAGACCTCGTCCACCACGTCGAAGTCCCGCAGGCCCTCCACCACGGGGTGCCTGCCGTGGATCCGTACGCCCGTCCAGCCCAGCGGCGGGTGGTGGGACTTGGGCCACGTCCAGCAGCCGCCGAGGACACGCGGCCAGCCCTGCCAGTCGTCGAAGCAGATCGACGCCGAATGCATGCACAACAATCCGCCGCCCCGGTCCAGATGGTCGAGGAGCGTCGTACGGGCCTGCGCCGGTAAGGCGTAGCGCCACTCGTCGCGCAGGTCGGCGAATCGGTCCTGGGCCATCTGCCAGCGCAGCGCGTTGACGGTGATGAGCTGGACCTCCGACGGCTCGCTGAGCGCGCCCGCGATGTCCTCGGTGATCTCGGACTCGACCCCCACCTCGGCGAGCGCATCCGCGAGCGCGGCCGACGTGGCGGCGAAGTCGTGGAACGGGCCTCCTGACAGGATCAGATTTCTCGCCACTTGCCCAGCCCATCATGCTTAACGCGGCATTTCTACCCATGAACTGTCACATCCGGCGCTCTTGTCCCGTCCTGCTGGTGTTACGAGACAGGGAGGAAGCATGAAGGTTCTGGTCGCGGGCGCCACGGGAGTGATCGGCCGGCAGCTCGTGCCGCTGCTGAAAGCGGTGGGGCACGAGGCGGTCACGCTGTCCAGGTCGCCCGGCGCGGACGTGGTCGTGGACGCGCTCGACCGGGAGGCCACGGCGCGCGCGGTGCGGAAGGTCGCCCCGGACGCGGTGGTCCACCTGCTCACGGCCATCCCCAAGGTCATCGACCCGCGGAAGATCGGCGAGCAGTTCGCGCTGACGAACCGGCTGCGGACCGAGGGCACGCGCAACCTCATCGAGGCGGCCCCGGGCGCCAGGTTCATCTCCCAGGGGCTGGCCTACGCCTACGCGCCGGCGCCCGGGCTGGCCGACGAGGACGCGCCGCTGTGGCGGGAGGCGCCCAAGGCGTACGCGCCTGTGGTGGCGGCCCTGGAGGAGCTGGAACGCCGGACCGTGGCGGCAGGCGGGCTGGTGCTGCGGTTCGGGCACCTCACCGGGCCCGGATCGGTGTACGACAAGGACGGCTCCACCACGCAGGCCGTGCTGGCGGGCAAGCTGCCGATCGTGGGCGACGGCGGGTCGGTGATGTCGTTCACCCACGCGCACGACGCCGCCACGGCCGTGGTGGCCGCACTCGACCGGGACGTCACCGGGGCGCTCAACGTCGTGGACGACACGCCGGTCACCTTCGCCGAATGGCTGCCCGCGTACGCGGACCGGCTCGGCGCGCCCAAGCCCAAGCGGGTGCCGGCGTTCCTGGCCAGGCTCGCGGTCGGCCCCTTCGGGGTGGCGTACATGACCAGGCTGCGGGGCGCCGACAACTGCCGCGCGCGGCTCCGGCTCAACTGGCGGCCCCGGCACGCCTCCTTCTTCGGCGACGCGGCATGATGCCAACCGTGGATTTCGAGGAACACAGGCCCATGCTGCTCGGTCTGGCCTACCGCCTGCTCGGCAGCATGTGGGACGCGGAAGACGTCGTGCAGGAGGCGTGGCTGCGCTGGCAGGGCATCGACCGGAGCGAGATCAGGGAGCCGCGGGGCTTTCTGGTGACCGTGGTCTCGCGGCTGGCGCTCGACCAGCTCCGCTCGGCCCGGGTGAAGCGGGAGGCGTACACCGGGCCGTGGCTGCCGGAGCCGGTACTGACGGCGGAGGCGGGGCCGCTGGACACGGCCGAGCTGCGCGACACCGTCTCGTACGCGACGCTGCACATGATGGAGAAGCTGTCGCCGCCGGAGCGGGCGGTGTTCGTGCTGCGGGAGGCGTTCGAGCTGCCGTACGACGAGATCGCGGAGATCGTCGGCTCGTCGGTGGCCAACGCCCGGCAGATGCACCACCGGGCCTCCGCGCGGGTGACGGAGGGGCGCGACCGGTTCCGGCCGTCCTCCGAGGACCACGCGAAGCTGCTGATGAAGTTCATGGACGCGGCCGCGGGCGGCGACCTGAGCGCGCTCACCGACCTGTTCCACGAGGACGTCGTGGCCTGGAACGACGGCGGCGGCAAGGTGCGCGCGGCGCTGCGGCCGATCATCGGCCGGCGCAAGGTCCTCGCGTTCCTGGAGGGGCTCATCTCGCGATACGAGTTCACGGAGGCGCGGGTGGTCGACGTCAACGGCGGGCCGGCGATCTGGACGCGGGTCGGCGAGGGACACCAGCTCGTGGTGATCGACTTCCGCGACGGGGTCATCAGGGATATCTACACGATGCTGAACCCGGACAAACTGGAGCACGTGCGGCCGCGCCGATCCGCTGATCTATAGTCTCGCCTATGGATCTCGGCATCTCGGGCAAGGTCGCCCTCGTCACCGGAGGCAGCGCGGGCATCGGACTGGCCGCGGCCAAGAGCCTGGCGCGGGAGGGCTGCGACGTTTGCGTCACCGCCCGCAATCCGGAGAAGCTCGCCGACGCGGTGGTGGAGCTGCAGGAATACGGCAAGGTCGTGCACGCGGTGCTGGCCGACGTGGAGGACCCGACCGCGGCGCGGCGGGTCGTCGAGGAGACGCGCAGCGTGCTCGGCCCCATCGACATCCTCGTGGCCAACGCGGGCGGGCCGCCGGCCGGGCGCTTCGACGAGGCGACCCTGGCCGACTGGGACGTGGCCGTCCAGCGCAACCTGCTCGGCACCGTACGCCTGATCCACGCCGTGCTGCCCGAGATGCGCTCGCGCGGCTGGGGCCGGATCGTGACGATCACCAGCAGGTCGGCCCGCGAGGCGCTGGACGGCCTGGCGCTGTCCAACGCCACCCGCTCGGCCGTGGCCGGGGTCGTCCGCACGCTGGCCAGGGAGGTCGGCGGCGACGGCGTGCTGGTCAACAACGTGATGCCGGGGCCCATCGACACCGAGCGGCTGAGGGAGCTGGCGGGCGGCGAGGAGGCGCTGGCGGCGCGGGGCCGGGGAGTGCCGGTCGGCCGCATCGGGCGCGCGGAGGAGGTGGGGGACGTGGTGGCGTTCCTGGCCAGCGAGCGGGCGTCGTTCGTGACCGGGATCTCGATGCTGGTTGACGGCGGCGAGAGCCACGTCATCGCCTGAGGAGGGTGCCCACGATCCCGGCCGCCCAGGTCCGGTCGTCGTCGGGCGGGTCGGCGAAGTGGGACAGGTTCGCCCGGTGGAAGCAGGCGCCCATCAGCATCGCGGCGGCGGCCTGCGGATCCATGTCCGCGTCGATCCTGCCGGCGGCCTGCTCGGCTTTGATGATCTCGGCCAGCACCATGATCGGCGTGTGCGGGCCCGTGCCGATCTCGGCGAGCATGCTCCTGAAGCCCGCCAGGAGCGAGGGGTCGGCGAGCAGGCCCGAGGCGATGCCCGCCGCCCTGGTGTAGAACTCGACGGCCGCGACCGTGAAGTCGGTGAGGTTGGCCGCCACGTCGCCCTGCCCCACGCCCTTCCGGAGCCGTGCCAGCGCGGGGCCGAGCGCGGGCATCCGTTCCAGCAGCACCGCGAGGAAGAGCGCCTCCTTGCCGGGGAAGTGTTTGTACAGCAGGGCCTCGGAGCAGCCGGCCTGCCGCGCGATCCGCTTGGTCGTCGCCCCCACGATGCCGAACTCGTGAAGAGCCTGCTCGGCGGCCTCGATGATGCGATCGCGCGTGCGCATCCGCTCATGATATGAGCGGATGCTCGCTGGTTTCCCGCGCATGACATGCTGCGAGTAGAGACCCATTGGGAGAAGGTAGGGGGCATGGACAAGCCGGTCATCGTGACGGTGGACGACGACCCGGGCGTCTCGCGAGCGGTTGCTCGCGACCTACGACGCCGCTATGGCCAGGAATACCGGATTGTTCGCGCCGAGACGGCCGGCGACGGCATCGAGGCGGTCAGGGAGATGCGGCTGCGCGGCGACGACGTGGCGGCCATCCTGGCCGACTACCGCATGCCGCAGATGAACGGGGTGCAGTTCCTCGAGGCCGCCATGGACATGTATCCGTACGCGCGGCGCGTGCTGCTGACCGCCTACGCCGACACGGACGCGGCGATCCAGGCGATCAATGTGGTGGATCTGGACCACTATCTGCTGAAGCCGTGGGATCCGCCGGAGGAGAAGTTCTACCCGGTCATCGACGGGCAGCTCGACGCGTGGCTGCGTACCGAGCGGATCGAGCGGTCGGAGCTGCGGGTGGTGGGCGACCGGTGGTCGGCGCAGTCGTACGCGGTGCGCGACTTCCTGGCCCGCAACCATGTGCCGTACCAGTGGATGTTGTCGGAGGACCCGCACGGCGCGCAGCTGGTGAAGGCCGCGGGCGAGGGTTGCCACCTGCCCTTGGTGGTGACCGCCGACGGCACCACGCTGGAGTCGCCCGACCAGGCCACGCTGGCCACGGCGGTGGGGCTGTCGAGGACCCCGGCCACCGACTTCTACGACCTGATCGTGGTCGGCGGCGGCCCGGCCGGGCTCGGCGCGGCCGTCTACGGCGCCTCGGAAGGACTCAACACGGTGCTGGTCGAGGCGCACGCCTCGGGCGGGCAGGCGGGGCAGAGCTCCAGGATCGAGAACTATCTGGGCTTCCCCGACGGCGTCTCGGGCCAGCAACTGGCCGACCGGGCACGCAGGCAGGCGCTGAAGTTCGGGGCCGAGCTGCTGACCGCGCGGAAGGTGACCATGCTGGAGCCGCGCGGCCAGGCCCGGGTGATCGGGTTCAAGGACGGCGGGGAGATCGCGGCGCACGCGGTGATCCTGGCGACCGGCGTCACCTACCGCCGGCTGGAGGCGCCCGGCCTGGACGAGTTCGTCAGCCGGGGCGTCTTCTACGGCGCGGCGCTGACCGAGGCGCCGGCGTGCCAGGACACCGAGGTGCACATCGTGGGCGCGGCCAACTCGGCGGGACAGGCGGCCGTTTACCTGTCGGGATTCGCGAGCAAGGTCCACTTGTTGGTGAGGAGTGATGGTTTGGAGAAGTCCATGTCTCACTACCTCATCGAGCAGATCGCCGCGATCCCCAACATCGACGTGCACCTCCAGACGGAGGTCGTCGGCGGTGGCGGCACCGGTCACCTGGAGCGGCTGACGCTGTCGACCAAGGGCGAGGAGCGTACGGTCGACGCCCAGTGGCTGTTCGTGTTCATCGGCGCGGAGCCGTACACCTCCTGGCTGGGCGAGACGATCGAGCGGGACGCGAGGGGGTTCGTCCTGACGGGCCCCGACCTGGTCCAGGGCGGGCGGCGGCCGCGTAACTGGCCGCTGCGGCGCGAGCCGTACTACCTGGAGACCAACGTGCCCGGGGTGCTGGCCGCGGGTGACGTGCGCGCGGACTCGATCAAGAGGGTGGCCTCCGCCGTCGGGGAGGGCGCGATGGCCGTCGCGCTCGTGCACCGTTACCTGGAGAAGCAATGACGGACAACATCACCGGCACTGAAGTCGACATCGACGAGCTGCGCAAACTCTTCCTGTTCGAGCGGCTGACCGACGAGCAGCTCACCAAGCTGGCCGGCAGTGGCCGGGTGCGGACGTTCCAGGCCGGGGAGGACATCGTCTGCCAGGGCGAGCCGGCCGAGTGCTTCGCGGTGCTGATCGAGGGCGAGGTGCAGATGATCAACGAGACGGTGAGCGCCGGCACCGTCGCGATGCCCCGCACCTCCCAGCCCGGCGTGTACGGCGGCGCCACCTCGGCCTACCTCGGGGACCGGGCGCCGCAGACCTACCAGCACACCTTGCGCGCGACCGCGCCGTCGCGGATCTTCCTGCTGCAGGCCAAGAAGTTCGCCTACATCGTGACCGAGTGGTTCCCGATGGCGATGCACCTGCTCGACGGCATGGTGTCGGGCGGGCGCCTGCAGCGCGAGATGATCGACCGGCGGCAGCGGCTCACCGCGCTCGGCACGATCACCGCCGGGCTCACACACGAGCTCAACAACCCGGCCGCGGCCGCCGTACGGGCGGTGGGCGAGCTGCGCTCGCTCATCAAGACCTCCCGCCTCCAGCTCGCCCAGCTGGCCGAGGACGGCATCCCGCCGGAGAAGCTGCGCACGATGATCGAGTGGCAGGAGGCGTGCACGAGCAACCTCGGCAAGCAGCCGCAGCGCTCCCCACTGGAGATCTCCGACGCCGAGGACGAGCTCGGCGAGGCGCTGGAGGAGCTGGGCGTGGAGGACGCGTGGGACCTGGCTCCCGCGCTGGTCAACGCCGGGTTCTCCACCGAGAACCTGGGCAAGGTCCGCACCAAGGTCGGCGAGGACCACGCCCCGGCGGCGCTGCGCTGGCTGGCCGAGGCGATCGAGATCTCGCAGATGCTGAACGAGGTGACCGAGGCGACCGAGCGCATCACCACGCTGATCCGCTCGGCCAAGCAGTACTCCCAGATGGACCGTGCCCCGTTCCAGCAGGTGGACGTGCACGACCTGCTCGACAGCACGGTCGCGATCTTCAAGGGCAAGATCCGGCCGGGCATCACCGTGGTCACCGACTACGACCGCACGCTGCCCGCCATCCCCTGCTACGCGGGCGAGCTCAACCAGGTGTGGACGAACCTCATCCACAACGCCCTGGACGCGATGGGCGAGACGGGGACTCTGACGATCCGCACCGCGCACGACGAGGACGAGGCGATCATCGAGATCGGCGACACCGGTTCCGGCGTGCCGGACGCGATCAAAGACCGGATCTTCGAGCCGTTCTTCACCACCAAGACCGTGGGCCAGGGCACGGGGCTCGGACTCGACATCTCCTACCGCATCGTGGCCGGTCGGCACGGTGGTGAGATCAAGGTCCGCTCGGTCCCTGGGGACACCTGGTTCGAGGTACGCCTGCCGCTGCGCGAGCCCGCGCCGGCCGCCTGAGCCTTCGACCCGACTTGTCAGAAAGCTTCCCAACCGCATGTAATGGGTGACCGTAATGCGGAAAGGAGGCGGGCCGGTGACCACGTCCCAGTCTGCGGCGGGCTCGCGCGCTTTGAACGGTCTGCTCCGGGTGCTGGGCGGGATCGAGCGTCTCGGCAACAAACTGCCTCATCCGTTCTGGCTGTTCGTCATCCTTAGCGCGTTACTCGGCCTGGTCAGCTGGGGGCTGGCCGCGGCCGGGGTGTCCGCGGTCAACCCGGCGACCGGCAAGACGGTCGTGGCCAAGAACCTGCTGTCCGCCGAGGGCGTGCGGACGATGGTCGGCGACGCGATCGAGAACTACACGTCATTCCCCCCGCTGGGCACGATCCTGATCGTCATGCTCGGCGTCGCGGTGGCCGAGCGCTCCGGGCTGCTGGCCGCCGTGCTGCGCTCCGGGGTAGCCAGGGTTCCGCCGAAGTGGGTGACGTTCGCGCTGGCGTTCACCGGCATGGTGGCGCACGTGGCCTCCGACGCGGCGTACGTCGTGCTCATCCCGCTCGGCGCGCTGGCCTTCCGGGCGGTGGGGCGCAGTCCGATCCTGGGCATCGTGGTGGCGTTCGTGTCGATCTCGGCCGGCTACGACGCCAGCCCGCTGATCACCCCGGTCGACGCCATCCTGTCGGGGCTCACCACCGCCGCCGCGCACACCGTCGACCCCTCCTACGTCGTGACGCCGCTGGCCAACTACTTCTTCTCGCTCGCCTCTTCCCTGGTGCTGGCCGCGGCCGTCACGCTGGTGACCGAGCGGGTGCTGGCGAAGCGGGTCGAGTCGATGCCGGTCGATCCCGACGCCGACGAGTCCGATCTCGGTTCGCTGGAGCTGAGCGTTCAGGAGCGCCGGGGGCTGCGCGCCGCGCTGATCGCGCTCGTGGTGTTCGTGATCGCGCTGGTGGCGGCAGTGCTCCCCTCCGGGTCGCCGCTGCGCGGCGAGGGCGGCAGCCTCGTGCAGTCGCCGTTGCTCACCTCGATCGCGGTCTTCCTCGCGCTGGCGTTCCTGACCGTGGGCTGGGCGTACGGACGGGCCGCCGGCACGGTCACCGGCAGCAGGGACATTCCCGCGTTCATGGCGCACGGGCTGCGCGAGATGGCGCCGATCCTCGTGCTGTTCTTCGCGATCTCGCAGTTCCTGGCCTTGTTCAAGTGGACCGGCATCGGCGAGATCATCGCGATCAACGGGGCCGCGCTGCTCAAGTCGGCCGGGGTGAGCGGGCCCGTGGTGTTCCTGGGCATCCTGCTCGTGGTCACCTTGATCAACCTGATCGTGACCAGCGGCTCGGCCCAGTGGGCGCTGGTGGGTCCGGTGTTCGTGCCGATGCTGATGCTGGTGAACATCCCGCCGGAGTACACCCAGGCCCTCTACCGCATCGCCGACTCCTGCACCAACGCGATCACGCCGATGAGCCCGTACTTCGTGATGGCGCTGGGCTTCCTGCAGCGCTACCGCCGCGAGGCCGGGATCGGCACGCTCGCCTCGATGACCATCCCCATCGCGTTCACCCTCCTCGTCGTCTGGACGCTGCTGTTCTTCGTGTTCTGGTGGCTCGGCATCCCGCTCGGCCCCGGAGCGCCCGTTCCCTGATTTCTGGAAGGATTCCCGTGTTGATCACCGACTGGACCCGGCAGGCCCTCCCGGCCATGCTCGCCGACCTCAAGGCCGTGGTGGAGCTGGAAACCCACAGCTACGACAAGGCCATGCTGGTCAGGGGACTGCGCGCGATCCGCGCCCGGGCCGTCGATCTGCTCGGGACACCGGACGAGGAGGTCCTGCACGACTGCGGCCAGTACGGCGACGTCCTGGAGCTGACCTATCAGGGCACCGCGCCGGGGACGATGCTCATGCTGAGCCACTACGACACGGTCTGGCCGACGGGGACACTGGCGGGGTGGCCGTTCACGGTGGTGGAGGGCAAGGTCACCGGGCCCGGCGTGTTCGACATGAAAGCCGGCATGGTTCAGTCGATCTGGGCGCTGCGCGGGCTGAGGGAGCTGGGGCTGCCGCATCCGAGCGTGCGGTTCCTGTTCAACGGGGATGAGGAGATCGGCAGCCCGGCCTCGCGCGAGCACATCGAGGCGGCCAGCTCGGACGTGCTGGCCAGCCTGGTGTTCGAGGCGTCCCTCGACGGCGCGCTGAAGACCGCGCGGAAGGGGGTGGGGCTGTTCAACGTGCGCGTGACCGGGGTGGAAGCGCACGCGGGGCTGGATCCGTACGCGGGGGCGAGCGCCGTCCACGCGCTCGCCGAGATCGTCACCACCCTGGCCGGGGCCGCCTCGCGGGAGCGCGGCACCACTGTGAACGTCGGGCTGATCAGCGGCGGGACCGGGCGCAATGTGGCGGCCGGGCACGCCAGCTGCGGTGTCGACGTGCGGGTCACCGATCCCGCGGAGATGGGGCGCATCGACGACGTCTTCGCCGGCCTGCGGGCCTCCGACCCGCGCATCACGATCTCCGTCACCGGCGAGTGGAACCGGCCCCCGATGATCCCGAATCCGGCCTCGCAGCGGCTGTTCAAGGAGGCGCAGGAAGTGGCCGCCGGGTTCGGGTGGCTGCTGGACGAGGCGTCGGTGGGGGGCGCCAGCGACGGGAACTTCATCTCGGGGCTGGGGCGGGCGGTGCTGGACGGCATGGGGGCGGTCGGCGACGGGGCGCACGCCCGCCACGAGCACGTCCTGGTCGACCAGATCCCCGAACGCACGGCCCTGACGATCGGCCTGATCACGGCGCTCGCCTAGGAGCCCGGTCCCGTCCCGGACGCGGCGGCGGATGAAGTCAGTCGATCATCAACCTGGAGTCGCCCACGCGGATCACCGCCAGACCGTCCCGCATCCCTTCCAGGTCGAGCCCTTCGTCGAAGCGGTGGCGATCGATGACACGTCCCGTGCGGGCGTCGAACTTGACGAGCGTCCGCGGGTCGTCCGCTGCGTAGGTGTGCACGCCGTCCGTCAGGACGGTTCCAAACACCGTGGGCAGGTCCCCGTCGTCGCCCACGTAGTCGTCCCACGCATCTCTGCCGCTCACGGGGTGGCGCCAAGCGATGCGGCCGTCGGCGACGCGGTGGGCGACGACCGCCGTTCCGGTGCGCACCGTCAGCAGATCACCTGCGACACCTAAGGCGTACCAAGCGCCGTCCGTATGAGACGTCAACGGGGCGCGCCAGAGGATCTTCCCGTCCGCGACCCTGCGCACGACAAGGTCGCCGGCGTCCACCGTCGCCAGGCGATCCGTGCCGATCGCCGTGCCCTCGTACAGCTCGTCATCGTTGAACCTCCGCAGCAGCCTCCCATCGTCGGAGCTCAGCACGACGCTCGCCGACTGGCCTTCGCACCTGGGATGGACGAGCACGGCGCCGCCCACGCTCTCGGCCCTTTTGATGGGACCGCAGGACGGCGCCTGGTAGGACCATCGGATCGCGCCGGTACGGCTGTCCAGGGCATCGATCCGGCCATCGTGCAGGACCACCAAGACGGGCGTGGAGCCATGGCGGGCGACGGACAGCTCCCAGCGCGTCACCCTTTCCTCATCGGATGCCCGGTGGGCGCGTGCGAGCGGCCCGTCAGACATGTCGGCGCGCCAGGCGATGCGACCGGCCGGCACGTCGATGAGCGTGACCCGGCCGTCCCGCCAGACGACCGCGTAGTACCGATCGTCCACGCGTAGGTGCGGCCCCAGCTCATCGTCCCAGCGATGCTGGTACACCCAGCTGTCGATGCCGTCGGCGAGCCGTACGGCGGCCACTCCGTTCCCGCGACGGACCACCTGCACGTCGCCGAAGATCTGACCGTACGTGTCCGCCTTGCCCAGAACGTCGATGGGAGGGGTTCCGCGTCCCGGCGGATTCCACGGCGACGGATGGCCTGCCACCCTCACGATGGTCTCCCCCGGCCAGCCGATGAGAAACAGCAGGACGATGCTGACGACCGCGCCGGCGACGGCTTGGATCACTCGCATGAGGCCCAGCATGCCCCCTTTGTCGCATACGCGCCCCGGTTTCGGCAGTACATCTTGACGCGCGCGGATGCGAGGCGGGAGCGATCAGCCGATGTTCGAGTCCGGCAGAATCCGCAGGCGGGCGCTCCGGCCGACCGTGCTGCCGTCGTGGGCGTAGACGGTCTGGCCGTGCCAGTCGCACACGATGAGACCGAGTGCCCACTCCGGCCCGAAGAGGTACGGGTCAGGTACGGGAACACGAGACTCCATCATCTCGCCCCTTACGGAAGGCCTTGGTTTGGTCTGGGGCTCTCCCGGGTGGGCGTGGTACGCTCCCAAGCGAGCGCTTGGTTTACCTCTGAGGGGCCGCCGCATGAAGTTCTCGACCTTCCACCTCTTCCACCGTTTCGACGGCCAGAGCTTCAAGGACGTCTACGACTATCACCTGGAGCTCATCGAGCTGGCCGAGGAGCTGGGGTTCGACGGGGTACGGCTGGCCGAGCACCACTTCCGCGACTACGGCGTCGTCCCCAACCTCTTCACCATGCTCGCCCACGCCGCCGCCCGCACCTCCCGCCTCAGGCTGGGCACGGGCATCGTGGTGCTGCCCCTGCACAACCCGATCCACGTGGCCGAGGAGGCCGCGCAGGTCGACGTGCTGTCCGGCGGGCGGCTGGACCTGGGGATCGGGCGCGGATACCAGAGCTTCGAGTTCGAGGGGTTCGGGATCGACCTGGCGGAGGCTCGTGACCGGTTCAACGAGGCCCTGGAGGTGATCGTCGGGCTCTGGACACAGGAGGCGTACCAGCACGAGGGGAAGTTCTACAAGACCGGCGCCGAGGTCTCGCTCGTGCCCAGGCCGCTGCAGACCCCCTACCCGCCGCTGCACGTGGCGGCCGTCTCCCCCGAGACCGTGACCATGTACGCCGAGCGCGGCCTGCCCATCCTGGCCGATCCCGCGAACACGTTCCGCAAGGTCGTCAAGGCGGCCGAGACCTGGCGGGAGACGGCCGCGCAGGCCGGGCATCCGCCGGGGGCCGAGCTGGTGGTGGCGCGCAGCGTGTACGTCGCCCCGACCCTGGAGCAGGCCCGCGAGGACCAGGCCAGGTTCGAGGCGTCGTTCGACCGCTCGCGCATCTTCAACGAGAAGAGCGCCCCCATCGACTCCAAGACCGGCAAGGCCGCCCAGGGCTTCGAGTACTACCAGGATCGTTATCTCAAGGGCGGCTCGGTGTCGGCCGACTTCCGGTGGGAGCAGCTGGAGGTCATCGGGGACCCGGCCCGCGTCGTCGAGCAGATCTCGCTGCTCGAAGACGCCGGCTTCACGAACCTCCTGTGCGACTTCGGCAGCACCCGCCCGATGCCGCTGGAGGAGATGAAGCGGGTCATGCGCTTCTTCGCGACCGAAGTCATGCCGGCCTTTGGAGACGGAAGATGATCCACAGCCTGTCCCTCTCAGACGTCCTCGCCGACCACGCCCGCAGCCGCCCCCAGGTGACGGCCGTCGTGGACGGGGACGTGCGGCTCACGTACCCGGAGCTGGACGCCCGGGTGACGCGGCTGGCCGACGCCTTGTCCAGCCGCGGGGTCTCCACCGGCGACCGGGTGGTGTGGCTCGGGCAGAACGCGTACGCGGTGCTGGAGCTGCTGCTGGCCTGCTCACGGCTCGGCGCGATCTTCTGTCCGGCCAACTGGCGGCAGTCGGAGGACGAGCTGCGTTTCGTCCTGAACGACCTCAGCCCGGCGGCAGTCGTCTGGGAGCCCTCGGACACCGTCACCTCCCTCCAGGCGCAGTCCGGCGCGACGCGTACGGCGGTCTGGGTTCAGGCGGGCGAGGACTACGAGCAGCTGGTGGCGAGCGGCTCCATCAGGGAGTTCCCGCAGGTCGCCGACGCGGAGCCGGTCCTGGCCCTCTACACCGCCGCCTTCGACGGCCGCCCCAACGCGGCCCTGCTCAGCAGCGCCGCCCTGATCGCCCACAGCACCTCGCTCCTCGTCGTCCGCCAGATGGAGCCCGGCTTCACCTTCCTCAACAACGGGCCGCTCTTCCACGTCGGCACGATGATGTTCTGCCTGGCCACCCTCCAGATCGGCGGCGCCAACGTCTTCACCCCCGCCTTCGACGCGGAGGAGGTCTGCCGGCTGATCGACGCCGAGCGGGTGACGCAGGCGTTCCTGTTCGGGCAGATGATCGACGCGGTGGTGAAGGCGAACGCGGGCGGCAAGTACGACCTGTCCTCGCTCAGGTTCGTCGCCCACTCGGCCGAGTGGGACGAGATGATCACGGTGGACGACTCGCCGTGGTGCCGGTCCAAGATGGGCGGGTACGGGCAGACCGAGGTGGGCGGCATGCTCACGTTCCTCGGGCTCGCCGAGGGCGGGGCCGGGTTCGCGGGGCGGCCGTCGCCGCTGGTCCAGGTACGCATCCTGGGCCCGGACGACGCCGAGCTGCCGCCGGGCGAGGTGGGCGAGATCTGCGCACGCGGCAAGTCCCTATTTTCCGGATATTTCGCCCGACCCGACTTAAATGAGGCGAAGTTCCGGAACGGCTGGCATCACACCGGCGACCTCGGCCGCCGCGAGCCCGACGGCACGATCACGTTCATCGGCCCCAAACTTCGCATGATCAAGTCCGGGGCGGAGAACATCTACCCGGCCGAGGTCGAACGCGTACTCAAGTCCCACCCCGCCGTGGCCGACGCCGCGGTGATCGGCGTCCCGGACCCGGCCTGGCACCAGGCGGTCAAGGCCGTGGTGGCGCTGAAGCCGGACGCCGCCGCCACGCAGGACGACCTGATCGAGCACGTCAAGACGCAACTGGCGTCGTACAAGAAGCCCAGGGAGGTCGCGTTCGTGGACACGATCCCCAAGCGCGGCTTCACTCCGGACTACGACGCCCTGGACACCGCCCACGGCGGCGGCAACTATCCCGGTCTCTGATCACTCTCTGCTGATCGGCAGGCCCGCGTCCAGGTGGGCGAGGGCCTTGCCGAAGTCGCCGACGGCATCGATCGAGGGATTCTTCACCCAGTCGAACCAGAGCGCGACCATCACGCCCGCGATCGCCCCGGTGACGTTGCGGATCTCCGGATCGCCGGGGTCACGGCCCTCGCGCACGGCCAGTTCGTCCCGCATGGTCGTGATGACGCCGCGGATGTTCTCCAGGCTCGCCGCCCACAACTCGGGGACCGTGAGCATGAGCATCTCACGCTCCACGCTGTCGGCTCGCTCCTCGGCCGTCTGCGCGGCCATCACCTCGAGCATCGCGACGCGTACGGCCTGCACGGGGTTGAGCTCGGACGGCGCCGCCCTGAGCGCCTCGACGAAGGGCGGGAACTGGTCGACCAGCACCAGGTCCTCCTTCGTCGGGAAATAGCGGAACACGGTGCTGGGCGCCACCTCCGCCGCCTCCGCGATCTGCTCGACCGTCGTCGCGGTGTAGCCCTGTTCGCGGAACAACCGCAGCGCCTCCTTCTGGATCAGCGCCCTGGTCTTGGCCTTCTTCCGCTCCCGCAGCCCGGGTCGATCGCTCATGACAACGCATTCTCGGCGGTACGGGCCCCTCCGTCCACTCACGAGAGATCACATCTTTTCGCTATGCGACTCCGATTTAGGAGTTTACTCTCATAATTATGAGACTTCCCATCGAACGAGACCCGAAGTGCCCCTTCGATCCCCCGCCCGGCCTCCAAGGCCTGCCGCCGATGAGCCGCCTGGAGTTCGCCGACGGCCATCTGGGCTGGCTGGCCACCACGCTGGAGGCGGCCCGCACGGTGCTCGGCGATCCGCGCTTCAGCGCGCGCACCGAGCTCAAGCACGTCGCCGTGCGCTCCACGATGCCCGGCGGGCCCGGAAGCCCGGCCCCGCCCGGCTTCTTCGCGGCCACCGACCCACCTGGGCACACGCGCTACCGCCGCCTGCTCACGGGCCAGTTCACCGTGCGCAGGATGCGCGTTCTGGAGCCGCGCATCGAGCGGATCGCCGCCGACCACCTCGACGCCATGGTCGCGGCCGGCCCACCCGCGGATCTCGTGACGGCGTACGCGTTGCCGATCCCCTCGATGGTCATCTGCGAGTTGCTCGGCGTGCCCTATGAGGACCACGAGTTCTTCCAGGACCGCAGCCTCCAGATCGTCGGGGCGGGCGGCGACGTGGCGAGGGCGGCAGGCGACCTGGCCGCCTATCTGGGCGAGCTGGTGCGCCGCAGGCGGGCCGAGCCCGGCGACGACCTCATCAGCGGCCTGACCGGCGAGCTCACCGACGAGGAGCTGACCAACGCCGCGATGATCCTGCTCGTCGCGGGCCACGAGACCACCGCGAACATGCTGGCGCTCGGCACGTTCGCGCTGCTGGAGGCGGGCAGGCCGTACGAGGAGGGCGGCGAGGAGGAGCTGCTGCGCCGGTTGTCGATCGTGCACCTCGGCGCCCCCTCGCGGGCCGCGCTGGAGGACGTCGAAGTGGGTGACGTGCTGGTCAGGAAGGGTGAGACGGTGGCGCTGTCACTGCCGATGGTCAACCGGGACCCGGCCGTCTTCACGGATCCGGACGAGCTCGTCCTCGACCGCCCCGAGGCGCGCCGCCACCTGTCCTTCGGGCACGGCGTGCACCAGTGCCTCGGGCAGCAGCTGGCCAGGATCGAGCTGCGCATCGGCTACCGGGCGCTGTTCGAGCGCTTCCCGGACCTGCGGCTGGCCGTCCCCGCCACCGAGGTGCCGCTGAACCACGACGCCGCGGTGTACGGGGTCAAGAGTCTGCCGGTCGCCTGGTCCTGATCCGCTCCAGGCCCGGTACGGCCGCGAGCACGGTCACGGCGGAAGGGCGCGAATCTCACAGGATGGCCAGCGGCGTCACCGGGCTTCCCGTGCCACCCTCGATCCTGAGCGGCGCCACCATGAAGACGAACTCCGTACGTCCGGCCGCCCCCAGCTCCTCCAGCCAGAGCATCTCGATCAGGTGGATGCCGTGCCGGTGCAGGAGGATGAGATGCAGGTCGTCGGCGAGGGTCTCGTCGGCGAGCCCCCGGACGTTGAGGCCGCCGATCGCCGCGTTGTCGCAGGCCACCACGGACACGTCGCGGGCCGCCAGCCAGCGGCCCGCGTCGGCCGACAGACCAGGCTGACCGGACCAGTACTCCTCCTTCGACCGCTCCCACACCAGCGGCCACCCGGTACGGATCACCGCCACGTCCCCCGGCCGCGGCGCGGCGATCTCCTCCAGCAGTCCGGCGGAGATCCGGAAGTCCGCGGGCAGGTGGTCGATGCCGAGCCGCCGGGGCACGTCGAACAGCACTCCCCTGGCCACCACGCCGCCCACCTGCTCGATGCCGCACCTGGTGGCGCCGTAGGAACGGACCCTGGCCGCCGGATGGCCGTTGTAGACCTGGTCACCGGACCACATGTGGCACAGCGCGTCCATGTGGGTCGTGGTGCCGTGCGGGGTGACGACGAGCGCGTCGTCGGCCACGCACAGGCCCTCGCCGATGGGCCGGGCGCCGGCCGCGTAGTCGCCGCCGTCCACGGACATGAAGTGCTGCGGCAGCGGACGGCCGCGCAGGTGCGGCACGGTCGTGGGGGCGGGCGAGGAGGTGGCGCCCCTGATCGGCATGGCCAGGCTGAGCACCTCGCCGGTGGTGGCGGCACGCAGGGCGTCGAGGACGACGGCCGGGGTGAGGAGGTTCAGAGTGCCGCGCTGATCGTCTGGGCCGAATCGTCCCCAGTTGTTAGGCTCGTGAACCAAGTAAGCGCTTCCTTTCATGCGGAGGTCTGATGCACTGCGATCCTCGGTTCTCCCGCGTACGCGAGGTCTTCGAGCGACACTTCGCCGACGGCGAGGAGCTGGGCGCGGCCGTCGCCGTCTACCTGGACGGCGAGCTGGTCGTGGACCTGTGGGACGGAATCGCCGACCGGCACACCGGGCGGCGCTGGGAGCACGACACGCCGGCCTTCGCCTACTCCTGCACCAAGGCGGTCACCGCCACCGTGCTGCTGCAGCTGGCCGAGCGCGGGCTGGTGGACGTGTCGGCGCCGATCGCGGACGTGTGGCCGGAGTTCGCGGCCCGCGGCAAGGGGGAGATCACGATCGAGCACGTGCTCACCCACCAGTGCGGGCTGCCGGTGATCGAGGAGCCGGTGCCCGTGGAGGAGTTCGAGGATCACGCGGCGATCGCGGGGCGGCTCGCCGGGCAGGCGCCGAGGTGGGAGCCGGGGTCGGCGCACGGTTATCACGCGCTGACGTACGGGTTCCTGCTGGGCGAGGTGATCAGGCGGGTGACGGGGAAGTCGGTCGGGGAGCTGGTGGCCGCGGAGATCGCCGGGCCGCTGGATCTGGAGCTGTGGGTGGGGGCGCCGGACGACGTGATCGCCCGCACCGCCCGGCTCAAGGCAGGCGAACGCCCCGAGGCCCTCGAGGTCACCGAGACCGCCACCCCGCAGAGCGTCCAAGCTCCCGTGGCCCCCACGACCGGTGAGGAGGGGGCCGCGCGGGGTGAGCGGCCGGAGGACCTGATGGCCGAGATGATGAAGGCGGCGCTCGATCCGCAGAGTCCGATGAACCGGGCGCTCGGCAACCCCGGCATGCACCTCCTCGAGGGCGGCGCGAACAACCCGGTCATCCTGCGCACCGGCTGGCCCGCGGCCGGGGTGGTCACCACGGCCAGGGGCCTGGCGGGCTTCTACCGTTCGCTGATCGCCGGTGACATCCTGCGCCCCGGCACGCTGGGGGACGCCCTGCGCACCCGCGTGAACGGCCCCGACCGGATCCTGTTCCTGGACACCGCGTTCGGGCTCGGCTACATGCGGCCGTCGCTGACGTTCCCGATGCCGTCGGAGACCGCGTTCGGCCACTCGGGCATGGGCGGCTCCATCGGGCTGGGCGACCCGGAGCGCGGTCTCGCCGTCGCGTACGTCATGAACAAGATGGCCAACGCGCTCTCCGGCAACCTCCGCGGCATCCGCCTGGTGGAGGCCGTCTACAACTCCCTTTGAGACGATCATTGCATGGTGACCCCGCCGCTCACCGACAGCGTCTGGCCGGTGATGTAGGCGGCGCGGTCCGTGCACAGGTACGCGACCAGCCCCGCCACGTCGGCGGGCGTACCGAGACGGCCCAGCGGGATGCCGCGGGCGATCTTGTCGACCAGCCCCGGCTCGGCCGCCGACACCCGCCGCAGCATGGGCGTGTCGGTCGGGCCGGGGCACACGACGTTGGAGGTGACCTGGGCCTTGGCGGCCTCGCGGGCGAGGGTCTTGGCCAGCCCGAACAGCCCGGCCTTGGTGGCCGCGTACGCGCCCTCGCCGCCCGACCCGGCCCTGGCGCCGTCGGAGGAGATGAACACGAGCCGCCCCCACCCTCTGGCCATCATCCCGGGCAGGAGCAGCTTGGTCAGCAACATGGGCCCGCGCAGGTTGACCTGCCACATGAGATCCCACGCCGCCGGGTCGCTCTCGGTGAACGGCGCCACGACCGCCACCCCGGCGTTGTGCACGAGCACGTCCACCTCCCCCACCCCACCTCCGAACGCCTCCACGGACGCAGGCGAGGCCAGGTCCACGGCGGCCGCCCGCGCCCCCGGCAGGCCCGCGGCGACCTTCTCGGCGTTCGGCAGGTCCACGTCGGCGACCACGACTCCGGCTCCGAGCGCGGCCAGGTCGGCGGCGATGGCCGCGCCGATCGCGCCCGCTCCCCCGGTCACCACGGCCACGCGCCCGTCCAGGCGCAGCCCGTCCATCATTTCCACACCTCGATCAGGTCCGCGGCGGTCGCCCGGGTGGCGAGCAGGCTGATCGTGTTCTTCAGTACGGCCCGCGCGTAGTCCTCAGGGATGCCCGCCACCGCGTCCGTGACCACCGTCACCCGGTAGCCCAGGTTGACCGCCTCCAGCGCCAGCCCCGTGATGCCCAGGTTGAGCGAGACGCCGGCCGCGACCACATTGGAGACGTCCAGCGAGCGCAGCGTCATGTCGAGCGAGGTGCCGGTGAACGGGGAGAAGCCGTGGTACCGCCGGCTCTCGACGTCCCCCGGATCGCGTAGCTCGGGGAGCACCTCGACGGCGGCCGTGCCCTCCAGCATGTGCCGCGGGTCCTTGAGCAGGGAGACGATGAACGGGCAGTTTCCGGTGTGCGAGCCCGCCCGGTCGGGGCGGAAGGCGGCCGTGCAGTGGATCACCGGGATCCCGGCCGTCCTGGCGGTGTGGAGCAGCCGGGCGATGTTGGCGACGACGTCGTGCCGTTCGCACGCGGCCACCAGGTCCGGAAATTTCGTGAGATCACCGACAACGCCCCGCTGCATCTCCATCACGAGCACGGCCACGCCCTCCACCGGCGACCTCCACGCTTGTTAGCCGAGCGCTTGCTTGGGCACCGGGAGCATATCACCCACCACAACCGGTCATTCAGCCTTAACGCAGGGCAAAATCTGTTCACTCGTGACAACCCGAACCCAGGGTGAGACCGTCGAATCGACGACGGCTGCCTTATGGGGGTTGGACTTGGTCCCTGGTTACCGTGAAGTACGCCAGCTCGGCGCCGGCCACACCGGCCGCGTGTTCCTCGCCACCTACCAATCGACCGGCGCCTACGTGGCGATCAAGTACCTGAACGCCACCCTGCGCAGGGACGCCGAGTTCATGGACCGCTTCCGGTCGGACACCCACCACCTGGTCGAGATCGACGACCCGAACGTGGTGCGCCTCTACGAGTACGTCGAGACCTCGTCGCGCGCCGCCGTCGTCATGGAACTGGTGGACGGCGTGTCCCTGCGTACACTGCTGGCCGAGCACGGCAGGGCCAGCCCGGAGGCCGCGCTGACGGTGCTCAAGAGCACGCTGATGGCCCTGGCGGCGGCGCACGAGAAGGGCGTGCCGCACCGCGACGTCAAGCCGGAGAACGTCCTGGTCCAGGCGGACGGCACGAGCAAGCTGGCGGACTTCGGCGTCGTCGTGCACGCCGAGGAACCCGGGGTGCCGGCGGGCAGCCCCGAGTACATGTCGCCCGAGCTGTGGACCCAGCACAAGGCCGGGCCGCCCGCCGACCTGTACGCGGCCGCCTGCCTGCTCTTCGAGGCCGTCAAGGGACGCACGCCCTTCCGGGCGAACAAGGAGGACGGGGAACTGGACGTCCCCGCGACCCGGGACAAGCACCTGGTGGAGCCGGTGCCGCTGGAGGTGGTGCCGGACGCGCTGCGCGACCTGCTCCGGCGCGGCCTGGCCAAGGACCCGGCCGCCAGGTACGCCTCCGCGCGGCGGTTCGCGGCTGAACTGGAGGAGGACGCGGTCGCCGGGTACGGCCCCGACTGGGAGAAGCGCGGCCGCCGCCACCTGGCCGAGCTGGCCACGTTGCTCGCCCTCCGCTTCCCCCTCGCCAGGACCGACCACGCGAGCGGCGACACGGCCGTCACCCTGCGCGACCGGATCATGAGCATGCCGAGGCTGCCGCCGCACCTGTGGGTGGCGGGCGCGACGGTCGTCGCCGTGGCGATCGCGCTCGTGTTGTCGGGCGGCCGGTTACCCGCTGGTCCCGGCGCGATCCTCATGCCGCCCCCCGAGGAGACGAGCGAGCCAGTGCCGTCCCCGGCCGACGCCACCACCAGCGCCGTCCCCACCAGGACCACCGCCGCCGCCCCGCGACGCACGACCGCCGCTCCCCCGCCGACGACCCCGCCGACGACCCCGGCCACGCCCCCACCGCCGCCGCCGACCGGCACTCCGCCGCCCCCGCCGCCCACCTCCGGTCAGGGCGGGACCAGCATCCCGCGTCCGGCCGTGCAGGTTGCCGGCATCGTGCAGTGGAGCGGCACGAGCGGCTCCGTCCGGGTCTCGGCGGACGGTACGGGGCCGGTGCGGCTGCGGATCACGTACACACGGCGCGACGGCGACGACGCCCCGGCCAGGACGCTCCGGCAGGAGACCCGCACCTTGCGCGGCAACACGACCTACACCAGCACGGTCACGCATGATCCCGGGGATGTGGCGTGCGACAAGAGGGCATATTTCGGGATCCTGGTGATGACGGAGCCCGCGTCGGCCAACGGGCCCCAGGTGAGTGAGGCCGCCGTGGACGGCCCCGCCTGCCCCACCCCCGCCCCCAGCGGTTCCGGCCCGCCCCCGCCGGCTCCGACGCCGACGGCGACGGCGGAGCGCAGCACGTCCGCCATCGGCACGCCGGCCCCTCCGTCTCCCGAGCCGACGGAGAACTCTCTGGCCCGGCAGTCCGGCGAGCCCACGATCGAGCCGCTCTCGCCCTATACGGAGGAGCCCCTCCCCGAGCCCACGTAAGGTGCGGCCTCCCCGAGCCCTCCCCGAGCCCTCCCCGAGCCGTCCACAGGGCCGGCAGCATGGCGGAGCGGGGTGGTCAGGCCCCTTGTCCGGGAACCAAGCGTGCGCTAGCTTGGCAAGCGATGAGCGCCGACACCTCCGCCTACTGGGCCGCCTGCGGGCGCGGCGAGCTGGTCATCCAGCGCTGCACGGCCTGCGACCGGCGGGTCCACCTCCCCGAGGCGGCATGCCCGTGGTGCGACGGCGGCGAGCTCGCGTTCGAGCCGGTCTCCGGCGACGGCGTGGTGCACACGTTCACGATCGTGCACCGCTCCTTCGCCCCCGGCTACCAGGGACGGGAGCCGTACGTGATGGCCTGGGTGGACCTGCCCGAGGGCGCCCGCGCGTTCGGGCACGTGGTGGGGTGCGCGCCTGAGGAAGTACGCATCGGGATGCCGGTGCGGGTGACGTTCATGGACGAGTTGCCGCATTGGAGGCCCGCGTGAAGCTGGGCAACGTGCTGATTCCGGTCGCCGATCTGGACGAGGCGATCGCCTTCTACGGGCTGCCGGTGAAGTTCCGCGACGGCGACAGGTTCGCGGCGCTGGACGGCGGCGGGGTCACCGTGGCGCTGGCCGGTCCTGCCGAGCACGTCACCGCGTCGGCGGCGCCGTCGTACAAGGTGGACGACGTGGAGCGGGCCGTTGGCGAGATGTCGGCGCGCGGCGCCGCGGTGGTGCGCGGGCCCGAGGAAGGGCCGCATGAGAGGCGGGCCGTGCTGCGCGATCCCTCAGGAAACGTCTTCGTGCTCTATTCGCCCCTCTGACCTGGAGGCACCCCCATGGCGCGATCACCCTACGGCAACTACGCCCACGCGATCCTGACCGCCGGCGCCATGCGCACGCCCGACCGGGTGGCGCTGACGTACTGCGGCGAGCAGAGCTTCACCTATGACGAGCTGAACAGGAACGTCAACCGCCGCGCGAACGCCCTCCTGGCCAAGGGGATCACGCCCGGGCAGCGGGTGGCGGCGCTGCTCAACGAGACGTTGCTGGTGGCCGAGGTCTACCTGGCGCAGGCCAAGATCGGGGCGGTGACGGCGGCGCTGAACCCGTACTGGCCGGTGGAGACGCTGCGTGACGTGGTGGCGGCCTCGGGGTGCACGGCGTTCGTGTACGACGCGACGGTGGAGCAGACGGTCGAGCAGATCAAGGGGTCGCTGCCGTCCGTGACCACGTGGATCGACGCGCGGGAGCTGACGGGGGCCTCCGACGAGGAGCCGCCGCCGGCCGGGGCTCACGACGATCCGCTGGCCCTCTACTACACCTCGGGCACGACCGGGCTGCCGAAGGCCGTCGTGCACACGCACGCGTCGTCGCTGGCGACCGCACAGATCTGGCTGGACGTGCCGCGCGGCCCGGACTCGGTGTTCGGCACGGGCGCGATCATCTGGGGCATCGGGTTCCCCGCCATCGTCGGGCCCGCGTTGTACGCCGGGATGCGGCTGGTGCTGGAGCAGGACTGGGGTCCGGCGAACTTCCTGCGCGTCGTCCCGCGCGAGCGGGTCACGCACGTGTCGCAGATCCCCTCGTTCTACGCGGCCCTCCTGGGCTCGCCGGATCACGAGGGCGTGGACCTGTCGTCGATCCAGGTGATCATGCTGGGCGGCGAGCCGCTGACGGCGACCATGCTGGACCGGATCAAGGCCAGGCTGCCGCAGGCGGGCGTGTTCTCGTACTACGGACAGACCGAGGCCCCGTACACGTGCATGGGGCGCGTGGACGACGGCTCGACGCCGCTGGGGTCGTCGGGGCGGGCCCGTACGGGCAACGCGGTGCGGATCACGGACCCGCAGGGCAACCGCGTGATCGACGAAGTCGGCGAGATCAACCTGGCCGGGCCGCACCGGATGGCCGGGTACGACGGCCTGCCGGAGAAGACGGCGGAGGTGCTGCGCGGCGAGTGGTACGTGGGCGGCGACCTCGGCACACTCTCCCCCGACGGCGTGCTGCGGGTGCTCGGCCGGCGCGAGGACTCGATACTCAAGAACGGCATGTGGACGCAGCCGGTCGCGGTCGAGGAGGCCGCGTCGGCGCTGGACGGAGTGGCCGAGGCCGGCGCGGTGGGAGTGCCCGAAGGGGCCTCCGCCCAGCGGATCCTGCTGGCCGTCGTGCCGCGCGCCGGGCACTCGCTGGACGCCTCCAAGCTGGCGCTCGCCCTGGCCGACACCCTCCCGGCCCACCAGCGGCCGGACCACATCGTGGTGGCCGGGGAACTGCCGCACTCGCAGGACGCCTCGGGCGGTCCCGGCAAGCTGCTGCGCAGGGAGATCCGCGAGCAGTACGGGCACCTGCTCGCGTGAGCGCGCGTGCGAGCGTGTACGAGCACGAGGTCAAGGCGCTCCTGAGCGAGGCCGGCGTGCCGGTACCGCGGGGCGTGGTGGTGCGCGATCTGGATTTCGGGGCCGCCGGGGAGCTGGCCGAGCCGCTGGTGCTGAAGGCGTTCGGTCCCGGGCTGGTGCACAAGTCGGACGCCGGGGCGGTGGTGCTCGGGCTGCGGGCGGCGGACCTGCCCGCGGCGGCCGCGGAGATACGGTCCAGGCTGCCGGACGTCGCGGGGTTCCTCGTCGAGGAGCAGGCGGCCGCCGGGGTCGAGCTCATCGTGGGCGTGGTCCGGGATGCCGCGTTCGGCCCGGTGCTGCTGGCCGGGCTGGGCGGCGTGTGGACGGAGGTGCTGCGGGACACGGCGCTGCGGCTCTGCCCGGTCTCGGAGCGGGACGCGCGGGGAATGCTGGCGTCGCTGCGCGGGTCCCGGCTTCTGTACGGTCACCGCGGCGCGCCACCCGTGGACGTGGACGCGGTGGTCAAGCTGCTCATGACGGTCGGCGGGCCCGGCGGACTGTGGGAGCGGCTGGAGCTGGGCGAGTTCGAGCTGAACCCGGTCATCGCCGGCCCGGCCGGCGTGACGGCGGTCGACGCCCGCTATCTGCCCGGCGACGCCCCTGCGCATGCCGCTTCCCGTCCCTCCGGCGACTTCCTGCCGCTCTTCGAGCCGAAGGCGGTGGCCGTCGTCGGGGCCTCCACCACCCGGCCCAACTTCGGGAACATGTTCCTCGAGTTCTACAAGGCCGCCGGCATCCCGCTGGTGGCCGTGCACCCCGAGGCGGAGGAGGTGGCCGGGGTGCGGGCGGTGCCCTCGCTGGCGTCCGCGGACGTGGACTACGCGCTGGTCGCCGTGCCCGCCGCCCGCTGCCCCGAGGTGGTGCGGCAGGCCGCCGGGGTGCCGTTCGTGCAGGTGATGAGCGGCGGCTTCGGGGAGACGGGCGACCCGGAGCTGGAGGCCGAGCTGGTCGAGGCGGCCCGCGCGGCGGGGACGCGGCTGCTCGGGCCCAACTGCATGGGCGTCTACAGCCCGCGCGGGCGGCAGACGTTCGTGGGCGGCGGGCTGGGGCCCGCCGGGTCGGTGGCGCTGGTCTCGCAGAGCGGCGGGCTCGCCGGCGAGGTGATCAAGGTCGGGGAACGGCGCGGGCTGGCGTTCAGCCGGGTCGTCACCGTGGGGAACGCGGCGGACGTCACCCCGGCCGAGCTGCTGCGCTGGCTCGCCCGCGACCCGGAGACCCGGGCCGTCGGGCTGTATCTGGAGGATCCGCGCGACGGGCGCGAGCTGTACGACGCGCTGCGCGTGACGAAGCTGCCCGTGGTGCTGCTGGTGGGCGGGCGCAGCGAGCAGGGGCAGGAGGCGGCCGCCTCGCACACCGGCGGCATGGTGAGCGACCGGCGCATCTGGGAATCGGTGGCCGAGCAGGCCGGGGCGGTGCTGGTGGCGAGCCAGGACGACCTGATCGGGGTGCTGGCGTACTTCCAGGCGCACGGCTCCCGCGTCGCAGACGGGGACGGGGTGCTGGTGGTGGGCCCGAGCGGGGGCGCGAGCGTGCTCGCGGCTGACGCGTTCGACGCGGCCGGGGTGCGGCTCGACCCGCTGCCCGGCGACGTGCTCGGCGAGCTGCGCGGGCTCGGCGTCATGGCGGCCGGCAACCCCCTGGAGGTGCCCGTGGGGCCGCTCGGCCGGGCGGGGCTGGTGCCCGAGGTGATCGACGCGATCGTCCGGCGGCGGCCGTGCCGGGACGTGGTGGCGCACGTGAACGTCCAGGCCTTCTTCACGTACGGGCACGCGGCCGAGCCCCTGTACGCCTACGCGCGAGCCCTCGCCGGGGCGCAGGAGGCGCTGCCGCGTACCAGGGTCACGCTCGTCACCAGGAACGGCGAGTGCGCGCCCCCGGGGGTCGACGACGAGGTGAGGCGGATCGCGGCGGCGGCGGGGATCCCCGTCTACCGCACCATGGAGGCGGCCGCGGTGGCCGTCGCGGCGGGAGGTCGCTATGGGACTGCTTGACGGCAAGGTCGCGCTGATCACGGGCGGGGCGCGGGGCATGGGGGCGGCGCACGTGCGGCTGTTCCTGGAGGAGGGCGCGCGGGTGGTGTTCGGCGACGTGCTGGACGAGGAGGGCAAGGCGCTGGCGGAGGAGACGGGGGCCACGTACGTCCATCAGGATGTGCGGAGCGTGCCGGAGTGGGAGCGGGCGGTGGGGACCGCCGTGGAGGTGTACGGCAAGCTAGACGTCCTGGTCAACAACGCCGGGATCCTGAAATTTAGCCGTATCGCCGATATGTCGCTCGATGACTTCGACCGGGTGATCGACGTCAACCTCAAGGGCGCCTGGCTGGGGATCAAGTCCGTGATCGAGCCCATGAAGGCGGCCGGACGGGGCTCGATCGTGAACATCTCCTCCATCGAGGGCTTCATCGGCGCCGAGGGGCTGTCCGCGTACGCGGCCTCGAAGTTCGGGATCCGGGGCGTCACCAAGTCGGCGGCCCGCGAGCTGGCCCCGTTCAAGATCCGGGTCAACTCGGTGCACCCGGGGGCGATCAAGACCTCGATGGCCATGGACCCGGAGATGATGAAAGAGGTCGATGGGGAGGCGTTCGTGAAGTCCATGGTCATCAAGCGCTTCGCCAAGCCGGTGGAGGTGTCGCACGTGGTGGCGTTCCTGGCCTCTGACCGGGCGAGTTACTGCACGGGGAGCGAGTTCACCGTGGACGGCGGGCTGACGACGGGCGCGGGGTACTAAACGATCGCAAGGTAGATCTTTTTACATTAAACCGCCCTCGTTTGGACATTTCTGGCAACATCCTGACCTGGGCTTACGATGCCGACCGAAGCATGACCCTCTCTTGGTGCGTGCTTGACCTGCACAGACGGCACGGTAGCCTCACTGCGCACGGAAGATGACAAGCCTCCGGTTTTGTCACACCGGTCCCGGGTTACCGTCCCTACCCAGGGCTGCGTGGATAAACCGGTCTTGCCCGGAAGGTTCCCAAAACCTCCATGACGCCAGAGATGCAGAAGTTCATCGAGCTGCTCGAGAGCCACCTCGGCTACTCCGAGAAGGCGAGCGGGTACACCAAGTTCGGCGAGTGGTACGGCAAGAACGTCGAGTTCGACGCCGACTACAGCGCCGCCCCCTGGTGTGAGATGTACCTGTCCTGGGCCGCGCACAAGCTCGGCTACGAGGAGTGGATCGGACAGTTCGCCTGGACCGTCGCGCACGCGAAGTGGTTCAAGGAGCAGGGAGCCTGGGGGAAGACTCCCAAGCCGGGCGCATTCGTCTACTACGACTGGACCGGTTCCAACAGCATCGACCGCATCGACCACGTCGGCATCGTGACCAGGGTCGAGGGCGACACGATCCACACCATCGAGGGGAACATCGACGGCGGCGTCGCCAAGCGCAAGGAACGTGACACCAGCAAGGTCGTCGGGTACGGCTACCCGGAGCGCATCAAGACCCGCCTGGACGAGGACGCGGCCCGGCAGGCCGAGGAGGCCAAGAAGAAGGCCGAGGAACAGGCGTCCCTGCCGCCGGGGCCCGGCACCGACGTGGGCGTGCTGCAGATGCCGGACGAATCGCTCTCCACGCTGATCCCCCAGAGCGAGCGTGAGGAGGCCGGCGCTCAGCCCCCGCTCGCCGCCCGGCCCAATCCGAGGCCGACGACCGCGACGAAGACGGACCACGCCACCGCCACCGCCCCCACGCCGACCTCCAGCTCCCCGGCCTCCGCCGCGGGCCAGGGCGTCAAGAAGGGCAAGCACGCCAAGCCGTCGACGGCCGACACGACGTCGGTGACCGCCGAGCCGCTCCCGACCCATGTCGACGCCTCCGCCACCGGCCCGTTGCCCGCCATCGACTCTCCGACGCTGATCGGGTCCGCCCTGGTGGCCGCTCTCGCCCTGCTCGCGGTCGCCAAGACCCGCCAGAACCGGCTCCGTACGGCCACCGCCTCCGCCACGGCCTCGCGCCCCGCCCGTCCGGCCCATCGCCGTCGCCGCCGCGGGCGCCGCGGCCCGGTCGAGCCCGCCGGCACGCCCATGTGGACCCGGCACCTCCTGGACACCGTCGCTCCGACCACAGGCCCCGAACGGCACCCGGCCACCGCGAACGCCGACCTCACGGCCGCCACCGGCGCCGTCGCGGCGTCGGACGCCGGACTCACCACCGCCGCCGAGCTCATCACCACGACGGACGCCCAGCTCACCGCCTCCGTCTCGGACGCGCCCCGCATCGGCACCGCACACGCCGGGACGCATGCCGCAGGCGGTGCCGATGATCGCGCCGCCCGCTTCGGCGACCGGCGGCGCGTCGCCGCCTCGGGCTCCGGCCAGGTGCGGCGGTTGCTCGACTCCCGGCCCTTCGACCCGTTCGAGGACGCCGCGCCGCTCCGGGCCAGGTACGACCGCACGCCGGACCGCCACACCGCCGACACGGGTGCGTACACGCCTGCCTTCCCCACGGGCTTCTTCGACGAGCCGCTCGACACCGGCCCCTTCGAGCCCTGCTGGGACACCGGGCCGATGCAGCGCATCCGCGACGACGAGCCGCCGCAGGTCGTCCAGGACCCCGGCGCCGGCGCGCTCGTCGTCGACACCGGGCCCTTCCAGCGCATCGTCATCCCCGGGGCGACCAGCACGTTCGACGCCTTCGCCCCCGCGGGCCACACCGCCGGCTTCTCCCGGGCGGGGCACACCGCCGGCGGCGGCGACATCCTCGACTCGTCCCGCGCCGGGACGGCCTCCGCCTACCGGGGCCGTCGCCGGCGCCGGGAAAGCCCCGCCGAGGAACGGCTCGCCGCCTTCCCTGCCGACCTCCCGCCGCGTGGCCGCCGTCACCGTGAGCTGGTCGGCGCGGGGAGGACCACCGGCTCAGGGAGAGGCCGCCACCGGGCCTGAGAATCGGGAACTCCGTTTCCACAGCTGTCGTTGGACCGTCCAGCGATCTTCCGGCATAAGTGGAAAGCAGGTCCCATTGTCGCCAACCGTCCTACGCGTCGCCGCCCTCAGCGTGGCGGCACTCCTGATGGCCACGGGATGCGGTGGCAACCGCATCGAGGCGAAGCCGCCCTCGCCCCAGCCGTCCGGGGACTACTCGGAAACGACGGACGACGACGAACAGGGCTCTGAGGAAGACGACGAACAGGGCCCTGCGGAGTACGTCGAGATATGTGTGCGGAAGACCTCCCTGGTCAGGGCGGAATACCAGCCCTGCGACGACGAGGAGAAGGGCTACACCTGGTATTTCGTCCCCATGACCGCGAAGGTTCCCGCCGTCGGGAAGCGGCCCGGCACCGGCATGTCCGTCGAGCCCTCCGGCGTCGACTATCGAGCGCCCAGAAGGGGCGGCAAGGGCCGGCGGGTCATGACTTTCCTCAACCAGGACGTCATTCAGATCTGCGTGAAGAAACGCACGCGGACCCGGGTCCCGGACGCCCATTGCGTGGCGGACGAGAAGGGCTACGCCTGGTACTACCTGCTGCTGTCCCGCCGGATTCCCGCCGTGGGGCTGATGGCCGTCAACGGCTCATTCCGCTCGTCCGAGTATTCCGCGACGTTCAGGGCACGGCCGGGCGGCGGCAAGGGCAGGAAGGTCGCGTTCAAGCCCCGGGATGAGGTCTCCGAAGAGCCGGAGGACAAGAAGACGAAATCCACCCGGCCGACGACCGGTTCCACCCGGCCGCCCGCCTCCACCCGGCCGTCGACCGCTTCCACGCGGCCTCCGGCGAAGCACTGCACCACGACCAGGACCGGTAAGGTCACAACCCGCCGTTGCTCTTGACGCCGTACTCGGTGGCGAACGCGGCCAGCCGGGACACGGCGTCCCGGCTGCGCGTCCACGGCCGGACGATCAGCCGCTCCACGCCCAGCACCGCCCACGCGGGCACCTCGTCGGGCGAGGCCAGGGAGTAGGCGTGCGCGGTCACGGGCACGCCCGCCCCGAGCCGGTCGAGCTGCGGCTTGATCGACTCGATCGTGTGCGGCATGCTGATCCACCCGTCGCAGAGCCGGGCCGCCCGGCGCAGCGCGGCCGGCGACTCACCGCCCGCGAGCACCGGCAGCCGCCGCTGCACCGGCTTGGGCTCGAAGGCGACCTCGGGAAAGGTGTAGAACGTCCCGGAATGGGCGACCACCGGCTCGCTCCAGAGCCGCCTGACCACCTCGATCGCCTCGTCCAGCCGCGCTCCCCGCGTCTCGAAGGGGATCCCGGCCGCCTCCCACTCCCCCCGGTACCAGCCCGCGCCGACCCCGCAGATGGCCCTCCCGGCCGACAGCACGTCCAGCGTGGCGAAGGCGCGCGCCGACACGAAGGGATGACGCAGGGCGAGCAGTTGCACCGCCGTGCCGAGCCGGACGCGGGAGGTGAGGGCGGCCAGCCAGCACAGGTACGCGGGCGCGTCGAACAGCGGCGTCGTGGGCTTGATCCCCGGATCGGACGTGCCGGGGTAGACGGCGAGCGACAGGTCGGTGGCGAAGACCAGGTGCTCGGGCAGCCACACCGACTCGAACCCCAGCTCGTCGGCGGCCACCGCCACGTCCTTCCACGCGGCCGGGTGCAGCAGGCCGAGCGGCACGCCGAACTTCACGGGTACCTCCGCAGGTCGCCGCCCATCACGGCGGTGCGCAGCCGTTCGCGGTGGACGGCCGTGGTGCCGTACGCGGCCGACAGCGACCAGGCCCGGGCGAGCCAGAAGCGCAGATCGAGCTCCTCGGTGTAGCCGATGGCCCCGTGCGCCTGGAGCGCCACCCGGGCGGCGAGCGTGGCGGCCTCCCCTGCGGCGGCCTTGGCCGCGCTCACGTCCCGCTCAACGGTGGCGGCGGCCCGATCCACCGCCAGCGCGGCCCGGTACACCAGCGGCGCCGCGAAGTCCACGGCCACGGCCACGTCGGCGAGCTGGTGCTTGACCGCCTGGAAGGACCCGATCGGCGCGCCGAACTGCGTCCGGACCCTCGCGTACGCGACCGACACCGCGAGCAGTTCCCTGGCGACCCCGATGAGCTGCGCGGCGGTCGCGACCGTGACCCGCAGCAGCGCCGGCCCGGCCGCCCCGCCCAGCCGCTCCGACTCGTCGAAGGCCACCTCGAAGATCGGCCGCAACGGGTCCATGCCGGGCCGGGGCGTGAGCCGTACCGACTCCTTGGCGACCAGCCGCAGGCCGTCGGCGCCGGCCACGACGATCAGGTCGGCGAGATCGGCGTCCGGCGCGTACGCCTGCCCGGGCAGCAGCACGCTCACGCACACCGCGCCCGAGGCCAGCTTGGGCGTGCCCGCCACCAGGTACGGCGCCGCGACGGCCGTCTCCACGACGGGCCCGGGCAGGCACGCGCGCCCGGTCTCCTCCAGCGCCGGCAGGACGTCGGTCAGCCCGAGTCCCAGCCCGTCGCTCTCAGGAGGGAGCAGCAACCCGAAGAACCCCAGCGCGGCCAGTTGCTCCCATCCCGGCCGCCGCTCGGTCCGCAGCGCGGCCGGCGGGCAGTGCGCCCGCAACACGTCACGCACGGTGGCGGCGAGGGCGAGCTGTTCGTCGGTGAAGGCGAAGTTCATCGGGGCAGCCCCAGGACCCGCTCGGCGATGATGTTGCGCTGGATCTCGTTCGTGCCCGCGTAGATGGGTCCGGCCAGCGAGAACAGGAACCCGTCCAGCCACGGCGTCTCCCCCGCGCGCTCCCCCAGCAGCTCCATGGCCAGCGCGTGCATGCGCACGTCCAGCTCGGACCAGAAGACCTTGCCCATGCTGGCCGCCGCCCCGATCTCCTCCCCCGCCATGATCTTGCGCGCGGTCTGGAACGTGTGCAGCCGGTACGCCTCCGCGTCCACCCAGCACCGGGCGGCCCGATCGGCGAGCGCCGGGTCGGCGACGGGGCCATCAGACGCTGGGCCGGCCAGTGCGACGAGCCGGTCGGCGGTGGCCAGGAACCGCCCGGGGCTGCGCAGGGTGAGGCCGCGTTCGGAGGAGGTGGTGGCCATCGCGATCCGCCATCCCTCCCCGACCTCGCCCAGCACCATCGACTCGTCGGCGAGCACCCCGTCGAAGTGCAGCTCGGCGAACCCCGGCAGCCCGTCGAGCTGCGCGATCGGCCGGACGGCGACGTCGTCGAGCGGGAACATGAAGTACGTCAGCCCCTTGTGCCGCGTCCCCGACGTGCGGAAGAGGCCGAACCCGTGGGTGGCGTACGCGGCCCGCGAGCTCCACGTCTTGTGCCCGTACAGCCGCCAGCCGCCGGGGACGGGCTCGGCGCGGGAGGTGAGCGCGGCCAGGTCACTGCCCGCCTCCGGCTCGGACCAGGCCTGCGCCCAGACGTCGTCGCCCCTGGCCATCCGCGGCAGCCAGTGCTCGCGCTGCTCGGGCGTACCGAAGCGCATCAGCGATGGGGCCAGCAGGAAGATCCCGTTCTGGGTGACGCGGGCGGGGGCGCCGGCGGCCCAGTACTCCTCCTCGAAGATCAGCCATTCGATCAGGGAGGCGCCGCGCCCGCCGTACTCCTCGGGCCAGGAGACGACGGACAGCCGGGCCTCGGCGAGGCGCGCCTCCCAGGCGCGGTGCGCGGCGAAGCCCTCGGGGGTGTCCATGGACGGGAGCGGCCCCGGCGCGTGCGTGCTCAGCCAGTCGCGAACCTCGGCGCGGAAGTCCCGCTCGGCCGGGGAGAAGTCGAGATCCACAGCCACCAACCTAGCGCACGCTTGGTTTGCTCGCCAGAGCGCCGCTCACGCATTTAGTCTGGTATCTGTGCAGGGACTGCTGCTGCGGCTGTCCACGCTGGACGCCGACGCGGAGAGCGCGGTGCGGGTCATCGCCTACTTCGACTCGCTGCTCCGCGACCACGTGAGCGTGCCCGTGCTGCTCGCCGCCACGGCCCGGCTGGCGCAATGCCCGGTCGGTCTGTTCGACGCGGCCACCGGCCGGCGCCTGCGCACGTCGTCCGGCGGTGCCGTCGACACGCCCGCGGCCTCCCCCGCCCAGGTCAGAGAGCTGAGCTCCGGGCTCGGGGCGGTCTGGATGGAGCGGGAGGGGCCCGCGCACGGGCTCGACGAGATCGTGCTCGAGCGGTACGCGGCCGCCGCCGAGGTCACCCTGGAGCGCGCCGCCGCCCTGGCGCGAGAGGGCCAGGACCCGGCGCTGGTGGAGCTGGTGCTGTCGGCCGAGACCGGCGAGGCGGAGCGCGCCCGGGCGCTGCGCCTGCTCGGCTTCGACCCGGCCACCCAGCTCCAGGCCCTGGCGATCGCACTGCCCGACCGCGGGCTGGCGGCCGGCCTGCGCGCGATGGGCCACCGGGTGCGCGACGCCAGGATCGGCGACACCGAGGCCGTCCTCGTGGCGACCAACCTCCCCGACTCCGACCTCCCCGACTCCGCGCTGCCCGACGGGTCACGCGTGGGGATCGGGCCCGAACTGCCCGGCGCGCGTGCGGCAGAGTCCTGGGCCGGCGCGCGCACGGCACTGCGCTTCACCGGCCCGCAGGATCCGGTGATGCGCTGGTCCGACCTGGGCGCGCTGGCGCTGTACGCCGACCTTCCGGAGGCGGCCGTCGCGGACCTGCTCGACGTCCAGGCCATGGAGCGGCTCGGCGAGGAGGCCATGGCCGCGGTGCGGGCGCTGTGCCTGGCCGGCTCCGTGCGCAGCGCGGCCGCCGCCATGCACCTGCACCACAGCTCGATGGCCGCCCGCATCGCCCGCGCCGAGTCCGTGCTGGGCTTCTCGCTCGCCGACCCTTCCGGCCGCCTGCGCGCCCACCTGGCCCTCGCCCTGGTGCGCCTGCGCGCGAACGGCCAGAGCCGGTAGGCCCGCCTGCGCGCGAACGATCAGAGCCGGTAGGCCCGCTTGAGCGCGGCCACCCGGGCCGCCCTGGCCCGCTTGCTCAGCTCTGCGTCCGGCACCATGCCGTCGAACCCGTGGAAGGCGCCCGGGTAGAGGTGGAACTCGGTGGACACCCCGGCCTGCGACAGCCGCAGCGCGTAATCCAGGTCCTCGTCCCTGAACACCTCCAGCTCCCCGACGTCGATGAACGCCGGCGGCAGCCCGGACAGGTCGGTGGCCCTGGCCGGGGCTGCGTACGGGGGCACGTCGTCGGTGCCCATGCGGTCGCCGAGCAGCGCGGTCCAGCCGTAGAGGTTCGCGGACCGGTCCCAGACGATCGCGTCGGTGAACTCGTGGCTGGACGGCGTGATGTTGCGGTCGTCGAGCATCGGGCAGACCAGCAGCTGGAAGGCGACGTCGGGACCACCCCGGTCGCGGGCCAGCAGCACGGTCGCTGCGGCCAGCCCGCCACCCGCGCTGGCGCCGCCGACGGCCAGCCTGGCCGGGTCGATGCCGAGCTCGCCCGCCGCCTTGGCCGTCCACACCAACCCCGCGTAGCAGTCCTCGACCGGCGCGGGATACGGGTTCTCCGGCGCCAGCCGGTAGTCGACGGAGACCGCCACCACGCCGAGCTGCTCGACATAGCCGATCATCATCGCCTCGTCGATCTCGGGCGTGCCGAGGATCATCCCGCCGCCGTGGATCCAGTAGAGCCCGGGCCGGTTCTCGACCTCCCCCGCCGGGCTGTAGATCCGTACCCGGACGTCGGGCGCGCCGTCAGGCCCCGGCACCTGCCGGTCCTCGATCACCACGTCGGTCTCCGCGGGCGGCGCGGCGGCGAGGAAGGCGTTGATCTGTGCTCGGAACCCGCCGAGCTCTTCGAGCGTCAGGTTCGACAGATCGGACGCCGGCAGCGGCGACTGCTCGATCCCGATGCGGAGCTCGGGGTCGAGGTTGGGGTGGTATGCCATGCGATTCGCCTTTCCACAGGTCGCGAGGCCTTCTCCATGATGGTCGGCGCCCGCGCCCGTGGTTCACAACCGCCATCCGGCGGAGTTTAACCTCCTCACACCCGCCGTTCGGCGAGGAGCTCGACGACGCGCTCGGCGAGCGGCGCGGCGCTGGCCGGATTCTGGCCGGTGGCGAGGCGGCCGTCCACGACGACCTGGGCCTGCCAGGTCGCTCCCGGCTGGTGCTCGGCGCCCCGCTCCACCAGCCTGTCCGCCAGCAGGAACGGCACCACGTGCGCCACGCCGCGCAGCGTCTCCTCCTCGTTGGTGAACGCTGCCATCCGCTTGCCCGCCACCAGGTACGACCCGTCGGACAGCGTGAGGTTCACCAGCGCGGACGGGCCGTGGCAGACGGCCGCGACCACGCCGCCCCGCTCGTACACCTCCCTGCCGACGCGGATGACGTCCGGGTCGTCGGGGAAGTCCCACATGGTGCCGTGGCCGCCGGCGTAGAGCACGGCGTCGTAGCGGGAGGGGTCGACGTCGGCCAGGCGGGCGGTGTCGCGCGCCTCCGGCGAGGCGAGGAAGGCGACCTGGGCGGAATCGTCCGGGTCGAACCCGTCCTGTGGCGGCTCGCCGCCGCGCACGCTGGCGACGTCCACCTCGTGTCCGGCCTTCCGGAAGATCTCCCAGGGATGGGCCGCCTCGGACACGTAGTATCCGGTCTTCTCCACGCCGCCGAGGTCGTCGTGGCTCGTCAGTGCGATCAGGATGCGCTTGCTCATGCCTGACAGCATCGCTCCCGACCGCCATCAGCCACAAATAACCGACCATGCGTTGAGCCATCAGAATAGTGATATGTCGCCCCTGTCGCTCGACCTGCTCCGCACCTTCCTCGCGGTGCACAGGACCGGCTCTGTCACGGCCGCCGCGCGGACACTCGGCCTGTCCCAGCCGGCGGTGACCGCGCAGGTCAAGGCACTGGAGTCGGCGCTGGATCGGCCGCTGTTCGACCGGTTGCCGCGCGGCGTCGCGGCCACGCCGGCCGCCGACGAGCTGGCCCGCCGGGTGGCGGCCTCGCTGGACGCGCTGGAGGAGGTGGTGGAATCGGAGCTGCCCAGGGACTCGGCCGTCCATCTGGGCGGGCCGGCCGAGTTCCTGTGCGAGGTGGTGATGCCGATGCTCGCGCCGCTCATACGGGACGGGCTCCGGCTGCGCACGACGCTCGGCCTGTCAGACGACCTCCTGGTGGACCTGGCCGCCGGACGCCTGGACCTGGTGGTGTCCACCATCCGTCCTCGTCTGCGCGGCGTCCACGCCGACCCCCTGTACGACGAGCAGTTCCTGTTGGTCGCCGCCCCACAGGTGGCCGCCACCCTGGGCGTAGCACCCCTGACGGCGGAGGGCGAAGCGTCCCCGGCCGCCGGTGGCGGAGGGCGGGAAGGGGGTCGGATCGGGCCGAGGGCGCTGGCAGGGGTGCCGTTGGTGGCCTATGCGGAAGACCTGCCCATCGTGCGCCGCTACTGGCGGACCGTCTTCGGCAGGCGGCCCGCGATGGCGGCCCAGATCGTCATCCCCGACCTGCGCGGCGTCCTCAGCACGGTCCGGGCGGGCACGGGCGTCTCCGTCCTGCCCGCCTACCTGTGCCGTCGCGACCTGGCCGCCGGCACCCTGGTCACGCTGGCCGACCCGGAGGAGCCGCCGATCAACACCGGCTACCTGGCCGTCCGCTCCGGCGCCCAGGCCAGACCCGCCGTGGCCGGGGTGCGAGCCCACTTGCGCGAAGCCTTTCGGGGAAACCTGCTGTACTAAAGCGGGTGCCGCAGACATCCGATCTGCCCAAGTTGTCAAGCCATGGCCTAGGGAAGCGAAGGCCCAGACGTAGCCGGCGGCGGCCAGGCGCTGATTCTTCACCTTGCGGTGGTGGACGACCAGGCTTTTGCGTCGCTGGTGGCTTCGGCGAGATCGTCAGCGGCGCGGCATGCCGCATCCAGCTGCGACAGCAAGGCTTGGGCCTGGCGGCCGAGCGCTTCTTCGACCAGGGGGAGCCGGCGAAGGTGTTCCCCGCCGAACAGCGCCTGCAGCCGGTCGCTCCAGGTGGTGATGTTGCGCTGCCGGCCCGAGGCGCGCAGCAGGGCGTGGAACCTGCGAGCGCAGCTGGTTGGCCAGTTGCTGACGGTTCCAGACCGCGCGCCATCCACAAAGAGCTCCTGACGCGCAACGTCGCCGCCCTGATCCGCGTCGCCAAACCTCGCAGTTCATGCCACCAGTCTGCCGGTCCCGGACGACGATCGGCGTGGCCCTCCCAATGCCTGGATATCCGCGGACGCCACCGGGCATGCTGAGCACCATGTGCCACTCCACCGACAGCAGGCCGCCCGCACCCCCGATCCAGGGCGAGGTGGCCTCTCACGAGCAAATAGAGCTGACCGCCGCCGACGGCAACCGGTTCCTGGCCTACCGGGCCGAGCCCGCCGAGCCCAACGGGCGCAGCGTGGTGATCCTTCCAGACGTGCGCGGATTGCACCCGTTCTATCGGGACCTGGCGGTGCGGTTCGCCGAGGCGGGGTTCCGTACGATCGCGATCGACTACTTCGGCCGCACGGCAGGCCTCGGCGACCGGGGCGACGATTTCGACTTCATGACGCACGTCAAGCAAGTGACCGCCGACCAGGTCAGGGCCGACGCCAAGGCGGCCACCGAGGCGCTGGACGGCCCGGTCTTCACGGTCGGGTTCTGCATGGGCGGCGCGCACTCGTGGCGGCAGGCCGCCGAGGGGGACAACGGCCTGGCCGGCGGCATCGGATTCTACGGCGCGCTCCGGGCCATCGACGAGCCCACGACCGGACCGGGGGCACCGGTCCTGCTGCTCAGGGGCGGGGCGGACACGGTGTCGACGCCTGAGCAGTTCGACGCGTACACGGCCGCGCTGGACCGGGTCGGCACCGAGCACGAGACCCACCTTTACGAGGGCGCGCCGCACTCGTTCTTCGACCGCTCGTACGCCGAGTGGGAGGAGGCCTGCCAGGACGCCTGGCGGCGCATCCTGTCCTTCACCGAGCGCCACGCTCAGCCCAGGTAAGCGGCCCTGACGACCGGGTCTTCCCTGATCTCCGCCGGCGGACCGGTCGCGATCACCCGGCCGAGGTCGAGCACGACGATGCGGTCGCAGGTGTCCATGACGAACCCCATGTCGTGCTCGACCAGGAGCACGGTCGTTTCCAGCGCCCGCACGACCTCCCCCAGGCGCGCGGTCTGGCCGGCGTCCAGCCCGGAGGTGGGCTCGTCGAGCAGCAGCAGCGTGGGCCGGTCGGCGAGGGCCCTCGCCAGTTCGACGAGCCGGCGCTGCCCGACGGGGAGCGCGGCGGCGTACGCGTCGCGCAGCGGGGTGAGCCCGCACAGCTCCAGCACCTCGGCCACGCGCTCGCGCCGCTCCCGCTCGCGCCGCCGCCGTCCGGGCCAGCCGACCAGGTCCGCGGCGAGCCCGCCACCGCCGCCGTGCCAGTCGAGCGCGGCAAGCACGTTGTCGGCGACGGTGAGCCGGCCGAAGACCTGGGTCCGCTGGAACGTACGGCGCAGCCCGCCCCGGGCCCGCTTGACCGGCGACACCCCGGTGACGTCCCGGCCCGCCACGCTGACCCGCCCCGCGCTCGGCCTGCGCAGCCCGGACACCACGTCGAACAGCGTCGTCTTGCCCGCCCCGTTCGGCCCGATCACGCCGCAGACCTGGCCCCCGGCGACCTCGAACGACACCTGGTCCAGCGCCCTGACCCCGCCGAACGCCACCGACACGCCCTCGACGGCCAGCATGTCACCTCACCCCCAGGTAGGCGGCGGTCAGCCGCTCGCTGTCCACCTCGGACCGCGGTCCCACCCACGTCACTCGGCCGAGCTGCATGAACGCCACCCGGTCGGCGATCGCGAGCGCCTCCGTGGCCTTCTCCTCCACCAGCAGCAGCGCCACCCCGCGCTCGCGCAGCTCGGCGAACACCTCGAAGATCTGCCGCACCACCAGCGGCGCCAGCCCGAGCGACGGCTCGTCGGCGATCAGCACGCGGGGCGGCCGGACGAGCGCCGGGGCGAGGGTGAGCAGTTGCTGCTCGCCGCCGGACAGCGCGCCTGCGAGCACGCCGCGGCGTTCGGCCAGCTGCGGCAGCCGTTCGTAGACGGGACCGGGGTCGGGCAGCCAGGTTCGCAGGTTCTCCTCCAGGGTGAGGCCGGGGAACACGCCCCGCCCCTCGGGCGCGAGCAGGATCCCCGCGCGGGCGCGCCGGTGAGCGGGCCAGGCGGTGATGTCCTCGCCGTCGAGCAGGATCCTGCCCGCGGTGATCGGCAGGTCCCCGGCCGCCGCGGCGCAGGTGGTGGACTTGCCCGCGCCGTTCGCGCCGAGGAGCGCGACGACCTCGCCCGCGTCGAGCGCCAGGTCGACGCCGCGCAGCACGGTGCAGTCCTCGTAGCCTGCGACGACGCCGTCCAGGGCGAACAACGGCCGCCCGCCGCCCGGCGTCGAAGTCTGAGCAGGTGTGGAGGGCTCCGCCTCGTGGACGGTCCCGCCCGCCGGGCGGCGGCGGTGGCGCAGCTCGGCCATCTGGGTGAGGACGCCGTCCGGGTGCTTGGCCAGGATCACGCCGCCGAGCCCGAACAGGATGGCCCCGACGTGCGCGGACAAGTCCCAGGTCGACAGCAGCTCGGGTACGACGACCGCGATGAGCCCGCCGAGCACCGCCCCGCCGACGCGGCGCACTCCCTGCAGCACCACGATGGCCAGCCACACGAATCCGGAGAACGCCGGCAGGTCCGTGGCGGTGATCGACCCCTTCGCGACCGCGAACAGCACCCCGCCGAGCCCGGCGATCGCCGACGCCAGCACGAACAACGTGATCTTGGTAAGCGGCGCGGACAGCCCCGACGTCGTGGCCGCCGCCGGCGCGGATCGCACGGCCAGGATGGCCCGCCCGGACGCCGACCGCTCCAGGTTCCGTACCAGCATCGCCACGAGCCCGATGAGCACGAGCAGCACCACCACCAGCACCCGCGGATCGGAGGTGTCGGCGAAGCCGAAGCCGAGCGCGGGCAGCGGCCACCCGATGGTCCCGTTGCTGAACGCGTCCACCTGGAACAGCACCTGGTCGGCCAGCAGCGCCATCGCCAGCGTGGCCAGTGTCAGCACCCGCCCGCCCAGCCGCAGCGCGGGCAGCGCCACCAGCATGCCCACGGCCGCGGCCGCCAGCACGCCCAGCAGGATCGCCACGAAGAACGGCAGGCCCGACGAGAACGCCCACCCGCAAGTCAGCGCCGCCATCGAGGCGAAGGCCGCCTGCGCCAGGTTGACCATGCCGCCGATCCCGGTCACCACCACGAACGAGCAGAAGATCAACGCCAGCACGAGCCCCTGCGCGGCGATGCCCACGTAGTACTCGGCCGCCAGGAACGTGAAGGCCACCAGCGCGACCATCCCGGCCGCCCACGGCAGGCGCCGCCGCCACGGCGGCAGCCCGGCCAGGTGGTCGGGCGGCGGCGCGTCCTCGGCCGCGCTGCCCGCGACCCGCTCGCGCGACCGGTTCAGCAGCACGAGCCCGGCGAACAGCAGGATCACCGGTACGGCGGTACGCAGCCCGGTGACCTCCTCCAGGAAGTCGGTGTAGCCGGCGACGAGGTTCTGGACCACGCCGAGCGCCAGCCCGGCGGCGAACGTCCAGGGGATCGACCGCAACCGCCCGAACACCGCGGCCGTGGCCGAGGCGAACAGCAGCACCGTGTACGCCGTCGCGTCCAGCCCCAGCACCGACACCGCCAGCACCCCGGCGAGCCCGGCCAGCCCCGAGCCGAGCATCCACGCCAGCGCCGAGGTGGCGTCGGCGTCGATGCCGCGTAGCGTGGCCAGGCGGCGGCGGTCCACGGAGGCACGCATGCGCAGCCCGTACGGGGTGTGCCGCATGAACGCCCACAGCCCGGCCGCCGTCACCGCCGAGAACGCGAACGTGATCAGCTGGTCGGTGTCCAGGCGCACTCCGAGCGCGTCGAACGCCTGGGCCGGGTGCGGTCCGACGCCGCGCGGCAGCGAGGTGGCGTCCGCGGGCGGCAGCCCGGCCAGGTCCACGACCAGCAGGCCGAGGGCCGGCAGCGCGATCGTCAGCCCGATCGTGGCCACGATCTGCGCGGTCTCACCCGCCTGGGCGAGCCCCCGGAACATGGCCTTGTGCAGCACGTAGCCGAGCGCGGGCGCGAACAGCCCGGCCGACACCAGCGCCGACAGCCACGCGGGCAGCCCGGCCGCCGTGTTGAGCTCGTAGAACAGCAGGGCGGACAGGAACCCGAGCGCGCCGTGGGCGAAGTTGAACACCCCGGTCGCGGCGTACGAGAGCGTCAGGCCCGACCCCATGATCGCGAAGATCGCCCCGGTGACCAGGCCGCTGAGCACGTAGCCAAGGATCATTTGAGCGGCACGTTGTCGAAGCACTTCATGCTCTTGGCCACCTGGAAGGCGCCGTTCTCCAGCTTGACCAGGGCGCCGCAGCCGTTCGGCTCGCTGTGGTCCTTGGGGTACTGGATCCTGCCGAAGCCGGCGTTCTCGTACGTGTACGAGCCGTTGCCCGTGGCCAGGAACTTCTCCCTGGTCAGGTCCTTGCCGGTCTTGTTCAGCATGTCGAGGAAGATGTCGGCGGCCCAGTAGCCGATCGCCAGATGCTGGGTGAGCACCGTGCCGGGGGCGGCCTTCTCGACGTCCTGCTTGAGCTGCGCGATCTCGGGGGCGGTGGACTCGAAGGGCTCGAACATCGGGGCCGCGATCACGCCATCGAGGGCCTGCGCGCTGGCCGGGTCCTTGAGTATGGCGGCGTCGTAGCTGGTGGCGTCCGTGAGCACGCCCTTGTAGCCGGCCCGCTTGAGCGCCGAGTACAGGCCGACGTTGAACTTGGTGCCCGCGATCACCGAGACCACGATGTCCGGTGGCTGGCCTCCGTCCGAAGTCATGATCTTGTTGACGTACGGGAGCCAGTCGGGCGGCGGGGCGGCGGCCGGGAGGCCGGAGTTCAGGCCGGCGAGCTTGAAGCCGGCCGCGGTGAACGACTGGGAGATGGTGGTGCCGCCGTACTTGCTGCCGCTGGAGTCGGAGGTCTGCACGTAGACGCTCTTGCCGTCGGCGCCGCCGAGCAGATCGGCCATCTGGCGGCCCCACCACGTCTGCGACCCGGCGCCCGGTTTGGGCGCCAGGCAGCCGTTGTAGCCGAAGCCTGTCTTGGTGCCGCACCACTGCGGCCCCGTCGCCCAGCCGAACCACGGCACGCCCTGCTGCTCCAGGAAGGCGGCGCCGCCGAAGTTGGGCGCGTGCACCGGGACCAGGGCGAACACCTGGTCCTTCTGCACGAGTTTCTTGGCCGCCGCGTCGCCCTTGGCCGCATCCTGCCCGTCGTCCTCGGCCCCGACGAACTCGATCTTGCGTCCGTGCACGCCGCCCTCGGCGTTGGCCCGCTCGAACCTGGCCTTGGCGCCGATCTCGGCATCCTTGGTCGAGTACCCGCTGGCGCTGGTCTTGGTCAGCACGCCGCCGACCTTGATCGTCGTGCCGGTCACGCCTGGCGCCGCCGCGCCCTCCTGCTGGGTCGAGCCCTTCTGCTGGGCCGCGCACCCGGTGACGAGCAGCGCCACCGTGAGCGCCGCTGCTGTGCTTCGGATCGGCGCAACACCCCGTCGTACGATCATGAGCCCCTCGCGATTTGGCCTAGCGCTCGCTTGGTTTTGCGCTGAGCGTAAATTCGGCCAGAAGGGGTGTCAACGGGATACCGAGCAACCGCTTGCTCACAATTCGGCCACCGGGTTACCGTGTGGCGCATGCTGATGCGCGCGGCCGTACTGACCGGGTTCCACGCCCCCATGGAGATCCGCGAGGTGGAGATCGCCGATCCCGGCCCCGGCGAGGTCCGCGTGCAGATCAAGGCGTCGGGCGTGTGCGCCTCCGATCTCAAGGCCATCGACGGCAAGAGCCCCGTCGTGAGCAGGCTGCCGTTCATCCTCGGACACGAGAGCGCGGGCGTGGTGGAGAGCGTCGGCGCGGGTGTCACCACCGTCAAGCCCGGCGACCACGTCATCATCGCGATGAACGGCCCCTGCGGCCGCTGCCGCCAGTGCGGCGCGGGCCGCTTCCACCTGTGCACGGGCCCCGCCCGGCTGCCGACCATCATGGGCGGCCTGCCCCGGATCACCCTGGACGGCCAGGAGACCCGCCGCTTCATCGGCATCGGCTCGTTCGCCGAGTACGCGGTCGTCGCCGAGACCATGTGCGTGAAGATCGCGAAGACCGCGCCCTTCGCCGCGATGTGCCTCTTGGCCTGCGGCGTCGTCACCGGCGTCGGCGCGGTCCTGAACGTCGCCGGGGTCGCGCCCGGCGCCTCCGTCCTCGTCGTGGGCTGCGGCGGGGTGGGGCTCAACGTCATCCAGGGCGCGGTGCTGGCGGGCGCCACCACGATCGTCGCCGCCGACGTGGCCGACCAGAAGCTCAAACTGGCCGTCCGCTTCGGCGCCACCCACACGCTCCTGGCCGAGGATCTGCCCCGGCAGGTGGGCGAGCTGGTGAAGGGCGGCGTCGACTACGCCTTCGACGCGACGGGCGCCCCCGGCGTGCTGGCGCAGGCGTTCGGCGCGACCCAGCCCGGCGGCACCACGGTCATGGTCGGCAGCCCGCCGGCGGGCCACCCGGTGGAGCTGGACCCCGGCCTGCTGTTCGCCTCCCGCCGCCTCATGGGCACCCAGGGCGGTGACTCCGCACCGCACCGCGACCTGCCGATGCTGGCGGGGCAATACCTCCAGGGCCGGCTCGACCTCGACGGCCTGATCTCGGAACGCCTCCCACTCGACCAGATCAACGAGGCCGTCGCCCATGTGCGCCAGGGCTCGGTCGCCCGCACAGTGATCACGTTCTCCGAGGCTTCGGAGACCTGAGAGGTTATTCTGCCGACATGTCCTATCCAGACCCCCGATACCTCGACAAGTCCGGCGAAATCAGCAGCGTGCTGCGCCCGGCCGACGCGCAACCCGACCTCACGATGGGCGCCGGCGGCACGCAGGTGCACTACCTCGGTACCGGCGGCTCCACCAACGGCGCGTTCGGCCTCTACCGATGGGAGATGGGCCCGAAGCCCGGAGGCGCGGGCGCGCACTTCCACCGCACGATCACCGAGTCCTTCTACGTGCTGTCCGGCACCGTGCGCCTCTACACCGGCGAGAAGTGGGTGGACGGCCGGACCGGCGACTTCCTCCACGTCCCTGAGGGCGGCATCCACGGCTTCCGCAACGAGTCCGGCGAACCCGCCTCGATGCTGATCCTCTTCACCCCGGGCGCGCCCCGCGAGGCCTACTTCGAGGAGCTCGCCGACCTCGCCACCACCGGCCGCCGGCTCACCGCCGAGGAGTGGGCCGAGCTGTACCTGCGCCACGACCAGTACATGGTGTGAGGCCGGCGCGGATCCAGAGCTGATTCCACCCTCACCGGCCTCGGCGACCCCGTTAGACGCCCGCCTCGACGGGCTCGCGGCGACGCGGGGCCGGCTGGTCCTTCTCCTCCTCGTGCCCCTCCACGGACAGGTTCGGCAGGAGCCGGTCCAGCCAGCGCGGGCACCACCAGTTCGCCCGCCCCAGCAGCACCATCGTGGCGGGCACCAGGAAACCGCGGATGATGGTGGCGTCCACGGCGATCGCCACCGCCAGCCCCACGCCGAACGTCTTGACCATCGGGTCCGGGTACGCGATGAACGCCACGAAGACGGCCACCATGATCAGCGCGGCGGACGTGATGACCCGGCCGGTCGCGCCGAGCCCCTCCGCCACCGACCGCGCGTTGCGCCCATGCCGCGTGTACGCCTGCCGCACCGCCGTCAGCAGGAACACCTCGTAGTCCATCGACAGCCCGAACAGCACCGCGAACAACATCAGCGGCACGTAGCTCTCGATCGGCACCGTGAAGAAGAGCGTCTGCAGGTAGGAGGAGTTCACCGGCGGGTCCATGCCCACCAGCCCGCTGCCCAGCCCGATCGAGAACACCAGCGCCAGCGCGCCGAACGCGGCCCCGAGCGAGACCAGGTTCATCACCGCGGCCTTGATCGCGACGACCGGCGCACGGAAGGCGAGCAGCAGGAGCAGGGCGCTGAGCAGCACCACCACGCCGATGACGAGCGGGGTGCGCTCGGCCATGCGGTCCCCGGCGTCGGTCATTCCCGCGACCTTGCCGCCGACGTGCACGTCGACGCCGGGCAACGAGAGGGCCCTGATGTCCCTGACGACGCCGGCGGCCCGGCTGTCGCTGGGGGCGTACTCGGTGACGGTCTGCAGCAGGACCGAGCGGCCCGATTCGTTGACCTTGGGGTCGGCCACGTGGGCGACGCCGTCGATCGCCTTCACCTCGCTCACGACCTGCTTCACCAGCGGATCCTTGGCCCCGCCGGCCTTCGCGGGCAGCTCGGCGACCACGACCAGCGGCCCGTTGGCGCCGGGGCCGAAGCCGGTGGCCATCAGCTCGTACGCGCGCCGGGAGTCCGAGCCCTGGGTGCCGTACCCCTCGTCGAGCGGTCCCAGCTTGAGCGCGAGCGCGGGGGCGGCCAGCGCGCCCAGCACGACCACGCTGGCCAGCAGCACCCGCCACGGACGGCGCGCCACCCACGACCCGAGACCCGCCCAGCCGGAGCCTGACGAGCCGGAGCTCCTGAAGATCTTGAGGGCGTTGACGCGGTGGCCGAGGATCCCGAGCATGGCGGGGACGAGCGTGATCGAGGTCAGCACGGCGGCGACGACGGAGATGCCGGTGACCCAGCCGAGCGTGGCCAGCAGCGGGAATCCGGCCAGCATCAGCGCGCTCAACGCGATGATCACGGTGCCGCCCGCGAACACGACCGCACCACCCGAGCTCGCGACCGTCCGCCGTACGGACTCGACGACCGGCACGCCCTCGGCCAGCAACCGGCGATGGCGGGACAGCAGGAACAGCGCGTAGTCGATGCCCACGCCGAGCCCGATCATCGTGGCCATGATCCCGGCCTGCTTGGGCATGTCCACGACCCAGCCGAGCAACCCGATCACGCCGAGCCCGGTCGCCACGCTGACCAGCGCCGCGAAGATCGGGATCATCGCGGCCACCAGCGTCCCGAAGGCGAACACCAGCACCAGCAGCGCGCACACCACGCCGATGATCTCGCTGGGCCCGGTCTTGATCTCCTTGTCGGCGGGGGTGGAGCCGTCGGCCGGCACGACCTCGAGCCCGGCGGCGCGCGCCGGGTCCGCGGCCTTCGACAGGGCCTGGGTGGTCTCGGCGAGCTTGTCGACGTCGTGGCCCTGCATGCGGATCGTGATGAGCCCGATCTGCAGGTTGGAGGCGATGCCGCCCTTGCGGTACGGGGTGTCCACCTGGACGACGTGCGGCATCGTGCGGATCCGGTCGATCGACGCCTCGACGGCCCGCTTGCGCTTCTCCTCGATGAGCGGCCCGTCGGCGGAGTAGAGCAGCAGCTGGACCGTTCCGCCCTGACCGTAGCCCGGCCCGAAGCCCTCCTTCATGAGGTCGTGCGCGCGTTGCGCGTCGGTGCCGGGGATGCTCGCGTCGTTGCTGGTGGGGCTGCTGAACGCGAGGCTGGCCCCCATCAGCCCGGCGGCCAGGGCCACCCATAACAGCAGTACGATCTTCCCGTGCCGCGCGCACCAACCGCCCAGCCGTCCCAGCAACCGCGTCATCGCCCCGCCCCCAACTCGACGCCCGTCCTGTACGGTCGTACAGGACATACGATAAAAGGGGATATAGCCGGAAAGCTGTAGCCAGCCCCAAAATGAGACGATGACCACAGCCGACGACACGCGCACCCGGATCCTGGCCGCCGCCAGGGAGTTGTTCGCCGAGCGCGGCTACGCGGCCACCTCCCTGGCCGACATCGCCGCCGCCGTCGGCCTGACCAAGACCGCCGTCGCGTACCACTTCCACCCGAAGGACCGCCTGGCCTCGGAGCTGCTGTCCCCGTCGGCCGGCGACATGCTGGCGCTGCTGGGCACCGACTACGCGACCCGGCAGGAGTTCGTGGACGCGCTGGTCGAGTTCGCGGTGCGCTACCGCTCCGTGATCCGGCTGTTCATGGAGGACCTGGCGGGCGACGAGTCCGTCTCGCCCGGCTCCGAGCGGGCGACGATCAGGACGTACAGGGACGAGATCTACGCCAAGCTCGTGGGTGACGACCCCGATCCCGCGATCAGGCTCAAGAGCTGGGCCCTGCTCGGCGCGCTGCAGTGGGGCGCGGTCAAGACGATGGACCTGCCGGAGGAGCAGGTCAGAGCCGTACTGCTGGAAGCCTGCCGGGCCCTTTAGAGGCCGAGGACCTCCCGTTCGACGTGGTCGAGCGCGAGGCGTACCGCGCCCAGCGCCACCCCCTCGTCCCCGAACGTGGACACGGCGACCTCCGGCACGCTCACACACATCTCGGCCAGGTGCCGCCGGAGCGGGTCGAGCAGCACGTCGCCGGCCCACGTGTGGCCGCCGCCGAGCACCAGCAGGTCGGGGTCGACGGCCAGGACGAGCGCCGAGGCGCCGATCGCGAGGTTCTCGGCGTAGCGGTCGACCCGCCGCACGGCGTCCCGATCACCCCGGAGCGCCGCCTCCAACACCTCCGCCGCCGAGGCGTCCTTGACCAGTTCGCGGGCGGCGTCCTCCCAGCCGACCTGGCGCAGCGTGCCGATCTCGCCCGCGGCCCCGTGGCGCCCGGCGTGCAACCGGCCGCCGATCAGGACGCCGGCGCCGGCGCGGTGGCCGGCCAGGATGTACACGACGTCGGAGGCGTGCTGGGCGCTGCCGCGCCAGTGCTCGGCGAGCGCGGCCAGGTTGGCGTCGTTGGCGGCCAGCGCGGTCCCGCCGAACCAGCGCCCGGCGAGCCCGGCCAGGTCCACCCCGGTCCAGCCGGGCAGAGCGATCGACAGTGACACCCGGCCGGTGCGGTCCACGATGCCCGGGGTCCCCGCCGCCACCGCCCACACGTGCCTGCGCGCCACGCCCGCCCCGTCCACGCAGGCCACAACGGTACGCCGGGCCGACTCCAGCCGCTCGTGCGCCGCCGCGTCGCCGGAGACGCCGGCCCGCTCCCAGGCGATGACGTCTCCGTTGAGATCGGACAGGGCGGCCACGATGCCGTCGCCGCCGACCTCCACGCCCACCACGTAGCCGGCGTCGGCGCGGAACCCGAACCGCCGCGCGGGCCGCCCCATCACGCCCTCGTCGGGCGGCATCTCCCTGACGTAGCCGCGCTCGCGCAGCGCGTCGAGCACCGCCTCCACCGTCTGCCTGGACAGCCCGGTGACGCGGCCGAGCTGCGTCAGCGTGGCCACGCCCTCCCGACGCAGGGCCCTGAGCGTGACCTGGGTGTTCATCTTGCGCAGGAGCGACGCGTCACCCGGCCGGAGCTCGGTCACTTATGAGACCCTTTCCGATAACTGCCCTATTGACGGTTATCAGCCAGGATCCTAGCATCGGCCGACATACGTTAACTAGTTACATAAGTGGAGGCGCAATGGTGACTCTCGCCGTCGTCGGCGCGGGTTCGCGAGGGACCTCGTACGCCCGCCACGCCGTCGCGACCGGACGGGCGCGTGTGGTCGCGGTGGCCGACCCGCTCCCCGGCCGCCGTGGCCGCTTCCCCCACGCGAAGCACCACGCCGACTGGCGGGAGCTGGCCGCGCTGCCCCGCCAGGCCGACGCGGTCATCGTCGCCACCCAGGACCGCGACCACGTCGAGCCCGCGGTGCGCTTCGCCGAGCTCGGGTACGACATCCTGCTGGAGAAGCCGATGGCCGTCTCCGAGGACGACTGCCGGACGATCGTCGCGGCCGCCGGACGATCGGACGCGATCTTCGCGGTCTGTCACGTGATGCGCTACACGCCGTACACGCGGACGTTGAAGGCGCTGCTCGACGGCGGCCGGATCGGGGAGATCGTCAGCATCCAGCACCTGGAGCCGGTCGGCTGGTGGCACCAGGCGCACTCGTACGTGCGGGGCAACTGGCGGCGTACGGACGAGTCCACGTTCATGCTGCTCGCCAAGTCCTGCCACGACCTCGACTGGCTGGTGCACCTGACCGGCAAGCAGGTCACCCGAGTGTCGTCCTTCGGCGGCCTCAAGCACTTCCGCCCGGAGAACCGGCCCGCCGGCGCGGCCGACCGCTGTCTCGACTGCGCCGTCGAGGCCGGCTGCCCGTACTCGGCCAGGCGCATCTATCTGCCGCTGGCCGGGCGCGAGGCGTGGCCGCTGTCGGTTCTCACCGACGACGTCTCGGAGGAGGGCGTGCTGGAGGCCCTCAGGACCGGCCCGTACGGCAGATGCGTGTACGCGTGCGACAACGACGTGGTCGACCACCAGGTGGTGAACATGGAGCTCGAGGGCGGCGTCACCGCGTCGTTCACCATGACCGGCTTCACCCCGGCGCTGCACCGGCAGACCCGGATCTTCGGTACGCACGGTTCCATCGACGGCGACGGTGACCGCCTGACCGTCCACGACTTCGTCACCGGCCGCTCGGAGACCGTCGAAACCCACCCGAGAGGCGACGCGACTGCCAGGGGCGGCCACGGGGGTGGTGACGAGGCGCTGGTGGAGGCGTTCCTGACGGCGGTCGCCACGAGAGATCGCACGCCGATCCTGTCCTCGCCCGGCGAGAGCCTGCACAGCCACCTCGTGGCCTGGGCCGCCGAGAGATCACGCCTGCACGGCGAGACCATCCCCCTGGACCGGACGCGTCGATGAGGCGATGCGCCTGACCACGCCCGCAACGCTCACCACCTGACACGGCGCAGGTGACCGGCACGGCGTGGCGGGGTGAGCGCCTACTCGCCGGAGACCGGGCCGGACGGGGTGTCCGAGGGTTCGGTGGGGTCGGGGCCCGACTGGCTCTCCAGGCCGACGACGATCACCACGACGGCGCCCGGTTGCGCGCACGTGCCCGGCTGGACACTCTGCCCCAAAACGCTCCCCACCCGTGCCTCATCCTCCACGACCTGCCCCTGGGACTGAACCCTGAAGCCCGCCGCCACCAGCGCGGCCCGCCCGTCCTCCGCGGACTGCCCGACCACGGACGGCACGTCGGCACCCGTCCGGGCCACCGTGAGCGCCACCGGGGTGCCGCCCGCCACCCGCTTGCCCGCCTGGGGCAGGCTGCCGAGCACCCGCCCGTTCGGCTGGTCCGAGCAGGTACGGGTGACGGTCCCGACGGCGAGGCCCGCGCCGGTCAGGGCGGCCTCGGCGGCCTTGCGCCGGAGGCCGGCGACGGACGGCACGGCCAGCCCGGCCGACACCTGCAGCGAGACCGTGCTGCCCTTGGCCACGACCGCGCCGGAGGCGGGCTTGCTGCTCAGCACCTGCCCGACCTTCTGCGGCGAGTCGACCTGCGTGACGGGCCCGGGCACCAGCCCGGCTCCCTTGATGGCCTTGATCGCCTTGGCCCGGTCCAGTCCGTTCAGCGCCGGGATCGGGACCGTCACAGGCTGCGTGACCGGCGGGTCGACGGGCGGCTTGCGGGCTTCCTGTGTCTCCTTGGGCCTGGTCGGGGACGGCTTCGGGGTGAAGGACTTGGACGCCGTGGGCGCCGACTTCGGAGGTGCGGCGGGCCCGGCCGCCTGCGGCGGCTGGGGGGTGTCGTTCAATGTGGGCACGATCACGGCGATCAGCACGGCGGCGGTCGCCAGCAGGGCCACGCAGACGGCGATGGCCGCCCTCGGCCAGCCGTTGCCACGCCGCCCGAACCCCGCCTCGGGCCCAGGCCCGGACGTGAGCCCACCGCCATCGGCCGATCCGCTTGGGCCGCCTGGACCGGATGTGAGCCCGATATGACCCGCCGGGCCACCGGATCCGGACGCCGAACCGCCGTCACCGGAGGAGCCGGCAGGGTCCGGCGCCTGATGGGCCGCCGCCTGGTCGCGATCCCGCCCACCGGACTCCCGGGCGTCGCCCGCCGGCCCCGGCAGCAGGTAGCCGCCGGGCACACCCGTGGCCTCGGGCTCCGCCAGGGGCGAGCCGGCACCCGGCAGAGCTCCGGAAGAGGGTTCCTCCGCACTCGGCCCGCTCTCGGCCGGGCGCGGCTCGGGAATCAGGGACGGGGCGATCCGCAGGATGTGCGGCGGTGGCGTGTTGAGGATCTCGGCCGGCACCTCGCCGGTGGACTCCCCCAGCAGCTCGAACAGCAGCTCCCGGCTGCTCGGCCGGTTTCGTGCGTCCTTGTCCAGGCAGGCCTCGACCAGCGTACGCAGCCGCCCTTCCAGCCGCCCGAGCTCCGGCGGGGCGGTGAGGATGCGGTGCAGCACCGGCGCCACCGAGTCCTGCCCGAACGGCGCCGACGCGTTGGCCGCGAAGCACATCGTGGCGCCCCACGAGAACACGTCCGCCTTCCCCGTGACGGCCGACGCCGTGATCTGCTCGGGCGCCATGTACGCGGGCGTCCCCACGCCTCTGCCGCTCATCGTGGCGGCCGCGTCCAGCGCCCTGGCCAGACCGAAGTCGATCACACGCGGCCCGTCCGACCCGAGCAGCACGTTCTGGGGCTTGAAGTCCCGGTGGACGATGCCGGCGCGGTGGATCGCCACGATCGCGGTCGCGGTGCTGACCGCCAGCCGCTCCAGCGCGCCGCCGCGCCGCGGCCCGGTGAGCGCGACCTCCCGCTGCAGGGACGGCCCGTCGACGTACTCGCTCACGATGTACGGCCGGCCCTCGTCGAACCCGGCGTCGATCACCTGGGCCGTGCAGAACCTCGCCACATGCTTGGCCAGCTCGACTTCCCGTAAGAACGCCGCCTGCTCGTCCCCCACCGGTCCATGCAGCAGCTTGACCGCGTATGTCTCCCCGCCCCGCGAACCGAGGAACACCGCGCCCTGACCGCCCTCACCCAGGCGCCCGGAAAGTGCGTACTCTCCGAGTCGCTGCGGGTCCCCCGTTCTGAGCGGCTGTGCCGTTGGCACGGGGCTGCCTCCCCTCGCCGCCACCCGTTTTCCCGCTTTCTACTGAAAGCAACCGGTCGCCAACAGTCAACGGTGTGCAGGGCAATCGCGGCCTGACCGTGACACAGCCGGTCAAGAGGTACGGGTAACCGTGCCCGAATACGTCACCTCGTCCTTACCTTCACGCGTCACCTTGATGGCCAGCTGGTCGGCGTACGAGGTCGGGAACATCCGCAATGTCCCCGGATAGCACTCCTCGCCCTTGACCCGGTCGAGCGCGAACACCATCCCGCTCCCCGTACGTCCCAGCCGCCCGGAACAGCGCAGGTCGGCGCCCCATCGCATGGCCCCGCCGCCGGAGCCCAGGCGTAACTCGACGGGGAAGACCCGCTGGGCGTCGAAGTGCTCGGCCGAACCCGTCCACGTCCCCTCCAGCCCGGGCCCCTGGGCGCCCTGCATCCAGTACACGAACCCGGCCACCCCCATGGCCACCCCGGCCAGGGCGACGACCACTTGCCAGAGCCGTGGCCGCCGCCTGGCGGGCTTCGCCTCGGGGACGGTGCGGGTGATCGCGGGAAAGCTCGTGGTCGGGTCGGGGTCGGTGGTCATGCCGGGGCCCACGGCAGGCCGTACAGGGCTCTCACCGGTTCCGGAGGCGGTGAGGGAGGACGCGCCGGTCCAGGCGGTGCGGCCGACGGCGGCCATCGCGCCCGACGTCAGCACGTCGTCGCCCGCCGCCGCGTCCTGCCCCAGCAGCCACCGCAGCACCTCCTCGGAGTCCGGGCGATCCCCCGGCTCGGGCGCCAGGCACGCCTCCACGATCTCCCGCAGGCGCCCGGTCAGCGGCCCCAGCTCCGGCTTCCCGTACAGGATCCTGGCCAGGACCTCCTGCAGGGTGTCCGCCGTGAACGAGTGCCGCCCTGTCGCGGTGTACGCGACGGTCAGCCCCCACGCCCACAGATCGGCGGCCGGCCCGGCGGGCTCGCCCTTGATGCGTTCGGGCGGCAGGTACGCCGGCGTCCCGATGGGAATCTGGTTGGTGGTGGCGGTGGTGTTCACGAGCCGGGACACGCCGAAGTCGATCACCCGCGGCCCGTCGAGCCCGAGCAGCACGTTCCCCGGCTTGAAGTCGCGGTGCACGACCCCGGCCCGGTGGATGGCGCCCAGCGCGGTGGCGGTGCCGATGGCCAGGCGGTCGAGGGAGCCGCCGCGGCGCGGCCCCTTGGCGACCACGTGTTCCCGGAGCGAGGGTCCCTCGACGTACTCGCTGACCAGGTAGGGACGGTCCCCTTCGAGGTCGGCGTCGAGTACTTGGGCCGTGCAGAACGCCGCCACCCGGCGCACCGCCTCGACCTCTCCGAGGAACCTGCGCCGGACGACGGGATCCCCGGACAGGCTGGCGTGCAGCAGCTTGATCGCGACCTGCGCCCCCTGCGGCGAGTGGCCGAGGTAGACGACGCCCTGGCCGCCCTGGCCGAGCCTGCGCGTCAATCGGTACGACCCCAACTGGCGTGGGTCATCGACACGTAGCTCGGACATATCCCCGCATTATGCCGCCCCCTAGATGAGCGCGGCGTAATGATCCAGAATCGGCAGGACCGTGTCCGCCGGCGCGCTGGGCAGCGTGGCGACCGCCTCCTCGATGCCGAGACCGGCGAAGTAGTCGAGCTTCTCACTGGTCGGCCGCGTGGCGAACGGGATGACGCGGGCCATCGGCCGCTCCGCCTTCTCGCACGCCTCACGCAGCGCGGGCAGCGCGGCTTTGATGCCGGCGCCGCCGATCGGCATCCAGCCCTCGGCGTACTCGGCGACGTGGGCGAACAGTTTGGGCCCGGCGGCGCCGCCCACGTACACGGGTGGCCCGTTCAGGGGCTTCGGCCAGGACCAGGACGGCTCGAAGCCGTCGAACGAGGCCACCTCGTCGCGCCAGAGCGCCTGCATGGCCAGCACGTTGCGCCGGGCGACCTCGCGGCGGCGGCCGTACGGGACGCCGTGGTTCTCGATCTCCTCGACGTTCCAGCCGAAGCCGACGCCGACCACGACGCGCCCGCCCGACAGGTGGTCCAGCGTGGCGATGGCCTTGGCGGTGACGATGGGGTCGCGCTGGGCGGCGAGCAGGATGCCGGTGCCCAGGCGCAGGCTCCGGGTCGCGGCGGCGGCGAAGGAGAGGGCGACGAGGGGGTCGAGCGTGCGCTTGTACTCCTCGGGCAGTTCCTCCTGTCCGGCGGCCGGAGGCGTGCGGCGCGAAACCGGGATGTGGGTGTGCTCCGGCAGGTAGAGCGAGTCGAAGCCGCGTTCCTCCGCCGCTCTGGCCAGCTCGTCGATCGGCATGGCGAGATCCGTGGCGAACATCGTGACGCCGAGCCTCATGCGCCCTCCTCGTAGTTAACCAAGCGATTGCTCGGCTAAGATTTCCAGAGTACCTTGCGAAGGAACCGTCCGCGGAAAGAGGTCCCCGGTGAAGTTTTCTATCTTCCTGAATCCGCAGATTCCAGGCTCTGGATACGCGGCAGAGGAGAACGCCAAGGCCAAGCGTCCCATCGGGCGGGACACGGAGTCGTACCAGAAGCTGCTGCACGAGGTGCGGGAGATAGCCGTCCACGCCGACCAGCTCGGCTTCGACGCGCTGATGATGACCGAGCACCACTTCCACTCCGAGGGCATGGAGTTCTCGGTCAATCCGCTGATGTTCCTCACCGACCTCGCCGCGCGTACCGAGCGGATCCTGCTCGCGCCGCTCGGCCTCGTGCTGCCCGCTTGGGACCCGATCAGGGCGGCCGAGGACGTGGCGCTGCTCGACCAGTTCTCCAAGGGCCGGTTGCGGCTGGGCGTGGCCCGGGGCTACCAGAACCGCTGGATGAACGTCCTCGGCCAGCGCTGGCACGCGGCCGCCGCCCGCTCGGACGGGTCGGCGTCCGACACACGCAACTTCGACGTCTTCGGCGAGGTGCTGAAGATCATGAAGATGGCGTGGACCCAGGAGACCCTGCGTTACAAGTCCGACGTGCTGGACTACCAGGTGCCCTACCCGTACGACGGGATCGAGGGATGGCCCGCCCAGGACTGGACGCGGACCTTCGGCGCGCCCGCGGAGCTGGACGACGAGGGCAAGGTGGTGGCCGTGTCGGTCTGCCCACGGCCGTACCAGAACCCGCATCCGGAGTTGTGGCAACCGTTCACGATCTCCGACCGGTCGGTCATCAGGGCGGCGCAGGAGGACATCCTGCCGTGGATGTTCACCCCCAATCCGGATGACCACGCCGCCAAGGCCAAGCTGTACCAGGAAGAGTCGGCCAGGCAGGGGCGCCACTACAAGCTGGGCGAGCACACCGGCATCCTGAAGATCGTCGGGATCTCGGACACGACCGAGCAGGCGATCAACACCTTCGGCCGCAGCATTCCGAAGGACTTCGCCGCCTTCTTCGGGCCCTTCGGATACCTGGAGGTCCTACGGAAGAAGGAGGACGAGAAGCACAAGCCCATCTCCCCCGAGAAGGGCGACGCCAAGCGCATGAACGACGTCGAGATGGCGCTGTTCGGCACGCCCGACGACGTCAAGCGCGGCATCCAGCGGATGCTCGACCGGATGCCGGACCTGGAGTGGTTCGGGCTCTACATGCAGGGGCAGCAGGGCGTGCTGCCGCTGGACACGGTCAAGCGCAACCTGGAACTGTTCGCGACCAAGGTCGCGCCGGAGTTTCGATGAAGATCTGGCTGGGGGCCTCGTTCGTCGACGCCGATCAGTTCGTGGAGCTGGCGCGGGCGGCCGAGCGGTGCGGGTTCGACACGCTGACGTTGTCGGACCACCTGTTCTACGCCGACTTCGCCACGCCGTACCCGTACTCGCGGTCGGGCAAGCCCCGCTGGGACGCCAAGACGCACTGGCCCGACGTGTGGGTGACGATCGGGGCCATGGCGGCGGTCACCACTTCCCTGCGTTTCTCGCCGAACGTCTACATCGCACCCGCCCGTGACCTGTTCACCGTGGCCAAGCAGGTGTCGACGGCGGCTGTGCTGTCGCGGGACCGGGTGACCTTCGGGGTGGGCGTGGGGTGGTGCAAGGAGGAGTTCGTCGCCACGGGGCAGGACTTCCACACGCGCGGGCGGCGGCTGGACGCCATGCTTCCGGCGCTGCGCTCTCTCTGGGCCGGCGAGACGGTCACGCTGGACGGCCTCCCGCCCCTGTCGATCTCGCCGACCCCTTCTCAACGGATCCCGGTGTACGTGGGCGGCGACAGCGAGGCCGCCCTGCGGCGGGCCGCCCGGCTGGGCGACGGGTGGATCGGCAACCGCATCTACACCGAGGAGCAGCTCGACCCCGTGCTGGACACGCTGCACCGGCAGCTGGACGGCAGAGAGATCGACATCATCGCGCCGCTGGCCGTGCTGCCGGACGCCGCCACGTACCGCCGCTTCGCCGCCAAGGGCGTGACCGGCACGATGGCCGCCCCGTGGTGGCTGGCCACCCCTGAAGAGAAGGCCCGGTACGGCGAGGGCACGCTGGAGCTCAAGATCGCCACCATGGAGCGCTTCGCCGAGGAGGTCATCGCCAAGCTCTGACCCGGTCACCCCCTCCGTGACCGGGTCAGACCGACGGGGTCCGGCCGGGCAGTCCCCAGGCAACCGCGCCCGGCCGGACCACCTCACCCGAGGCCGGCTCGCGGTCCCGCCGCGCTGGTGGTGGGCCTGCCCAGGCAGCCGGAGGGCCTGGGGAGGAGGGTGGGGGCGGTGGGCGATAGCCTCATGTCGTGCTGGATAAGATCGCGGCCACCCGTTATGTGACCCCGTTGCGGGAGGGCGGGTCGCTGCCCGGCGTCGTCGAGGCCGACGACCTGGGCACCTACGTGGTGAAGTTCCGTGAGGCGGGCCAGGGCCGCCGCGTGCTGGTCGCCGAGATCATCGCCGGTGAGCTGGGCCGCCGGCTCGGGCTCAGGACCCCCGAGCTCAAGATCATCGACCTGGATCCGCAGCTCGGCATCCGCGAGCCGGACGAGGAGGTGCAGGACCTGCTCAAGGCCAGCACCGGGCTCAATCTGGCGGTGGACTTCCTGCCGGGCGCGCTGGGCTTCGAGCCGCTGGCCTGGGTGGCGGATCCGGTGTTCGCGGCCAAGGTGGTGTGGTTCGACGGTCTCATCCACAACATCGACCGGAGCTGGCGCAACCCCAACCTTCTGGTCTGGCACCGCGAGACCTGGCTGATCGACCACGGCGCGGCTCTCTGGTTCCACCACAACTGGCCCACGGCGGATCCGCAGCGGCCGTTCGACGCGGGCGACCACGTGCTCGCCGCGTACGCCGGCGACGTGGCGGCCGCGGGCGCCGAGTTGTCGGGGAAGATCACCCGCGAGCTGCTGGAGACGGTGACCGCGCTGGTGCCCGGCGAGTGGCTGGACGGCGAGCCGGGGTTCGGCTCGGCGCAGGACGTACGGGAGGCGTACGTCGATCATCTGTTGCGGCGGGCGCACGGGCCGCGCGAGTGGCTGGTGCGCGGCGAGCAACGGGGCCAGCGGCCGGGGCCGGGGTCGGTCGGCGAGTTCTGGCGGGGAGGCGGCCGATGACCAGGGATGTCTACGAGTACGCGGTCATCCGGGTGATCCCGAAGGTGGAGCGGGGCGAGCAGATCAACGCGGGCGTGCTGCTCTATTGCCAGCCGCGCGACTACCTGTGCGCCCGGGTGGAGCTGGACCCGGCGCGGCTGCGGGCGCTGGATCCGGCGGCCGACGTGGACGAGGTGCGCCGGGCGCTCAGCGCGTACGAGCTGGCCTGCGGAGAGCACCCGGGACCGCTGGAGGCGGAGTCGCTCGGCGGCAGGTTCCGCTGGCTGACGGCGCCCCGCAGCACGATCGTGCAGGCCGGCCCCGTGCACGCGGGTCTCACCGCGGACCCGGAAACGGAGCTGGCCAGGCTCTTCGACAAGCTCGTCCGTCTTTAGGCGAACGCCTCCGCGTTGGCCGCCGCCCACTGCTCGAACGTGCGCGGCGGCCGCCCGGTGACCTGCTCGACGGTGGGCAGCACGGCGGACTCGTCCAGCTCGCCGCGGCTGAAGAAGCCCATGAACGCCTCCGCGTACGCCTCGGGCATCTGCTCCAGCATCCGCGCTCTGGCCTCCTCGTCGGTGAACCCCTCGAACCGCAGCTCCCTGCCGAGCACCGCACCGAGGATCCGTAGCCGGTCGGCGGGCCGCAGCGCCTCGGGGCCCGTCAGCCCGTAGACCTGGCCGTCGTGCCCCTTCCCGGTCAACGACGCGGCGGCGACGGCGGCGATGTCGAGGGGATCGACGGTCGCGACGGCCACGTCAGGGAAGGAATCCCGCACGACATTTCCGGATTTCAGCTGGTCCGCCCAGCGCAGCGTGTTCGACATGAACGTACGCGGCCGCAGGATCGTCCACGGCACCCCCGACTCCCGTACCAGCGCTTCGGACTCCACGTGGTACTTCGAGATCGGATTGCTCAGATCGGCCGCCTCCGCGGAACTGGCCGACAACAGCACCACATGCTCGACCCCCGCCCGCGCGATCGCGGCCAGCGTCTCGGCCATCCGGTCGTACCCGCTCAGCAGGAACACCCCGCGCACCCCGCCCAGCGCGCCCGCCACCGAATCGGGATCGTTCAGATCACCTAAGGCGAGCTCAGCGGGCAGCTCGACCTCGCGCCGCACCAGGGCGCGGACCTCCGCCCCCGACCCGGCGAGCGTGCGCACCAGCGCCCCGCCCGCGTTCCCCGTGGCACCCGTAACAAGGATCATGCCGGGAATGCTAGCCAACCGAGCTAGAACAACACGGACATGAAGGTGTCGACCTCCATGAAGCCCACCTTCTTGTAGACGGCACGTGCCGAGCGGTTGTAGTCGTTGACGTACAGCGTCACCACGGGGGCGAAGCACTCCATCGCGGCCTCCACGACCGCGGCCATGCCGGCCACCGCGTGCCCCTTGCCGCGCAGCTCGGGGTGCACCCAGACGCCCTGGATCTGGCAGGCCTGCGGCGTGACCGCCCCCACCTCCGCCTTGAACACGACCCGGCCGTCGTCGATGCGCGCGTAGGAGCGCCCGATCCTGATCAGCTCGGCGACCCGGGTGCGGTAGAGCGCGCCGCCGTCCCCGAGGTTCGGCGAGACGCCGACTTCCTCGGTGAACATGGCCACGCACGCCGGCAGCAGGGTCTCGAACTCCTCCGGCCGCACCCGGCGCACCTGGGGATCGGCCGGCACCGGCGGCTTGCGCGAGGTGGCCATGACGGGCTGCGCCCAGCGAATCGCGCGGGCCCGGCCCCAGTACGGCTCGAGTCGCTCCCACAGCAGGGAGACCGCGTCGACGGGACCCACGATGGACGAGCAGCGCCGCCCCTGTTTGCGGGCACGGTCGGCGAACGCGTGGACCGCCTCCGGACCGGCGCCGACCGGCACCATGTTGGCCCCGGCGTAACAGAGTGACACGAGGCCACCGCGCGGCCCGAATCCCCACATCTGCCCGCCGAGCCGCGCCGGATTGAGTCCGACGGCCCGCACCCTGGAGGAGACGAAGACGTTGGCGACCGGATCGGTGTCCAGCAGGGCTAGGACCTCGTCCCGGTCGCTGTCGTCAAGCACACGCGACACCGATGTACGCAGCATCACATGGTCAGACTACGCGAAGGGTTACCGATTAGCTCATCTGGCGATGCCCACGGTAACCCTTTCTTGACGTCATCGTGTTCCGAGCAGCCCTCCGAGGATCCCCAGAAGGTCGGGCCGCCGCTGCGCGGACTCGCCGCCCGTCATGTGCTCGGCCGGATGGGGCGGGGGCAGCGGGTCGCATTCCACGTCGCGCGACGGCACCGACCCGTCCCTCAGGTACGCCGCCAGATAGCGGTCCACACACACGTTGCCCGCCAGCGAAATGCCGTGGTTGCCGCCCTTGTCGATCACCATGCGGGCGCTGGGGAAGAGCCTGCGCATCCTCATCGCCCCCTGGAACGGCGTCGCGGCGTCCCCGCGGGACTGGAAGATGAGGATCGGCGGCAGCTTGGGCGACCCGTGCACCTCGACCGGCTTCCCGCCCGGGACCGCCCAGAAGGCGCACGGGGCGTTGTACCAGGCGTTCGGCCAGGTCAGGAACGGCGCCTTGCGGTGCATGCTGGCCATGTCGGCCCGCCACTTGTCCCACTGGCGCGGCCACTTGGCGTCACGGCACTGGACGCCGAGGTAGACGGCGTAGCCGTTCTCGTCTTTGGTGTCGTTCTTGCCGTGCTTGTTGTAGATGGCGAGCAGCCCGTCGACCTTGCCGTGCCGTACGTACGAGGACCACGCCTGGGCGAACTCCGGCCAGACCCGGTTGCTGTAGCCGGTGATGGTGAAGGTGTCGTCGAGCTCGCTCGGCCCCACGATGCCGCCCGCCGGGCGCTCGCGCAGCCGCTCACGCATGGCGTAGTAGGCGAACGACGTCTGCTTGGTCGTCGCGCCCAGCTTGTAGGTGGAATGGTGCCTGGCCGTCCAGGCGAGGAGCTGCCGGTGCCGGCGCTCGAAGGAGGCGTCCTGGGCCAGGTTCGACCGGTACCAGACGCTGGTCGGGTCCACCGCGCTGTCCATGATCATCCGCTTGACCCGTTGCGGGAAGAGGGTGGCGTAGACGGCCCCCAGGTAGGTGCCGTACGAATAGCCCAGGTAGCTGATCTTCTCCTCGCCGAGGGCGGCCCGGATCGTGTCCATGTCCCTGGCGGAGTTCTCGGTGGAGAGGTGCGGCAGCAGCCAGGACCAGTAGTTGCCGCAGCGGGTGGCGTACTCGCCGGCCCGGTCCAGCAGCGCCCGCTCGTCGTCCGGCGTCCGCGGCACCGCGTCCGGCCTCGGGGCCTTGTAGTAGACGTCGGGGTCCACGCAGTGCAACGACGGCTGGCTGGCGCCGACGCCGCGCGGATCGAAGCCCACGATGTCGTAGCGCTCGCTCACCTTGGCGGGCATGGCCGCGGCCACGTACTCGGTCAGATCCCGGCCCGAGGCGCCGGGACCGCCCGGGTTCAGCAGGAGCGTGCCCAGGTGGTTGCCGTCACGCGACACCTTGGCCTTGATCCTGTTGAGCGCCAACTTGATCGACTGGCCCCACGGCTGACGGTAGTCGAGCGGCACGCGTACGGTGGCGCACTCGATGTTCGCGTTCACGGCCTTCCCCGCCACCGCGGGACAGGCCCCCCAGTCCACCGTCCCCGCCACAGGGAACGGCCTCTTCCTCGCGACGGCCGCCGCGTCCGCGCTCGCGACCCCGGCCACGAGCACCACCATGCCGGCGACAACCCCAACTACCCGCTTCACCCGGCCCCCTTCCCAAGTCATAGGCCTTGCGATGCTCCCCTGAGCGACCGGGTGGTGACATTGGGTATGGAGAAATGCTTGCCAATCTGTAATCGGTCCATGGCAGGGCGTAGCCGCGGAGCCTCAATCCGGTACGCGGCATTTCGCGCCTGTTGGTTATGAGTTGCGGAGGTTCTCCCGCCTGCCGCCGATCACCACGCCGAAAGAACTGGACGCGAAGGCTTTCCTCCTCGCGTGATCGTCTTGATCGGCCCGGCGACTCGTCAGCCGACCGTGACCACGGGGCCGGAGTCGTCGTCGAGGTCGACCTCGACGCCCATCTCCTCGGCCAGCCGCAGCGCCTCCTCGATCAGCGTCTCCACGATCTGCGACTCCGGCACGGTCTTGATGACCTCGCCCTTGACGAAGATCTGCCCCTTGCCGTTCCCGGAGGCCACGCCCAGGTCGGCCTCGCGGGCCTCGCCGGGGCCGTTCACCACGCAGCCCATCACGGCCACCCGCAGCGGGACCTTCATGCCCTCCAGCCCAGCCTGGACCTGCTCGGCCAGCGTGTAGACATCCACCTGGGCACGACCGCAGGACGGGCAGGAGACGATCTCCAGGCCGCGCTCCCGCAGGCCGAGTGACTCCAGGATCTGGGCGCCGACCTTGACCTCCTCCACCGGAGGCGCGGACAGCGAGACGCGGATCGTGTCGCCGATGCCCTCGGCCAGCAGGGCGCCGAAGGCCACAGCCGACTTGATCGTGCCCTGGAAGGCCGGGCCGGCCTCCGTCACGCCCAGGTGCAGGGGGTAGTCGCACTTGGCGGCCAGCAGGCGGTACGCGTTGATCATGACGACCGGGTCGTTGTGCTTGACCGAGATCTTGATGTCGCGGAACCCGTGCTCCTCGAACAGCGAGCACTCCCACAGCGCGGACTCGACCAGCGCCTCGGGCGTGGCTTTGCCGTACTTCTGGAGGAGACGGGGGTCGAGCGAGCCGGCGTTGACGCCGATCCGGATCGGGACGCCGTGGTCGGCGGCCGCGCGGGCGATTTCGCCTACTTTGTCGTCAAATTTCTTGATGTTTCCGGGGTTGACCCGGACGGCCGCGCACCCCGCCTCGATGGCGGCGAACACGTACTTCGGCTGGAAGTGGATGTCCGCGATGACCGGGATCTGCGACTTCTTGGCAATGATGGGCAGGGCGTCGGCGTCGTCCTGCGACGGGACGGCCACGCGGACGATCTGGCAGCCGGACGCCGTCAGCTCGGCGATCTGCTGCAGCGTCGCGTTGACGTCGGCGGTCACCGTGGTCGTCATCGACTGCACCGAGACGGGCGCGTCGCCGCCCACGGGCACGTTGCCGACCATGATCTGGCGGGAGTGGCGGCGTTCGGCGAGCGGCTTCGGGCGTACCGTCGGGATACCGAGAGCTACGGAAGACATTTCCACCCTTACTGTGACGACGGTTTCAAGTTTATGTAGCTAGCGGGACTGCCCGGCTGTGAGTTCGGCCGCACGGGCACGTGCCCACGCATCGGCCGCGAGCACCTCTTCCACGGAGCCCGCGGGGGTGACCCGGTGCTCCTCCACGACCTTGGCGACGGTGTCGACGATCCCGAGGAAGGGCAGCTCGCCCCTGGTGAACGCCTCCACGCAGGCCTCGTTGGCCGCGTTGTAGACGGCGGGCGCGGTGCCGCCCTCGGTGCCGACGTGCCTGGCCAGCGCGACCGAGGGGAACGCCACGTCGTCCAGCGGCTCGAACGTCCACGTGTGCGCCTTGGTCCAGTCGATGGCCTCGGCCGCGCCGGGGACCCGGCGCGGGTGGCCGAGGGCGAGCGCGATCGGCAGGCGCATGTCGGGCGGGCTGGCCTGGGCGATGGTCGAGCCGTCCACGTATTCGACCATGGAGTGGATGATCGACTGCGGGTGGACCACCACCTCGATCCGGTCGAAGTCCAGGTCGAACAGCAGATGCGCCTCGATCACCTCCAGCCCCTTGTTGACCAGCGTGGCGGAGTTGATCGTGATCATCGGGCCCATGGACCAGGTGGGGTGGGCGAGCGCCATCTCCGGAGTGACGTCGGCCATCTCCTCGCGCCGCAGACCCCTGAACGGCCCGCCGCTCGCGGTCACCACGAGCCGCCTGACGCTGTCCGGGTCGTACGCGTCCGGCCCCGAGGCCCACAGGCACTGCTGCAGCGCCGAGTGCTCGGAGTCGACCGGCAGGATCTGCCCGGGCGCGGCCAGCCGCTTCACCAGCGGCCCGCCGATGATCAGGGACTCCTTGTTGGCCAGCGCGAGCGTCCTGCCCGCTTCGAGTGCGACGAGCGTGGAGGTCAGGCCGAGCGCGCCGGTGATGCCGTTGAGCACCATGTCGCATCGCCACGCCGCCACCTCCGCGACCCCTTCGGGGCCACCCAGCACCACGGGTTTGGCCCCGTGCGCGGCCAGCGCCCCCTTCAGCGCCGGTACGGCCGCCGCGTCTGCCACGGCCACCGCCTCGACGCCGAACTCGGCCGCCTGCCTGGCCAGCAGCTCGACCTTGCCGCCGCCGGCCGCCAGGGCCGTGACCTTGAAGCCGGCCGGGTTGGCGGCGACGACGTCGAGGGCCTGGGTGCCGATCGAGCCGGTGGAGCCAAGGAGGACGACGGAGCGGAGGGTCTCTGCATGCACTCGTCCATTGTCCCCGCTACGGAGGGCGCCCGGGCACGGGGTGGCGGACTTACCGAAATCCGCTTACTTATGTGACGCGAGATAACAGAGTCGATTTACGTCGGAATATCGCCGTACTCCGGGTATATCGGATTGCGCAAATCTTGAGAAATCTGGATATTGCGGCGGCTACCTTCCAACCTCAGATCCGGTTTCGGGAGGTACGTAATGCACCGCAGATTCGCTCTGCTTTCCACCCTCGTCCTCGCCACGGGGAGCGCCGCCCTGCTCCCCGCGACGGCCGCACAGGCCGAGGTCCGCCTGCGGCCCAAGCCCGCCCAGCACGCGGCCGCGGATTCGGCGTCCGAGCAGCGGCAGGTCCTCCGGTACTGGACCGAGCGGAAGATGGAGGCCGCCGAACCCCTGGACGCTCCCGCCCCCAAGAAGGGAGTGAAGCCGAGCGCGGCGGACGCGACGGGCGCTCCCTGGGCGGCCGGACCCACAGGTGGCCAGGCGTCGCAGGCCGCGCGGAGCGGCGGCGAGCCGTGGACCGGTGGCGGCGCGGTCGTGAAGACCACCGGGCGGATCTTCTTCACCACCGCGCAGGGACGCAACGCCTCATGCTCGGGATCGGCGGTGACCAGCACGAACAAGAGCGTGGTGATCACCGCGGGCCACTGCGTGAAGCTGAACGGCGCCTTCCACGCGAACTGGGTCTTCGTGCCGGGCTACGACAAGGGCGCGCGCCCGTTCGGCACCTGGGCCGCCACGCGGTTGCTGACCACGCAGCCGTGGAACGCCAGGGAGGACGTCAACTTCGACGTCGCCGCCGCCGTGGTCGCGCCCCTGGAGGGCAGGACGCTGGTCGACGTCGTGGGCGGCCAGGGCGTGGCGTTCAACCAGCAGAGACGGCAGCAGATGTACGCCTTCGGCTACCCGGCGGCGGCGCCGTACGACGGGTCGAAGCTCGTCTACTGCAGCGGCCGCGCCTTCGACGACTACCTGCTGACGGACGACCTCGGCCTGACCTGTAACATGACTGGCGGTTCGAGCGGCGGGCCATGGATGCTGAATTTCGCGGAGCCGACCGGGCTCGGCACGGTTAATTCGGTCAACAGCTTCAAATACAACTTCGCGCCCAACTGGATGTTCGGGCCATATTTCGGGAACGAGGCCCAGGCCGTCTACCAAGCCGCGCAAACCACCGGCACACTTTAAGTGATTTACGGAAAGTAGCCACAAGAACACATGTGGTAGTGCACACTCGGGGGGCATGACCCTGAGCCTGAGCACCCCTCTGCTTGCGGCCGCCCCGCTCCTGGCGGGGTTGCTGGGGCCCGCCGTCATCGGCGCGGCCCCCGGCCCACGGCAGGCCGACCGGCCCGTCGCCACGCCAGTCCACACGGCCAAGCGCGTCCAGGTCGTCGAGCACGCAGCCGCCCGCACCGCCGCCGAGCAGCGCCGCGTGCTCGGCTACTGGACTCCGGAGCGCATGGCCAAGGCGCTCCCGATCGGCCTGCTCGACCTCGTGACCGGTGACAAGGGCTTGCTGAGCGGCCTGACCGGCCGCCTGGGCCCGCGTGCCGCGCCCGCCCCGACGGGCGCGAAGACGAAGCTCGCCGCCTCCGCCGCGCTCCCCAGGCCGCGCGTAGCCGCCGCGCTGCCCATGCCGCGCGTAGCCGCCGCGCTGCCCATGCCGCGCGGAGTGACCGTCTCCAAGCTGCCCATGCCGCGCCCCCAGGCCGCCGCCGGGCCGAAGGTGAGCACGATCGGCTCGCGCTGGAACACGGGCGGCGCCGTGGCCAGGACCACGGGGCGGGTGTTCATGACGGTGGGCGGCGCCGACTTCGTCTGCTCGGCGAGCACGGTCAGGAGCGCCAACAGGGACGTCGTGGTCACGGCCGGCCACTGCGTCAAGGACGGCGCCGGCGAGTGGGCGGCGAACTGGACGTTCGTGCCGGGATACGGGACGGGGGGCGAGGAGCCGTACGGCCGGTACGCCGCCCGCCGCATGTTCGTCGCCGAGCCGTGGTCGCGCGAGGGCCACGACGACTACGACCTCGCCATGGTGGCGCTGGCCACGTCGCACGGGAAGCACGTGGCCGACGCGGTGGGCGCTCAGGAGATCGCCTTCAACGCGCCGCGCGGCGGCCAGGCGTTCGGCTTCGGCTACCCCGCGGACCCGCCGTACAACGGCGACCACCTGTTCTATTGCGCGGGACGGCTGAAGGACGATCCGTACGGGCAGACGCGGGACCAGGGGCTGGGGTGCGACATGACGGCGGGGTCCAGCGGCGGTCCCTGGCTGAGCGGGTTCGACCCGGCGACGGGCAAGGGCACGATCACGTCTTTGAGCAGCTTCAAGTACAGCGACGATCCGAAGACGATGTACGGGCCTTACCTGGGCGACGCCGCCAAGACCCTCCTCACCACGGCTGAACGCGCATGACCTTGTTCAGCTCGTGCACCTTGTTCAGCTCGTGCCTGTCGAAGGGCGCCTGGCCTGGGCCTCGAGCACGCGCCGGGCCAGGCGGGTGATGACCTGAGCCCTTCGGCCAGAGGTCAGGCGGGTGATGACCTGAGCCCTTCGGCCAGAGGTCAGAGCGTCAGGCCGGTCAGCACCATGACCTTCTCGTACGTCAGGTCCTCCATCGCCGAGTGCAGCCCTTCGCGCCCGATCCCGGAATCCTTGACCCCGCCGTACGGCATCTGGTCCGCCCGGTACGACGGCACGTCGCCGATGATCACGCCGCCCACCTCCAGCTCCCGGTTCGCCCGGAACGCGGCGTCCAGCGACCGGGTGAACACCCCGGCCTGCAGGCCGTACTTCGAGTCGTTCACCATCGCGTACGCCTCGTCGACCGACGCCGCCTGCTGGAGGATCATGACGGGGCCGAAGACCTCCTCGCAGGCCACCTTCGCGTCATGCGGCACGTCCGTCAGAACCGTCGGCGCGATCGTGGCCCCGTCACGGGTGCCGCCCGCCAGCACGCGGGCCCCCGCCGCGACGGCCTCCTGGACCCACTGCTCGACGCGGTCGGCGGCGGACTCCGAGACGAGCGGGCCCACCTGGGTCTTCTCGTCGACCGGGTCGCCGGTGACGAGGCCGGACACGGCCGGGAGGAGGCGCTCGACGAAGGCCTCGTAGACCGGCTGCTCGACGATCACCCGCTGGACGGCGATGCAGCTCTGCCCGGCCTGGTAATTGGAGTAGAGGGCGATGCGCTGGGCTGCCCAGTCGAGGTCGGCGTCGGCCAGCACGACGGCGGCCGCGTTGCCGCCCAGCTCCAGCGTCACGTGCTTGCGCGGGACCTGGTCGGCGATGGCGTACCCGACGGGCGCGGAGCCGGTGAACGACACCACGGGCAGACGCGGGTCATGGACCAGCGCGGAGGCGCGCTCGTTCGCGATCGGGAGCACCGAGAACATGCCAGGGGGCAGGTCGGTCTCGGCCAGGATCTCGCCGAGCAGCAGCGCCGACAGCGGCGTCGCGGGGGCGGGCTTGACGACGACCGGGGCGCCCACGGCGATGGCCGGGGCGACCTTGTGGGCGACCAGGTTCAGCGGGAAGTTGAACGGGGTGATCGCCAGGACGGGGCCGTACGGGACCCGCGACACGTACGCCAGCCGCCCGTTCGCGGCCGGCTCGGTGTCGAGCCGCTGCACGGTGCCCGACCAACGGCGGGCCTCCTCGGCGGCCAAGCGGAACGTGGCGACGGCGCGGCTGGTCTCACCGCGCGCCCACAGGATCGGCTTGCCGTTCTCCGCCGTGATCAGGTGGGCGATCTCATCGGCCCGCTCCGCCAGGCGTCGCGAGACGTGGGCGAGGGCCTCGGCCCGTACGTGCACGGGCAGGGCCGCCGCCTGCCGCGCCACGGCGTGGGCGGCCTCGACAGCCTCCTCGACCTGGGCGTCGGTGGGCACGGAATGCCTGCCGACCTCCCGGCCGTCGTGGGGATTGGTCACAGTGAGCTCGGTGTCCCCGGTCGCTGGGCGGCCGGCCAGCCAGAAGGTACGCACGTCCATACCTTGACGTTATGCCAAGCCCGCGATCGGGGATTTACACCACGATGCACAAGAGCCTCACGAGCGCTCACCGTTAAGTACAAGCCCCGTTGTATACCCATGATGTAACAGAAGTAGACCTAATTCGGGATGTTTACCATGCGGAGTGGTTTGAGGGATCTCCGCCATGGCTAAGTCATCGGGTGCGGGTCTCCAGCGCGGTGGGCCCCCGATCTGAGAAAGGCGTGGGCCCCGTGACCGAACAGCGTGAGGTCACAAGGACGCATAGCTCCTTGGCCACGAAGGAGGTCTCATGACCTCGGCGCCTCTCGGGCTACAGGGCGCCTACCTCCTGGGTGAGCGCGCCAGCCACGACGAACTTCGTTCCCGCCTCCTCGACGTGGCGGTCAACCTTCTCGAGACGGACGGTCCCGAGAGCCTGACCATGCGCAGGATCGCCGCCGAGGCGGGCTGCACGACGACCGTCATCTACACCATGTTCGGCAACAGGGAGGGCTTGGCGGAGGCGCTCTATCTGGAGGGGTTCGAGCGCTTCCGCCGCTTCCTGGAGGCGGTGCCGCCACGCCGCAACCCACTGGAGCACCTCCAGGCGCTGGGGCCCGCGTACCGTCAGGCGTGCCTGGCCGAGCCGGGCTACTACAGCCTGATGTTCGAGCGGGCCATCCCCGGCTTCGAGCCCAGCGAGCGTGCCAGGACTCTGGCCAGGGCGGCGTTGAACATCCTCGACCGGGTGATCGCCGACTGCATCTCCGCCGGCTTCCTGATCCCGACCCAGCCCCGGAAGATCGCCGACGCGCTGTGGGCGGCCGCTCAGGGGGCGATCAGCCTGGAGCGGGCCGGGCACCTGCGCGACGGCCGCACCTACGAGGCGGTCACGACGGCGGTCATCTGCTGTTACCTGGTGGAGAAGAAGTAGGCCGTGCTCCTTCCCCGGTAAGATCCTGGTCACCGGACAAGGGGGACACTGTGCATCGCCGCCGTACTTACGCTCTTGCGCTCGCCGCAACGGCGCTGGTCGCGAGCACAGGTGCGGCGGCCCCGGCCCCGACGCCCACCCCCAGCCCGACCCCCACGCCGACCGCCACGCAGAGCGACGGCACGCTGCAGATCCTCACTTACCGCGGATATGCCGAGTACGGCGGCATCAGCCCCAGGGCCAACTGGGTGGGCTCGTTCGAGAAGGAGACCGGCTGCCGGATCGCCAAGCTCGACACCGTGCAGACCGCCGGGGAGATGGAAGAGCGGATCAGTCAGCGGCCCTACGACCTGGTCTCCGCCGGGCCCGCGCTGGCCGGGAGCCTCATCGCGGCCAAGCAGGTGCAGCCCATCGACCCGGCCAAGGTGAGCGGGTACGACGACGTCGACGAGCGCTTCCGCGACATGATGACGGTGTCGGACAAGGTCTACGGGGTGCCCTACCTGTGGGGCTATCACGAGTTCATCTACGACCCGGCCAAGGCCAAGGGCGACCTGAAGCAGGCGTTCTCCTCCGATCGGGTGGCACTCAAGGACAGCCCGTTGACGATCGCCGACGCCGCACTGGCCACCGGGGAGACCGACGAGCCGTTCGAGCTGAGCAAGGACGAGTTCGACGGGGCGATGGCGCTGCTGGAGGGGGCGAAGGGGCGCACGTACTGGACGAACCCCATCGATCTGATCAAGGGGTTCGCCACGGGGTCGCTGGATTACGCTCAGGCCACTCCTTACTATCGCCTGCTGCTGCAGAAGGCCGGCAAGCCGGTCAAAACCCTCCCGACGCGTGAGACGACCGGATGGGTCGACTCGTGGATGCTGGGCGTCAACGTGCCCGACACGACCTGCGCCTACCGATGGCTGAACTGGATGACCGCGCCGAACGCGCAGCGTGACGCGGCCGCGTGGGCTGGGCTGGCGCCCGCCAACGACAAGGCGTGCAAGGGACGGGCCCGGCAGATCTGCGAGGTTTACGAGGTCGGCAAGCCGAAGCGGATCGACCGCGTGGCCTTCGCCGTACGGCCGCCCGGGGGTTGCCGCGCGCAGGACGGGGAATGCCCTGATTATGCCGCCTGGTCTGCGCAGTGGGAAAAAATCGCGAAATGAGCTGAGGGAGTGGGGGCCGCCGATCCCCACGTGACCCCACCGCGGGCGCGCCCTATCCCCCCGCTGGGCGCGGCCTGTAGAGACGCCCCGGGCCTTCCCCCCGTCCCGGGGCGTCTCGCTTGTCCGGGTTCATCTGTCCGGGTTCAGCGGGACGGGTTCAGCGGGACGGGTTCAGCGGGACGGGAAGGCGACCACGGTCGCCATCGGAGCTGGCAGCAGAGCCTCGGCGCAGTCGCCGCAGGCGAGCACCGGGGAGTCGTCGGGCAACCGCCCGACGCGCACGCGCGGCCGCGGCCACCTCTTGTGGCAGACCACACAAGCGTCGCCGTCGCGCTGTGCCCAAGTCAGGCCCTCAGGGTCGAACGTCAACATACTCCGCGCCGTTCTTGTCGGACCCCAGTTCATCACGTTCCCAGCAGCCATCGCCCATCCGTACGTCGGATCCGTTATAACCCTGACCGAGGCCGTGAGCGTCTAGCTGAGCGTCAAGTCAGGGTGAATTCTCTACCCGCGTGACGTCCGTTACACCAACAAAATCGGGCATCCAGCCACAAGCCGGATGCCCGATATGGGGGATATCTAGAGTTCAGCGATGGCTTTCTCGAGGATGCCGAGGCCCTCCTCGAGCAGGTGCTCGGAGATCACCAGCGGGGGCAGGAAGCGCAGGACGTTGCCGTACGTGCCGGCGGTCAGCACCAGCAGTCCCTCGGCGTGGCAGCGCTTGACGATCTCCTGGACGGCGGTCGGGTTCGGCTCCTTGGTGCCCGGCTCCACCAGCTCGATCGCGATCATCGCGCCGCGGCCGCGCACGTCGCCGATCACGTCGAAGCGCTCCTGGAGCGCCCTGAGCCGGGGCAGCATGATCTCGCCGATGCGGCGCGCCCGGGCGACCAGGTCCTCCTCCTCGATGGTCTCCAGAACGCCGAGCGCCGCCTCGCAGGCCAGCGGGTTGCCGCCGTACGTGCCGCCGAGCCCGCCCACGTGCACCTTGTCCATGATCTCCGCACGCCCGGTCACGGCGGCCAGCGGCAGGCCGCCCGCGATGCCCTTGGCGGTGGCGATGATGTCGGGCACGACGCCCTCGTCCTCGCAGGCGAACAGGTCGCCGGTCCGCGCGAACCCGGTCTGCACCTCGTCGGCCACGAACACGATCCCGTTGGCCCGGCAGAACTCGGCGATCCGCGGCAGGAAACCCCTGGCCGGCACGATGAAGCCGCCCTCGCCGGCGATCGGCTCGATCACCACGGCGGCCACGTTCGCCGGGCCGATCTGCTTGGTGATCAGGTCGACGGCCTGCTCCGCCGCCTCCTCGGCGCACTGCTCCGGCCCGGTCGGCCAGCGGAACGGGTACGCCAGCGGCACCCGGTACACCTCCGGCGCGAACGGCCCGAAACCCTGCTTGTACGGCATGTTCTTGGCCGTCAGCGTCATCGTGAGCAGCGTCCGGCCGTGGTAACCGTGGTCGAACACCACGACGGCCGGCCTGCCGGTGGCATACCGGGCGATCTTGACCGCGTTCTCCACGGCCTCGGCGCCGGTGTTCACCAGGAACGTGCGCTTCTCGTGGTCGCCCGGAGTCAGCTCATTGAGCTTCTCGCACACCCGGACGTACGACTCGTACGGGGTGACCATGAAGCAGGTGTGGGTGAAGTCCGCGACCTGCCGCTGGACCCGCTCGACGACCTTGGGAGCGGCGTTTCCCACGCTCGTCACGGCGATGCCCGAGCCGAAGTCGATCAGCGAGTTCCCGTCGGCGTCCTGCACCACACCGCCGCCGGCGCGGGTGACGAAGACCGGCAGCGTGGTGCCGATGCCGGGCGGGACGGCGGCCTGCTTGCGGGCCAGCAGCTCCTGGGACTTGGGGCCGGGGATCGCGGTCACGACGCGCCGCTCCTGAGGAATGCTCATGGGTTCGACGCTACGGCGGCCTCCTACCTGCGCCGATACGTCGATATGGCACACTGGAGGTGCTCGTCTTTGCCAGAATGGACAAAATCGTATGCCGCCTTCGCTCCAAACCGTGGCGCGCCGCATGGGGTTGCGGCCGCTGGCCGGTCCCACGTCGCTGAACGGGGTGGTGCGCTGGGTCGCGGTCAGCGAACTCGCCGATCCCACGCCGTATCTGGAGGGCGACGAGTTGCTGCTCACCACCGGGATGCGGCTGGAGGGCGACCAGCCCGGTCACGTGACCTCAGACTATGTCGCCCGCCTGGTGGCGCGGGGCGTCGCCGGGCTCGGCTTCGGGGTGGGCCTCTCGCACGAGGAGGTGCCGGCCGCCCTGGTCGACGCGGCCGAGCGGGCCGGGTTGCCGCTGCTGGAGGTGCCGCGCGAGACCCCTTTCATCGCGATCGGCAAGGCGGTGAGCGAGCTGCTGGCCGCCGAGCAGTACGACGAGATCACCCGCGCCTTCGCCGCCCAGGGCCGGCTGACGCGGGCGGCGCTCCGGCCGGAGGGCATGAACGTGGTGATCGACCGGCTCGCCAAGGAGGTGGGCGGCTGGGCGGCGCTGCTGGACGAGGCGGGTGAGGTCCGTCACGCCACCCGCGGCGCCCGGACGGAGTCCGTCATCGCCGAGCTCACCCGCCTCCGCGCCGGCCACCGCCCGGCCACCGCCAGCCTGGCGTTGTCCCGGCCTGGAGAGCACATCGTGGTGCAGCCGCTGGGCGGTGGGGCCCGGCCGCGCGGCTTCTTCGCCGTCGGGGCCAGGCAGCCGTTCTCGCCCGTCACGCACACGGTGATCAACGCCGCCGGGTCCCTGCTCACGCTGGCCATGGAGCAGGGCAGGGCCCAGCTGGAGGCGCGGCGGCGGGCCCGCTCGGCGGTGCTGGAGCTGCTGCTGGCCGGAGCGGAGGAGCAAGCACGCGCGGTGCTGACCCCGCTCGGCGACCGGCTGCCGAAGGAGCCGCTGGTGGTCCTCGCGACGGCTCCCGGGTCACTCGACGCGCTGGAGACAAGGGCCTTCACCGCGCTCCTCCCCGGCACGGACGCCGTCGCACGGTCACACGCGCCCGACGCCGCCGCGCGGTCGCGAACCGCCGCCGCGCCTGACCGGGGTGAGGCGGGACCGCAGGCCGTCGCCCTCGTGTCCGAGACCGCAGCCGACGAGGTGGCGCGGGAGTCGGACGGGCCGGTGGGGGTGAGCCTGCCGTGCGGGTACGACCCGGCCGCGCTGCGCAACGCGATCGACCAGGCGGGACGCGCCCTGGAGGCGGCCACGAGAGGCGGGGCGCCGCAGAGGGGGAGGACGGGCCGCTACGTGGTGAGGTTCGGCGAGCTGGCCGGCCAGGGCCTGCTCAGGCTGCTCGACCAGGCCACCGCCCAGGCGTTCGCGGCCGCGGTCCTGGCCCCGCTCACCGAGTACGGCTCCCGTGCCGACCTCGTGGAGTCGCTGCGCGCGTACCTGGACAGCAACGGACACTGGGACGCGGCCGCCCAGCGGCTCGGCGTGCACCGGCACACGCTGCGTTACCGCATGAGACGCGTCGCCGACCTGCTCGGCCGCGACCTCGACGATGCCGGGGTGCGCGCCGAGCTGTGGGTCGCCCTTCAGGCGGCCGGCCGGTAGACGTCAGCTGTTCGTGGGGAAGCCCAGGCTCACGCCGCCGTGCGACGGGTCGAGCCAGCGGGAGGTGACGACCTTGCCGCGGGTGTAGAAGTGCACCCCCTCGGTGCCGTGCACGTGCGTGTCGCCGAAGAGCGAGGCCTTCCAGCCGCCGAAGCTGTAGAACGCCATCGGCACCGGGATCGGCACGTTGATGCCGACCATGCCGACCTCGACCTCGTTCTGGAAGCGCCGGGCGGCGCCGCCGTCATTGGTGAAGATCGCGGTGCCGTTGCCGTACTGGCAGCCGTTGATGGCCTCCAGCCCCTCCTCGTACGAGCTGACGCGCACGATGGACAGCACCGGCCCGAAGATCTCCTCGGTGTGCGTACGGGAGCCCGCGGGCACGTGGTCGAGCACGGTGGGGCCGAGCCAGAAGCCGGGCGTCTCCGCCGCCTTGCCGCCGCCCAGCACGGGCGTGTCGCGGCCGTCCACGACCAGCTTGGCGCCCTCTTCGACGCCGAGATCCAGGTAGGAGGCCACCTTGTCGCGGTGTGCCGCGGTGACCAGCGGCCCCATCTCGGACTTCGGGTCGTCACCGGGACCGATCACGAGCCGGTCGACCCGCTCGACGATCTTCTGGACGAGCTCGTCGCCGATCGGGTCCACGGCCAGCACGACGGAGATCGCCATGCACCGCTCCCCCGCCGAGCCGAACCCCGCCGACACGGCCGAGTCCGCGACGAGGTCGAGGTCGGCGTCGGGGAGCACGAGCATGTGGTTCTTGGCGCCGCCGAGCGCCTGCACCCGCTTGCCGTGCGCGGTGCCGGTCTCGTAGACGTACCTGGCGATCGGGGTGGAGCCGACGAACGACACGCCGCGGACGTCGGGGTGCTCCAGCAGCCGGTCGACGGCGACCTTGTCGCCCTGCACGACGTTGAACACGCCGTCGGGCAGCCCCGCCTCCCGCCAGAGCCGCGCCATGAGCAGCGACGCCGACGGGTCCCGCTCCGAGGGCTTGAGCACGAACGCGTTCCCGCAGGCGATCGCGATGGGGAACATCCACATCGGCACCATGGCGGGGAAGTTGAACGGCGTGATCCCGGCCACGACCCCGAGCGGCTGGCGGATGGAGTAGGAGTCGACCCGGGTCGAGACGCCCTCGGAGAAACCGCCCTTGAGCAGGTGCGGGATGCCGCAGGCGAACTCCACGACCTCCAGGCCGCGGGCGACCTCGCCGAGCGCGTCGGAGTGCACCTTGCCGTGCTCGGCGGAGATCAGCGCGGCGAGCTCGTCGCGGTGGGTGTACATGAGCTCGCGGAAACGGAAGAGCACCTGCGACCGCTTGACCAGCGACGCGTCCCGCCAGGCCGGGAAGGCCGCGACGGCGGCCGCCACCGCCGCGTCCACGTCCGCCGCCGACGCGAGCGCGACGTGGCCGGCGACCTCGCCGGTGGCCGGGCTGAAGATCTCCGCGGTACGGCCCCGCTCCCCGTCCACGAGAGAGCCGTTGATCCAGTGCTTGACGGACTTCACTGCGCCGCCGCCTCCGTGTTGATGACTTCGAGTGCGGTGACGATGATCCCGAGGCCCTCGATCGCCTCGTCCACCGTGAGGGTGAGCGGCGGGGCCATGCGGATCGCGGTGCCGTACAGGCCGCCCTTGCCGGCCAGCAGCCCCGCCTTCTTGGTCTCCTCCATGAAGCGGGCCGCCTGGGCCGGGGTCTCCAGCTCGACGGCGAACATCAGGCCCTTGCCGCGCACGCCCTTGATGACGGGCAGCCGCTCGGCGGCCTGGCGGAGCCCTCGGATGATGATCTCGCCGGTGCGCGCCGCGTTGGCCTGCAGATCGTGGTCGAGCACGTAGTCGAGGGTGGCGTTCGCGGCGGCCATGGAGATCGGATTGCCGCCGAACGTGGACAGGCCCACGGCGTGCGGCGCGTCCATCAGGTCGCCGCGCGCCACGACGCCGCCCACGGCGAACCCGTTGCCCAGCCCCTTGGCGAACGTGATCATGTCGGGGGTGACGCCATGGTTCTGGATGCCGAAGAACGCGCTGCCGGTCCGGCCCCAGCCGGTCTGCACCTCGTCGGAGATGAACAGGATGCCCTGCTCGTCGAGAATCTCCTTGTACGCGGCGAACAGCCCGTCAGGCGCCATCGTGAACCCGCCCACGCCCTGGATCGGCTCGGCGATGAGCGCCGCCACGTCGTTGGAGACCGCGGTGGTCAGCACGTGCCGCAGGTCGTCCGCGCAGGCCGCGATGTAGTCGGCGTCCGACATTCCCTTGAACTGGGTCAGGTGCCGGTCGGCGCCGTGCAGGAAGTGCACGTTGAGCGGGGAGAGCGAGTTGTTCTTCCAGGACCGGTTGGAGGTGACGCTGACCGCGCCGAAGCTGCGCCCGTGGTAGCTCTGCCGCATGGCGAGGACCTGGTCGCTCTTGCGCGCGTACGTGGCCAGCAGCAGCGCCGTCTCGTTGGCCTCGGTGCCGGAGTTGGTGAAGAAGACCTTGGCGTCGGGGATGCCGGACAGCCGCGCGATCTTCTCGGCCAGCTCGATCTGGCCGCGCAGCAGGTAGACCGTGCTGGTGTGCACCACCCCGGTGGCGAGCTGGCGCTCGACGGCCTCGCGCACCTCGGGCACGTCGTACCCGATCATGTTGGTCAGGATGCCCGCGAAGAAGTCCAGGTAGCTCTTGCCGTCGGCGTCGATGACACGATTGCCCTTGCCGCTGACGATTTCGATGGGCTCGTTGTAGTTGAGTGCCAACCAGTTGGGCATCACTGCCCGGTGGCGCGCGAGTAGCTCCGACATGTTATCGAGTATCCCGTTTTGTCCCCTGCACTCCCATCGGCAACCTGTCGGCTTGCTCGCAAATCGACTTACAGGATGTAACTCCGATGGCCGGCCTGCCCGAACGGCTGGAAGCAGGCCGGCCCCAGGTCCACTAGACCTGCACCGGCTCGGGGGCCGCGGCGGGCTTGGCGGGGCGCAGCACGCTCACCGCGAGCAGTGCGGCGGCCACGCAGAACGCGGCGCCCACCCACGAGCCCAGATGCATGGCGGAGGTGAAAGCCTCGTTGGCGGCGTCGGCGTAGCCCATGGGATGCGCGGCGCCGATCGACTCCCTGGCGGCCGCGGGCACGTCGGCGGGCATCTCGGAGGTGTACTTCCCGGCCAGCACGCTGCCCAGGATCGCGATGCTCAGCGCGATGCCGACCTGCTGGACGGTGTCGTTGAGCGCGGAGCCGACACCGGCGTGGTCCACGGGGATGGCGCCCATCAGCGAGGCGTAGGCGGACGGTCCGGCCAGCCCGCCGCCGATGCCCATGATCACCAGGCCGGTGAGCAGCGGCAGGTATCCGGTGGTCAACGCCATGACGACGAAGCCCCCGGCCATCAGCAGCAGGCCGGCGCCGATGAGCGCCCGGTTGCTGAGCTTCTGTCCCAGCCCGGCGCCGACGCCGTTGAAGATCGCGGCGGCTACGGCATAGGGCAACATGGCGAGCCCGGCCTGCATCTCCCCATAGCCCAGCACGAACTGCAGGTACTGGGTGAGCATCAACATCACGGCACCCGCGCCGAACGCCATCAGCAGGATCGAGAACGACGCCCCGCTGAAGTTGCGGTTGGCGAACAGGTGGAGCGGCAGCATCGGGTGCTCCCGCCGGCGCTCCCAGACCACGAAGGCGCCCAGGGCGAGCACCGCCACCGCGATGACGGGGATGTTCCACTCACGCTCGATGATCACATAGACGGCCGCGGTCAATCCGACGATCGACAACACCACGCCCACCGGGTCGATCTTCCGGCCGGCGCTGCGGGTCTCGGGCATCAGCACGACGGCGGCCACGATGGCGACCGCCGCGATCGGCACGTTCAGCAGGAAGACCGAGCCCCACCAGTAGTTCTCCAGCATGAAGCCGCCGATGGTCGGCCCCGACACCATGCCGACCAGGGCCACGGCACTCCAGGCCGCCATGGCCTTGCGCCGCTCCGCCTCGTCGAACACGGTCATCAGGATCGACAGCGTGGAGGGCATCATGATCGCTCCGCCGACGCCCATGAGGGCCCGCGCGGCGATGAGCTGCCACGGCTCGGTGACGAGCACGGCGAGCAGGGACGCGCCGCCGAAGAACACCAGCCCGATGATCAGGAACCGGCGGCGGCCGTACTTGTCGGACAGGCTTCCCGAGGTCAGCAGCAGGCCGGCGTAGGCCAGCACGTAGGCGTCGATGATCCATTGGATGTCCGACGGGGTGGCGCCCATCTCCTTGTTGAGCGACGGGATGGCCAAGTTGAGGACGGTGTTGTCGACGACCAGCACCAACAGCGCCAGGCACAAGACGACGAGGATCCACCAGCGTCGAGGGTCTCGTACAGTGTTCGAGTTCACCCGCACACTGTACGATAACTCTCGCACAGTGTGCGAGTGCATTTATCCTTAGGGAATGAGCGCCAAGCAGTTCACCTCCGTCTGGACCCGCGAGCCTCGTAAGGCCACGAGCCCCGGTCGCAGCCGCGAGGAGATCGTCAAAGCCGCGATCGAGCTGCTGGATGAGGAGGGCCTGGACGGCCTGAGCATGCGTAAGCTCGGCGCGAAGCTGAGCGCGGGCGCGACCAGCCTCTATTGGTACGTCGCCAACAAGGACGAGTTGCTCGAACTCGCCTACGATGAGATGTGGGGCGAGCTGACGGTGCCCGACCCCGAGGACGTGGGCTGGCGCGAGGCCGCCTCGGTCCTGGCTTACAGCATGCGCCAGTCGATGCTGCGCCACCCGTGGTCGGCCGACCTGCTCGGCCGGATGCCTGCGCTCGGCCCCAAAGCGATCCAGGCGGCCGACCGGATGCGCAAGGTGTTCGCGGCGGTCGGATTCAAGGGGATGGACGTCGACTACGCCGCCTCCACGGTCACCGCCTACGTCTACGGAATGACGCTTCCCGAGATCGCCTGGAACACCGCGACGGCCGGCCAGGAGTACGACCCGGACGAGATGCGCACGATGCTTAGAAAGGCCGCCAGGGACTTTCCCGACATGCTCGAAAGCGTCAACATGGACGCTTACGACGATCCGACCACAGTCCGCGCGGTGGCCTTCGACTTCGGGCTGGTGTCGGTGCTCGACGGCCTTGAGCGGCGGCTGACGACGTAGCAGGATCCGGGCATGAGTGATTTCCGCGCCGCCCGCGATTTCCTCCTCGACGCCGACCCCGCCACCGCCCGCCGTGACTTCCGCTGGCCGGAGCTCGCGGAGTTCAACTGGGCGCTCGACTGGTTCGACGGGGTCCTGGCCGCCGAGACCCCTGACGCCGTCGCTCTCAAGATCGTGGGCTCCAGCCAGGCCTCCTACACCTTCGCCGGGCTGTCGGCCCGCTCCAACCAGGTCGCGAACTGGCTGCACGAGCAGGGCGTGCGCCGGGGCGACCGGATCCTGCTCATGCTGGGCAACCAGGCCGAGCTCTGGGAGTCGCTGCTGGCCGCGATGAAGCTGGGCGCGGTCATCATCCCGGCCACGACGCTGCTGACCTCCAAGGACATCGTGGAGCGGATCGAGCGCGGCGGCGTCTCGCACGTGATCGCCAACGCCGCCGACGCGGGCAAGTTCGGAACCGGGGAGTTCACGAAGATCGCCGTGGGCGACGCCTACAACTGGCTGCCGTACCACGAGGCGTACGAGGAGCACGAGCGGTTCGTCCCTGACGCGCCGACGCGGGCGGGCGACACACTGCTGCTCTACTTCACCTCCGGCACGACCTCGCAGCCCAAGCTGGTCGAGCACACGCACGCGTCCTACCCCGCCGGGCACCTGTCGACTATGTTCTGGATCGGGGTCAGGCCCGGCGACGTGCACCTCAACGTGTCCTCGCCGGGATGGGCCAAGCACGCGTGGAGCAACGTGTTCGCACCCTGGAACGCGGGGGCCACCGTGCTGGTCCACGACTACCAGCGCTTCTCCGCGCCGGCGCTGCTGGAGGTGCTGCGGGACGAGCGGGTCACCACGTTCTGCGCGCCGCCCACCGTGTGGCGGATGCTCATCCAGGAGGATCTGGCGGCGCGCAAGCTGCCCCTGCGTACGGCCGTGGCCGCCGGCGAGCCGCTCAATCCGGAGATCATCGACCAGGTGGCCAAGGCGTGGGGCATCACGATCAGGGACGGCTACGGCCAGACCGAGACCACCGCGCAGATCGGCAACGCGCCGGACGAACCGGTCAAGCCTGGATCGATGGGGCGTCCGCTGCCCGGCTACGACGTCGTGCTCATCGACCCGGTCAGCGATGAGGCCGGCGACGACGGCGAGATCTGCCTGCCGCTGGACGAGCGCCGCCCGCTGGGGCTCATGGCCGGATACGTCGGCGGATCCGCCGAGGCGACACGGGGCGGCTTCTACCACACCGGCGACGTCGCCACCCGCGACCAGGACGGCTACATCACCTACGTGGGCCGGACCGACGACGTCTTCAAGGCCTCCGACTACCGCATCTCGCCGTTCGAGCTGGAGAGCGTGCTGCTGGAGCACGCGGCCGTGGCGGAGGCGGCCGTGGTGCCCGCCCCCGATCCGGTACGACTGGCGGTGCCGAAGGCGTACGTGACGCTGGCGCCCGGCTTCGAGGCGGGCGAGGACACCGCGCGGTCGATCTTCGAGCACTGCCGGCGGGAGCTGGCCCCGTACAAGCGGGTGCGGCGACTGGAGTTCGGCGAGCTGCCCAAGACGATCTCGGGCAAGATCCGGCGGGTCGAGCTACGGGTGCGGGAGCCTCGACGCGAGTACCGCGAGGAGGACCTCAATCCGTGACAAATCGTAAATTGCCACATAGCCGTTCTTACAGATTGATCGGCTAGGCTCTGCCCCGTGCTGCCCACCATCGCCGACGTCCTCGCTCTGGAGACCGTGCGCCGGGGCGGCCCGCGCGTGGTCGCGGGCGCCGACCGGCTGGACACGAAGGTGCGGTGGGTGCACGTGGGCGAGATCGCCGACATCGCCCACCTGCTGCGCGGCGGCGAGCTGGTGCTCACCACGGGCGTGGCGCTTCCCGAGGACCCGGAGAAGCTCGCCGACTACATCGGCGAGCTGTCCGCCGTGGGCGCCTCCGGGTTGGTCGTGGAGTTGGGCCGCAGGTTCGTCCGCGAGCTGCCGCGCGCCGTGGTCAAGTCGGCCGAGGAGCACGGACTCCCGGTGATCGTGCTGACCAGGGAGACCCCGTTCGTGCAGATCACCGAGTCCGTGCACGCCCGGATCATCGACATCCAGCTGGAAGAACTGCGCGCCTCGGAGCAACTGCACGAGGTCTTCACCGAGCTGTCGGTCGAGGGCGCCTCGCCGGCGGAGGTCCTCGCCCAGGTGGCCCGGCTGTCCAACCGGCCCGTTCTGCTGGAGAACCTCGCGCACCAGGTGCTGGCCTGCGAGTCCGCCGGGCGCGACGCGGGCGCCCTGCTGGCCGGATGGGAGACCAGGTCGCGGGCGGTGGCCCCGGCCGAGCGCACCGCGTACGACACGGCCTCCGGCTGGCTGGTCACCACGGTCGGAGCGCGCGGGCAGGACTGGGGCAGGCTGATCCTGATCTGCGACGCGGCGCCGACGCCGCGCGACATGGTGCTGGCCGAGCGCGCCGCCACCACGCTCGCCCTGGGCCGCCTGCTGGAGCGCCACCAGGAGTCACTGGAGCGCCAGGCGCACGGCACGATCATCACCGGCATCCTCACGCACGCCTACGCCGACCCCGAGGAGGCCGCCGCCCGCGCCCGTGCCGTCGGCGTGCCGCTGACGGGACGCAAGCTGATCAGTGTGGTCATCCGGCCGACCGACCCCGCCGATCAGGCGCTGGACGGCCAGGCCCAGCTGGGCGAGCTGGCCGAGGCCACGGCCGGCGCTTGTCGCGACGCCCGCCTGCCCGCGCTGGTGGGCGCGCTCGACCAGGATCGGGTGGGGATCCTGCTGCCGCTCCCGCCGCGGACGCAGGCCGAGCCCGCGCTGACCGCGCTGGCCGAGCGCTTGCGCATGCTGTGGCGGCCGGGCTCGGCGTTCGTGCTGGCGGCGGGCTCGGTGGTGGAGTCCATCAGGGACGTACGCCGTAGCTTCCTCGAGGCCGAGCAGGTGGCCGACGTGGCGGTCCGCCAGCCGGACGGCCGGGCCTTCTACCGGCTGCCCGACCTGCGCCTGCGCGGCCTGCTCCACCTGCTGCGCGACGACGCGCGGCTGCAGACGTTCGCCGAGCGCGAGCTGGGCCCGCTGCTGGCCCACGACGCGCAGCGGGGCGGTGACCTCACCCGCATCCTGCGCATCTACCTGGACTCGGGCCGCAACAAGGCGGTCGCCGCACAGAAGGCGCACCTGTCCAGGCCCGCCTTCTACGACCGTCTGCGCCGCCTGGAGCGCATCCTCGACACCGACCTCGACGACGTCGAGTCGTGCCTGTCGCTCCACGTGGCGCTGCTGGCGCTGGAGTCGTTCCGCCGGGAGAACCGTTGACGGCACAGATGTGTTGGAATGAGCGATATGTCTGATGTGTTGATGCCCGACCTGGCCGACCTGGGCCGCATGCTGGCCACCGCCGGTGCCTTCTCCGTGCCCGTCCACGACGTACGGCTGACGCCGGACGAACTCGCCCCCGAACAGATCGTCGCGGGCAGCCCCGCCACGTCGTCGCTGGAGCTGGGCGGAGGCCGGGGGATCTGGGAGATCACGCCGGGCGTCGTCACGGACGTGGAGCGCGACGAGATCTTCGTCGTGCTGTCGGGGCGTGCCACGATCGCCGTCGAAGGCGGCACCACGATCGAGGTCGGGCCGGGCGACGTGGGCCTGCTGGCCGAAGGCGCCAGGACCACCTGGATCGTGCACGAGACCCTGCGCACGGTTTATCAGACGCGCCAATCCGCCTGACCCGCCCGTCGTGGCGCACGCCCGGTCAGAACCCCATGGCGGCCCGCACCTCCCCGAGCGTCGTGATCGCCCGCTCGCGGGCCCGCTCGTTGCCCTCGGCCAGGATCCGCCTGGCGTCGGCCTCGGTGTACCGGACCCGCCGGGCCCTGATCGGGCGCAGGAAGTCGTTGACCACCTCGGTGACCAGGCTCTTCAGCGCGGCGGCGCCGCCGTGCCCGACCTCGGCGGCCACATCCTGCGGCGGGCGGCCGAGGCAGAGGCCCGCCAGCGTGAGCAGGTTCGCCACCTCGGGGCGGTGCGTCTCGTCGAACGTGATCAGCCGGTCGGGGTCGGTGCGGGCCCTCCTGATGAGGGCTGCCGTCTCGTCCTCGGAGGCCGACAGCGCGATCGCGTTGCCGCGGCTCTTGCCCATCTTGCCGCCGTCGAGGCCCTTGAGCAGCGGCCGTTCGCCCATCATGGCCTCGGGCAGCGGGAACACCTCGCCGTAGCGCTCGTTGAAGCGGCGCGCCACCAGCCGCGTCACCTCGACGTGCGGCAACTGGTCCTTGCCGACGGGAACCAGCGTGCCCTTGCAGAACAGAATGTCGGCCGCCTGGTGCACCGGATAGGTGAACATCAGGCCGCTGACCGCCTGCTGCGAGCTGTGCGCGATCTCGTCCTTCACCGTGGGATTGCGGCGCAGCTCGGCCACCGACACCAGGGTCAGGAACGGCAGCAGCAGCTGGTTCAGCTCGGGGACCGCGCTGTGCTGGAAGATCGTCACCTTCTCCGGATCGATCCCGACCGCCAGGTAATCGAGGAGCAAGCCGGTGATGTTCCGCTGGATCTGGCCGGGGAGGTCACGATCAGTGATCACTTGATAGTCGGCGATAAGGACGTACGTGGGGTATTTGTCCTGCAGTTTCACCCGATTGGCCAGCGTGCCGAAGTAATGGCCGAGGTGCAGCGGTCCGGTCGGGCGGTCGCCGGTGAGTACGACGTCGTTCATCAGGTTCTTCTCCTTTAGGCCATTGCCGTCCCGGAGAGGACCCGCATCGCTTGGAGGGCCGTCCGGAGACGGCCCGCGCATGGGAAATCAGCGGCCGTCTGCCGGCCGCCACCACATGCAGCTGCGTTTCATACGCAAATGATATCCACCAGTGATGTCAATTCTGTAACCCCTTTAGGTATTTGGCGTGTTCTCCTGCCGAGGAGACCTTGATCTCGCCACTATGGTGCGGTCCCTTTTCTGCCCTCTGGAGAGTTCATGTCTCGACGCACCATCGCCGGCGGCCTGGCCATAGCCGCGGCGCTCACCCTCACCACGCTGCCTGCCGCGTCGGTCGCGGCGGAGCAGGCGTCGGTGAGGTTCCCGTCGGCGAAATTCCCGCTGGGCACCAGGCCCTTGCCGACGAAGACGATGGCGACCGTGGCACAGGGCATCGACCTGTACGACGTGAAAGCGGGCACGTCGACCGACGGCTACACCCTGACCGTCCTGATGCCGAGCGGCCGCGACTACGGGATGCTCCCCACCGCCGAGGCAAAGGCCGCCGAGGTGGAGGCCATGGGGGAGACTCCCAGCCTGCTGAAGGTGGTCCGGCCGAGCGTGGCCGACGCCCCCTCCCAGACCGTCTACATGGTCCGCGTCGGCCTGTGGTCCTTGAAGGACAAGAAGAAGGCCGACGAGGCGGCCAAGACGCTCAAGGACGCGGGCCTGAAGGTCAAGGTCGACTACCTCGGCGACGACGGACTCAAGACCACCGGCCCCTGGAACGTCAAGGTCGCCATGGTCGACGCCAGGACGTTCCGCGGCTCGTACGCCGCCTCCCTCGGCAAGAGCGTCGCCGCGCGGGAGACGGTCTCGTCCATGGCCAAGACGGCCGGCGCCGTGGTCGGCGTCAACGGCGGCTTCTTCAACATCCACACCGCCAAGGAGCTGCGCGGTGAGCCCGTCGGTGCCTCCGTGGTCGCCGGCAGGCTGCTCAGCGAGGCCGTGCCCGGACGCTCGGCCGTGGTGCTCAAGGGCCGCACCGCCAAGATCACCGAGCTCAAGACCACGGTCACGGCGACCTCGCAGGACGGCGAGAAGGCCCCGGTCAACGGGGTCAACCGGGCCGCCGCGGTGGACGAACTGGTGCTGTACACGGAGGAGTACGGAGCCAACACGCCCGCCGGCGGGACCGACGCCGTGATCGACGCCAATGGCAAAGTGGTCGGCTTGCGGGCCTCGGGCGCCGCGGTGGCCAAGGGCACGCGGGTGCTGCACGGCAACGGCGTGGCCGCCGACTGGCTCAACCAGCACGCCTGGCAGGACTGGACGGTCACGATCGACACCAAGGTCGTGGACCTGCGTACCAAGAAGCCGCTCAAGCTGACCCCCGACCTGCACGTGGTCGCGGGCGGCGTCGGGCTGGTCCGGAACGGCAAGGTGAAGATCACCGCCAAGCTGGACGGCCACGACTCCATGAACATGATCCTGCGCCGCCACCCGCGCACCCTCCTCGGCGTCACGAGCAACGGCAGCCTGATCCTGGCCACCATCGACGGCCGCCAGCCCGGGATCACCGTGGGCGCGAACTTCCACGAGGCCGCCCAGTTCATGCGCTGGCTGGGCGCACGGCAGGCCATCAACCTGGACGGGGGCGGCTCGACGACGATGGTCGTCGGCAACAAGGCGGTCAACCGCCCGTCCGACGGGACGGAGCGCGGGGTGGGCGACGCCCTGCTCGTCCTGCCCAAGTGATTTCTCCGGGGCCCGCCGCGGCGGGCCCCGGCCTTATGGGGTGACCGGCAGCCCTGTGTTTGGTTTTACGGCCTTCATTGCCACATGTGAGGTCACCTGCGCCACGCCTGGCAGGTCGGAGAGCGTGTCGGTGTAGAAACGCTCATAGGCGGCCAGGTCGGCGACGGCGACCCTGAGCAGGAAATCGGGGTCGCCGAACAGCCGGTGCGCCTCCACGACCTCCGGCATCCCGGCCACCTGGCGCTCGAACTCGGCCACCGTGTCGTGGTCCTCGTACCTCATCACCACCGTGACGAACGCTTCGAAGCCCCGCCCCACCGCGGCCCCGTCGAGCAGGGCCCGGTAGCCGCGGATGACGCCCGACTCCTCGAGCTGCCGCACCCGGCGCAGGCACGGCGAAGGCGTGAGCCCCACCCGGTCGGCCAGCTCCGTGTTGCTGAGCCGCCCATCCCGCTGCAGCTCCTGCAGGATCCTGCGGTCGATTCGATCCATGGCGCAATATCGTGCCACTCCCTGGGTCTCGCCGGCATGAACCGACCATCGCGTGCCAACGCTCCTGGGCTACCGTCGCAAGGGAGACAGGAGGTGGAACCTGGTGGATCCCCGGCTTCTACTGCTCTTCCTCGGCATGGACCTGCTGCTGATCTGCACGCCCGGCCCGGACATGCTGTACGTGCTGGCCCGTTCGCTCGGCCAGGGGGCCCGTACCGGGCTGACGGCCGTGGCGGGCATCTGCTCCGGCTATGCCGTGCACACTGTGCTGGCCGCGGCGGGGCTCGCGGCGGCGTTGCGCGCCGTGCCCGCCGCCCTGCCCGCGATGCGTTACGCCGGCGCGGCGTACCTGGTGTTCCTGGCCGTCCGTACGCTCATGTCCCTGCGCAGGTCCGCGGGTCTCGTCGTGGCGCCGGAACAGCCGAAGGGGGCGGTGTTCCGGCAGAGCATGATCACAGCCCTGCTCAACCCGAAGGGGCTGCTGCTGTACCTGGCGCTGATGCCGCAGTTCATCTCACCCGGTACGGGCGTGCCGCTGGGCATCCAGCTGACCGTACTCGGCCTGCTGCACGTCGTGAACTGCGCTCTGCTCTACGGGCTGATCGCGGTGGCCACGGCGCGGGCGGGCCGGGCGCTGACCGGCAGACCGAAGGCCGCCCGCCGGATCTCGGCCGTGTCGGGCACGATGCTGCTGGTGGTCGCGGCGGCCACGCTCGGCACCCATTGACCGCCTCAAACAGAAAGGCCCCCGACCGCGTGGTCGGGGGCCTTTCTGTATAAAGATTGTCCGGCGGTGACCTACTCTCCCACACCCTCCCGAGTGCAGTACCATCGGCGCAGAGAAGCTTAAC
>NZ_JBITMD010000024.1:0-181728 GCF_044465905.1 Nonomuraea sp. NPDC049480
GCACATCCCCCGGGCACTACTCCCTGACGCCAAATACGCCACCAACTGACCGAACGCCCGAATTGACAGCCGACCCCGCCACTTAACTACGTGGCCTTGGCCCCTGCGGTCCACAGCACCACTACATGCTGCCTCCCACGGCGCGGCTCCCCCAGGCACGGGTACTCATCGACATGGATCGTTACTTCGTGCTGCACGCGCCCCGGCAGACCGGGAAGACGACCGCGCTGCGCACCTTGGCGTCCGAGCTCACTGCCGAGGGCGATATCGCCGCCCTGCTGTTCTCCTGCGAGCGCGCCAAGGCGGCCGGCGACGACTACGCCGCCGCGGAGTCGATTCTGCTGAAGTCCCTCCGCGAGGCCGCCGCACGGTCGGGATGGCCGGACGAGCTGCTGCCGCCGGATCCCTGGCCGCAGTCACCCCCGGGCACCCGGTTCGGTGCGGCGCTGAGCGAGTGGTGCCGCCGCTGCCCGCGCCGGCTGGTGCTGTTCTTCGACGAGATCGACGCGCTGCAGGGCAACAGCATGATCAGCATCCTCAGCCAGCTCCGCGACGGCCACAACGCGCGGCATGAAGGCCATCCGTTCCCCACGTCGGTGGTGCTGTGCGGATTGCGCAACCTGCGTGACTACAAGGTCGCCTCGGGCGGCGATCCCGCCCGGTCCAACCCGGCCAGCCCGTTCAACATCATCGCCAAGTCGCTGCGCCTGGGCGACTTCACCGCCGATCAGATCGCCGAGCTGTACGACCAGCACACGCAGGCGACCGGCCAGGAGTTCGCCAAGGACGCGGTGGATCGGGTCTTCGAGCTGACGCAGGGACAACCGTGGCTGGTCAACGCCCTCGCCCACGAGATCATCTTTGAGATGGGGACGACCGGCGCCATCACCGCCGCGCAGGTGGAGGACGCCAAGGAACGGTTGATCCGGGCGCGCGCCACCCACCTGGACGCCCTCGTGGCACGACTCCACGAACCACGGGTGGAACGGGTGATCGGACCGATCGTGGCCGGAACGTCGCCGGGCATGGACGCCGCCTTTGACGATGACGTCTCCTACGTCCACGATCTGGGCCTCATCCGTGGGACCAGGGATCTGGAGATCGCCAACCCGATCTATCGAGAGGTCCTGCTGCGGGTGCTGGGTGATCGCACGGAGCGGTTCGTGCGGGCCGATCCGCGCAGCTTCGTGCTGCCGGACGGCCGTTTCGACCTGGGGCGGCTGCTGAAGGAGTTCGTCGTGTTCTGGCGCGAGCACGGAGAGGTGCTGATCCGGCAGGAGGGTTACCACGAGGCCGCCTGCCAGATCATCCTCATGGCCTTCCTGCACCGCCTGGTGAACGGCGGAGGCCATCTGGACCGGGAGTACGCCGCGGGCACCAAGCGCCTGGACGTGCTGATCCGCTGGCCCTACACCGGTCCGGAAGGCGAGCGGCTGATGCAGCGGGAGGCGATGGAGCTCAAGGTCTGGCGCCCAGGCGAGGCCGACCCTCTCGGTGACGGCCTCGCCCAGCTCGACCGCTATCTGGACCGGCTCAGCCTCCCCACCGGCGTGCTCGTGGTCTTCGACCGGCGTCCGGAGGCCCCGCCGTGGAAGGAACGAGGCGGTTTCGAGCAGGCGGCCACGCCGTCCGGCCGCCGTGTCACCGTTCTGCGTGTGTGACGGAGCGCTGGCCGCAACAGCTTGGGCATGACCGTCGCGACGGCGTACCGGCGACCGGCCAGGTGCCGTGCGCGGCGGTGGGGAGGGCATGGGGGTGATGGCCGGGCGGGACGCGGGCACGAATGTCCACCATTGGTACAAGGTCATCGGCGGCGGGGAGTGTACGGCGGCAGGGCGTCGAGGTCCACGTCCGCGTCGGGCCAGCGGCGGCGAACCCGGGCGGCCGCCCGGCGCGCCCAACCGGCCAGGTGCGGAAGGACACGATGGGCGTCCGCGGTACGGGCGGCGGCCTCCAGGATCGCGACGAGTTGCGGTCGGCTGTCCTCACCGGGGGCGCGGGCGTCGAGCGCGGGAAGGCGTTTCAGCCGGACGACCGCGTAGTAGAAGCAGGCCGCGGCCAGGCCGAAGCCGTAACGCCGGTCGTCCTCGGCCTCGGGCACGCCGCGGGCCAGGGCGCGGCGATACGCGGCGGCGGGGGCGTCGTCGCGGACCGAGAGCCAGCCGGGTCCGGGGACGTGCAGGCAGGCGGCGTCGAGGAGGGCGTGGCTGTAAGCCGCGAACTCGAAGTCGATCAGCCGGGCGTCCGGGTAGCCCGAGGCGTGCACGAGCACGTTGTTGGCCTCCGGATCGCCGTTGCACAGCGCCAGGAACGGCCCGGGCTCGCCCAGCTCGTCCATGACGGCGGCCAGCTCGCGCTCGGCCGGGCCCGCGATCGGCGCGCCCAGCACGGCGGCCTGCCCGCGTCCCTCGGCCTGGTGCGCGGCGAAGCGCCCGATGCGGTCCTCGGCCGGGGCGATCGGGCCGAGAGCGGCCCTGCGCGCGTGGTAAATCCCGGCCCGGCCTGCGGTGGCGGCGTGGAGCTCACCGTGGGCGCGGGCGAAGGCGGCCAGGCGATCGGCATGGGCTTCGGCGCCGTCCGCGCGCAGCAGCCGGTCCAGCGGCGTACGCGGGGCCAGGTCCGTCAGCACGATGAACTCGCTCGTCAGGTCGGCGGCGAGGGCGCGCGGCGCCAGGTCGAGGCCGAGGTCGTCGGAGAGGAAGCGCAGCGCGGCCAGCTCGGTGCGGACCCGCCACGCGGTGGTACGGCTCTGGTCCACGTGTGGGCGCGTCCACTTGGCGATCACCCGCTCGGCGCCGTCGAGCCGCGCCCGCACGACGGCCCAGGGCGGCACGGGCTCCCAGCCGACGACCGTGACGGCTGAAGGGCGGTGACGGGATAAGAGGGCTTCCACCTCGGCCGGCCGCCCGATCTCCACCGTGGTCACCCGCGCAGCTTACGATCTGCAGTCCACAGTCCGGAACGGCGACACGATCCGGCCGCGGACCGCGCTCATGATCTGCCGGCCTGCTCCCAGTCCAGCTCTCCCTTGGTGACCCGGGGGCGCCAGCCGCGGATCGGCTTGCCCGTCTCCAGCGCCCGTGCCGTGGCCTTGAGCAGGGCGAGATAAGAGGGCCAGGTGGCGTCGCCGTCGGGGCGCAGCCCGTCCTCGTGGAAATACTCGCCGGTCTTGCCCGTGCCGGGGTCGATGAAGAGGTTGCCGCCGTCGTGGGCGTCGGCGAACGGGATCAGCCGCCCGTGCCACCAAAAGCCGCCCAGCTCCGGCTCGTCGAGCACGATACCGCACAGCATCTTCCAGTCCTGGTAGATGGCTTTGGCCGACATGAGCGCGTAGAACGGTGCGGGACCGAACCCCCAGGAGCCGACGCCGTCGTGCCGCAGCAGCGAGGCCCGCAGGTCGTCGGGGAAGGTGGCCCCCATGGCGGCCTCCATCTTGGCGATCGTCGCGGGGCGTGCGGGCGGGCGGAGCAGTTCGTACGTCTTGGGCGCCCGGCGGGCGAGCCAGCGTTCGATCCGCCGCCAGGTGGCGTTGACCTCGGCCGTAACCGTCCAGCGCGGACTGCGGAGCACGGGGTCGCGGCGGGCGGGGCGGCAGCCGGTGGCGCGGATCTCCTCGGCGGTCGGCCGCTCGGGTGTCGGCTCGGGAGTGGGGGCCGGTGTGGGCCTGGGCCCGCCGGCGCATCCGCCGGGCAGGGGCGCGGGCTCCTCCGCCCAGCGAAGCTCGCAGCCGGAGGTGACCGTCGGGTACGCCTCACCCAGCGCGCCGCCCGTCTCCAGCGCACCGGCCAGCGCCTCCAGCATCGCGACGTGGGACGGCCAGCCCATCGGGCCGTCGTACCGGAGCGGCTCGTCGTACGCGGCCTCGCCCACGCGGCCCGTCCGCGGCTCGACGAAGAGCTCCTGCCCGCGCCCGGTGTCGCCGATCGGCAGCAGGGTGCCGTGCCACTGGCCCTTTTCCGGGTCGGCCGCCGCCAGGTCCCCGCCGAGCACCAGGCGCCGGCAGTTGCCCGAGCTGATGTAGTCGAGGTCGGCGAGACCGAGCAGCCCGTACGAGCCGGGCAGCTGGAACCCGTCGCCCAGGTTGCCGTCGGCGCCGTCGTGGCGCAGGTAGGACGCGTACAGGTCGTCGGGCAGCCGCCGGCCCTCGATGGACTCCCATTGGGCGAGGAGCTGCGGCTCGGCCCCGAACCGCAGCTTGCGCAGGCTGGCAGAGGCGTGGGCGCCGAGCCACTGCTCGATCCGGGCCCATGCCTGGTTGACGCGGGCGGCGATGGCCGGGTCGGGAGTGCGTCCCGGGTAGGTGGGCTCTGGGTACGACCGCATCTCCTGGGAGGAGTCCTCCTCTTGCACGTCGACGCCCTCGATGAAGACCGGCCGGCAGCCGATGGAGCGGGCCTGGGCGGGCGTGAGCATCGAGGCTCTCATCCGCGCGTTGTGCTCGGGATCACCACAGGACATCCAGTCGTTGACGAAGCGGCACATCATGGATTCGACCCCGCCGGCCGTGCTTCCGGTCAGGCCGCCCACCATGAGGACGGCGACGAGCCCGAGCAGCAGAGGCCGACGCCCACGTAAGCCGATCATGTGCGGCACCCTAGGGCAGCGGCCCGACAAATCACGATCACTCGGTACGAAGCGTCTCGGCGATCGTCAGCCTGGCCGCCGAGCGGGCAGGGAGGAACGCGCCGAGCATCGCGATCGCCACCCCGGCCGGCACGAGCGCGGCCAGCCCTCCGGCCCGCCACACGTCGAGCATGAAGTCCGGCGTCGTGAGGCCCGCGGCGGCGCACATGGCATCGACGACCAGCCGGTGCGCGGCCACCCCGAAGGGGACGCCCAGCAGGCCCCCGGCCGCGCCCAGGGCCGCCATGGAGGTCACCACCATCATGGTCACCTGGCGCGGGGTCATCCCGATCGACTTGAGCACGCCCAGATCGCGGCGGCGTTCCCGGGTGTTGAGCACCACGGTGTTGAACACGCCCAGCGTCGCCACCGCGCCGAGCAGCAGGGTGAAGATCGACGTCGCGCTGATGATCGCCACGCTGTTGGTGTCGACCTGCGACTTCGGGGCCGGATACAGGCCCGGGTCGGCCGCCTTGACCGCGGCGTTGTACGCGTCCACGCAGCCAGGGCCGCGGTCGACGCCGAGCGGGCGAGAATCGCCAGGGAGCTGCACGACATCGTCAGCCACAACGTGAGCCTCATGGTGGTCCAGGCCAGTGCCGCACGCGAGGTGCTGGCCTCCATGCCGGGCGAGGCCGAGGCGGCGCTCCAAGCCGTGGAGGGCGCGGGCCGCTCCGCGATGACCGAGCTGCGGCACCTGCTGGGCCTGCTCGCACCGTCTCCCGACGGTGACGACGACGCGCCCGCCGATCCGTCACCGGGGCTGGCTCGGCTCAGCACGTTGATCGACCGATTCGCCTTCGCCGGACTGCCCGCCGAGGTACGCGTCTCGGGGGAGCCGCGGCCGCTGCCGCCGGGCGTGGACGCGACCGCGTACCGGATCGTGCAGGAGGCGCTGACCAACGCGCTCAAGCACGCGGCGTCCGGGGCGAAGGCCGAGGTGATGATCCGCTACGCCGAGCACAATCTGCGGGTGGAGGTGCTGAACACCGGCCCGAGTGTGCTGACCGGCGCCGGCGGCCTGCGCGCGCCCTCGGCCGCCGGCGAGCCGGGGGCCGGGCGCGACAGTGTGGAGGGCGCCGGACGTGATGGCGGGGCGGGGCGCGGACTGCTGGGGCTGCGGGAACGAGTCGCGCTCTACGGCGGGGACCTGGACGCCCGCCGCCGCCTCGGCGGCGGCTACCGGGGGCGTGCCCGCATCCCGCTGGAGCGCCCATGACCACGGAGCCGTCGTCCCCCGCGTGCTGATCGCCGACGACCAGGCCCTGATCCGCAGCGGCTTCCGGCTGATCCTCACCACACGCGGCATCGACGTGGTCGGCGAGGCCGCCGACGGAGCCGAGGCGGTGGCGGCGGCGCGCCGGCTGCGCCCCGACGTCGTGCTCATGGACATCCGCATGCCCGCCATGGACGGCCTGGAAGCGGCCCGTCGGGTCCTGGCGCAGGACCCGCACTGCCGGGTCCTCATGCTGACCACCTTCGACCTCGACCGCTACGTCTACGCCGCGCTGGCTCTGGGCGCCAGCGGCTTCCTGCTGAAGGACGTCACGCCCGAGCACCTGGCCGCCTCCGTGCGGCTGGTCGGCACCGGGGACGCCCTGCTCGCGCCGTCGATCACCCGGCGGCTGGTGGAGCGCTTCGCCGCCGCCGACCGCTCCGGCGGTCCCGTCACGGCCGCGCACGCCGGCCTCGCCAGCCTGACGCCGCGCGAGGCCGAGGTGCTGACGCTGATGGGGCGCGGCCTGTCCAACGCCGAGCTGGCCGGTGTGCTGAGCCTCGGCGAGACCACGGTGAAGACCCACGTCGCCCGGATCTTCGCCAAGCTCGGCCTGCGCGATCGTGCCCAAGCCGTCGTCGTCGCGTACGAGACCGGCCTCGTCCGAGCGGGCGAGGGCGATCCGTGACGGGCGAGGCTCACCCTTAGGCTGTCAGTCATGGCCTTCATCGTGACCACCGGCGCCACGGGCCGGCTCGGCGGCCGGATCGCCGCGCGGCTGGCGGCAGCCGGCGTCGAACAGCGGCTCGTCTCCCGAGACGCCGGCCGCGTCCCGCCGCTCGACCGCGCGACCGTGGTGAGCGCCGACTACGGTGACCCCGAGGCGACGCGGCGGGCGCTCGACGGGGCGACGACCGTGCTGTTCGTGTCGGCGTCCGAGAGCGCCGACCGGCTCGACCGGCACCGCGCCTTCGTCGACGCCGCCCGCGACGCCGCCGTCACACACCTGGTCTACATCTCCTTCTACGGGGCGTCACCGTCGGCCACGTTCACGCTGGCACGCGATCATTGGGCTACCGAGCAGCACATCCGCGACAGCGGCCTGCCCTTCACCTTCCTGCGTGACAACCTGTACGCCGACTTCCTGCCCAGCATGGCCGGAGACGACGGCGTGATCCGCGGCCCGGCCGGTCAGGGCAGGGTGGCGGCCGTGGCCCAGGACGACATCGCCGACGCGGCCACGGAGGTGCTGCTCGACCCGGCCGCGCACGAGGGCGCGACCTACGATCTCACCGGCCCGCGGGCGCTGACGCTGGACGAGGTCGCCGCCACGCTGAGCGAGGCGACCGGGCGGACGTTCGCCTACCATCCCGAGACCGTCGAGGAGGCGTACGCCTCCCGCCAGGTCTACGGCGCGCCGGAGTGGCAGGTCGATGCGTGGGTGTCGACCTACCTCGCGATCGCCGCCGGAGAGCTGGAGGGCGTGAGCGACGCCGTCCCCGCCCTCACCGGGCGCCCGGCGACCACCTTCGAGGAGCTGCTCGCCAGGATGCGGTGAGCGGGGCGTGCTTTGTCCGACCAGTGCCGTTTCACGGAGTTATTTCCTCAACGGTAGTTAATTAGGGGGCGCTCGTGGACCAGAGATATTCGCCCGTTCAGGACGTACGACGGCATCACCGCCGCCTCGTGCTGCGGAGTCTGCGGGACGACGGCCCGCAGCCGCGCGCCGACCTGGCGCGGCGGCTCGGTCTGTCGGCCACCACGATGACGAAGGTCGTGGGCCAGCTCCTCGACGAGGGCCTGGTCGCCGAGGGCGGCGTGGAGGGCGGCGGCCGGCGGGTCGGCCGCCCGTCGACCGGCATCCGGATCCGCGCGGACGCCCACCACGTGATCGGCGTCCAGGTCGGCGCCGGCACGGTGCGCATGGGGTTGTGCGACCTCAGGGCCCAGGTCCGGTCGAGCACATCGTTCGCCTTCGACCTCACCGGCGAACGCCCCGAGCGGGTCGTGGCGCGGATCGCCGAGGCCGCGTCCGGGCTCATGGCGGATGTGCCCGCGGACCGCCTGCTCGGCGTCGGCGTCGCCGCCCCCGGGCCGGTGGATCCCGCCCACCGCCGCAACATCCTGTCGGTCAACCTGGGCTGGCGGGACGTGCCCTTCGCCGACCTGCTGGAATCCGCGCTGGACGTCCCGGCCGTCGTCGACCACAACGTACGCTCCATGGCGCTGGCCGAGAGCCGCTACGGGGACACGGACGGCGCGGACCCCCTCCTCTACGTGTACGTCCGCACGGGCGTCGGCGCCGGCCTGGTGATCGGCGGCCTCCCGTTCCGGCCTGGCGCCCACGGGGTCACCGAGCTGGGCCACCTGCGCGTGCTTGAGAAGGGCCGCCGGTGCGCGTGCGGGGCGACCGGCTGCCTGGAGACCGTGGTCTCGGAGCCGTACGTCACCGAGCAGCTCGGCCGCCGCTCGGACAACCCGCTCGCGGAGCTGCCGGACGGCGCACTGGACGACCTGGTGGACCACCTGACCACCGGGCTGGCCAGCGCGGTCAACCTGCTAAACCCGGAGCTGATCCTGCTGGGCGGGATCTTCAGGCAGGCGCCGGAGCCGGTGTTCGACCGAGTGCGCGCCGCACTGCGCGCCAAGGCGTTCCCCGTGCTCAGAGACGTGGTACGGGTGGAACGACCAACGCTCGGCGGCGACGCCGGGGTGGTGGGCGGGGCCGCCGTCGCCTTGGATAGTTTCTTGTATGAAAGGTAGGGATTGTGGTTAATCGTGTTCACGCTCCGCTGGCCGCGTTCGATCCGCTGGCGGGCTCGGTGGTGCTCGAACCCGAGAAGGACCAGGAGGGCTACTGGGCGGGTGCCGCCGGCGTGCTGCACGATGGTGAGCGGTTCTGGCTGACCTACCGGCGGCGCCGGCCCAGGGGCGCCGCGTCGGAGCGAGGCTGGCAGTGCGCGGTCGCGGTCAGCGATGACGGCGTGGACTTCTCCGACGTGTGGTCGGTGCACAAGGACGAGCTGAGCACGCCCTCGATGGAGCGCTTCTGCCTGATGCCGGCCGACGGCGGCGGGTTCCGGCTCTACCTGTCGTACGTGGACCCGGCCGACAACCGGTGGCGCATCGACGCGCTGACCGCCGAGCACCCGTCCGCGTTCGACGTCACCAGGGCCCGGCCGGTCCTCACCGCGGCCTCGACCGGCACGGAGGGCGTGAAGGATCCGTACGTGCTGTGTGCGGGGCCGGTGACGTACCTGTTCGCCAGCTACGCCGAGCCGCTGGAGAGCCCCGACCCCGACGCCCATGCCACCGGCGACATCTACAACGTCGGCGCCACCACGCACCCCACCGGGCTGGCCACCAGCCTCGACGGCGAGTCGTTCACCTGGCGCGGCGCCGTCCTCCCGGTCGGCAAGGGGTGGGACCGTTACCAGGCCAGGCTGAACAGCGTCGTGCCCGTCCCCGGCGGGGGATACGTGGGCTTCTACGACGGCTCGGCCACGCACGCGGAGAACTACGAGGAACGTTGCGGCATCGCCGTCTCCTCCGACCTGTTCGGCTGGCGGCGGCTGTCAGAGTACGGGCCGTGGGTGACCTCCCCGTACGGCAGCGGCTCCGTACGCTACCTCGACGCGCTGATCCTCGACGGGCACTGGTGGCTCTACTACGAGATGACCCGCCAGGACGGCGCGCACGAGCTGCGCGTCCTGCGCGTTCCCGTCGAATGAGAACCGAACGAGCCGGACTCTTTGTCGCCGCACCCCACTACGCTCCATAGAAGGCATTCATGGGGGCGGAGGGATCAGTGACGGTCAACGGAGCGGCGAGCCGCGAGGCGACGGCCGCGACTCCCGCGTCGGGTGAGGCGGTGGGACGGGTTCTCGGCACGCAGGCGGCGTCGCCGATGTCGTTCTGGGTCGGCCTGGAGCAGGGCAAGGTCCTCCAGCTCGACGACGTGGTGGTGACCAGGCGGGAGGTGCCCGGATACGGCCCCGTGCTGATGGCCGGCGTGGTGACGACCGTGGAGGCCAGGCACGAGGGTGCCGCGTACGACTCGGACGTGTTCCTGATCGCCGACGGCGCGCTGCCCGCGGCCGTGGTCGAGGTGGCCGAGGTGCGGGTGACCAGGATCGAGCCGGAGGTCTTCGTGCCGCCGTTGCCCGGCGCCAAGGTCTATCTCGCCGGCGCGGGCGACCGCGACCAGGCGCTCTACTTCGACGTCATGGACCGGCGCATCCCGATGGGCATGGGCCGCGACGGCCAGCCGCTCTACGTCAACTTCGACTTCCTCGACGGCACCCGCGGCGCCCACGTGTCGATCTCCGGCGTGTCCGGCGTGGCCACCAAGACCTCCTTCGCCACCTTCCTCCTCTACTCGATCTTCAACTCGGGGGTTCTGGACGCTGAGTCGGCCAACACCAAGGCGTTGATCTTCTCCGTCAAGGGCGAGGACCTGCTCTTCCTCGACCACGACAACGTCCGGCTGGACGAGAAGGCCCGCGGCGTCTACGCCCGGCTCGGGCTGCCCGCGCGGGCGTTCGACAGCGTCCACGTCTTCGCCCCGCCCCGGCCGAACGACCCCAACGGCGTGCCCCACGTCTCCGCCCGCACCCAGGGGGTGAGCTCGTTCTACTGGACGCTGGTCGAGTTCTGCGAGGAGGAGCTGCTGCGGTTCGTCTTCGCCGACGCCGACGACGAGCGGGCCGGATACTCGCTGCTGGTCGGCCAGGTCGCCGCCCGGCTGAAGGCGTGGGCCGAGCCGGTGGGCGACGGCGGCGCGATCAGGGTGCAGGGCACCACCTGCCGGACGTTCTCCGACCTCGTCGAGATGCTCTCCGACCAGCTCCAGGAGGAGGACAGCCGCAAGGAATGGACCGGCGCGCAGACCCCGCTCGGCACCGTCAACGCCTTCCTGCGCCGCCTCCGCAGCGCCGTCCGCCCGCTGTCCCCGATCGTCCGGGGCGACCTGCCCTTCTACCGCGCCCACTCGGTGCGGACCTCCGACGCGCAGGTCTCGATCGTGGACCTGCACAACCTGCCGGAGCGGGCGCAGCGGTTCGTGGTGGGCGTGGTGCTGCGCGGCGAGTTCCACCGCAAGGAGTCCTCGGGCACGGCCCGGCCGCTGCTGTTCGTGGTGCTGGACGAGCTCAACAAGTACGCCCCGCGCGAGGGCGACTCCCCGATCAAGGAGATCCTGCTGGACGTCGCCGAGCGGGGCCGCTCGCTCGGCGTCATCCTCATCGGCGCCCAGCAGACCGCCTCGGAAGTGGAGCGCCGCATCGTCTCCAACAGCGCCGTACGCGTCGCCGGCCGCCTGGACCCCGCCGAGGCCGCTCGGTCGGAGTACGGCTGGCTGCCTCCCGCCGTCAGGGAACGCGCCACGATCGCCAAGCCGGGCACCATGTTCGTGGCCCAGCCCGAGATCCCGGTCCCGCTGGCCGTGGCCTTCCCCTTCCCGGCGTGGGCCACCCGGCCCGCCGAGGCGGCCACGCCGGCCAAGGTCTCTCAAGACCCGTTCAAGGGCCTGCCCGGCATCGAAGACGACATCCCGCCCTTCTGACCACAGGTGGTTTCGTGAAGATCCTGCACACCGCGGACTGGCACGTGGGCAAGGTGCTCAAGGGCCGCCCCCGCCTCGACGAGCACCGGGACGTGCTGCGCGAGCTGATCGCCGCCGCCCGCACCCACGACGTGGACGCCGTCATCGTGGCCGGCGATCTCTTCGACACCTCCGCGCCCACGCCCGAGGCCCAGTCGCTGGTGCTCAACGCGCTCATGGCGCTGCGCGGCGACGGCCGGGACGTGATCGTGCTGGCCGGCAACCACGACAACCCGCAGTTGCTGGAGGTCTACCGGCCGGTGCTGGGCAAGCTCGGCCTGCACGTGATCGGCGCCTTCCGCCGCCCCGACGCGGGCGGCACGCTGGCCTTCACCGCGCGGTCGGGCGAGCCGGTACGCCTGGGCGTGCTGCCGTTCCTGTCGCACCGGTACGTCGTGCGCGCCGCCGAGGTCCTCAGCGGCACCGCCGCCGACCACAACCGCGACTACGCCTCCCGCATCGGCGAGCTGATCAGCGCCCTGACCGCCGGCTTCCACGGCGACACCGTCAACCTCATCACCACCCACGGCACCCTGCCCGGCGGGGCGTTCGGCGGCGGCGAGCGGGAGGCCCAGTCGATCTTCTCCTACTACTTCGAGCCGACCGCCTTCCCGCCCGCCACCCAGTACGCCGCGCTCGGCCACCTGCACCGCCGCCAGCAGATCCCCGGCCCCTGCCCTATCTGGTACAGCGGCTCGCCCCTCGCCGTCGACTTCGGCGAGGAGGGCAACACGCCGGGCGCGCTGCTCGTCGAGGTCTCCCCTGGACGGCCCGCCGTGGTGCGGGAGCTGACGTTCTCCTCGGCCCGCCGGCTGCGCACCGTACGCGGCACGCTGGAGCAGTTGGAGTCCATCGAGCCCGGCGACGACTGGCTCAAGGTGATCGTCGAGGAGAAACCCCGCGTCGGCCTGGCCGACGACGTGCGCGAGCTGCTGTCCGGCGCCGTCGACGTCATGCTGGACGAGAAGTTCCGGCCGGTGCCCGCCACGCGGCGGGCCAGCTCTGCCGACCGCAGCCCGCGCGAGCTGTTCCGCGACTACCTCGCCGCCACCGGACGCCACGACGACCAGGTGGCCACCCTGTTCGACCGGCTCTACGACGAGGTGACCGGCTGATGCGTCCCCTGCTGCTGCATCTGGACCACTTCGGCAGCTTCCGCGAGCCGGTGACCGTGGACTTCTCCGACACCGAGTACTTCGCGCTCGTGGGCCCGACCGGCGCGGGCAAGAGCACGATCATCGACGCGATCTGCTTCGCCCTGTACGGCACGGTGCCGCGCTGGGGCAGGGAAGGCGCCGTCGCCCACGCCCTGGCGCCCTCCGTCAGCGCCGGCAAGGTGGCGATGGTGTTCGAGAGCGACGGGCGGCGCTACGGCGTGGTCCGCGCGATGGTGCGCGACGCCAAGGGCGCGGTGCGGACCAAGGAGGCCAGGCTCGACGAGCTGGACCCGGCGGGCCCGCTCGCGGGGGCGTTCGACGCGGTCGTCAAGCCACTGGCCGAGGGCGAGAACGTCACCCCCGAGGCCCAGCAGGTGACCGGTCTCGAATACCGGTTCTTCACCCAGTGCGTGGTGCTGCCGCAGGGCCGCTTCGCCGAGTTCCTGCACGCCGCGCCCCGCGAGCGGCAGGACCTGCTGGTGCAACTGCTCGACGCCGACGTGTACGAGCGGATCAGGCAGCGCGCCGCCCGCGAGGAGGAGACCGCCAAGCAGTCCGCCTCCTTCGCCCGCGACCAGCTCGCCAAGCTCTCCGGCGCGACGGAGGAGGCCGAACGGGAGCTGGCCGAGCGGCTGGCCGCGCTGCGGCGGCTGGCCGAGACCATCGGCGCCGACCTGGACCTCCTGCGCGCCCGCGAGGCCGACATCCGCCGCGCCGAGCAGGAGCGGGCCCTGGTCGCCGAACGCCAGTCGGTGCTGGCGCAGCTGCGCATGCCCGCCGCCGTCCCGACCCTGGCCTCGGCCCGCCGCGCCGCCGCCGAGTCGGTTCAGACACTGACGGACGAGGTCGCCGCGCTGGAGGCCGACGACCACGAGGCGTACGAGGCGCTGGCCGCGCTCGGCGACCGCGGCGCGCCCCGGGCCGCCCTGGCCGCGCTCGACGCCCGCGAACGGATGGCCGCCGACGCCGCCCGCGTCCGCGCCGAGGCCGCCACGGCGGCCAAGTCGCTTGAGGGCCTGGCCGCCGAGCTGGCCACGGCCGAGCAGGCGCTCGACGCGGCGGAGCGCGGGCGGGAGCGCCTGCGCGACGCCCACGCCGCCGCGCACCTGGTCAACCGGCTGGCCGTGGGCGAGTCGTGCCCGGTCTGCCGCCACCCGATCACCGAGCTGCCCCGCCACGAGCCGCCCGCCGACATGCGCACCGCCGACCGCGTCCTCGCGGGCGCCCGCGAGCGGGCCCAGCGCGCCAGATCCGCCTGCGCCAAGGCCGAGACGTCGGCGTCGATGCTGGCCAGGCAGGCGGCCGGGCTGGAGTCCGAGCTGGCCGCGCTGCCCGCTCCCGGTGACCGGGCCGAGCTCGAAGCCCGGCTGGCCGCCATCGCCAAGGCCGATCAGCTGGCCGCCCAGGCACGCAACGCGGTCCGCGCCGCCCGCGCCAAGCTGGACCGGGCACGGGGTGAGGCCGAGCAGGTCGAGCGGCAGGCCGAGTCCGCCTGGCGCACGCTGGAGGCCGCCCGCGACCGCCTGCTCGTCTCCGGCGCCCAGGACGACCCGCCGCCGCCCCTCGTACGCGACGACCTGCACCGTGCCTGGAGCGAGCTGCTCGGCTGGCGCGACCGGGCCGCGCAGGCCGCCCGCGCCGCGCTGGCCGAGCGCGAGGAGCAGCTCTCCCAGGCCGCCGCCCGCCTCGCGGCCGACCGCCGCGGGCTGGCCGAGCGTCTGGCCGGGCACGGTGTGACCGCCCCCCGCGACGCCTCGCCCGACCAGCTCGGCGCCGCAGTCGCCGGGACCGTCGCCCGCGCCGAGGGCGCGCTCGACCGCCTCAAGGAGGAACGCAGACGCGCCGCCGACCTGGAGAACCAGGTCGCGATGAAGGAGCACGAGGCCAAGGTCGCCCACGAGCTCGCGCTCCGCCTGCGCGCCAACGCCTTCGAGCGCTGGCTGTGCGCCGAGGCCCTCGCCGTGCTGGTCGCCTCCGCCTCCGACACGCTGCGCGAGCTGTCCGAGGGCCAGTACGAGCTGGCGCTCAGCGACAAGACCGGCGACATCGAGGTCATCGACTACGGCGAGGCCGGCATGCGGCGCAGCGCCCGCACGCTGTCCGGCGGCGAGACCTTCCAGGCCGCGCTCGCCCTGGCGCTGGCCCTGTCCGGCGCCGTCGCCAGAGGGCTCGACTCGATCTTCCTCGACGAGGGCTTCGGCACCCTGGACCCCGCCACGCTCGACACCGTCGCCACCACGCTCGAACGCCTCGCCGCCGGACAGGACCGCATGATCGGCGTCGTCACCCACGTTCCCGCGCTGGCCGAGCGGGTCCCGGTACGCTTCGAGGTCAGACGCGATGCCAAGGGCTCGCATGTGCGGAAGGCCGGCATCTCGTGACGGGATTCACCGTTGACCCGTGGGATCCCGGCTATGCCGCCGCCCTCGCCGTCGAGGCGATCTCCGAGCTGGGGGCGACCAGCGCCGAGCTGGTGCTCGACATCGAGCGGCCGGCCGCCGACTGGAAGCCCGTCACGCCCGCCCCCGACGCCTCCGCCCCGGAGACGCTGCTGGTCGCCGACGGCGTGCGCAGGATCGACGCCCGTGTCTGGGTGCACGACCCCGACGCGCCCATGCCCGTCCCCGGGATCGCCGCCTCGTACGCGGCCGGGATCGTCCGCTGCGGCCCGGACGGCGCCGACCTGGCCGAGATCGAGGTCAACCGGACGCTGATCTCGGCCTCCCCGCACGCGCCCGAGGTCAAGACCTCGCACGCCACCTACAACCCCGGCAAGGCCGCCGACGCCAGCTTCGAGGAGCTGTCCCTGGCGCTGCAGCGGCAGGTCACCCAGCTGGAGGTGGACCTGGCGGTGCGGCACCGGACCAGGAGCGACGACCTGCTGCTCGTGGACGGGCCGCTGCGGGGGCGCTCCCACCTGCCGCACACGGTCGGCTACATCAAGACCCACCACACCGCGTACCTGCCGCCGCCGCAGGCCGCCGTGGTCGCCGCACTCACGCCCGGGCAGCGCACGCCGGTGTTCCTCATGGGCACGAGCTGGCGACGGCACGCCTGGTACGTCCGGCTCCCGGTCCAGTCGTCGGCCCCGTGGGCGGGCGTGGCGCGCTGCGAGGCCGGCGCCGAGCTGGACCCGGCCCAGGTCGTACGGCTGGCCGATTCGGTGACCCTGGCCCTGCCGCCGCTGGCCGGAGTGGACTACAAGGACCCGCGCGCCCCGCAGAACCTCGTCCCGATCGGCGGCCTGGAAAAGCTCCTGCGCCACCACCTGGGCGACGCCCGCCTCCTCTATCGCGCGCTCCGCACCGCCGCCGGGGGCGAGTCGTGATCGACACCCGGCTGTCGGGGAAGAACGTGCTGGTCACCGGAGGTGCGGGCGGCATCGGCGCCGCCATCTCCCGCGCGTTCGCCGCCGAGGGGGCACGCGTGGCGATCCACCACCTCGCGCAGGATCCCCCGCCGCCCGACGGCGTCGAATGGGAGCACCTCACCCCGGTCTCCAACGCCGCCGGGAAGCTGGCCGAAGAGCTCGGCTCCGTCGCGATCAGCGCGGACCTGTCCGAGCCGGACGGTCCCCGCCGCCTCGTGCATGCCGTCACCGAGCGGCTGGGGCCGATCAACGTGCTGGTCAACAACGCCGCCCACTGCGAGTCCCCGGACACGGTCGACACACTGACGCCCGGCTCGCTGGAGCGGCACTATCGGGTCAACGCCATCGCCCCCGCGCTGCTCACCGCCGAGGTCGCCCGCTCGGGCGGCACCCCGCTGTGCGTCGTGAACGTCTCGACCGACTCGGCCCGCGCGTTCCCCGGCCAGATCGGGTACGGCACGTCGAAGGCTGCCCTGGAGGCCCTGACCCGGGCCACCGCTCTGGATCTGGCGCCGCGGGGCATCCGGGTGAATGCCATCGCGCCGGGCCCCGTACAGACCGGCTGGATGACGGAGGATCTCGTCGCCCACGCGACGTCGATCGTGCCGATGGGGCGGGTGGGGGAGCCCGCCGATATCGCCGACGCCGTGGTCTTCCTCGCCTCCCACCAGGCGCGCTGGATCACCGGACAGGTCATCCAGGTCGCCGGCGGCCACGCACTTTAGTCTCATCCTGTGACATAACAGGTACGTGATCAGTCCGGTTCGTCTATCTTTGGCCTGATCATGCGTCTCGTTCCCCAAGGAGATTCCACGGTGAAGAGCCTCGTGCGTACCAGTGCCGTCGCGGCCGTCGCACTGACCGGCAGCCTGCTGACCGCTTCCCCGGCCGTCGCCACTGTCTCTGCGGCGTCGCAGACGGCTGAGCAGGCCGTCGCTTTCGCGCGCCCGAGCAATGGCAAGATCCTGTACGACCGCTACAGCGGCGGCCGGGGTGTTCTCAAGATCAAGAACGGCACCTCGAAGGACGGCGTCGTCACCCTGGTCAAGGGCAAGACCAAGGCGATCAGCCTCTACGTCCGGGCCAAGTCCACCGCGAGCGTCAAGGACGTCAGGGACGGCACCTACCGGATCTACTTCACCACCGGCTACCGGTTCAGCACCTCCAAGGGCAGGTTCACCAAGAGCGCCGTCTACCAGCGGTTCGACGACCGGCTGAGGTACAGGACGACCGCCACTTCCTACTCGATCTGGACCCTGACCCTCCACACCGTCAGAGGGGGCAAGGCGCGGACCAGCGCGATCGACCCGAAGGACTTCCCGGCCTGATCCCGGCCGAGACCGACTGGTCCGCCTAGTCCGGCCATTCCTCGCCCCAGCTCTCACTGTTGGAGCAGATCTTCACCGTGGTGCTCTTCCTGAAGCTCCTGGGAGTGACCACCTCGAAGACGACGTCGTACGTGCCCTTTCCCTTCCACGTGATGGACGGGAGCAGGGGCTTCGATGACGGCGTGCCCTGCATTCTGCCCTGGTTCTGGCCGTTGACGAGCCATCGGTAGCTGTAGGTGCCGGTGGCCGAGACAGTGGCCCAGATGTTCGTGTCGGTGCGCCAGCAGTCGCCTATCCTGATGCCCTCGTACCTGAAGGCCACGGACTTCACGCCGCCGCCGCCTCCACCTCCGCCTCCGTCTGCGGTCGCGGTCGGCTTGGAGGTGGTGGGCCGCGGTTCCGCCGACGGAGGGCGGGAGGTGGACGCGGTGGCGCTGGGCTTCGGGGACTTCGTGCGGCGCGGGCTGGAGCTCGGGCGCAGGTCTTTGGCGGACTCCTTCGTCCCGAGACGGGGCGTGCTGGTGGTGGCGGAGGCGGCTGCGGACGTCGTGGCGATGGCGGCGGTGCTGGGCCGGCCGCGGAACAGCGGTAGCCAGACCCAGGCCGCGACCAGCGCACCCGTCACGGCCAGGGCCGTCCCGGCGGCCACGAACGCGTGAGCGCGTCTCCGGCTGGAACCCGCATGCGTCGGCCCGGTCCGGTCACCGCCACCGGCGAAGGCGGCCTGCGACGGGCCACCCGGGAAAGCGGCGGGCACGGAGCCGCCCGCCGGGCTCGGCCGTGCCGGTGCCCGGTGCATCGGCTTGCCGCCGATGAGCTGGAAAAGAACGTCTTGCATGGCCGGGCGCGCGTGCGGGTCCTTGGCCAGGCAGGCGTACACGATCGACCGCAGCGGTTCCGGCACGCCGTCCAGCCGCGGCTCCTCGCCCTGGATCCGCCTGAGCACCGCCGGCAGCGAGTCGTTGCCGAACGGCGGGGCGCCCGTGGCCGCGTACGTCATGACCGACCCCCAGGCGAACACGTCCGCGGCAGGTCCCACGACGGCCCCCGCGAACTGCTCAGGCGCCATGTACGCGGGCGTGCCCACGATGCTGCTGCTACGCGTCACCCCGTCGTCCACGGCCCGCGCGATGCCGAAGTCGATGACGCGCGGCCCGTCCCGCCCGAGCAGGACGTTCGCGGGCTTGAAGTCCCGGTGGACGACGCCGGCCCGGTGGATGGCGACCAGCGCGGTGGCGGTGGCCACGGCGAGCCGCTGCAGGTCGGCCCCGGCGTGCCGGCCCGCCTCCCGCAGGGACGGGCCCTCGACGTACTCGGTCACGATGTACGGCCGCCCGCCCAGCGACGCGTCCAGCACCTGCGCGATGCAGAACGGCTCCACCCGCCGCGCTGCGGCGATCTCCTTGGCGAACCGGCCGTCCCCGCCCACGCCTTCGCGCAGCACCTTGACCGCGACGTGCGTGCCGTCGGGCGCGGCGGCCAGGTAGACGGTCCCCTGCCCGCCCTCACCGAGCTGCCTGATGACCTGGTACGGGCCGATGGAGTCCGGCATCAGTAGTTCTCGATGTCGCACACGTTGATCGAGATGGACTTGCTCGTCACGGACGGCGAGGTGACCCGCAGGGTGATCCGGTGGCTTCCCGGCTTCAGGTCGTAGTGATAGGAGGTCGCGAACGCCGTGTACTGCCCCTCCGACACCCATGACCTGTTGCGTGAGACGGCCTTGCCGTCCACGTCCCAGACATAGGAGACCCACACCTCGGACCGGGACGACTCCACATTGGTCTGGAAGTGCACCGGCGGCATGTAGCAACCCCGCGTGCTGGACTGGCCGGGCCCGCCGAACATCTCGATCTCGAGGATGCTGACCCTGGCGCTCTTCGCCGGCTTCTTGGTGGTCCGGGTGGGGGACGGCGTCGGCCGTGCCGTCGTGGGCTTGGGCGTGGAGGTGGGCGAAGGTGCGGGCCGGGAGGTTTTCGTACGGGTGGGCTTCCGCGTGGGTTCGGGGGTGGGCCGGCTCGTGCGCTTCTTCTTGCGGGACGGTGACGTGGACGGTGACGTTTCCGCCGTCGGTTGCTCCGCGGCCCCGGCGGAAGGCCCGGCGGAGCCGATGGCGTACCCCTTCGACCCCACCCGTCCGGCCGCCCACGGGCCGAGCCAGAGGACACTGCCGACGAGAGCCGCCACCACGACTCCCGACACCGCAACGGCCACCGGAACGCCGGCCCGCCTGCGTCTCCCACCCACAGCCCCCGGCCCAGGCCCCACGCCAGGCATGTGCCCGGCGCCAGGCATCGGCCCTGAGCCCGGCACCGCCATGGGCCCTGAGCCCGGCACCGCCCCGGGGAAGCCGGCCACCCGGTCATGGCCAGGCGGCGGCCCCTGAACCGGCGACGAGCCTTGCCCTCCGAGCAGCCGCAGCAGCACATCCTTCATGGCCGGCCGCGTGCGCGGATCCTTGGCCAGGCAGTCGTACACGATCGACCGCAACGCATGCGGCAGATCTCCCAGCTGCGGCTCGTTGTGCAGGATCCGGTTGATGATGGCGGGCAACGTGTCCTGTCCGAACGGCGGCGTCCCGGTGGCCGCGTACGTCATGACCGACGCCCACGCGAACACGTCCGCCGCCGGCCCCACCGCCTGCCCGGCCAGCTGCTCGGGCGCCATGTACGCCGGCGTGCCGACGATGCCGCTGGAGACGGTGGCGGAGGCGTCCGCGGCCCGCGCGATGCCGAAGTCGATCACCCGGGGCCCGCCGGGCCCGAGGAGCACGTTCGCCGGCTTGAAGTCCCGGTGCACGATGCCCGCCTCGTGGATGGCGACCAGCGCGGTGGCGGTGGCCACGGCCAGCCGCTGCAGGTCGGCGCCGGCATGCCGCCCGGCCTGCTGCAGGGACGGGCCCTCGACGTACTCGGTCACGATGTACGACTGCCGCCCCAGCGACGCGTCCAGGACCTGCGCGATGCAGAACGGCTCCACCCGCCGCGCGGCCTCGATCTCCTTGGCGAACCGGTCGTCGAACCCCGTGCCTTCCCGAAGCACCTTGACGGCCACCAGCCTGCCGTCGGGAGCCTGCCCGAGGTAGACGGTCCCCTGCCCGCCCGCGCCCAGCCGGCCGAGCAAGCGGTATACCCCTACCGCCGTCGGATCGTCCTCCCGCAGCGGTTCGACATGCGCCATGAGAGAAGTGACTCCTGAGACGGGTGCGGTGGATCTTTACGTACGATAGCGACTCATATTCGGATTTGTAGTGAAGTCGGGGAGCCGCCCAAAAATCTCCACCACCGCCCCGCGCCGGCCGGCCACGGCCGATACGGCGCCGACCGGGATTTGTCGGTGCGGCCTGACAAGGTGGCCACGGCTCTACCCGGCGGCCATCGGCCGGGTGCCGATGCCACGGGACCGGCTGGAACGAGGTGCACTGTGCTCGACGCGGATGGGCCACGCGACGACCTCACCGGATCGCCGGCCGACCTGGGGATCGTGGTGCTGAGCACCCGGCTGCCCGTCATCCTGTTCACGCTGGTGGGCGGCGCGATCGGTGATCGGTTCCCGCGCCGTGCCGTCATGCTGGTCGCGGACCTGATCCGGTTCGGGGCGCACGGTGCCTCGGCGGCGCTGCTTCTCACGGGCACCGCGCACATCTGGATGCTGATGATCCTGCAACTCGTCGCCGGCACGGGATCGGCCCTGTTCAACCCGGCCGCAGTGGGGCTGGTCGCCACGGTGGCCGGCGGGGAGCGCCTGCAGGCGGCCAACTCGCTGATCTCGATCTCCAGGAGCGCGGCGTCGATGCTGGCGCTGGGCGCCGCCGGGGTGCTGGTGACGCTGGTCGGGGCGGGCTGCTGGCGAGCATCGGCGGCGGGTTCGCGGAGGTTCGGCGGCGTCCCTGGCTGGGGCTCTGGACGGTCCACGTCGCGCTCGTCAACGTGCTGGTGATCGCCCCGATGCTGGTGCTGGGCCCATACATCGCCGACCGGCAGCTCGGCGGCGCCCCCGCGTGGTCCGCGATCGGCATGGCGCTGGCCGGTCCCGCGGCGGCCGCGTTCGGCACAGCGCCCGTCCTCGTGGCCGTCGCCGCGGCGACCGTGCTGATCACGGCTGTCACGCTCCCGGCTCCGTCGGTGTGGCGGATCCGCGGCGAAGGGCGGCAGGCCACCGCATCCAGGCGAACTTCTCCCGGCGAACCGCCGTCCAACGTGGAGTACGGTTCACGACGGCACGGGGAGACATCATGAGAAAGTTGCTCGTCGCGGTGCTGGCCGGCGGGGCGCTGCTGATCACCGGCACGCCCGCGCTCGCCCAGACCGCCAAGCCTGCCTTGGGGCCGTACGGCTACGGCAAGGTCAAGCTCGGCATGAGCGCCAAGAAGGCCAGGGCCACCGGGGAGATCGTGCTCAAGATGGCCGCCGGAGAGGGCTCGTGCTCGGGCTGGGACCTCAAGGCGCACCCCACCGGGAAGAACAGCGTGGGCCTGTACATCTCCAAGCAGTTCGGCGTGGCTGTGATCTTCGCGCCGAAGGGCGTCAAGACGCCTCGGGGCATCGGCATCGGCTCCACGATGAAGCAGGTCAAGAAGGCCTACCCCCGGCTGAAGACCCCGCTGGGCGGCATCCCCTATGTCTCCGTCCCCGGCAACGCCAAGGCCTACTACGCCTTCTTTCCCGACAAGGGCAAGCTCGAGGGGCTGGCCATCGGACTCGACACGCAGAACTGCGTCAGCTGACGGAAGTGGTCCGTACGACAGTTTCATGCTCCGTAGCGCGCCTGGGGGAGGGAGGCGGTCACCACCAGGCCGCCGCCTTCGCGTGGGCGCGCCCTGACGTCGCCGCCGTGCGCCAACGCCACCGACCGTACGATCGACAGCCCCAGCCCGGCGCTGCGCGCGGTGACGACGCGCTCGGCGCCGTGCCGGTGGAAGGGCTTGAACAGCAGCGGGATGTCGTACGGCGGCACGCTCGGCCCCGTGTTGCTGACCTCCACCTCGACCTTCTCCTCCGACACGGTCCGGCTCACCACCCGCACCCACCCGGTCCCGTCATCCACGTTGTGCCGGATGCCGTTCTCGACCAGGTTGTGGACCAGCCGTTCGAGCAGCAGCGCGTCCCCGGTCGTGGGCGCCTGCGCCGTCACCTCGTACACGGTGATCTTCGCCTCGCGGGCGTCCCCTGCGGTCTGCTCGACGACGTGCGTCACCACGTCGGCCAGGTCCACCGGTGACCGGTCCGCGATCTCCTGCTCCGACCTGGCCAGCAGCAGCAGCCCGGAGATGAGCCGCTCGTGGCGGGTGTTGATCTCCAGCAGGCTCTCGCCCAGCTGCTTCACGTCGGGCGAGGCCGTACGGCGGTGCATGGCCAGCTCGACCAGCGCCCGGTTCAGTGTCAAGGGCGTGCGCAGCTCGTGGGAGGCGTTCGCCACGAACCTGCGCTGCCCGTCGAAGGAGTGATCGAGCCGCTCCACCATGGTGTCGAACGTGTCGGCGAGTGTCTTGACCTCGTCCTTCGGCCCCTCCAGCGCGATCCGCTCGTGCAGGCCCCGCTCGGCCATGGGCGCGGCGGCGATCTTGCGGGCCGTGTCGGTGACCCGGTGCAGCGGCGCCAGCATGCGGCCGGCGACCACCCAGCCGAGCCCGATCGCCCCGCCGCCGACCACGACGAGCGCGATCGCGCCCTGGGTGAGCAGCGAGGTGACGGCCGCGCTGCGCAGCTCCACCTCCTGCTGCCGCAGCCATGCGAGTGCTGCCTCGCCCCTGAGCGCGACGCCGTCCTTGACGAAGAACAGCTGCCTGGTCTTGCCGGGTTCCGATGCGAACCGGCTCTCGAACGACTGCGTCAGCTGCTGGTTGAACAGCAGGTACGTCACGCCGAGCAGGGTCAGCCCGGCGATCATGAAGACGGCGCCGTACACGAGGGTGAGCCGCAGCCGCAGCGTGGGCTCCGGCCGCAGCCGCCTCGGGAAGATCATGCGATCCGGTACCCCACTCCCGGCACGGTCTCCACGACCGGCGGGTCGGCGAGCTTGCGGCGCAGCTTGAGTATGGTGAGCCGGACCGCTCCCGTGAACGGGTCGGCGTGCTCGTCCCACGCCTTCTCCAGCAGCTGCTCGGCCGAGACCACGCTGCCACCGGCCCGCATCAGCTCCGCGAGCACCGCGAACTCCTTCTTCGACAGCGGCACGAACCGCCCGTTCCTGAACACCTCCCTGCGCGCCGGGTCCAGTGTGATCCCGGCCCGGCGCAGCACCGGCGGCACGGCCGGCCGCGAGCGCCGCCCCAGCGCCAGGACGCGGGCGGCCAGCTCGGGGAAGGCGAACGGCTTGGCCAGGTAGTCGTCGGCCCCCATGGACAGCCCCGTGACGCGGTCGTCGAGCTGGGCGGCGGCCGTCAGCATCAGCACCCGCGCGTCGGACTCCGAGGCCACCAGCTCCTTGCACACCTCGTCGCCGTGCACGCGCGGCAGATCGCGGTCCAGCACGACCACGTCGTAGTCGTTGACCGCGATCCGCTCCAGCGCCGCCTCGCCGTCGTGGGCCAGATCGACCGCGTGGGTCTCCTCACGCAGCCACTCGGCAATCGCGTCGGCGAGCATGCGCTCGTCCTCAACCACCAGCACCCGCATGGCGTACCTGGGCCCTTTCATCCGCCTACAGAGCCGAGTGTGGCGTAAGCGATATTCGGTCGAAGTAAGCCGCGCATGGAAACGCTGAGGAAACAGCCGGCCCTATTGCATCTCCCCTCGAACGAGGTCCATTTCGACGGAGGAGACCATTCATGCGAGGACGAGTCCTCACCGCCCTGGCCGCGGCCACCCTGCTGCTGGCCGGCTGCGGCGCCGGCGACAACGGCTCCGACGTGGCGTCGGTGACCGGCAACGGCACCGGCAACCAGCCCTCGGCCGGCGCCAAGCCCAGCGAGGATCCGCACGAGCGCAACCTCAAGTTCGCCCAGTGCATGCGCGAGAACGGCGTGCAGGTGGACGATCCCGAGCCGGGCAAGGGCATCATGATGAAGTTCGACAAGAGCATGCCCAGGGAGACGGTCGAGAAAGCCCAGGAGGCCTGCAAGCAGTTCGCCCCCAGCGGCCAGAAGGCGGGCGGGCCGGACCCCAAGCGGGAGGAGGCCATCCGCAAGCTCGCGCAGTGCATGCGGGACAACGGCGTCGAGGCCTACCCCGACCCCGAGGGCGGCATGATGCGCCTCACCGGCGAGGTCGCCAACGACCCCGACTTCAAGTCCGCCCAGGAGAAGTGCCAGAAGGAGGCCGCTGAGGCCGGCATGGGAGGGTCTTGATGGGCCAAATGACGAACAGGTCCACCCTGGACGGTGAGGCGGAGCGTGACGCGCCGCAAGGCGGGCCGGCAGGGCCGCGCCGCCGTCGTGGCCGGGGCAAGGTGGTCGGCGGGCTCCTGATCGCGGCGCTCGCCGCGGGCGGCGCCTTCGTGGCGGTGAACGGCACGGGCGTGCTGGAGGGCGGGACGGGCCCGACCCAGTCGGCCGCCGTCCTGCCCCCGGCCACGGCCCCGGTGACCCGGCAGACATTGAACGACACCGTGGACGCCGACGGCGAGCTCGGCTACGGCCCGGTGACCACGGCGGTGAGCAGGAAGCCCGGCACGATCACCTGGCTGCCCGGCAGCGGACAGCAGATCACCCGCGGCAAGTCGCTGTATCGCCTGGACAACAAGCCGGTGATGCTCATGTACGGCGACACGCCCGCCTACCGCGACCTCAAGATCGGGGTGGAGGGCAAGGACGTCGAGAACCTGGAGCGCAACCTGCGCAAGCTCGGCTACGACGGTTTCACGGTCGACGACGAGTACACCTACGACACCTACGAGGCCGTCATGGAATGGCAGGACGACCGCGGCCTGGACGAGACCGGCGTGGTCGAGCTCGGCCGCGTCGTCTTCGCCCCCGGCAAGGTACGCGTGGAGAGCCTGGAGGCCGAGGAGGGCCAGCCGGCCCAGCCCGGCCAGAAGATCCTCACGTACACGGGCACGTCCGAGGTCGTCACGGCCAAGCTGGAGGCCGAGGACCAGCGGATGGCCAAGAAGGGCGCCAAGGTCGAGGTCACGCTGCCCGGCGGCAAGAGCGTGAAGGGCAAGGTCACCGAGGTCGCCACGGTCATCGAGCCGGGCGACGGCCAGGACGCCGACCCCGAGACGCGCATCGAGGCGCTGGTCTCGCTCGGCGACGCGAAGGCCGCCAAGGGGCTGGACAAGGCCTCGGTGGACGTGACGTTCACGGCCTCCCAGCGCAAGAACGTGCTGACCGTGCCGGTCGCGGCGCTCGTGGCGCTGCAGGAGGGCGGGTTCGGCCTGGAGGTCGTCGAGGGCGGCAAGTCCCGCTACGTCGCGGTCGAGACGGGGCTGTTCGCCGGCGGCCGGGTCGAGGTCAAGGGCGACGGGCTCACCGAGGGCATGACCGTGGGGATGCCGAAATGACGTACCCCATGATCCAGCTGACGGACGTGTCCAGAACCTACCCCGGCGGGGTGGCGGCGCTGAGGTCGGTGTCGCTGCGCATCGGCCACGGCGAGCTCGTCGCCATCGCCGGCCCGTCGGGATCGGGCAAGTCGACGATGCTCAACGTCGTCGGCACCCTCGACCGGCCGTCCTCGGGCACCATCCGCATCGACGGGTACGACGTGTCGGAGCTGTCCGACGGCCAGCTCTCGGCGCTGCGCGCCACCACGATCGGCTTCGTCTTCCAGCACTTCCACCTCGCCGCGAAGGTCCCCGCGCTGGACAACGTGGCGGACGGCCTCATCTACACCGGCCTGGCCAGGTCGGAGCGGCGCCGCCGCGCGGCCGCCGCGCTCGAACGGGTGGGGCTCGGGCATCGCATGGACCACGAGCCGCACGAGTTGTCCGGCGGCGAGCGGCAGCGCGTGGCCATCGCCAGGGCCGTGGCGGGCGAGCCGCCGCTGCTGCTGGCCGACGAGCCGACCGGGGCCCTGGACTCGGTGTCCGGCACGGGGGTGATGGAGTTGCTGCACGAGCTGAACGCGTCCGGCACCACCATCGTGATCATCACGCACGACCGGGAGATCGCCGCCGGCCTGCCGCGGCAGGTCGGCATGCGCGACGGCCAGATCATCTCGGACTCCGCCGTCCCCAGCGGCTCCCTGGCCGAGTCCGGGGTGGCGTGATGGCCGTCATGGAGGTGCGGCCCAAGCCGGCCCCGGCCAGGATGCGGCCCGGCGACGTGATGCGGGTGGGCGCGGTCGGCCTGCGTACCCGCCCGCTGCGGGCGTTCCTGTCCGCGCTCGGCATCGCCATCGGCATCGCGGCCATGGTCGCCGTGGTCGGGCTCTCGTCCTCCTCGGGCGCCGAGCTCGACCGTACGCTCTCCGCCCTCGGCACCAATCTGCTCACCGTCTCGTCGGGCACCACGCTGACGGGCGAGGCGGCGCAGATGCCGAAGGACGCCGAGGCGATGATCGAGCGCATCGGCCCGGTCGAGACGGCCTCGTCGATCGGGAAGGTCCCCGAGGCCAAGGTCTACCGGTCCGAGCAGATCCCCGAGGCCCAGACCGGCGGCATCACCACGTACGCCGCCCGCCTCGACCTGCCCGCCACGGTCGGCGCCACGCTCCGCAGCGGGACCTGGCTCAACTCGGCCACCGAACGCTACCCGGCCGCCGTGCTCGGCTCGTCGGCCGCCCAGCGGCTCGGCATCGGCTCGGCCGGCCCGGACACGCAGGTCATCGTGGGCGGTGTCCGGTTCACCGTCGTCGGCGTACTGAACCCGGTCGCCCTGGCCACGGATCTGGACAGCGGCGTCATGATCGGCTGGCCGGCGGCCGAGGAACGGCTCGGCTTCGACGGGCACCCGACCACGCTCTACACCCGCTCGGAGGAGGCCAAGCTGGAGGCGGTACGCCAGGTCCTGGCCGGCACCGCCAACCCGGAGGCGCCGAACGAGGTGGACGTGTCCCGCCCGTCCGACGCCCTGGCCGCCAAGCAGGCCACCAGCCAGGCGTTCGCCAACCTCCTGCTGGGAGTGGGCGCGGTGGCCCTGCTCGTGGGCGGCGTCGGCGTGGCCAACACGATGGTCATCTCGGTCCTGGAACGCCGAGCGGAGATCGGCCTGCGCCGTTCGCTGGGGGCGACCCGCGGCCAGATCCGCACCCAGTTCCTGGCGGAGTCGCTGCTCCTGTCCGCGATGGGCGGAGGCGGCGGCGTCCTCCTGGGCACCGCCGTCACCATGGGGTACGCGTTGTACAGCGGCTGGCCGTCCGTGGTGCCGGCCTGGGCGACGGCCGGCGGTCTGGCGGCGACGCTGGTCATCGGCGCCACGGCCGGGCTCTACCCCGCCATCCGCGCCTCCCGCCTCTCCCCGACGGAGGCTCTGTCCACCCCATGACCACGGGCGCGCGTGCCTGGGCGCGCGCCCTATTCACCGTCCGCGTAACAGGTCGTCTTTCCGACGATCCGGACGCCGGGCTTCTCGCCGTGCACCACGGTCAGCTCGAATGTCAGCCGCGTCTCCGGGTGCCGCAGCACGGCCACGTCCTGGGTGTCGTCCCGCAGGTCCAGGTCGTCGACGACCTTGTCGTACCCCATGGCCTGGAGCTTCTCCAGCAGTCCCACGGACGCGTCCACGAGCTCGCTCTCGATCCGCAGGAACCCCCGCACCTCGCCCGGCACGCAGGAGTCGTCCTTCACCCGTTCGGTGGCCGGCATCCGCAACCCGGAGGCGCCGATCAGGAGGTCGGCGTCCGTGGTGAGCCGACTGGTGGCCGCGTCGAGCGTGGGTAACTCGGACGCCGCCGCACAGGCCGCGAGGCAGGCGAGCATCGCGGAAGCAGCGTAACGGCGGATACGCACGAGGGGACCATACCTAAGGCGATCCGTAGCTACGGGGCAAATCGCGCAAAAACCGCATATGCTACACCGTTTCCGGTGCTCATCTGGCGGCGGCTCTGAGCTTGGCGATCAGCCCCAGGTCGTCCACGCAGTGCCCCAGGCCGAGCGCCACGGACACCAGGGGCCGCTCCGCCCGCTGTACCGGCATGCACAGCGCCGCCCGCAGCCGCCGGCACAGCCCGCGCAGCAGCGCGCCGCCCCCCACCAGCACCGCGCCCTGCTCCCCGAGGTCGGCGGCCAGCTCCGCGGGGCAGCGCTCCACGATCCCGACCGCCGCCCGCACGATCGTCTCGACCGGCTGCCGGGTCGCCTCGTAGATCAGCTGCACCGGCAGCGTCGCCGCCCGCTCCCGGCCGGACTCCACGTCGCGGCCGCGCACCACCACCTGCCGCTGCAGCGGCTTCCACTCGGTGCCCGCGCGCCGCTTGGCGGCCTCCGCCTCGCGCTCGTCGATCAGCAGCCCGTGCTCGTGTTCGACGAGGCGGGCGATCGACAGGCTCATGGTGTGGCCGCCGCAGGGAACCGCGCCGGACGCCACCACGGCCCCGCGCGAGAGCACCGCGATCCTGGCCGCGTCGCGCCCGATGTCGATGACCATCCGCCCGGCGCAGTCCCTGACCGGCACACCCGCGCCCAGCGCCGCGGCCAGCCCGTGCGGGACCAGCAGGATGCCCCGCGCCTCCGCCTCGAACGCCATGTCGCGCAGCGCCGCCCGGTCGATCGGCGTGGCGTCCTCCGGCAGCGCCATGACCACGCGCGGCCTGGCGAACGGGTTCCGGTGCACCTTGCGCAGGAAATGCCGGACCAGGCGCCGGGTGAGTTCGCCGTCGGCCGGCAGGCCGCCGCTGATCGGCCAGCACGTCTCGCCGAAGCCGTCGCGGACCGCCTCCGCGCCATACCCGAGGACCCGGCCTGTCACGGCGTCGCGCGCGACGGCCGACGGCTCGTCGAGCACGATTCCCTTGCGCTTGACGTAGATCCGTGTGCCGGCCGCTCCGAGATCCATCGCAAGGTCGTGACCGAGGAGGATCATCGCCGTACCGGGGGGTGGACCATCATGCCGCTTCTGTTTCCGGATCTGCCCCAAGGCAACACCAGGAACGTAACGGTTCCCCTTTACCCCCGGGAGTCTCGGCCAGGCCGGTTTCGCGTCGTACGCGGCGTCATGCGAAGCTGTCAGTGTCCCCAACACCATGGAGGTCCTCATGGCGGAAACACCGGAGCCGGAAGTCAGCGAAACTCCCGAGGACGAGATGAAGCGCAAGTTCCGCGAGGCGCTGGAGCGCAAGCGCAACCAGCATGCGGGCGCGGGCGAGGGTGGCAGGGGCGGCGACCCATCCAAGATCCACGGGGGGGCGCACGGTCCGGCTGCGAGTAAAAGATCGTTCAGGCGCAAGAGCGGCGGCTGATGCTGGTAGTTGGAGGGGGTACGGCCTGCCGTACCCCCTCTTTTCTTTGCCCACTTAGGTAGATCTTCTGTCCGATTCGTGATGAATCGTTTGCGTATGTCCGGAAAGCCTGGTTAAAGTGTGGGCCAATTACATAGCCGAATCCCGATCGATCGGGAACCGGGGACCCACCTTGTTGGGGTGAATCCGGCCACGCGCCGGTAGGGCATCTCCAAGCCCGAACCCGTCAGCTAACCCGGTAGGCGTGATGGAGAGGACACCCCCAATGATGTACCACCGCGTCGTACCCCCAGACAGGGCAGTAGTGCCGGCCGCCTCCTGATCGGCCCTTTCCCTCAGGCTCTTTCCGCGCCCCGCGCAGTCACCATGTCAGGCGTTCTGCCCGGCTGCGCCAGTTTTCCGTGAGCGCGTGTCCCTGTCCCCTCGCAAAGGACCTCACTGCTCTATGTCTGCTCGTTTTGGCCTGCGTTCCTTCGCTCTGTTCACCGCATCCGCCGTAGGTGCGCTGACCATTGCCTGCGTGGCGGCCCACGCCGACTCCGACAACGACGAGAAGATCCTCCTCAAGGGCTCTACCACGGCGTCCTACTTCTGGGACGACGCCTCCGGCCGCGCCGGTGACACGGGCCTGCCGGCCAGTGGCAAGCGCATGCAGAAGGGCATGGCCGCGAGCCCGAGCTGGCCGCTGCTGACCGAGGGCTACGTGGTCTACGAGGGCAAGAAGCTGCCCTTCTTCGTGGGCGACCGCGGCCCCGGCGAGCCCTCCAGCCGTGGCGTCATGCTCGACCTGGACGCCAAGACCTTCGCCGAGCTGACCGGCGGCAGGTTCAACCCCGACACGCTCGGCGTGGACGGCGTCGGCGGCCAGGGTCACATCGAGGTCGACTACGTCATCACCAAGTGGGGCGACGGCGTCGGCAAGAAGAACCACCCCGTCGCCTTCTCCACCCGTGCCTGGGCCAAGAGGGACACCAATCCCGCCAAGCCCCCGCAGGTCATGGCAGAGGAGAAGCCCGAAGAGACGCCCGAAGAGACGCCTGAGGAGCAGCCCGCGGCTCCCGGCAAGGCCGTCGCGGCCCCGCCTCAGAAGGCGGCTCCCGTACAGGCCGCCCCGGAGGGTGAGGTCGAGGAGTCCAGCGCCGTGGGCAGCGTCCTCCTCGTGGGCGTCCTGGCCATGGCCGGCGGCGGCGCGGTGCTCGGCGGCGAGCGCTTCCGCAGGCTCATCAGACGCTGACTTTACGATCGGAGACCAGAATGTCATTCTGGTCTCCGTGACCACCCGCGTAACCGCCAACGGCATCGACATCGCCTACGAGAGCTTCGGCCCGCCCACAGGACGACCCCTGCTCCTCATCATGGGGCTCGGCGCGCAGCTCATCCACTGGGACGAGGAGTTCTGCGAGCTCCTCGTCGAGCAGGGACACCACGTCGTACGGTTCGACAACCGCGACGCGGGCCTGTCCACGCACTTCCACGACGCGGGCGTCCCCGGACCGGGGGCGCCCGCGCCGTACCTGCTCGACGACATGGCCGACGACGCGGCCGCCCTCATGGACGCCCTCGGCTGGCCCGCCGCCCACGTGGCCGGCGCGTCGATGGGCGGGATGATCGCCCAGACGCTGGCCATCCGGCACCCCGGACGTGTGCTCAGCATGACCTCGATCATGTCGACGCCCGGCCCCGACGTCGCCCCGCCGGCGGAGGCGGCGGTCTCGGTGCTGATGGCCGCCCCGCCTCCGGACCGCGAGAGTGTGCAGGCCCAGGCGGTGCGCACCTGGTCCGTCATCGGCTCGCCCGGCTACGAGCTGGACCGCGAGCGGATCACCACGATGGCCGGCCTGGCGTACGACCGGTGCTTCGACCCGGCGGGCACGTCCAGGCAGCTCGCCGCCATCATGGCCTCCGGCGACCGTACGGAGCGGCTCGCCGGGGTCGCCGTGCCCACGCTGGTCCTGCACGGTGAGGCGGACCTGCTCGTCCCCGTCGCGGGCGGCCATGCCACAGCGGCGGCCGTCCCCGGCGCCCGGCTCGTCACCTATCCCGGCATGGGCCACGATCTGCCGCGCCCCGTCTGGTCCGACATCGTCACCGAGATCACCAAGCTCACGAGCGCGTGAAGACGGAGGCGGCCCCCGGCCGCCTCCGCCGGCGGTCAGACCTCCAGCTTCTCCTCGATGCCGCGGAGCTGGTGCCTGGCCATCGCCAGGTTGGCGCGCGAGCGGTCGAGCGCCAGATAGAGGAACAGCCCCTTGCCGCCGCGCCCGCTGATCGGCCGGATGATGTGGTACTGGCCGCCCAGCGTGATCAGGATGTCCTCGATGCCGTCCTTGAGACCCAGCGAGTCCATCGTGCGCAACTTGGCCTTGACCACCTCGGTGTTCCCCGCGGCGGCGACCTGCAGGTCCAGATCCTTTGATCCGCCGAGAACGCCCAGCGCCATGCCGCTGCCGTGGTCGACGATCGCGGCTCCGATAGCGCCGTCGATCGACATCATCTCCTTGAGAGAGACGTCCATGCCCGCCATGCTTCCTCCCTTTCTGTCGGGGATGGTTAGTGCTTGCGTGCTGCGACGGCGGCCACCGCGGCCGCCGTCTTCCTGCCCTCCAGCCGGAGGAGCCCGACGTTCGAGCCGGGCCCGGCCAGGACTGTGAGGACGATGGTGGGGCCGGCGGCGTAGAAGGCCACGAAGCCGGCGGTGCCGGAGATCAGCGTCTCCTCCAGTGCGCCCTGGCCGGTCATGGCCAGCATCCGCCTGCTCATGGCCATCAGCGCCGCCGAGAGCGCCGCCGCCTGCTCGCCTACGTCCGCCGGGAGGTCGCAGGCGATCCGCAGGCCGTCCACCGTGCAGGCGACGCTGCCGCTCACGTCCGGCGTGCGCTCGCGAAGGAGCGCCATTTCCTCCAGAACCTCTTGTCGTAGCTCCACCCGTGGTCTCCTCCTGAGTGAGGGGAACCTCACGACAGCTCCTCGAGCGCCGTCTTCAGCCGCATCAGCAATGTCAGGTCGGCCGGATCCGCGGTCGTGTGCGGTCCCAGCGGCAGCGGGGCGGCCTGTGGATCGTGCGGCGGCCGCTCGCGCTCGTCGCGGGTCCGCCTGGGTAGAGCGCCGCCCTCCGGAGCGGATGCGGGCAGGGCGAGCAGCCCGGCGGCCGCCAGTCTCCTGACCGCCAGCAGGACCGAGTAGCCCGACCGTCCGATCCGCTTGGCGAGCTGGAGTGGCGTCGCCTGGTGATCGGCTCGGACGATCACCTCCCACTGGACGCCGTCGAGGGCCACCGCATGCCCGGGCAGACGTGCGGCCGGCCGCACCGGGAGCGTGTCCGCCTCCGCCGAGGGCCAGGCCTGTGCCAGTTGGGCCCGCCGCCGGGCGCATTCGCGCACCAGCCCCGGCACGTCGAAGAACCACTGCCCGCCCAGCCAGTGCTCATCGCCGGGCCGGAACTTGGGCCTCGTCCCGCTCGCCGGCAGCAGGAAGAACGCCGCGTCGAGCACGACGCCGAGCACCGCATACTGCAGTTCGCCCGGCGTGACCGGCCCATCCTCCAGCAGGCGGACGCAGCCGCCGTCGGCCTGAAGCGCACGCAGCGCCGCCTCCGTCATCCGGCCCCTGGCCACGAGCAGGCGCTCGACGGTCGGGGTCTGGGCGCACTCCATGTAAGTCACGCGCCCGTCGGACAGGAAGATCGTGCCGCTCCTGCCGACCCGGAGCGCGCCTGTCGAGCGATCCCGGGCGAGCCCGGCCAAGAGGGTGTCCAGCCTGGTCATCGGTTCACGTCGTGAGGCAGGCGGAGATGGACCGCAGGCGGTGCCTGGCCAAGGCCAAATTGGATCGTTCCAGGTCGAGGCGCACGTAGATGACCATCGGCCCCTTGAAGGCCGTCTCCAGCAGCCGGAGCAGATGGTGGGCCTTGTCGGTCGTGACGAGCATGTCGTCGATGCGCACGACCTCGTCCGGGCGCGAGCGGGCCAGGCCGTCGGCGGTGGCGCGCAGCGCCTCGGCCAGCGCGGCGGCCGACCGGTCGGCGTTCACGCCGGAGGCGGGGCGGAAGGCCACCGCCATGCCGCTGATGTGGTCCATCAGCATGGCGTCCTGCGCCCCAGGTATGGACATGACCTCCGCCAGACAGGCGTCGATTCCGAGCATGTGACCTCCCTCGCCGTCAGTGGGACAGAGACAGCGTAGGAGTGCGGGATCGGACCGAAGCGTGAGCGGATGCTGGAGTTAAGGTTTTGTACGGCTATGGCGTAGAAAAACAACACCGATGCGCATGACTATGCGATTTATGAGGCTTTCTCGCGGTAGCGAAGGATTTCGGCCACGTTCTGCTCCGCCCACCTGGTCACCACCGAGACCGGCTCGTGCAGCGAGCGCCCGAGGTCCGTCAGCGCGTACTCGACCCGTGGCGGCACCTCGGCGAACACCTCCCGCGTCACGAGCCCGTCCAGCTCCATGGCGCGCAAGGTCTGCGTCAGCACCTTGGGCGTGACCCCGCCCATCCGCGCTCGCAGCCGGGTGAACCGCATCGGCCCGCCGATGAGGCTGAGCAGGACCAGCACCGACCACTTGTCGCCAATCCGGTCCAGAACCACCCTGGTCGGACAGTTCGGGTCGAAGACATCACCGGTATCCATAAGGCACCTATAGCACGATGAAGTAACCAGTATCCAATGGATACTGTTGGGCGCATGAAGATTCTTCTCTTTGGCGCGACCGGCATGATCGGCCAGCGCATCGCCGCAGAACTGGCCGATCGCGGGCACGAGGTGACCGGCGTCAGCCGCTCGGGCGCCCCCGTCAAGGGCGACGTCCACGACGCCGCCACCCTGGCCAAGGGCCACGACGCCGTCGTCTCCGCCATCAGCCCGCCCCGCGACGGCACCGAGCCGGAGGGCCCGTTCCTCGACGCCTATCGCGCGCTGATCGAGGGCGTACGCGCGGCAGGGGTGCGCCGTGTGATCGCCGTCGGCGGCGCCGGCAGCCTCAAGGTCGCCCCGGACCTCGACCTGGTCGACACGCCCGAGTTCCCGGACATCTACAAAGGTGAGGCGCTGGCCCAGCGCTCGGTGCTCGGCCTCTTCCGGCCGGTCGAGGACCTGGACTGGACCTACATCTCACCGGCCGCCGAGATCGCGCCCGGCGACCGCACCGGGATCTATCGCATCGGCCACGAGGACCTGCTCGTCGACTCCGAGGGCCGCAGCTTCATCTCCGCCGAGGACTACGCGGTCGCCGTCGCGGACGAGCTGGAGAAGACCACGCATCCGCGGCAGCGCATCACGGTCGCCTACTGAGCCGGCTCGTCCGGCAGCAGCGCCTTCTCGTCGGGCTTGTGGACGAGCACGTTGTCCACGTACGACTTCACGGCCGCCTCAAGCCCGACGTCGGCGCCGGCCTGCTCCGACAGGTACCAGCGGTGGTCGAGGATCTCGTGGAACAGCTGCGCGGGCTCCAGTTTCCCGCGCAGCGCCACGGGAATGGCCTCGACCGTCGGCTGGAAGACCTCCGCCAGCCACCGGTGCGCCACGATGGCCTCGTCCTCGTGCCGCAGCCCCTTGGCCACCCGGAACCCGTCGAGGTCGTTGAGCAGCCGCCGCGCCTGGTTCTCCTCGACGTCGAGCCCGGTCAGCCGGAGCAGCCGCCGCTGGTGGTGCCCGGCGTCCACGACCTTGGGCCGCACGATGAGCCGGCCCGTGCCGACCTTGCGACGCACCATCATCTCGGCCACGTCGAAGCCCAGCAGGTTGAGCCGTCTGATGCGCTGCTCCACGCGGTGCCAGTCGACCTCTTCGATGATCTCACTCTGGTTGATCTCGTCCCACAGGCGGTGGTAGCGGGCGACGACGTCCTCGGCGGTGTCCATGGGGTCGATGGACGGGTGCAGCAGCCCGCCGGCCTCCAGGTCCAGCATCTCGCCGAAGATGTTGGTGTGGGCCGCGTCGATGTCGGCCGCCCGCTGGCCCTCGCTGATCATCGGATGCATCTCGCCGGTCTCGGCGTCCACCAGGTAGGCCGCGAACGCCCCCGCGTCCCTGCGGAACAACGTGTTGGACAGCGAGCAGTCGCCCCAGTAGAAGCCGTTCAGGTGCAGCCGCACCAGCAGCACGGCGAGCGCGTCCAGCAGGCGGGTCAGCGTGTCGGGGCGCAGCGTGCCCGACATGACCGCACGGTAGGGCAGCGAGAACTGCAGGTGACGGGTGATCAGCGCCGCGTCCAGGCCCTCGTCGCGGCCGGTGACGTACGCCACGGGCTCCACCGACGGCGCGTCCAGCCGGGCCAGGTCCCACAGCAGCCCGTATTCGCGCTTGGCGTAGCGCTCGCTGATCTCCTTGATCGCGTACACCTTGCCGGAGAGCCGGGCGAAGCGCACCACGTGCCGCGAGATGCCGCGCGGGAGATCGACCAGATGGTGCTGCGGCCAGTCTGCTAGAGGGACGTCCCAGGGGAGGCGAATAAGGTCGGGGTCGCCGAGCGCGCCAGTGATCTGCAGGGGCATTTGCTCAGGATATGGTGCATCGGTGGACGAGTTTCTCAGGTGGTACTTTTCCGACCGTCCCGTCGTCGCCAGCTTCCTGGGGGCCGACGGCTACGACCACACACTCGGCGATTTCAGCGCCTCCGCCTGGGCCGCCCGCGAGCGGGACGAGGCCCGCTGGCTCGAACGCCTCTCGGCGGCCGAGGCCCCGTCGCTGGACGACGCGATCGACAGAGATCTTGTCCGCTCCCAGCTGAGGGGCTCGCTGGCCCTGGCGTCCTGGCCCGACTGGCGCCGCGACCCGGCCGTCTACCTCTCGGCGATCTTCGGCTCGATGTACACACCGTTCCAGCGGCGGCTCAAGCCGGAGCCCGAGCTGGTGTCGGCCGCCGTCTCCCGGCTGGCCGAGGTGCCCGGCGTGCTGGCGGCCTGCCGGGCGAACCTGGACCCCGACCTGGCCGCGCCGCTGCTCGTCCAGCGCGGGCTCGGCCAGGCCCGCACCGGCCGCAACTTCCTGACCCGCACGATCCCCGGCATGGTGGAGGATCCCGACCTGCGCGCGAAGCTGGCCGCCGCCGCCGAGCCGGCCGCCCAGGCGTTCGACGAGCTCGTCACGTTCCTGGAGGGCTTCCAGTGCGGCGGCACCTGGCGGATGGGGGAGAAGCTCTACTCCACGCTGTTGCGCGAGCGCGAGCTCCTCGGGTACGGCGCCGCCGAGCTGCACGAGAAGGGCCAGGCGGCCTGGGCCGAGCTGGACGCCAGGATGCGCGAGGTCGCGACCCGGGTCAACGGCTCCCAGGACTGGCGGGCGGCGATGGAGTCCCTCATGGACGACCATCCGCCGACCTTGGCGGACATGCGGGCCGAGTACGACGCGGAGACCCAGCGGGCCAGGGACTTCGTCAAGGAACGTGACCTGGTGACGTTCGCCGACGGCGAGGAGTGCCATGTGCTGCCGTCCGCCGAGTACACCCGGCCGGTCCTGTCCGTCGCCCACTACCTGTCGCCGCCGCCGCTGAGCAGCTCGCGGACCGGCGTCTTCTTCGTGCCGTACACGCCGGACGACTTCACGCCGGAGCAGGTGCGCCAGCGGCTCCGGACGAACTCGCGGGCCCAGATGCCGTCGATCGCCGTCCACGAGGCGTACCCGGGGCACCACTGGCACCTGTCGTACATGGCGGGCAACCCCCGCACGGTCAGGAAGGTCTTCCGCACGGCGTACTTCACCGAGGGCTGGGCCCTGTACGTCGAGAAGCTCCTGCACGAGCAGGGTTACTTCGACACCCCGGCCACCGAGCTGGCCCACCTGGACTGCCGGATCTTCCGCGCCGCCAGGATCATCGTGGACACGGCCCTGCACTGCGAGGACATGTCCATCGAGGAGGCCGAGACCTTCATGGCCACGAAGGCGTCGTTGTCGCCCGGCACCGCGCAGGGCGAGGTCAACCGCTACTGCGCCTGGCCCACGCAGGCGCCGTCCTACCTCACCGGCGCCATCGAGATCGACCGCATCCGCGGGTCGTTCCAAGGGCCGCTGAAGGGGTTCCACGACCGGATCGCGGGCTCCGGCGGCCTGCCTCTGGGGCTGGCGGCTAGGGTCTGCGAGGGAACCGCGGCGGGTTGAGCGAGCGCTCGACCACGGCGGCGAGCTGCTCCTCCGTCAGGATGGCGGGCTTGCCGACGCCGAGCCCGCGCACGTACACCTCGCAGAGCCACTCCAGCAGCCGCGTGGCCTCGAACGCCTGCTCCAGGGTCGCCCCGATGGTCACCCCGCCGTGGTTGGCCATCAGGGCGGCCTGCTTGCCCTCAAGCGCCGCGCGCACGTTGGCGGCCAGCTCCGGGGTGCCGTACGTGGCGTACTCGGCGACCTTGACCACGCCGCCGAGCAGCAGCGCGTTGTAGTGCACCGGCGGCAGCTCGGTCATCGTGGTGGCCACGACGGTCCCGAACACCGAGTGCGTGTGCACGACGGCCTGCGCGCCGGTGGTCTCATAGACGGCCAGGTGCATGGGGGTTTCGCTGGACGGCTGCAGCTCCCCTTCGACCAGGTAACCGTCGACGTCCACGATCGGGCACATCTCCGGGGTGAGCTTGTCGAGCGCCGCCCCCGACGGGGTGACCGCCACCAGGTCGCCCTGGCGTACGCTCAGGTTGCCCGAGGTGCCGATGACCAGGCCGAGCTCGACGGCCCGCCGGCCGTACTCGCACAGCTGCTCGCGGAGGCTCATACGCCGCCAATGTAGTCGGTCGTCCGAATTACAGCAACGGTCAGAGCCGGTCCAAGGCCTGCAACATGAGCCGTTCCAGGTCGACGCGGGTCAGCCGGCCGGGGTAGAGCAGCAGGTGCAGGCTGAGGCCGTCGACCAGGGCGAGCAGGTGCTCGGTCAGGTCGTCGAGGCTGTCGTCGGTACGCAGCTCGCCGGCCGCGCGGGCCTGGCCCAGCAGGTCGCGTACGGCGGAGCGCAGCTCGGCCGCCTCCGCCCGCTGCACTTCGGCCAGCCGCTCCGAGGCCAGGCTCCGGCTCCAGAAGCTGACCTCGAGCCGCGTCTCCTGGGTGCGCTCGGCGTCCAGCGGCAGGTTGTCCAGCAGCAGCTCGCGCAGGGCCGCCAGCCCCGGCACGCCTTCCACCTTGCGGGTCAGCCGGTCCCGGATGCGCTGATGGGACTGGCGCAGCGCGGACAGCAGGATCTCGTCCTTGTCGGTGAAGTAGTGGGCGAGCACCCCGTTGGAGTAGCCGGCCTCCTTGGCGATGGCCCGGGTCGTCGCGGCGTCGATGCCGTCCCTCACGATCACCCGGCGGGCCGCCGACAGCACCTCGCGCCTGCGCTCGTCGTGATCGACGATCTTCGGCATCGAATCCTCCATTGACTTTTTATTCGGACGTCTGTCTATATAAACTATGACCGTTGTCACCGTCGGCGTCCATATCGTCGACATTCTCGCCAGGCCCATCGATCACATCCCCGAGGGCCAGGACACCGTGCTGGTCGACCAGGTCCGCCTCACCGCCGCCGGCGCCGCCGCGGGGACGGCGGTGGACCTGGTCAAGCTGGGCAATGACGTGGTCACGATGGGCGCCATCGGTGACGATGAGCTCGGCGACTTCCTGCTGATGGTGCTGGCCAAGCGAGGGGTGGACACCTCGCGCCTGGCGCGCAGGCCGGGGGAGCAGACCGCCGCCTCGATCCTGCCCATCAGGCCCGACGGCGGGCGGCCCAGCTTCCACGTCCCCGGCGCGAACCTCTCCGTCACTTACGCCGACCTGGACGCCGGCGTGCTGCGCGGCGCGCGGGCGATCCACCTGGGCGGCATGGACGTCACCTTCGGGCTCGGCGACCCGGCCTTCTTCGCCCTCCTGGACGAGGTACGGGCGGCCGGGACTCTTGTGACCATGGACCTCCTCTCCGAGATGCCCGACTTACTGGGAATGGCCCGGGCCTTCCTCCCGCACGTGGACTACGTCCTGCCGAACGAGTCCCAGGCCCTGCTCATGACCGGCGCCGCCGACGCCGAGACCGCGGCCGCGACCCTCCTGGCCGACGGCCCGCGCGGCGTCCTCGTGACGCTGGGCGAGGAAGGCAGCCTCGTCGTCACGCCGGAGGGATCCTCACCCGTACCCGCTCTCAAGACCGACGTCGTGGACACCACCGGCTGCGGCGACGCGTACTGCGCCGGGTTCCTGACCGGCCTCCTCCACGGTCAGGACGTCCTGACCTCCGCCCGCTGGGGCACCGCCGCGGCCGCCCGCGTCGCCACCGGCCTCGGCTCCGACGCCGGCCTCACCGACCTCGACTCCACCCTGGGGATGCTCTGATGAACGACTCCGAACTCCGCCTGCGGGCCGCGAAGGTGATCCCCGGCGGCATGTACGGGCACCTCAACGCCGCCCTCTTCGCCCCCGGCTACCCGCAGTTCTTCGAACGCGGCGAAGGCTGCCGGCAGTGGGACGTGAACGGCCGCGAGTACATCGACTTCATGTGCAGCTGGGGCCCCGTCGTGCTGGGACACAAGCACCCGCGCGTGGAGGAGGCCGCCGCCCGCCAGGCCGCGCTCGGCGACTGCCTCAACGGCCCGGGACCGATCATGGTCGAGCTGGCCGAGTTGATCGTGGACACCGTCCCCAGTGCCGACTGGGCGATGTTCTCCAAGAACGGCACCGACGCCACCACGCAGGCGCTCATGGTCGCCAGGGCCGCGACCGGGCGCACGAAGGTGCTGATGGCGCACGGGGCCTACCACGGGGCCGACCCCTGGTGCACGCCGTCCCTCGCCGGAACGACGCCGAACGAGCGGGCCGACCTGGTCGAGTTCGCGTACAACTCCCTGGAGTCGCTGGAGGCGGCGGCGGCCACCGTGGAGGGGGACGTGGCGGCGATCATCGTGACGCCGTTCAAGCATGACGCGTTCGAGGACCAGGAGCTGGTCGAGCCCGCCTTCGCCCGCGGCGCCCGGGCCCTGGCCGACCGTCTCGGGGCGGCGCTGGTGATCGACGACGTGCGGGCCGGCTTCCGGATCGATCTTCGGGGGTCCTGGGAGCCGTACGGGGTCCGCCCGGACCTGACGGCCTGGTCCAAGGCCATGGCCAACGGCTATCCGATCGCCGCCGTGACCGGCACCGACGCGCTTCGAGGGCCGGCCCAGACGCTGTACTCGACGGGCTCGTTCTGGTTCTCGGCGGTCGCGATGGCCGCGGCGAAGGCCACGATCGAGACGCTGCGCGACACGGACGGCATCCTCGCCATGGAAAGGGCCGGCACGCGGCTGCGCGAAGGGCTGTACGAGCAGGCCAAGGCCCACGGCTTCGTGGTGAACCAGACGGGACCGGTGACGATCCCGTGGCTCAGCTTCGACGGGGACGCCGACCTGTCCGTGGCCATGTACTGGAGCGACGCCTGCCTGCGCCACGGGGTGTACCTGCACCCTTGGCACAACTGGTTCATGTCGGCGGCTCACACCGAGGAGGACGTCGCCAAGGCGCTGGAGGGCACGGACCAGGCCTTCGCCGAAACCCGCACCCACTTCGCCTGACCAGCTATCCCCGCCCCGCCCCACAGTCCGCCCCCGCCCCGCCCCGCTGCCCGCGCGGCACCGCGCGCCCGGGCGGGGCGGCACCACCCGGCCACCCGCCGCACGCCTTCTCGCCGGCGCGGCGCGCTGAGGACATCCGCCGGCCACGCCCGCCGATGCCCGTCGCCCCACTCGCCGGTGCCGTACCGCCCTCCCACCTGGACGTCCTTGCCCCTTCACAAGCGCGTCCACTGAATTGTCGGCATTCTCTGTAAGCGGTCACGGCCAGGTCACGTCTCGATGGAGACCTCTTGACGCAGGTCGGGGGGTATCCATATCTTCGGGCAAACATTTAGGAAACTTTCCTAATTCAGGAGCCCCCATGACCCACCCGGGCGAGATCACGCGGCGCCAGCTGCTTCGCCGCATCGGCCTGACCGCTTTCGTCGCCGGCCCCGGCGCGGGCCTGCTGAGTGCCTGCGCCACCGCGGGAACGGGCGGCGAGCCCACGCCTGCCCCTTCCGTCACCCTCTCCGCCGATTCGAAGAACCCGTTCGGCGTCGACGCCAAGAAGCCGCTCGAAGTGGTCATCTTCAGCGGCGGATACGGCGACGCGTACGCCAAGGACCTGCACGAGGAGCTGTACAAGAAGGCGTTCCCGGGTGTGACGATCAAGCACACCGCCACCCAGCAGATCGGCACCCAGCTCCGCCCCCGCTTCGTCGGCGGCGACGCCCCCGACGTGCTCAACAACTCGGGCCCCGAGGCGATGGACCTCGTCGCGCTGGCGGCCGAGGGCCACCTGGCGGACCTGACCCCGCTGTTCGACGCGCCGTCGGCGGACGAGCCCGGCAAGAAGGTTCGCGACACGCTCACGCCGGCCGTGTTCGACAACGCCAAGATCGATGGCAAGGACCTGGTGCTGAACTACACCGTGTCCCACCGCGCGCTCTGGTACAACGCGAAGCTGTTCGAGTCCAGGGGATGGGCGGTCCCGAAGACGTGGGCCGAGTTCACGGCCCTGGGGGAGACGGCGAAGAAGGACGGCGTCCTGCTGTTCGCGTACCCCGGCCAGAAGGGCCCGTACTACCAGCTCTGGAACGTGCTCTACACCGCCGCCAAGATCGGCGGCAACCAGACCATCATCGACATCGACAACCTGGTCGACAACGCCTGGAACTCCGACGCCATGAAGCAGGCGGTCGCGGCGTGGGTGGACGTCCAGGCCAAGTACGGCGACAAGGCGTTCTTCGGCCTCGACCACACGCAGACCCAGATCAAGCACCTGCAGAACAAGGTGCTGTTCTACCCCGTCGGGTCCTGGATCGAGAACGAGATGGAGAAGGACAAGCCGCTGGACTTCGAATACGCCATCGCCCCCATCCCCGACGTCACCGCGGCCGACAAGATGCCGTACGGCGCCATCCAGGTCGGCGTCGGCGAGAACTTCGTCGTCGCCGCCAAGGGGAAGAACCCGCAGGGCGGGCTCGAATACCTGCGCCTCATGCTCTCCACGGAAGGCGCGCGCGGCTTCACCGAGAAGACCAAGAACATCACAGTGGTGAACGGCGCCGCCGAGGGCGTGGACCTGCCCGCCGGCCTGAAGAGCGCGGCCAAGGCGCAGGACGCGGCCGGCCAGAACATCATCACCGACGCCCGTTTCGAGGGCTGGTACAAAGAGCTCTTCGACTACGGCACCGAGCAGATCAACGTGGTCATGGCCGGGCGGATCACGCCCGAGAAGTTCTGCGCCAACATGCAGAAGAAGGCCGACGCCATCAAGAAGGACGACTCCGTCACCAAGCAGACGCGGAGCCAGTAGTCAATGGTCAGGTTGCGCAGGTACGGGTTCGTCGCCGGGTTTCTCGTCGTCCCCGTCGCCTTGTATTCGGTTTTCGTCATCAGCCCCTACATCCAGGCGTTCCAGCTCTCACTGACGAGCTGGAACGGCTATTCCTCGGTCGTGCGTTACGTGGGGCTGGACAATTTCGGCCGGTTGTTCGCGGACGAGACCTTCTGGCGGGCCCTGCGCAATCACGGGCTCCTCCTGCTCGTGCTGCCGATCGTGACCATCGTGATCGCGCTGTTCCTGTCCTTCCTGCTGAATCTGGGCGGGGGCACGCGCGGCTCGGGCATGCGGGGCGTCTGGGGGTCGACGTTCTACCGGGTGGTGTTCTTCTTCCCCCAGGTCCTCGCCGTGGCCGTGGTCGGAGTGCTGTTCCAGGCGGTCTACCGGCCCGACGCGGACGGCGTGCTCAACGGCGTGCTCTCCCGGTTCGGAGCCGAGCCCGTGGGCTGGCTCACCGAGCCGGGGCTGGCGCTCTGGTCGATCATGGCGGTGATGGTCTGGCAGGCGGTCGGGTTCTACGTCGTGCTCTTCTCCGCCGGAATGGCGGCCATCCCCAAGGACTATTTCGAGGCGGCGGCCCTTGACGGCGCCGGGCGCGTGCGGCTGTTCTTCTCGATCACGCTGCCGCTGCTGCGCGACACCGTCCAGGTCGGGTGGATCTACCTCGGCATCGCGGCCTTCGACGGGTTCGCCCTGATCCAGGTGCTGGCGGGCGACAAGGGCGAGCCCGACGGCGCCACGACCATCCTCCCGGTCACCGTCTACAAGACGGCCTTCGCCTACAACAAGGTCGGCTACGCCTCCGCGATGGGCGTGGCGCTGTTCTTCCTGACCGTGACGTTCGCCGTGCTGACCCTGCGTACGACCAGGCGAGAGAGAGTTGAGCTGTAGACATGGCCGCACGTGACACGGGCAGGCCGCGGTTCGGGGTGCTCAGCGGGCTCTCCCACGTGGCGCTGGCGATCTGGGCGCTGCTGATCGTCCTGCCGTTGTTGTGGACGTTCCTGGCGTCGTTCAAGACCAACACCGAGATCTTCGGCGACCCGCTGCAGCTGCCGGGCGCGGTGCGGTTCGACGCGTGGGGCCGGGCCTGGGACAAGGCGCACATCGGGCAGTACATGTTCAACACGGTCGTCGTCGTGTTCTTCGGCACAGCGGGGACGATGGTGTTCGGGTCGATGGCGGCGTACGTGCTGGCCCGCTACCAATTCGTCGGCAACAAGCTGCTCTATTACTACTTCGTGGCCGGTCTGGCGTTTCCCGTCTTCCTCGCCCTCGGGCCGCTCTTCTTCGTCGTCAAGCAGTTCGGCCTGCTGAACTCGCACGTCGGCCTCGTCCTCGTCTACATCGCCTATTCGCTGCCGTTCACGGTGTTCTTCCTGGCGGCGTTCTTCCGTACGCTTCCGGACGCCGTCGCGGAGGCGGCGCTGATAGACGGCGCCTCGCACACCCGCACGTTCTTCCAGATCATGGTCCCCATGGCCAAGCCCGGCCTGATCAGCATCACCATCTTCAACGTGCTCGGCCAGTGGAACCAGTATCTGCTGCCCCTCGTCCTCCTGGCCGGCGACCCGGACAAATGGGTCATCACCCAGGGCATCGCCAAGATCTCCACGCTGGCGGGATACGAGGCGGACTGGCCTGGGCTGTTCGCCGCCCTGAGCATGACCATCCTCCCCGTAATGATCGTTTACATCATCTTCCAGCGGCAGATCCAGTCCGGGCTCAGCTCGGGCGCGCTCAAGTAACGTGGGCCCATGGACGTCGAGAACAAGCTCAAGGACCTGCCCGAATGGCGGCGCGAGGGCGACGAGATCCGCCGCACGGTCACCGCGCCCGACTTCCCCACCGCCATCCGCATCGTGGACGAGATCGCGGTCGAGGCCGAGGAGCTCAACCACCACCCGGACATCGACATTCGCTGGCGCTCGCTGCACCTGGCGCTCACCACGCACGACAAGGGCGGTCTCACCGACCTCGACTTCCGGCTGGCCGCCATCATCGACGACATCGCCGCGAAGCACGGCGCTTGACCGACATCCCCCGAATACTCTGCGTATCCGTCCGATCACTCGTTAGAGTGGGGCTCTCTCGCCGCCCGCCTGCAGCCGGGCTCGGACTATGGGGAGTTCTCATGCGCGTGCCCGTGTACCTTCTCGTCATGCTCGCCGTCTCCGGCACCGCCGTCTCGGGCGCCGCCGCCTGCGCGGGCCCGCCCGCCCCGCTCCAGCAGGCCCCCGCCCCGCGCTCCGCGTCGCCGGAGGGCCGGATCACACTGTCCGCCTCCGGCCAGTTCGCCCGGGGCGACATCGGCTCCATCGCCTACAACCGCAAACTGGCCCCCGCGGGATCCCAGGCCAGCGTCACCATCGAGTCCGGCGCGGGCATGACCCGCACGTCCCTCGTCGCCGAGGGCCTCCTCCCCAACCGCCGCTACGGTGCCCACATCCACACCAGGCCGTGCGGCAGGAAGCCCGAGGACTCGGGCCCGCACTACCAGCACGAACAGGGCAAGATCAATCCGACCAGTGAGATCTGGCTCGACTTCGCCACCGACGGCGAGGGCGCGGGCCGCGCGGCCGCCCGCCACGGCTGGACGCTGGACCCCGCCCGTCTGCCCGGCTCGCTCGTGATCCACTCCAAGGGCACTGTCACCAGCGGCCCGCAGGTCGGCCAGGCGGGAGATCGTGTCGCCTGCCTCACGCTACGCTGAACCCGGCCGGGAGGGCATAATTACACAATTACATAGTGGAGGTACGAGAACCCGTGAGCAGCAGCCGTCAGTGGCAGCCACCCCGATTAAGGCTCTTCGAGGACGCGCACCGCCGCGCCACCTGGCTGGAGCTACTCTACGACCTCGTCTTCGTCGTGGCGGTCGCGGAGCTGGCCGCCGTGCTCGCCGGAGGCGACATCCTGCTCTTCGTCGGGTTGTTCGTGCCGATCTGGTGGGCGTGGGCCGGATACGTCTTCTACGCCAACAGGTTCGACACCGACGACGTCAGCCACCGGCTTCTCGCGCTGCCCCAGATCCTGGCGGTCGCGACCATGGCTGCGAGCGTGAGCGATTTCGCCGAGCGGTCCGGGCTTTTCGCGATCGCGTATGCCGTGGCCAGGGTGCTCCTCGTCCTGGCCTACGTCCGCGTCGGCCGCCATGTCCCCGAGGCCCGGCCGCTGGCCGTCCGCTACGCCGCCGGCTTCACCGCGGCCGCGCTCCTCTGGCTGGCCTCGCTCGCCGTCGACCCGCCTCTGCGATACGCGTTCTGGGCCGTCGCGATGGTGATCGACCTGGCCACGCCCCTGCTGGCGCGGCGGCACCAGGGCAAGCTGCCGCCGCAGAGCGAGCACCTGCCGGAGCGCTTCGGCCTGTTCGTGGTGATCGTGCTCGGCGAGGTCGTGGCCGCGGTCGTCACCGGGCTCAAGGGCCACGACGTCACGCCGGGCACGCTGGCCATCGCCCTGGCCGGGGTGGCCATCGCGATGGGCTTCTGGTGGCTGTACTTCGGCCACATCGACGAGTCCGTCGTCCTCCGCACCGCCGTGGCCGGGCAGGTCTGGGTCTACTCCCACCTGCCGCTGTCGCTCGGGCTGGTGGCGTTCGGGATCGGGATCGAGCACGCGATCGCCCACCCGGCCGGCACGAGCTGGTCCATCGGAGTGCCCGCCGCCCTGGTGCTCGCCGTGCTCGGCCTGCAGCACCTGTGCTCGCTCGACCGCCGCGCCGGCGCCATCCGCCTGGGCGCCGCCGCCCTCACCCTCGCCACGTCCGCGCTGCCCACCGCGGCGGCGCTGCCTCTCATCCTCGTGTACGCGGCCGCTCAGGTGGCGTACGACCTGCTCCGCCCGCGACCGGAAGGTGCCGCATGACCACCCAGGACGTGTTCGACCGCCAGCTGGCCGCCATCGCCGACGGCGACCTGGAGGCCCTGCTGGCCCAATACCACGACGACGCCACGGTGATCCGCTTCGACCGCGTCGCGCGGGGCGCCGCCGAGATCAGGGACCTCTTCACCGGATATCTCTCGGCGAAGCCCCAGGTGGACGAGATCGTCTCGCTCCAGGTGACCGAGGACGTGATCTTCTACAACGCCCGGATGACGATCGGCGGCAACCGCGTCACCACGTACGGCACCCTCGTCGTCAGGGACGGCAAGATCTGGCGCCAGACGGCCGCCGCCCTCCCGATCACCTGATCGCGGACGCCGCCGGCACCCGGCCGAGTGGATCACTCACCCTCATAGAGCCGTTCGAGGCCCACCAACTGAACCCGGCCACCGCTCTTGGCGGCGGCGTCCTCGAGGGCGGGCATGAAACCGGTGGCGCTGAAGAGCACGATGACCTTGGGCTCCTGCCCACGGGCCGTCAGGATGGTAGCGATCTTCTCCATCCGTTCGAGGTGCGCCATCCCGAGCGTGTCGCCCCATTTGACCTCGCCGATGGCCAGGAGGCTCCCGTCGTCCTCCATCGCGACAAGGTCGACCTCGTGGCTGGTCCGGGAGGAAGGTTCATGGACGACGCCGGACAGCACCTGTTCGGCCATGCCGCCCACGGTTTCCTCGGCCGCCATGTTTCGTGTCCAGGACCGGCACATGTGCTCGAAGACCGGCCCCGCCACGGCGCTGCGGAAGCGCGGCTGAGCGACCTTCCAGATGCGCTCGGTCCGGTCCGGCCGTGCTTGTTCGAGCTGGGCGAACCTCGGTCTGATGATCGAGTGGTAAAAGCGGACCAGTGGCTCGATGATCCGGTAGGTGGAGCGGTTCTGCCGGAACGCATCCGGTTCGACTGTGAGGAGGCCCGCGTCGGCGAGGACGGTCAGATGGTGAGAGATGTCAGTCGCCTTGCGCTCGATCCTGCTGGCTATGGACCCTCGGGTGCAGTTTCCCTCGGCGACCGCGGCGAGCACTGTGTGATAGAGGCCGGTGTCCCTGAGCGTCGGATCCTCTGCCAGCAGGAACCTGACCTCCCTGAAGAGAGGGCTCGCCGGGTGGAGCACATGGTCGATCACCCAATCGTCGAAGTCCTCCAGGCTGGCCGGTGCGACGCCGCGCAGGAATTCGGATTTGTAGGCGGGAGTGCCGCCCAGGATCAGGTAGACGAGTGCGGCGAGCCGCAGATCGTCCAACTCCCAGAACTCCCTGGCAGCGCGGAAGTTGAAGGTCGGCACGATGAGCTCCATAGACGCCCGGCCGCGCAGCGGAGCCGTTCCGGTGAGGAGGCCTCCCATGAACGAGATGGACGAGCCGCAGAGCATGATCCGTGATCTGGACTCGGTGCGTTCCTCGCGGAGCGGGGACATCGCTCTCTGAATCACCGACGGCAGCTCTGGCGCCGCCTGTGCCAGATAAGGGAACTCGTCGAGGACAACGGGTAGCGGACGGTCCTTGCCCAGTGCGAGCAACGCGTCTATGGCTTCGTCCCAGTTCGCGAAGCGGATTGATCCGGGCGATCCGATATGCCGCCCCAGCGCTTCACCGAGTTGCCGGAGTGACTCCTGGCGTGGGACCGCCTCGATGGCCGCGAAGTAGAAGCCGCTGGTGGCTTTGCACACGGCCTCGAGAAGGAATGTCTTTCCTTGGCGCCGTCGACCGGATACGATCCCGAGGCTCGCCCCCGGCGTCTCGTCAGAGACGAACCTGGTGAGCGCTGCCCACTCCCAGGTGCGATCGAACATACTGGCGGGCTTGGGAATAGCCATTGGGACTCCTCCTTAGGAGCACAATCCTAATAACTGTGCTCCTAAAAGATGCCGGGATTCAGGAATCCTTGGCCAGCGCGAACGCGCCCCGCACCAGGGCGAGCTGTTCCATGACGACCTGCCCGCCCAACGGCGCACCCGGATCGACCGCCATCACGGTCACGACATACGCCTTGCCCTCCGACGTACGGGCCAGGAAGCTCAGGTCGGACAGGCCTGTCTCCGAGCCGCCCTTGAACCACACCGCCGGCCACTGGCTCCGGTTCAGCCCCAGCCCGGCGTCGGTGATCGACAACACCTCGCCGACCCGCCGATCCCCGATCCGGGCCAGCCGGGAGTAGGCCTGGCAGATGTCGGCGGGAGAGCCGAAATACTCGATGGTGTCCAGCTCGCGCGGCGCGTTCCACGGCTTGACAGCGGACAGCGGCACCTTGGCGACCACCTTGTCCAGGTACGCCCGCCGCTCCGCCGTCCCCAGCGACAGATAGCGCTTGGCGTGGCGCGGATGGTCGGCGCCCTTGAGCACGAACAGCTCCCGCGTCGTGAGCAGGGGCACGTTGCGCTTGTCAGGAGCGCCCCACGCCCGCATGGTCCGCTCGACCGCCTTGCGGCCCACCTTGTGGATCAGCAGGTCCGTGGCGGTGTTGTCGCTGATGGAGATCATCAGCCGGGCGGCCTCCAGCACGGACACCTTGCTGTGGTCAGGCCGGTTCTGAAGCTCGCCGCTCGGCAGGCTCTTGAGCTCGGGTGTGATCGTGAGCTGGGTGTCCCAGCCGAAGGCGCCGCTCCGGATACGCTCGGCCACCGCGCCCAGCACGTACAACTTGACCATCGAACCGAGCGGCCGCGCCGTGTCGCGGGCGACGGCGTGCACGGGACGGCAGGCGCCGCCCTTGGTCAGCTCGGCCGCCAGGAAGCCGGTCTGCGGCGCGACCTTCTTCAGCCGCTCGTCCAGCTCGGCCCAGCTCTTGGGAGCGGGCACGCGGAACTGCAGGCCGTCGATCAGCCCCGCGCCGTCCACCGCGAGGACGACCTCGTACGGGGCGCCGCCCGCCACGACCCGGGCGAGCAGCGCCGTGTCCCTGGACTCCACGACCTGCTCCAGCCGCATGCCCTTGTAGACCGCGAGGACCTGGTTGAGCTGGGCGGCCGGGATGTTCTTGAGGAAGGCGGCGGAGAAGTGCCCGGCCAGCTCGCTCTCGGCGATCGGCGGGCGGGTGGCCGCGTCGAGCAGCCAGCGCAGTTGCCGGCCCGCCGGCGTGCCGGGGATCACGGGGGCGGCGGTGACGGTGGCGGTGGCCGGGGTGGACGTGGCCTGGGCGGGAAGCGGCTGGCCCACGCAGGCCGTCAACGTCGCCGCCACCGCGGCCGCGGCCAGGAGGCGGGCAGGCTTCGACGGGGTGTTCATGGCAGGGCTCCTTTGACGATGGGTGTGCCTTCCCCAGGCAATCGGAGCTCGGGCGCGGGGGACCACCAAGCGGGCCGCCGTTCCGGCGGTGCGGATGGCCGCCGGAAATATGCGGCTAACCTCATAGACGTCGTCCTGGCCCGCCTCGACGATGGAGGCCTATGAGTTCCAGGCTGAAGGCCGCGGTGCCGGCGGTGATCGCGGCCGGAGGCGTCGTGGCCGGCACTCTCATGGCGAGCGGCCTGCCCGCCCCGGTGACGGAGTGGGTGTTCATCGTCTTCGGCGTGCTCCTGGCCGGGCTCGGCTGGCTGATGGCCGCCAGGCGGCCGGACGTCCCTTTCGGCCGGCTGCTCCTGATCAGCGCTCTGGGCCTCGGGCTCGGCGCGTTCGGCGTGGGGTTGTCCGCCCGCGGTGCGCGGCCTGATCTGCTGGTGACCGCGCTCACCTCCGCGTACGCCGTGTTCTACGGCATGACCTGGATCTTCATCCCTTTGTTGTTCCCGGACGGGCGGCTGCCGTCGCGCCGCTGGCGGCCCATCGCGTGGATCTCCGGTGTCGCGATCGGCGTGCACGCCATCGGGACGACGCTGTACGACGCCACGCCGTACGACACACGGAGTGTGCCGACGTCGGGCGCCGGGCTCGTCGGGGCATTTGCCGGCGCGGCGGGGCAGTTCACGACGTGGATCATGGCGGTGGTCGTGTTCTGCGGGCTCGTGACGCGCTGGCGGCGCAGCCGGCCGGAAGAGCGCGGACAGTATGCCTGGATGGTCGGCGGCACGGCCGCCAGCCTGGCCGGGTTCGTGCTGCTCGGGGTGTTCGGCGCCGGGGCGGCCGGCGTGCTCGGGATCCTGACCACCCTCGGGGCGCTGCCCGCCGCCATCGGCGTGGCGATCGTCCGGCACCGGCTGCTCGACCTCAGGATCGGCGTCCGCGGTTCGCGCCTGCTCCTGGTGTTCGACATGCGGCCGACGGTCGACGAGGTGCTGACCGGCCTCGGCGCGGCGCTCGGCGACACGCCCGAGCCGGTGGAGCAGCTCGGGCGGCTGGCCGCGGCGGTGCGTACCGGGCTGGAGACCAGGTGGGCGGCCGTGACGCTCGCGGACGGGACCCGGGTGGTGGCCGGCAGCGAGGAGGGCCCGGCCGCGCTGACGGTGCCGGTACGCGGCGGGCTCGGCCGCATCGAGTGCGGGCCACGGCAGGCGGGCCGGCTGACCCGAGAGGACCGGCGGCTCCTGGAGGCGCTGGCCGTGCCCGCCGGCCTGGCCATCCAGAGCGCAGGCCTGGTCACCCGCCTGGTCAACGCCCAGGAGGCCGAGCGCCGGCGCATCGAACGCAACATCCACGACGGCGTGCAGCAACAACTCGTCGCGCTCATCGCGGGGCTGGAGCTGGCCCGCGCCATGGGCGGCGGTCCCGGCATGCTCGCCGACCTGCGTGAGCAGGCCCGCCAGACGCTCGCCGATCTGCGCGAGCTGGCGGCCGGCATCCACCCGGCCGTCCTCAGCCAGGGCGGGCTGGTCGAGGCTGTCGAGGGACGCTGCTCCAGGCTCCCCGTGCGCACGACCGTCACGTCGGCCCCCGAACTGCGTTCGCGGCGCTTCGCCGACGAGATCGAGGGCGCGATGTACTTCACGGTGAGTGAGGCCGTGGCCAACGCGCTCAAGCACGCGGGCGCCACGACCATCGACGTACGCCTGTCGCACGCGGACGGCCGCCTGCGCGCCGCGGTCGCCGACGACGGCAAGGGCTTCGACCCGCGCACCGCCGCCCGCCGGGGCCTCGCGACCCTGGCCGACCGGCTGGACGCCCTCGGCGGCGGCCTGGACCTTGACAGCGAGCCGGGAAAGGGGACTCGGATGAACGCATGGGTGCCGGTCGATGGCTGAGCGGATCCGCACGGTGGTGGCCGACGACCACTACCTCGTACGCGAGGGCACCCGGCGGCTCCTCGAGATGTCGGGCGAGGTGACGGTCGCCGGCGCGGTGGGCACCGCCGACGAGCTCATGGACGCCGCACGCCGGCTCGGCCCCGACGTCGTGATCACCGACATCCGCATGCCGGGAGGGGAGTGGCGGGCCGGCTTCGAGGGCATCGACGCGGCCCACCGCATCCGGGCCGCGCATCCCGGGATCGGGGTCGTGGTGTTGTCGCAGTTCTCGGACGCGCTGTACGCGTTCGAGTTGTTCAAGCACGGGACGGAGGGGTTCGCGTACCTGCTGAAGGACCGGGTGGGGGATCTGGACGAGTTGCTGGGCGCGATCCGGGCCGTCGCCACGGGCGGGTCGGTCATCGACCCCAAGGTGGTGGAGGGGCTGCTGGCCCGGCGGGATGTACGGGGGCAGCGGGAGGAACTGACCGCGCGAGAGCGTGACGTGCTGCGGGAGATGGCGCACGGCCGCTCGAACTCGGCCATCGCCCGTGCCCTGCACCTGTCGATCTCCTCGGTGGAGAAGAACGTCAACTCGATCTTCTCCAAACTGGGCCTGGAGAACAGCGGCGACGTACACCGGCGGGTGGCGGCGGTCCTCGCCTACCTGGGCCCGGACCCGTCCTAGCCGAAGACGGCGGGCGGGGGGACCGGGGCTAATACCGGGTCGCCGTCCTTGATCGGCGGCGCTCCCGCGATGAAGTTCTTCAGCGCCTCCCCGTGCACGCATCTCGCCTGCGTCAACCCGCCGGCCGCCCGCCGGGTGAGCAGGTCCACCGGCAGGTCCGTCCGCGACGCCGCCACGATCAGGTTCCCGAAGCGGCGCCCCCGCATGACCCCCGGCTCGGCCAGCAGCGCGACATGCCGGAACGCGCCGGTGGCCGTGGCCAGCAGGCGCTTGGCGAAGGCCAGGCCCTTGCCGTCCGCCATGTTGATCAACAAGGTGCCGTCCGGGCGCAGCACTCTGGCGATGTCGCCCATGTACTCGGCCGTCGCCAGCTCCACCGGCATCGTGGCCCCGGTGAACGCGTCCAGCACGATCAGGTCCGCGGTGGCGTCCCATACCTTGGCCGTGCCCTCGCGACCGCCCTCGACGATGACCTTCAGCCGGGGCACCGAGCGCAGGTCCAGTTGCTCGCGTACCAGGTTGACCAGCAGGCCGTCGGGCTCGATCACTATGTGCCTGGAGCCGGGGCGGGTGGCGGCGACGTAGCGGGGGATGGTGCAGGCGCCGCCGCCCACGTGCACGCAACTGAGCGGGCCCTCGTCCAGAAGGTCGATAACGTCCGCCATGAGACGGACGTACTCGAATTCCAGAAATGTGGGGTCTTTCAGATCCACATAAGACTGAGGTACGCCATCCTTGGACAGCACCCAGCCGTCCTGCCTGTCCAGGTCCCGGAGAAGTTCGACCTCGCCGAACGTCACCGAGTACAGGCCAGGCATCGGTTCCCGCTGTCCACGTGTCACGCTGATCCCTCCTGGGAGAAACCGTATGCGACGACGAAGGCTGATCGTGCTCGCTATCGCGGTAGTCGCGGTAGTCGGGGCGTCGGCGTTCGCGGTGCTGGCGTCGAACCGGGTCAAGGGGAGCGCGTCGCAGACCGCGGCCGCGTACTTCGAGGCCTGGCGCAAGGGGAACATCACGACCATGGAGCGGCTGGCGTACCAGCCGCCCGCCGACTTCGTCGCCCGGCATCGCGCGCTGTCGGAGGAGTTGCACGTCCGATCCATCCAGCTGACCCCGGGGCCGATGAAGAGCCTGGGTGACGGGGCCGCCGAGGTGCCGTTCGCGGGGGTCCGGCAGCTCGCCGAGTTCGGGGCGTGGCCGTTCGACAGCACGTTGCGGCTGGCCGTACGGGACCGGGCCTGGAAGGTGTTGTGGGCGCCCGAGACGCTGCATCCGCTGCTCAAGGACGGCGGCCGGCTGGAGCTCGGTGAGGTGGACATCACGGCGGCGGAGTTCGTGACCACCGAGGGCGCAAAGATCCCCAACGACAGCTACGCGGAGGCGTACCTCGACCCGCTCAAGCCCGAGTTCGCGGAGGCCAACCACGGCTGGGAGCTGGTGCTGAAGGTGCCGGGGCAGCCGGACCGGCCGCTGCTGACCAAGCAGCCCGAGGCGAACGTCGAGCGCATCACGCTGTCACGCCCGGTCCAGGCGGCGGCGGCCCGGGCGCTGGACGGCGTCGAGGACTCCACGATCGTCGTGATCCGGCCGAGCACCGGTGAGATCCTGGGGCTGGCCGACCGCCTGGAGGAGAACTACAGCGCCGTGCGGGACGTCTTCCCGCCGGGCTCGGTCTTCAAGACGATCACGGCGGCGGCGTTGCTCAAGAGCGGCCTCGAGCCGTCCGCCGAGGTCGGATGCCCCGGCACGTACACCATCCCGGGCTTCCGGCCCTTCGACAACGACGGCGAGGTGGATCGCGGCCTCATCACCTTCACCGACGCGTTCGCCCATTCCTGCAACACGACGTTCGTCGAGCAGACCACCACCAGGCTGAGCTCGAAGGACCTGGCGGAGACGGCGGCGGAGTGGGGGTTCGGCCGGCCGATCATGACGGGCATCGGCGGCAACTGCGGCACCGTGCCGGAGACCGACGACATGAACATGTTCGGGGCCGACGCGATCGGTCAGGGCGAGGTCGTCACCAGCCCGCTGTGCATGGCCGCCATCGCCGCCGCCGTGCAGAGCGGCACCTGGCGCTCGCCGAGGCTGCTCTCGGAGAAGCAGGTACGCCGCGTCGAGGGGGAGCCCCCCAAGGACGTGCCGATGGACGAGGGGATCGTGGCGGCGCTCAGGGACATGATGACTGCCGTGGTCGACCACGGCACGGCCGCGGAGGCGGGGCTGCCGGAGGGAGTGGCGGGCAAGACCGGCACGGCGGAGGTGAGCGACGAGGGGCTGCCGGAGGGAGTGGCGGCCACGACCGGCACGGCGGAGGTGAGGGACGGGGGGCAGCCGCACGCGTGGTTCATCGGATACCGCGACGACCTGGCCTTTTGCGTGTTCGTGCGGCATGGGGGATCGGGGCGGGGGACCGCCGTTCCGATCGCCGCCCGCTTCCTCAATGGGCTGTAACCTACGGTACCGTAGGTTTTATGACGACCATTACCGTCAAGCCCAGGCTGCGAGGCTGGCTGCACACTGGAGCACTGCCCGTGGCGTTGATCGCGGGGTTCGTGCTCGTGGCACTCGGCCCGACGTTGCAGGCCCGGCTGGCCTCCACCGTTTACGCGATCACGTCGGCTCTGTTGTTCGGCATTTCGGCCACCTATCACCGCGGCACGCTCGGCCCGCGGCTGGCGGAGCTCCTGCGCCGGTGCGATCACGCCAACATCTACTTGATCATCGCCGGCACGTACACGCCGTTCGCCCTGCTGGCCCTGGACGGGGTCGCCCGGGTGGCGGTGCTGACCGTCATCTGGGGCGGGGCGCTGGCGGGAGTGCTGTTCCGCATGTTCTGGATGAACGCCCCGCGCTGGCTCTACACCGTCCTCTACCTGGCGCTCGGCTGGACGGCGATCTTCGTCATGCCGCAGCTGCTTGAGGGCGCGGGCGTGGCCGCCGTCGTGCTGGTGGCCGTCGGCGGCGTGTTCTACTCGGCCGGAGCCATCGTGTACGGGCTGCGCCGCCCCGACCCCTCGCCCCGCTGGTTCGGCTTCCACGAGGTGTTCCACGCGTTCACCATCGCCGCGTACCTGGTCCAGTACATCGCGGTGTCGATCGTGGTCTACTCCCAAGCATGAAGAACTTCACTATGTGGGTAGATGTACCGTAAATTTTACGTAGGTATCGGCGTTCCTCCGGAGGAACGTGCGACCCATCTGCCCACAGTGGAGGCGACATGGACGTACACACCCGCCTTGCCCGCCACCTGCTCGTCGACGGCTACCGTCTCGTGCTCGACCTCGAGCTCAGCCGCGGCTCTTGGCTCGTCGACGCCCGCAACGGCCGCCGCTATCTGGACTTCTACACGTTCTTCGCCTCCGCGCCACTCGGCGTGAACCCGCCCTTCGACCCCGACTTCGTCCAGTTGCTCGGCCAGGTCGCGCGCAACAAACCGGCCAACCCCGACATGTACACCGAGCACCTGGCCGACTTCGTCGACGCCTTCGCCCGCGTGCTGGGCGACCCCGAACTGCCGCACCTGTTCTTCGTCGAGGGCGGCGCCCTGGCCGTCGAGAACGCGCTCAAGACCGCCTTCGACTGGAAGAGCCGCCGCAACGAGGCCGCGGGGCGCCCCCGCGACCTGGGCACAAAGGTGCTGCACCTGACCAGGGCCTTCCACGGCCGCAGCGGTTACACCATGAGCCTGACCAACACCGAGCCCGGCAAGACCGACCGCTTCCCCACGTTCGACTGGCCGCGCATCGACGTGCCGGCCATCCACCTGGGCGACGTCGAGGCGGCCGAGGAGCACGCGCTGGCGCAGGCGCGGGAGGCGTTCGAGCGTCATCCGCACGACATCGCCTGCTTCATCGCCGAGCCCATCCAGGGCGAGGGCGGTGACAACCACATGCGGCCGGAGTTCCTGCAGGCCATGCAGCACATGTGCCACGAGTACGACGCCCTGTTCATCCTCGACGAGGTTCAGACCGGCGGCGGCACGACCGGGACGCCGTGGGCGTACCAGCAGCTGGGGCTGGCGCCGGACGTCGTGGCGTTCGCCAAGAAGGTGCAGGTCGGCGGGATCATGGCGGGCCGCAGGGTCGACCAGGTGCCCGACAACGTGTTCCAGCTGAGCGGCCGGATCAACTCGACGTGGGGCGGTGGTCTGGTGGACATGGTCCGCAGCCGGGGCATCCTGGAGATCATCGAACGCGACGGCCTCATCCAGCGCGCCGCCACGCTCGGCAACGTGCTGCTCGAACGCCTCACCAAGGTCGAGGCCGAGCGGCCGGAGACAGTGTCCGGCGTCCGCGGTCGCGGCCTGATGTGCGCGTTCGACCTGCCCGACCAGGCCGCCCGCGACGCCCTGGTGACCAGGCTCAGGGAGGAGCACGGCGTGCTCGTCCTGCCCTGCGGCCCGCGCTCGGTACGCCTGCGCCCCGCGCTCAACATCCCGGAGCCCGACCTCGACCACGGCCTGTCCGCCCTGGCGGCTGCCCTCACTGCGTGACGCTGGTGGCGGAGCGGCGCGGCCCGAAGTAGCGCCAGAAGAAGTTGAGCAGCACGCTCAACCGGTTGCGCCCGCCCAGCAGATACGACACGTGAATGAAGATCCACACCAGCCACGCGGGCAGCCCGTGCATGGTCATCCCGTTGGGGAACTGCAACACCGCCTCGGCCTTGCCCACGGTCGCCATGATCCCCGGTTCGTGGTACCGGAACGCCCGCACCGGCCGCTCCTGGGCCGCCGCCAGGATCTGCCTGCCCACGTGCTCGCCCATCTGGATCGCCGGCTGGGCGAGCTGCGGCAGCGGCTTGGGCGGCCCGGCCAGGTCGCCGGCCACGAAGATCTCCGGATGGTCCGGCACGCTCAGCGCCTCCGTGACCGTGATCCGGCCGCCTTTGCCCTGCGGCAGCCCCCAGTCGGCCACCTGATCCGGCGCGGTGACGCCGAGCGCCCACACGGTCACGTCGCTCGGCAGCCGCGACCCGTCCTCCAGCACCACCGCGTCCGGCTCCACGGACGCCACCGTGGAGCCCAGGCGCAGCCGTACGCCTCGCCTGCGCAGCGCGTCCGCCGCCGCGTCCCGCAGTCGCGGCTTGTACGGCGCCAGCACGAAGTCGAACCGCTCGACCAGCGACACGCTCGTCTGGTCCGGACGTATCTCCGGATGAGTCAGCGGCAGCGTCCGCCGTCGCAACTCGGCCAGCGTGCCCGCCACCTCGACGCCGGTCGCACCCGCGCCTACGACCACGACGTGGGTGCTCTCACGCCGGCCCGTCGCCGTGTCCTCCAGGCACTGCTGGAGCCGCCGGCGCAGGACGGCCGCGTCGCCGAGCGAGTAGATCGGCAACGCGTTCTCCCGCGCGCCCGGCACGTTCAGCCAGTTCGTCGTGACGCCCGTGGCCAGCACCAGGTAGTCGTAGTCCAGCCCGCTGCCGTCGTCGAACTCCACCCGCCGCTCCTCCGGCACCACCTTGCTCAGCGCGGCCCGGCGCGCCCGCACGTTCGGCCACCTGGCGGCGTAGGTGCGGGTGGGGTACGACACGTCGGCCGTGCCCATCCCGGCCGTGGCCACCTGGTAGAGGAGGGGCTGGAAGGTGGAGTACGGGTTCCGGTCGACGATTGTCACCAGCGCCCCGCTCTTGGCCAGCACCCGCGTGGCGGCCAGCCCCGCGAACCCCGCACCCACGACCACGACCCGCGTTCTGCGCACCATGAATGGCTCCTTCCCCCTCGATACGGCCAACGACTCCTCTGACTCCATGCGTGTCCCCTAAACGCCGTGCCGGGAAGCGCTCGAATCCGCGCGTCCCGTTCGTTCGCCGTATCGCCGAACGGCGCGACGCATGCTGGACCTGCGGAAGGGCGGACGGAGCCGTCCGCAGGCATGCCGTCGAACAGGTAGAGCCCGAGTGCCCGCCATGGGCCGTCCCCGGGCGACTGCCGAGACGACCGCCACCTTGGGCGGATGCGGCTGGAGACCCGCAGGCGCGGCCCGGCGAGTGGCGGTGCCGCCGGGCTGGACCGGTGTCTCTTGTGCCCCGGCTACTGCCGGCGGGACCGCCAGAGCCCGATGGCGGTGACGCGCGAGTCCACGCCGAGCTTGGCGTAGATGCGGTTGACGTGGTTCTTGACGGTCTTCTCGCTGAGGAACAGGCGTTGCGCGATCTGGCCGTTGGACTGGCCCGTGGCGATGAGGTCCATGACCTCGGCCTCGCGCTTGCTCAAGGACGTGAACACGCTGTCGAACGCTGCGTCGTCGACTCTCATCCGGCCTCCGGGGGCGCGAAGACGATCAGATCGCCGAGGGCCCCCGTGCTTACGGCGTTAGCGGTATTAGACAGCGAGCATAACTCGCAATGTCGTGTTTTGGGGGCAGTTGTCGGGAGAACCTGTCGGGAGAAACGACAACGGCCGGTCCAGAAGGACCGGCCGCTGCCGCGTTGGGGTGAGTGAAGGGACTTGAACCCTCGACATCCAGGACCACAACCTGGCGCTCTACCAACTGAGCTACACCCACCATGGCCGCCCACTGCGTGACGGCACAGGAAAAGTGTAGCGGGATTCGGGAGTCTTTACGCCACTCCTTATCCGCTGACACGCTCCGCCAGGGATCTCGCGGTCGCCGAGTCGGGCCCCGGCTGCTCCACGAAGATCGCCGCGCGGTAGTAGCGCAGCTCCCTGATGCTCTCGGTGATGTCGGCCAGAGCCCGGTGCCCGCCCTGCTTCTCGGGCGCCGCGAAATAGACCCGTGGGTACCACCGCCGGACCAGCTCCTTGATCGACGACACGTCGATCATCCGGTAGTGCAGGTAGCCGTCCACCCCGGGCATGTCCCTCGCGATGAACGTGCGGTCGGTCCCGATCGAGTTGCCGCACAGCGGCGCCTTCTTCGCCTCGGGCACGTGGCGGCGGATGTAGTCGAGCACGAGCGACTCCGCCTCCGACAACGTCACCCCGCTCGCCAGCTCGGGCAGCAGCCCGGAGGCGGTGTGCATCTCGCGCACCACCTGCGACATCTGCTCAAGCGACTCGGGCGGCGGCTTGATGACCACGTCGACGCCCTTGTCCACCTGATTGAGCTCGCTGTCGGTGATGACGCACGCCACCTCCACCAGCGCGTCACGCCCGAGGTCGAGTCCGGTCATCTCGCAGTCGATCCAGACCAGCAAGTCACTCATTCGATCTCCTCGCCCAGCGGCTCGGAGCAATCCGCCCGCTTGTTACCCCACCAGCCTAGTGCCACTGGTCACGCGGGCTTCAGCGAGCCGAGAACCGTTGCGACCACGTCGGTGCCCAGATTGTCGGGCACGGAGGTGTAGAGGATGGCCGGACGCTCACCGGAGCCGCGATCCATGAGCACGATCGCGCCGTTCTCCTTCTTCCACTTGTAGTTCTTCTCCTCCGACACCTTGGTGAAGTCGAGCTCGAACTGCAACACCCACGCGTCCCGATCGCCGATCTTCATGGCCTTCTCGGCGACGATCTTGCTCTCGTGCGGCAGCGCGTAGTACCTCGTGGTGAAGTCCATGAACACGGCCTTGGCCGTCTCGCTCATGCCCGAGGCGGCGCCGGAATAGGGATAGAGCTCGTTGAGCACCCCGCTGAAGACGTTGCCGATCCAGTCGTCGCCATCGATGACGTTCGCCTGCGAGACGGCCTGCACGCCGCCCGTCCACAGCTGCAGGGTCGGCGGCGGGCTCGGCGGGTTGATGGCCGGGGGGACCGTCCAGTCATCGGGCACCGAGTAGGAGATCCCGGCCTGCGGGTCGGTGATACGGCCGCCGGCCGGCTGGGGCAACTGGCCGGAGCCCTGGCTGGGCGGCTGGCTGGAGGGAGGCTCGTTGGTGGGCGGCTCCTGGGACTCCGACGTCTCCGTCGGCCGCGGAAGCGCGACTTCACTGCTCCTGTTGACGAAGAAGATCCCGGCCACCACGATCAGCGCGACCACCAGCAGCGCCGCCAGCCCGCCGAACACCCACGGCAGCGGATTGCCCTGCTTGGGCGGCGGCCCGTAGCCGGGGCCCGCCTGCTGGGGACCACCCCACTGCTGGGTGGGAGGCGTGGGCTGGCCGTAGGCCGACTGACCGTAGGTGGGCCGGCCGTACTGGAGCGTGGGGTTCGCCGGCGTCACCGACCAGTCAGGCCGCGACTGTTGCTGCGGCTGCGGCCCGGAGGCGGGCTGCTGCTGGGGCTGCGGCCCGGAGGCGGGCTGCTGCTGGGGCTGCGACGGCCCCTGCTCCTGCGCGTGGGTGGCGTCGGTCCACTGGTTGCCGTCCCACCAGCGGAGCAAAGGCTCGCCGTACGGATCCGGATACCAGCCCGCGGGGGTCTGCGTGGTCATAGCCGCCAGATTAGTAAGAACCGCTTTGATATGCATTGCTCGGCGGGCATCAGCACTTGTACGTGAAGCTGGCCTTGTCCGTGCGCACCGGCCCCGGCGTCAGGATCCGCAGCGTGGCGGTGGCCTTCACGTTGCTCTTCCCCTGCAGCGACCATCTCAGCGGCAGCGCGTAGGACGTCTTGTCGGCGGTCGTACGGAGCGTTCCCTTGACGATCTCCTTGTCGATGTTCTTGCGCCATTCGAAGGTGATCTCGCCGGGCGCCCCGTTGGTGACGACCGTGCCGGTGATCAGGACCTTGCTGTCGCAGCCCTGGGTCTTCTTGGGGGCCACGACGTCGACCGACTTGACCGCCAGCTCGGGCGTGCCGCTCAGCTTGAACCAGGCCAGGATCGCCCCCGCCATGACCGCGGCGAAGACCGCCGTGGCGAAGATCGTCCGCCACCGCCGCTTCCGCGACGCCCTGCCCCGTCCGCCGCCTGGGCCGTGCACGGTGGACGCCCCGCCCCGCCCCGCCCGCCAGATCCGCTCGGCCGTCGTCTCCGGCCGCTGCACCTGTGTGCCGACCCCCGGCCCGAACTGCACGGGACCCGCCGAGCGGCCCGGAGCGTGCAGCAGCGTGACGATGTCGCCCTCGTCCTTGGGCGGGACCGGCGGCTGGTCGTAGGCCCGCGGTTGCGCGAACGCCGACCTGCCGCGTGCCGCCCGCGCCAGCGCCTCCCGGCCGATCCCGCCGCCGGGCAGCGTCGCCTGCTCGGCGACCAGCGTGTCCCGCGCGGCGGCCAGGCCCAGCGTGCCGGCCGTGGCCGCGGCGCGTTCGAACAACTGGGCGGCCCGCGAGGCATCCTGCCCGAAGGAGGCGGCCAGCCCGCGCGCCAGCGCCGCCCAGCCGGCCGTGTCCCGGTCGGGAGGGGAGACCAGGCCGCGGATGGCGTCGGACAGGCCGCGTTCGGACAGAAGTGCGGCGCCCTCGGCGGTGATCACCACGGTGCCCGGGTGCACGGAGCCGTGCGTGACGCCGGCGGCGTGCAGCGCGAGCAGGGTCTGGGCGGTCTCCACCAGGGCGGAGGCCGCGCCTGACGGGTCGAGGGACCGGCCGGACAGCAGGTCGGCCAGGGTCGGGCTGACCGCCTGCCCGGTGAGCAGCCACACCTGGTCGCCGGCCGCCACCACGTCGGCGACCGGGATCAGCCCGGCCAGCCCGCTCAGGACGAGCCGCTGATCGGTCATGACCGCGTTCACCACGCGCTCGCGCACGCCGGGCAGGCCGATGGTCCGCGGATCGAACAGCAGGGCCCCGGCCCTGCGGCCGTCGGGCGAGATCGCGTCGATCCAGTTGCCCAGCTCGGTCATCCAGGTGTGCTCGGTGAGCCGGAATCCGGCGATATCGTTCGCAGGGTTGTCCATCGCCGTCCCCCCGGGCGCGTCTAGCGCTTCCTTCTATGGCGTCCCGCCATACGGCGTCTCACCGCAAGTGTGACCGGAACCGCGCCGGACGTCATCAGGCCGAACGCGAGCAGCGCGGCCTGGGCCCCGCCGACGGCGTCGAGCCGGGGCTCCTCCGGCGGCGGCGAAGACGACGGCGGATCCGATCTCGTGGGCGTCGTGGGCACCTCCGTCGGACGGGTCGTCGGAGAGCCGGAGGTCGGTGTCGGGGTGGGGGTGGACGGCGAGCGGGTGTCGTCCGGCACGCTGATCTTGCCGCTCTGCTCGGGTTCGGCCGTCTCGGTCGCCGTGGGGGTCGGCTTCCTGGTCTTGCGAGGGGTCTTGACCGGGGTGGGCGTGGGCTTGGGCGTGACGGTCTTGGTGGGCTTGGCGCTCGTCGGCAGTACGGTCGGCGGCGCGTCGCTGGTCGCGGCCGTCGGTGTCGCCTCCGGCGTGGTCGCCTCGGGGGTTGCCGCCTCCGGGGTTGCCGCCGGCTCCTCCGTCTCGCCGGGCTCCTCCGTGACGGGCGCCTCCGCGGTCGGTGTCGCCTGGGTGGTTTGGGCCTGGAGCACGGGCTCCTCGGAGAACGAGGCGGAGATGATCACGACGGCGCCGATCAGCACGCCGACGGCGACCGCGCCGAGGGCGATCTTCGTCGGGAGCCTGCGCAGGACGCTCACCGGCTCCGCGAACCGCGTCTCGGCGAGTGACGTCCCCGTCTCCGCGGGGTCGTCGAGTGGGCTCGGGAAGAGCAGGATCAGCAGGCCCGCGAGGGCGGCCAGGCGGCGGCGCCCGCGCTCCTCCCAGTCCTGGCCGTACCCCTCGGCCGCGACGGTCTCCAGCTCGATCAGGAACGCCTCCGCCGACGGCGGCCGCTCGGCGGGATCCTTGGCCAGGCCGCGCCGCACCAGGCTCTGCAGCGCCGCCGGCACCTCCTCCACCGGGACGGGAGCGCTCTGGTGCTGGCGGGCCAGCGCGGCCAGGTTGGCCGCCCGGTAGGGGCGGGTGCCGGTCAGGCACTCGAAGAACACCGTGGTGGCCGCGTACACGTCGGTGGCCGGCCCGGCGGGCGTGCCCGCCCACTGCTCGGGCGCCATGTACGGCGGGGTGCCCGCCGTGGCGGCGTCCTCGCCCGCCTGGACCGCGATGCCGAAGTCCACGAGCTTGCTGGTGCCGTCGCCCTGCACCATGACGTTCTCGGGCTTGAAGTCGCGGTGGACGACGCCGATGGCGTGCGCGGAGGCCAGGCCCTGGAGCGAGCCCTTGAGCACCGTCAGCGCGGCCTCCGGTCCCGTCGGGCCCTCGGACCTGAGGACCTCGCGCAGCGAGACCCCGTCGATCAGTTCCATGACGATCGCCGCGCCCCGCCCGGACTCGACGTAGTCGATCAGACGGGCGTGGTACGCGCTCTGCAGCGTGGCCAGCAGCCTGGCCTCGTGCCGGAAGCGGGCGACGAACCCCATGTCGGCCCTCAGCTCGTCACTGAGGTATTTGATGGCCACCTCGGCGCCGTCGTGGTCGCGCGTGGCCAGCACGACACGACCGGCGGCTCCCGAGCCGAGCTCGCGGACCTCGGTGTAGCCGGGGACCCCCCACTGGCCCTCGCCGTGCATACGGTCTCCTCTGGAGTTGCCTGGGCCCCCACTCGCATCAGACGGTCCGTAGCTTAACCAGAGGACATCACGTTTCCACTACCGATATACCAATAAGTCTGAATTGTGAGGTTAGTCGACCTTCCCGGGTGTCTCGGAGGGTTCGGGATCCGGCGACTTCGGGGGCTCCTCCTCGGACTGGCACGCGGGAGTCGTCCCTGTGGCCGTGTCGGCGCCGTTGCCCGCCGCAGGGGCTGTTGAGGCCCGCACGGACCACCTCGTGCCGCAGGGGAGCCGCTTGACGGGGAGGGTGAAGGTCCTGGTGTACGACGTCCCGCCGGAGAGCGTGTCCGACTTCGTGTCGCCGAGCCGGCCGGCCGAGAACGTGACGTCGAGCCGTACCGGCTGGGTGTTCGACGTGCGCACCTGGACCGTCGCCGTGAGCCCGTCGTTCGCGCTCGCCCGGAGGATCGTCACCCGCCGCACCTGCGGCGGGCAGGGGACCGAGGCCCGCCCGGTGTACGTCCTGCCGCCCGCGGTCACCTTCACCGACAGCGTCGAGCCGCAGGGGCGGGACCTGAAGGTGTGGGTGAGCGTACGGGCGTAGGAGGTCCGGCCGGACAGGGTGGCCGCGCGGGTGCCGACCGGGTCGCCGTTCACCGCGAACTGGGCCTGGACGGGGATCTCGCCGGTGCCGCTCGCCGTCAGCCTGATCCGGGCGAGCGCGGCGCGGGCCGGCGCCGGGGGCACCTCAAGGTTGACGCGCAGGCCGGTCACCCGGGTCGGGCAGGGCGGCACGGACACCGAGGTCGTCCTGGCGCCGCCCGGGGCCGCGGGGGAGGTGGCGACGGTCAGCGTGACCGTCTTGCCGCACGGGCGCTCGCCCATCGACCAGGTGAGCGTGCGGGTGTAGGTGGTCGAGCCGGCCAGGCGGAAGCGGTCGGCGCGACCGTCCGTGCCGGAGGCCGTCCAGGTGGCGGTGGCGGTGACGGCGGCGGTGCCGTTGGCGCGCACGGTGATCGTGCCGCGGGCGACCCCGTTCTCGTTCACCGTGAGATCGCCCACACTCACCCCCAGCACCGAGGCGGCCGGCGAGGGCGTGGTCACGGTCGGCGTCGGGGTGGGGGTGGGGGTCGGCGTGGGGGTGGGGGTCCGCGTTCGGGTCGGGGTCGGCGTGGGAGTCCGCGTCCTGGTCCTCGTCGGAGTGGCGGTGGGCGTGGCGGAGGGCGTCCCGGTGGGGCCGGTGGTCGTGGGTGTCGTGGCCTGGCCGCTGGTCGTGGGCGGCGCCGCGAGCGAAGCGGTGGGGCTCCCCTCGGGCAGGCCGGTCTCGGGCGTGCTCACCGGGCCGGTCTCGGAGGTGCTCTCGGGCGTCGACTCCGGAGTCGGTTCCGGGGTCGTCGGCGGGACGGAGGCGAGCTCCGGAGTGATCTGTGTCGGCGGCACGGCCGCCGCCGCGCCGATCGGCCCCGCGGGCGGCCGCTCCCTGTTGGCCAGCACGACCACCGCCGCCACGGCCAGCACCGCGGCCAGCCCGCCGCCCATCGCGACGCGCGTGGCGTTCGAGCGCAGCCCGCGGAAGACCGTCCTGGCGAACGACGTCGACACCTCGGGCGTGGCGTCCGGCGGGGCGGGCAGCAGCAGGGCGAGCAGGGCCACCAGCGCGGCCAGCCGCCGCTTGCCGCGCTCCTCCCAGTCCTCCCCGTACGCCGCCCTGGCCGTGGCCTCCAGCTCGGCCACGAACGCTCGCGCGCTCTCCGGCCGCTGGGCCGGGTCCTTGGCCATCCCCCTGCTGATCAGCCCGCGCACCGGCTCTGGCGCGTCATGGATCGGCACAGGGGCGTGAACGTGCTGGTATCCGAGCACGCTGGGCTCGGTCGAGCGGTATGGCCGGTGCCCGGTCAGGCACTCGAAGAAGACCGCGGTGGCGGCGTACACGTCGGTCGCGGGTGAGGCCGGCCGCCCCGCCCACAGCTCGGGCGCCATGTACGGAGGAGTGCCCTCCGGCCGCCCTGCCACGCCCTGCCGCACGGCGATGCCGAAGTCGACGAGCTTGCTGACCCCGTCGTCCCTGACGAGCACGTTCTCGGGCTTGTAGTCCCGGTGCACGAGGCCGGCCGCGTGCGCCCTGGCCAGGCCCAGCAGCGAGCCCTTGAGCACGACCAGCGCGGCCTCAGGCTCGGTCGTGCCGTTCTCGCGCATCAGCGCGCGCAGAGAGACGCCGTTGACCAGCTCCATCACGATGCAGGCGCCACCGGCGTCCTGGATGTACTCCCACATCGTGGCGATGTGGGGATCGCGCAGCGTGGTCAGCAGCCGCGCCTCCGCCTGGAACCTGGCCACGGCGGCGGGGTCGCGGAGCAGCTCCGCGGAAAGGTACTTGATCGCGACCTGGACGCCGGTCTCGTCGTGCACGGCCAGCGCGACCCGCCCGCTGGCGCCCACGCCGAGCTGTTTGATTTCCGTGTACCCCGGAGCGCTCCACTCCATATGCCTCTCCCATCAGGAGCCGGCCCACCTGATGAGACGTGCGATCAAGGAGTCGGGTTTGCCAGGTGGTACCTGATTTATGGAACTACTCCCGATGGAGGATGTGAACTGGCGTATCGATACCTTCTGGGAGCAACGGATCTGGCTGGGGTTCGCCCCACGCGGTGACCAGCGGCAGCACCCCGGCCCACACCGGAAGCGCGTAGTCCTCCTCTTCGTCCACCGGCGCCCCGCGCCGGATCTTGACCGACGCCTCCTCCAGCGACAGCGCCAGCACGGCCGTGGCGGCCAGTTCCTTGCGCGACGGCGGCCTGGCGTAGTCCCACTGGCCCGGCGCGAGCCGCTCGGTCAGGGCACGCAGCCCCGTCAGCCGCTCCTCGGGGTCCGTCACCAGCCTGGCCCGGCCGTAGACGATCGCCGAGCGGTAGTTGACCGAGTGGTGGAAGACCGAGCGGGCCAGCACGATGCCGTCCAGGTGCGTGACCGTGACGCACACCTCGCCGCCGCCGGCCGCGCCCAGTGACTTCGCGCCGGTGGAGCCGTGCAGGTAGAGGGTGTCACCGACGCGCCCGTAACCGGTGGGGACCACCATGGGATGACCGTTCACGACGACGCCCAGGTGACAGATCAGGCCGGTGTCGAGCACCTCGTACAGGTCGTTCCTGTCGGTGCTGCCGCGTTCCTTGGAGCGGCCGAGCGTGGTGCGGGGTGTGGCGGAGAGCAGCATGGTTCGACCGTAGCCGCGAAGTGGACCTATTCTGTAGGGCCACTATCGACCCCTTCGTAGGGACCACTTCCGTGCGCACCTCTGTTGACCTGCCGGTTTCCCTGACGCGGGAGGCGGCCGAGCCGCTCACCGCCCAGCTCGCCGACTGGCTGCGCCGCGCCATGCTGGACGGCACGCTGGCGCCCGGCGAGCGGCTGCCGTCCACCCGGGCGCTGGCGGCCCAGCTGGATGTCAGCAGGACCGTCGTCACGGAGGCGTACCAGCAGCTGTACGCCGAGGGGTGGCTGGACGGGCGGCACGGCTCCGGGACGTTCGTGGCCGACATGGAGGCGCCCACGCCGCCCCGCGAGACCTCATATCCGCCCCCGCCCCCGCCCGCCCCGCCGGTCGACGGGATCGACCTCACGCCGGGCGAGCCCTGGGTGCGCGACTACGACCACGCAGCCTGGAAGCGGGCCTGGCGCAAGGCCGCCGACCTGCCGCCCGGCGCCTCGCCCGACCCGTACGGCCTGCCGAGGCTGAGGGAGCTGCTCGCCGACCACCTCCGCCGCGCCCGGGGCATGGCCGTCGGCCCGGAGAACATCCTGGTCACCCGGGGCACCGGCAACGGCCTCGACCTGTGCGCGCTCGCCCTGCTCGGCGCCGGCACCCGGGCGGGCGTGGAGGACCCGGGCTACCACGTGGCGCGGACGGTGTTCGCGGCCCGGGGCGCCGAGGTCGTGCCGTGTCCGGTGGATGAGGACGGCGTGATCGTGGACGCGCTGCCCGGCGATCTGCGCGTGCTCTACACCACTCCCGCGCACCAGTACCCCCTGGGCGGGCGGCTGCCCATCCCGCGCAGGGAACGCCTGCTGACCTGGGCCAGGAGCACGGGCGCGACGATCGTCGAGGACGACTACGACGGCGAGTTCCGCTACGACGTCGGCCCGCTGCCCGCGCTCTACGGCCTCGACCCGTCGCGGGTGGTGCTCCTGGGGACGCTCTCCAAGAGCCTCTCGCCGGACGTCGGCGTCGGCTGGCTGGTCGGCGACCCCGAGCTGGTCGCCAGGATCGCCCGCCTGCGCCGCGCCGTGGCCGACCGCACCAGCGGGCCCGTGCAGCAGGCCGTGGCGACCCTGCTGGAGCGCGGCGACCTGGACCGGCACCTGCGCAGGATGCGCCTGGAGTACGCCCGCCGCCGCGCCGCCGTCGTCGAGCTCCTCGGACCCGTCTGCCGGCTGCACGGCGACACGGCCGGGCTGCACGTCCTGGCGGAGCTGCCCGCGGCCGTGGTGCCCGCCGTCGTCGAACGGGCCGGGGAGCGCGGCGTCCTGCTCGACTCCACCGACCGCCACCACCACGGCCGCGAGCGGCTGCACGGCCTGGTGATCGGATACGGCTCCGCCTCACTGACCGACGTCAGACGCGGCTGCCGGATCCTGGCCGATCTGATCAGATCTGAGTACCCGGCCTCGCCTGCCTTTGAGTAGCGGACCTCTCGCGTCCGGGCGGGTCCGGGGCGCAGGCTGGCCCCATGAAATGGTGGCTACTGCTCGTCTCGCTGATCGTCACGCTGATCACCGTCTGGCTCGTCCTCTACGCGGGTGTGCCCTTCTCCACGCTCGTCTCGCTGGGCGCCGGGGCGATCAGCCTGCTCTGGCTGGTCGTCCTCCTGACCGTGCCGTGGAACCTGTGCTTCGCGGCCCGCCACGTGGTGCACGAGATCCAGGAGTCCAGGGAGGCCGGCATCCAGGTGGCCCGGCGCCGCGAGGACGAGGCCAGGGGCATCGCCCGCCGCATGCTGGTGCTGGCGATCTCCGGCCACGTGGTGTCCGCCGTGGTGATCGCGGTGATCACGTACTTCTCCGGAGCGCAGATCGGCTACTACTTCGCCGGGTTCTACCTGCTCGCGACGTGCTTCCGCCCGATCGGAGCGTACACCTCGCACCTGCGCGACCGGGTCAGGACGCTGGGCGAGGAGGTCCGCTACCCGCGCGCGGACGTGCTGGCCCTGCGCAGCCAGGTCGAGGTGCTGAACATGACGACCCAGCAGCTCCAGGAACGACTCAGAGAGGTCGCAGCGGAGCTGGCCGGCGCCCGCCACGAGCTGGGGCTGGCCGACCACGACCTGAACCGCAGGATGACGCTCATGACGCGCCGCTTCGACGAGACCGTGGACGGGCTCAGCGACAATCAGGAGATCGTCACAGGGCTGAAGGCCTTCTTGCGGCTGGCCCGTGCGGACGCTCCGTAGGGGGCTCCAGGTCGCGCAGGACCGGGAGCGAGCGGTGGGCGTACACCGGGTCGACCGGGAGCACGTGCCGCGCCCACCAGCGGGCCGGGTCCGGGTCCGGGGACGCCTCGGTGAAGGCGGGGGCGTAGTCGTCGTACGGCGGGTCGTAGAGGTAGCCGGTCGCCACCCCGCGCCGCTCCAGTGCGGCGATGGCCGCGTCCCGGTCGTGGACCAGCAGCGGGACACGGAACAGCGGCTGGTCCAGGTGGTCGCGAACGGCCGGGGCGACGGTGGGAAGCTCGGCCAGCCGCGCGACGCCCGTCAGCCGGCGCCCGCGCTCGGCGGGGACCTTGGCCAGGCGCCTGGATTGGTACCAGCGGGCCAGTCCGCCGCGGCGGGAGCGGTAGTCATGCAGGTCGGCGCGTACCCAGGGGTCGAAGGGCGGCAGCTCGGGGATCTCCTTGAGCGCTGCCTTCAGGTCCTCGGGGTCGAGCGCGATGCGGTAGCCCTCGCGCTCCTCCTGCATCCCGAGGGCGCGCATGAGCGCGAGCGCCGGGCGTACGAGATCGAGCTTGAGCGCCGCCTGGCGGGCCATCGAGGTGGCCACGCTGATCAGGTCGGCCCTGAACGAGCCCTTGGCGAGCAGCTCGTCGCGGGCGCGTTCGAGGGCCCGCAGGTCGGACTCCCGCTCCACGGCCAGCACGCCGCCCGATCCCGCGCCCGGGTGCTTGGAGAGGCTGAAGACCGCCGCCTGGCCGAACGTCCCCACCGGCCGGCCGCCGACGCTCGTCTCCATGGCATGCGCCACGTCCTCGATGAGGATCTTCCCGGCGAGGGCGGGGGCGTCGTCGGGGAGGCCGTACAGGTTGGTCGTCAGGACGGCGTCCACCGCCGAGAGATCGACGCGGGAGACGTCGATGTTGCCGTCGCGCGGGGACAGCGGCGCGATCACCGGGCGCAGGCCCGCCGCGAGCACGAGGAAGAGGATCTCGTCGGCCGAGATGGGCGACATGAGCAGTCGCTGCCCGGGCGTGCACCAGTGGCGTAGTGCCAGGTAGAGGCCGAGCCGGTTGGAGGGGAGCGGCAGGCAGTGACGGCCCGTGCGCTCTTCGATGTGTTTCACCGCTGTATGACGGTACGGAGGCGCCCGTAGGTTTTCAATGCCTTGTCGGCGGTTTTGAGCAGCAACGGGCTGGCCAGCACGGTGGCGCGGGTCTTGCGCGCCGGCACCCGCATCATCCAGTGGAAGCCCGCCGCCGCGCTGGCCCTGGCCACCCGGCCCTCGGCCACCTCGAGCTCGCCGTTCTTGAGCTTGTCTTTGTACTCTTTGTCACCGCGGCCCATGTCGATCACCTGGATCCCGGCCGCGGCGGCCTGCTCGGCCATCGCCAGGTGATGGATGAGTCCGGGGGAGTATTTGGCGTACTGCGTGTCGTAGGCCGGGAACCAGCCGGCCAGCGTCGTGCGCGTGCGCACCCCGAAGTGCCCCGCCACCGGCGCGTCGTCCACGTAGATCATGTCGAGCACCCCGGCGAAGCTGTCCGACTGGGTCGCCAGCAGCCGCTCCACGAGTTCCACGATCCATTTGTGTGCGAACCTGTCGGTCCGTCCCGTGCGCCGGTATTGGTCGGTCTTCCAGCCGAGCAGCGTGCGCATCGGGCCCAGGTCGGTGATCGCGTAGTCGTGGCGCAGCGTCCCGGCCTCGCGCTGGAGCTTGCGTGACTTGGCCAGAGTGGTTTTGTACGTCTTGCCGGACTGCTCCTTCAGTGTCGCGGTATACCGCTCGTAGCCTTCGCGCAGGTCGATGATCGGCGACGGGTAACGCTCGTGCCGCTCGCTCAGCAGCGGCTGCCCGGACACCAGGTGGTCGAACTCGAAGACCGAGAGCCCGCAGTCCTTGATCAGCCGGCGCGCGTCGATCTCCAGGTCCTTGGCGTGGACCAGCCCTTGCGCGTCCGTCAGACCCGCCGCGACCGGTTTGCCGATCCCCATCGGATGGCGCTCAAAGGGGAAGAACCCGACGATGTCGGGCCCGTCGTAGAGAATGGCGACTTGGACGACATCTCGGAGTTCGCCCACCGTGATCGTGAACTCCGGGGACAGGAAGGGGTTGTCGAAATCGGCGCTCGACTCCTGGAGAGCCCGCCATCGACTCACTTCGTTGTGTCCCAGCTCACGGGGGAGGGCAAGGCTTACGCGCATGGGCTCCTACTGACGGCACGCTCTCTGCCGGACATGCTCGCAGAGTGTATTTCCCCAGGGTAAAGGATCTCGCCGGTACTCATCGACGTGGCTTCGGAACGTTACAGAACTGCCAGGTGGCTTTCGTCACCGAGTGGCGTTCTAATGTGGGTCCATGACCGTACCTGGCATTGACCCGCCCCGCCTGGTCGAGTGGATGGGCCGGAACGTGCCCGACGCGGGCGAGCCCCAGTCCGTCTCCCTGATCTCCGGCGGCAGGTCGAACCTGACCTATCTGGTCGAGTCGCGCGAGCGCCGGCTGGTGCTGCGCCGCCCTCCTCTCGGTCATGTGCTGCCCACCGCGCACGACATGCGGCGCGAGTGGCGCGTCATCTCCGCCCTCGCGCCGACGCCCGTGCCGGTGCCCGAGCCGGTCGCCTTCTGCGGCGACGAGGACGTGATCGGGGCGCCGTTCTATCTCATGGGGTACGTGGACGGCGCCGCCGTGCGGACCAGGGAGCAACTCGGCGACCCGCCGCCGGAGCAGGCGCGGCGGCTGTCGGAGCGGCTGGCCGAGGTGCTGGCCGCCATCCACGCCGTGGACTACCGCGAGGTGGGCCTGGGCGACTTCGGGCGGCCCGAGGGGTACATGGCCAGGCAGCTCGACCGCTGGTGCCAGCAGTGGGAGCGGTCGAAGACGGCCGACCTGCCGGAGTACGACCGGCTCGTGGACCGGCTGCGGGCGCGGCTGCCCGCCGAGGCCGCCGGCACGCTGGTGCACGGCGACTACCGCCTGGACAACACGCTGATCCGGCTCGGGGACATGGACATCAGGGCGGTGGTGGACTGGGAGATGTCCACGCTCGGGGATCCGCTGGCCGACCTGGGGCTGACGCTGACGTACTGGCACGACCGGGGGGACGAGGAGCGGGCGGGGATCCCGGTGGCGGGGGACGTGACGGTGGCGCCCGGGTTCATGAACGCCGCCGAGTTCGCCCGGCACTACACGAAGGTGTCAGGGCGCGATATTTCGGATCTTGGGTTTTATGTGGCCTTCGGCAACTTCAAGCTCGCGGTCATCGTGGAGGGTATTCACGCGCGCTTCCGGCAGGGTAAGACCGTGGGGGAGGGGTTCGACCACATCGGCTCGGCCGTGCCGACACTGATCTCCCGCGCCCACCGCATGCTCGACCAGCCCTGAACGTCGTCACCAGGACCCGCAAGGAGCGAGCGCCATGAGCACAGTTGCACTGATCACAGGAGCGGCGAGCGGCATCGGCGCCGCCACGGCGCGGCGCCTGTCGGCGGGCGGCGTCAGGTGCGTCCTCGTCGACCTCGACGCCGAGGGCGTCGAGCGGCTCGCCAAGGAGGTGGACGGCGCCTGGCTGGCCGCCGACGTCAGCACCGAGAAGGCCTCGATCGAGGCGGTGGCGCTGGCCGAGCGGCGCTACGGGCGCCTGGACCTGGTGCACCTCAACGCCGGGATCACCGGCCGGGTCGACCTGGCCGACTTCGACGCCGAGCGCTACCGCAGGGTCATGGGCGTGAACGTGGACGGCGTGGTCTTCGGCGTGCGCGCCGCCGTGCCGCTGCTGCTGCGCTCCGGCGGCGGCGCCATCGTCGTCACCTCGTCGCTGGCCGGGCTCGTGGGCTACTCCGGCGACCCGATCTACACCATGACCAAGCACGCCGTCGTCGGCCTGGTCAGGGCGCTGGCCGAGCCCTTGGCGGCCCAGAACATCCGGATCAGCGCCGTCTGCCCTGGTTTCACCGACACGCCGCTGGTGGCCGAGGCGCGGGAGCTGTTCGCCAGCGCGGGATTCCCCCTGCTCACGGCCGAGGACGTGGCCGCCGCCGTCGAATCCGCCTTCTACACGGACACCCCGGGGACTCTGCTGATCGTCCAGCCGGGCCGGCAGCCGGTGCCGTACCGCTATGCCGGAGTGCCAGGTCCCGCCGGTGGTCAGCGGCCGCCTCGCGTAGATTAGCGGCAAGCCGCATTCAAGCGGGACGGTTACCGTAATGAGGGCTGTGTCATGTCCCCTGCCCTTGTTGCCCAACGCGACCCCGTGAGGAGCCTGCAGTGATTCCGACCGACGGCCGGCACGCGCGCCGACGATCACCCTGGCCGATCGCTCTGGGAGCAGGAGTCCTCGCCGTCGCGCTGGTGGCGGGCATCATGGTGTACGCCTCGAACGGGTCCAAACCCGGCAACCAGTTCACCGGCAGCGAGGTCGCCACCACGATGCCGGCCCAGCCCGCACCCCAGCTCGAGCAGCCGCCGGCATTGAAGGACTGGCCGCGCTGGGGCGTCACGCACACCCAGTACAGCGCGACCAACGAGACCCAGAAGGCCATCGACGAGGCCAAGGGCCTGCTCGGCCGCGTCCCGCTGGTGCAGAACCAGCACATCATGGGCTGGGGCGTCGGCAACCCGGAGCCGAGCCCGGGCCAGTACAACTTCCGCGACCTCGACCGGCGGCTGAAGTTCATGTCGTCGTCGCGGGCGATACCGGTGATCACGCTGTGCTGCGCGCCGGACTGGATGAAGGGCGGGCAGGCCGGGCGCACGGACTGGAGCAAGAACCACACGGTCGCGCCCGAGCCGGAGCACTTCGACGACTTCGCCGCGCTGGCCGCGCGGGTGGCCAAGCAGTACCCGACCGTCAAGCACTTCATGGTGTGGAACGAGTTCAAGGGCTTCTGGGACCCGACCACGAACCGGTGGGACGCCGAGGGCTACACCGAGCTGTACAACAAGGTCTACACGGCCTTGAAGAAGGTGAACAAGGACATCCAGGTCGGCGGGCCCTACATCTCGGTGGGGACCAGCGCCACCCCCGGCCCCTCCGAGCTGAGCGGCCCGTGGGGGACGGTCGACCAGCGGGTGCTGGACGCGATCACGTACTGGATCGACCACAAGAAGGGCGCCGACTTCATCGTGGTCGACGCGGCCTCGATGACGAACGACAAGGGCAACGTCCCCGACGATTTCGGGGCCCAGGCGAAGTTCAGCGCCGTCACGACATGGCTGCGGCAGAAGAGCAAGGATCTGCCGGTGTGGTGGTCCGAGTGGTACGTGGAGCCGGAGAACTCGCAGTGGACGGAGGAGAAGCGGACGGCTGTGCAGGCCACGGTGCTGATGGAGTTCGCCAAGAGCGGCGTGGCCACGGCGCTGTACTGGAATCCGCACAAGAAGGACGAGGGCGAGTGCCCCGGGTGTCTGTGGACGCCGAAGGCGGGGGGCGAGATGCCGATGGCGGGGCTGCTGAGCGGGTTCGCGAAGTGGTTCCCTTCGGGGACGCCGTTGACCGATGTCCAGTCGTCGGACCAGCGGATCAAGGTGCTGGGACAGGAACGTCAGGTCGTCATGGTGAACACGGCGGCCGAGGACGTGACGGCTACGGTCGACGGTCGCCAGGTGACGCTGAAGCCGTACGAGATCAAGTGGTCCGGTCGGGGCGGCGCCTGAGAACCGGCCGCGTACGCCCTCAGACGGAGGTGGGTTTGCGCCAGTACGTGAGGTAGCGCAGCAGCCACTCCACCGGCCCGTACCGGTGCCTTTTGAGCCACCAATGGCTGTAGAGCACCTGGGCGGCGAAGATCCCGAGGGCGATCAGCACCTCCACAGGCGGGCTGACGCGGTCCACGAGCGCCATCCCGTACCCGGTGAAGATCAACGCGCAGATCAGTGACTGCGCCAGGTAGTTGGACAGCGCCATCCGGCCGGGCGCCACGAGAGCCCGGCCGACGCGCGGCAGGTACGGCAGCACCCGCAGGAACGTGGCCGCGTACGCCGCCGCCAGCAGCGGGGCCGTCACCAGGTCCACCGCCTCGCCCCAGAACTTGTGCACGGAGTCGTTCCAGGCCGACAGGGTGTAGAAGAACGCGCCCGCCAGGCCCACTGGGAAGCCGATCCACTGCAGCTTCCGCAACGTCCCGGTGTGGGCGGACAGGTCGCGGAAGACGCCCAGCTTGCCGACGGCCAGGCCGATCAGGCAGGCGGCCAGCACCGCCGGCCCTTGGAAGAGCACGCGCATGACGATGACCAGGGAGAGCTTGCGCACGTGCTCGGAGACGATCTGCCAGAAAGCGCCACCCAGCGCCGCGTCCGATCGGGAGGCTTCCGCCGCGCTGTCAGCGACCCTTCCCGACATGTCCAGTCCGAACGTCGCCATCAGGGCCAGCAGCACGAAGCCGAGCGCCAGCAGCGCCGTCAGGCCGACGGCCAGCAGCACCGCCGTGCGCGGCTTGATCCGGCGCAGCACCAGCAGCGCCATGCCCACGGCCGCGTAGGTCGTCAGGATGTCCCCGGGGAACAGCAGCACGGCATGCGCCAGCCCGAGCAGGAACAGCCCGCCCAGCCGCCGTAGGAACATCGGCACGAAGGGCCGGCTCTGCCGGACGGCCGAGTCGAGCTGGAGCGTGAAGCTGTAGCCGAACAGGAAGGAGAACAGCAGGTAGAACTTGTTCTCCATGAGGAGCGTCACGCCCCACCGCACGCCCCAGTCCAGCGACGAGCTGAACGCGGGCTCCGGTAGCCCGGCCATCCGATAGCCGGAGGCCAGGAATGCGATGTTCACGATGAGGATGCCCAGGAGTGCGAAGCCTCTCAAGGCATCCACAGAGGCGATCCGCGCCCCGGCGCCGGGAGGTCGTGCGTCCGGGGTTACGGAACGTGTCCACTGTGTCCTCATCGAGGACCATCATTCCGTACATCCTGAGCGTTTCCTGTGAATTCAGCTATTTTGGGCGATGTAAACGAACCGTTCAATGATGACCGCAATGGCCACCACGAACGCGGGAACCGCCAGGTAAAGGAGCCGCTTGCGGGTCCTCCGCGCCCGGTTCGGGCCGTTCAGCCGGATGATCTCGTATCCGAGGAGCGTGACCCATGTCACACCCAGTGCGCCGACACCCACCGGCGTCCAGGGTGAGGTGGGGTCGCCGCGTCCCGTGTACGGCCGCGGTTCGGGGGTCTCCGTGCCGCGGACGAACTTCTTCCACGTGTAGAGCGCCGCGTCCTTGTTCGCGTAGACCCGCTTCAGATCCGGCGAGGCGTCCAGCGCCGCGCGGAACCGCTCGCCCCAGTCGGCCGGGAAGCCCTCGTTGAGCTGCAGGTAGCTCACCTGGCCGCGGCTCACCATCAGGTACGAGTTCCGCGGCGACTCCTTCAGCTTCTTGACCGTGGCCGCGATCTGCGTCGGATCCTTGTAGACCAGGGCCTGCTGGTTGAAGCTGACGATCTCGACGTCCCGCTCGCCCCACGGCATGGTCGGCGTGACCTCGCGCCCTTCCTTCGACACCAGGTAGATCACCTGGGCGCTGGGCTTGTCGTGGTCGTAGACGTAGTGCATGGCGGCCACCTCGCCGGTGGTGACCCGCTCGAACTTCTCGTTGCCGTACCTGGCCAGCAGGAACGCGAACGCGAACAGCACCGCGAAGCCGGCGGCCAGCACCAACGAGATCTTCCGGGTGAGATCCGGGTTGAATCGCACGTTCCGTTTGCGCAGCGGCACGGTCTCCTCACGCACGTCCGCGCTGTCGGACGGCAGGTTCGGGAAGAACGCGTACGCGGCCAGCAGGCACGCGCCGGGCAGCGCGAACATGTAGATCCGCAGCCCGATCTCGCCACCGTAGCTCTGCAGTCCCAGCGCCAGCACCGGCACGCACAGCAGAATGAGCGCCGACCGGTCGAAGACTCCGCGCCGCAGCCGCCTGAACAGACCGGTGGCGGCCAGGGCGAGGATCACCACGAGAATGCCGAGACGCGCCTGGAGCACCATCGCGTGCGCCGGGTCGGCGCCCTCGATCCGGTCGCCGGTGTTGCGCTGCAGGTTCTGCAGGATGTTGCCCAGGCCGCCGAAGATCGCGTCGATCTGGCTCGCCCAGAACCCGACCGTCATGTAGCTGATCCAGGCCGCCACCATCAGTCCGAGGAAGAACGGCAGCGCCCACGTCAGCGTGGTCCGCTTGAAGATCAGGAACGCGGTCAGGACGCCGAGCATCATGAACGGCGTGATCTGGTGCGAGGCCACCGACGCGAGGAACAGCGCCAGCAGCATCATGAGCATGAGCAGCTTGTCGGCGCGGTATGTGCCGGTGTTGGCCAGCTCGCCCGGCGTCATCGCGTCCAGCCTGCCGAGCAGCCTGCGCAGGCCCTTGGGCGCGATCGGCTTGGTCCGCGGCTCCACCCGGGCGAACCAGCGCAGCAGGATCGCCACGAACGCCAGATAGAGCGCGAACGTGAAGCCCTGCGGCGAGAAGTAGTCCTGCCCGATCCACTGCACCAGCACGAACAGCAGCGCCGCGAACCACCGCGCCCGCGTGGTCGCCACGACCTGGCGCAGGATCAGCACGAAGGGGAGGAGATAGAGCAGGTTCGACAGGAGCGGCGTCCACAGGAGGATCGGCGTCAGGTCGGTGATGCCGGCGGCCTTCGTCACGAACGCGAACAACGCGAAGAAGCCCGGCCACCCCATGCGGGCGTCGATGCTGATGGCCGTCTCGCCGGTTCTGCTGATGAACTCCACAAAACCGGCATGGATGTACGCCGTGGGGAAGCGGGGCTCCTCGGCGACGAGGGCGCCCGCGCCGTGCAGGGCGAACGTGATGGCGGCGATCTGGAACAGGAGCAGGAACTTGCGGTCCGTGCTCTGGGCGACCGTGACGAAGAACGACGCGATCATGATCAGGATAGCGATGAAGGCCGTGGCCGGGAGCGCCGAGATCAGGCCCAGGCCGTCGATGTCATTGGCATCCACGCCGCGCAGCGGGCCAGGGGAGACCTTGAGGGCGAGGACGTACATGATCAGGCCCTCGAGGACCAGCAGGACGGGCAGCCACTTGGGGGCGCCGGCGACCAGCGCGCCGATCCGGCCCGCGGCGGGGCGCGGCTGGGGCGCCGCCTGCTGCTGCGGCACAGCCTGCTCGGGAAGGCCCTGCGGCGCGCCGACCGCCGTCCCGGCTCCGGCCGCGCCCTTGGACGGCGCTCCAACGGGCTGCACCAGCGCGGCCAGCCCGCTGGGGGCCGGCGCCGCCGTGGACGGCCTGCCGGATGCCGGTGCTCCCGCCGCCGTGCCCTTGGCGCCGCTCACCGGCTGCGGCCCGCTGGGCTGCTGACGTTGCGGTCCGCTGGGCGGTTGGGGGCGCAGCGCGGGGTTGGTCGCTGCCGCGTCGGCCGGTGGCTGTTTCTGGTCCGTCTCCTGCTTCTGGTCCGTCTTCGCCGTCGCGCCGGACGGCTGCGAGCCGCCGGGCGCTTCCGGCTCGTCCGACGACGGCTTGGCACCGCCGGTGGACTCGCCCTTGCCGGTCGGCTGTGGCCCGCTGGCCGGCTGTGGCCCGCCGGCGGGCTGTGGTCCGCTGGAGAGCTGGGGGCGCAAGGCGGGGTTGGTCGCGGCACTGTCCGGGGTCGCCGGCGGCTGCGGCTCCTCTGCCTTCGACGGCTGCGGCTCGTCCGCCTGCGGCGGCGCGGCGGCGTCGTTCTCCGGCGGAGCGTCCGCCGTGCCGGCCTTCTCGGGCGTGTCGGCCTTCTGGGGCGTGTCGGCCTTCTGGGGCGTGTCGGCCTTCTGGGGCGTGTCGGCCTTCTGGGGCGTGTCGGCCTTCTGGGGCGTGCCGGGCTTCTGGGGTGCCTTGGAGCCGCTCTCGGCCCGCTCGGCCTCTTTGTTCCCCTTGGCCTCTTCGGCCTCCGACGAGTCGCCCTCGGGCCGCTGGACGGGCATGGAGACGGTCCCGGCCGTCCCCGCGTCGGAGTCCTTCGCGGTCGGCGGCCGGCCGATGTGGAGAGGACCGGGAATCCGGAACGTCAGCGTCTGGTCCGCCGGAGCGTCGTCCGGATCGTCCGAAGAGTCCGAGCCCCCGGACCCCTCCGGGGCGGAGGGCTCCTTGTCGAACGTCAGCTTCGGGATGATCCCGGTAGCCTCCGGGTCGAAGGGCACGTCTGACTCCTCCTTGTCCCCACGCACGTCCGAGGAGCCGGTGCTCCTCGTTGTCATGCCATCGCCGTCCCGTTGCCTCACGTTGACCATCATGAAGCCCCGGACGACCCCTGGGTGACAGTCGCCTTCGCTGTTTGGCCGAGTTTGAGAACTTTACGTAGATTACCGAAGATCAAAAGTGCAACGAGCAGCTCGCTGAAGAGCAACCCGTACCCCACCGCGTTCACGTGAGCGAACGGGAACAACACCACGGTGGACACCAGCACCAGCACGGCCAGCCCGATCTGGACGACCGCCAGCGTCCGCGCCTTGCTCTGCGCCCGCAACGCGCTCAGGTACACCTCGATCAGCACCCTCGGCAGCACGGCCAGCGACATCAGCCGAAGCAGCAGCGTGCCCTCCGAGGCGAAGTCCGACCCGAAGATCGTCAGGATCAGCGGCGCGCCGAGGATCGCCACGGCGATGATCGGAGTGACGATCATGAAGGCGCGCCGCAGCGCCCGCCTGCAGTTCTCGGCCAGCTGGGCGGGGTCGAAAGAGCCTTCGACGGTCAGGGACACGGCCATGTTCATGGCCAGCAGCTCGATCATGCTGGCCAGCGTGTGCGCCATCGAGAAGCGCCCGAACGTGGCCTCGCCCACCTGCGTGGCGATCACCACGGGCACCAGGTAAATGATCGCCAGGATCGACAGGGTCCCGGGGAAGTCCCCGGCCAGGAACCTTCCGATCTCGCGCAGCCGAGGAGGGTCCTGGACGGGGTCGGCCCGCTTGACGTGCCGCGGCACGACCACGCCGAAGATCAGCCAGTTGACGGGGATCAGCGCCAGCGCGGTCGGGATCACCCAGGAGACGAAGATGCCGCCCTCGGGCAGCGCGCCCGCCAGCGCGACCAGCAGCCCCATCTTGACCACGCCGAAGACGAGGTTGTTCATGGGCACGAACGGGGCTCTGCGCAGCCCGGTCAGCACCACGTCCTGCAGCGTGAAGACGGCCCACACGACCACGGCGGCCAGGAAGAACAGCCCGGGCCCGAACCCGGCCAGCACCGAGTACGTCTGCCCCCACATCGGCAGCGTCAGCAGGAAGCCGACGGCGGCGACCCCGCCGGTGGCGGCGGCCAGGCCGTACCCGCGCAGGATCAGCTCGGGTGTGCGGCGGCCCGCCACCGGCAGGTAGCGGGCGAGCGCACCCACGAACCCCAGCGCGGTCAGCGACGCGAACAGCCGCATCGCCGTGATCACCGCCTGCCCGCGGCCGAACTCCTCGGGCGAGTAGTAGTGGGCGGCCAGCAGCCAGTAGCCCATGCCGAGCACGCCGGTGACGACGGTGTTCGCCATGAGGGCGTAGCCCTGGCGCAAGAGCGGGTTTCGGAGGTCGGTGAGAAGTTTCCGCCAGACGCTAGACATTTCGGCGCACCCGCTGCAGCCCGTACCTCGTGCGCCGCACGACCGCGTACCCCTTGGTGAGGATGCGTTCGCGCAGGTAGATGAGTGGTACGGCGGTGCCTTCGACGGCGCGCTTGAACATGTTGATGGTCGTGCCCTTGCCGACCGTCAACCGGGGGATGGCGAGCATGTCGTGCCGGTCCGCGGCGATCGTGTTGTTCACGGCACAGGCGGCGAAATAGCCGGCCTTGCGGACTTCCTGGCGCACACGCGCGCTGGAGTAGCCGTACGGATACGCCATGGTGGCGACCGGCGCGCCGATCTTCTCCTCCAGCAGGCCCTTGTTCCTGCGCAGCTCCTGCCGCAGGTCCTCGGTGCGGAGTTGGTCCAGCTGCGGGTGGCTGTGGCTGTGGCCGCCGATCTCGATGCCGGTCTGCGCGGCCTCGCGGGCCTGGCCCCAGGACAACATGTCGTCCAGTGGCCGGCCCGCGGCGTCCTGACCCGCGTCGGAGACCCAGCCGCTGGTCAGGAAGACCGTGGCCGGGAAGGCATGCTTCTCCAGCAACGGCAGCGCCTGACTGTGGAAGTCGGCGTAGCCGTCGTCGAAGGTCACCACGATCGGCTTGTCCGGCACCGTGCGGCCGTCGATCTTGTTCAGCGCGGCCACCAGGTCACCCAGCGTGAGCGGGGTGAAACCGCTCTCCTTCAGGTAGGCGAGCTGCTCCTCCAGGTCCGAGGGCCGCACCGAGTGCGGGCGGGTCTCGTCGTTGGGGGAGTCGGTGACGGAGTGGTACATCAGGATCGGTACCCGGATCATGATCGTGCCACCTTAAGCCGTACAGAACCCACCACGTATCCCCAGGTCGTCCAGGCCAGCCCGATCACGATCGCGGCCGCCCTGCCGAGCCCGCCCAGGTCGCCGCGCAGGGCGTCGCCGACCCCGCGCAGCGCGCCCAGCGGCAGCGTCTTGAGCGCGTGCGCCCGCTCGCTGGCCAGGCCGTCCTGGGTGCCGACCTCCTGCGTCACCAGGGCCTTCGACAGCCCTTCCGCGTAGCACCTGGACCTGAAGTACGCGAACCGCTCGCGCTGCGTGGACACCTTGTGCCCGATCATCGCGCGCGGCTCGAACAGCATGACCGAGCCGGGCTTGCGCTGGCTCAGCCTGATGCAGAACTCCGTCTCCTCACACCCCAGCGGGCGCGACTTGCGCCCCTGCACGCTGCGCCCGATGCCGCTGTGGAACCCGCCCACCTCGGACACGACGTCGCGCAGGAACGCCGCGTTGCCACCCATCACGTTGCGGATCGGCGCACGTACCGCGGGCATGCCGCGGTACGTGCAGCCGACCGTCCAGTCGAATTCGTACGGGAACCACCGAGGCCGCCGCCCCGACGCCCACAGGGGGTCGGTGCGGCCGCCGACGCCCACCACGCCGGTTTCCTGGAAGCCCTCCTCCAAAGCTTCCAGCCACCCCGGATCCGCGACGGCGTCGTCGTCGAGGAACGCGACGATCTCGCCGTCGGCCGTGGCCACGCCGGTGTTCTTGCCGCCGGACAACCCCTGCTCGTGCGTGTTCTCCACCACGATGGCCTGTGGGTACTCGCGCTTGAGCTTGAGATGCAGGTCGGGGTTGTGGTCGACCACCAGGATCAGCTCGTGTGCCGGGCGGGTCTGATTCTCGACCGACTCGACTGCCTGCCTGATGTCCTCCCACCGGTCCTCGGTGTAGACGCAGATGACAACAGACGTGTTCACAAACGATCCTTCTTACGCGACGCCTCGGTCGGCGGCGGGAGTGGCTGTCGGCTCGGGCTGGTGTTGAGTGGGCTGGCGCTTCCACTCCTTCAGGATGGTCCTGAGCACGCGCAAGCCGTCTCGTACGGCGCGCAGGTTGCTCTCGCCGTGGATCCGGTTGCGCTCGTGGCTCGGCACCTCGTGCACCTTCAACCCGGCCTTGGCGGCCCGCACGTTCATCAGGGTCTCCACCTCGAAGCCGTCGCAGTCGAGGTTGAGCACGTCCAGGTGGCGGGCCCAGAAGGCGTTGTAGCCGTAGCACAGGTCGGTGTACTTCGTGTGGTACATGACGTTGACGATGCCGGTGAGGACCTTGTTGCCCAGCCGCCGGTTCAAGGTCAGGTCGTCGCTGCCGCCACCCGAGGCGTACCGCGAGCCCTTCACGAAGTCGGCGCCCGTCACCAGAGCGCCCACGAAATTGATGATCTCACGGCCGTCGGTCGAGCCGTCGGCGTCGATCATCACGATGATGTCGCTGGTGCACGCGGCGAAACCGGCGGCCAGGGCATCGCCTTTGCCCTTGCCGGTCTGCGTGATCACTTTGACGTTGGGGCGCAGCCTTTTGGCCACGGCCACCGTGTCGTCGACGGAGTTGCCGTCGACGAGCACGATCTCGTCGATCCACTGGGGGATCGTGGCGAAGACATGGGGGAGGTTCTCGGCCTCGTTCATCGCCGGCACGACCACGCTCACCGTCGGGGAAATGGCCAGGTGCGGGGTGACGGGCGTGAAGCTGGTGGGTGGCGGCATCGAACGGAGGGGTGATGAATGGACCTTGCCGTTGTGCTTGGTGATCTCGGGACTCATGGCGAGGGAAATTCCTTCCGGGCCCCTCCCGTGCTGGCCGGACCGAGCCACCCCCGGGTGCTGCGGGAATGGCGAAGCCGGTGAACGGTGCATTGAAGGGTCCTGTGGAGTGAGGGTGTGCCGGGGTGTTGAGGGAGCGCTCAGCGCGCTCCCGTGGGTTCCTTGACTACTGCGCTGGGTGACTCCTGCTGCTGCTGCATCGAGGTGCGCACCCGACCGAAGCCCTTGAGGACACGGTCGGCCGCCTTATAAAGAGACGGCCGGTCCATGACAATTGTTCGGGCCTTGTTGAAAGGAGTTCGGCCCATCCAGTGGACCGCCGCCGTCGCGGACGGTCGCGAGATACGGCCTTCGGCAACGTACAGGACACCGCTCTTGAGCCAGTCCTTGTACTCCTTGCCGCCCTTGCCCATGTCCACCATGTGCAGCCCGGCTTTCGCGGCGGCCTCGGCCATCTGGAGATGATGGACGATGCCGGGCGAATATCGCGCGTACTCGGTGTCGTAGGCGGGGAACCACCCTACAAGCGTCGTCGCCGTACGGAGGCCGAAATGTCCGGCGACCGGCACGTCACCGGCATAGAGCATGGTGAGGACGCCTGAGAAGTCCGATGAGTTTTCGGCATGCATCATGTCGGTCAGCTCGACGATCCACGGCTGGGCGAACCTGTCGACCCGGCCGGTGCGGCGATATTGGTCCGACTTCCACGCCAGCAGCGTGCGCAGCACCTCGGGATCGGGCGATGCCCACTCCAAGCGCAGCTCGCCGTGCTCGCGGCCGAGCTTGCGCTCCTTGTAGCGGACGGTCTTGAGGTTCTTCGGCGAGTTGGCCTTGACCTGCTCGACCCAGGCGTCGAAGCCCGAGGTGAAGTCCATGACCGGAGCCGGGCGCACGTCCGCTTCGTACGGGGCGAACGTCGGCTGTCCGGCCACTAAGTGATCGAAGTCGAACACGCTGAGCTTGCAGGCCCGCAGCAGAGCCTTCGCGTCGAGCTTCAGGTCGGGAACCGAGATCAGGCCGTGACACGTGGTGAGGAAGCCGCCGAGCGGTTTGCCGATGCCGAAGCTGTGCCGCTCGTACGGGAAGAATCCCGCGATGCCGCTTCCGTCCGAGATGACCGCCACCCTCACGTAGTCGCGCAAGCGGTCCATTGCCACGGCGAACTCGACCGACAGGAACGGGTTGTCCAGACTCGGGTCGGCCTTCTGCAGCTCACGCCATCGGGCCCGCTCGGAGTCACCGAGCTCTCCCGGCCGAACTACCTGGATGTTCACCTTGCCCTGGCCCCCTGTTCGGTCTGCATGCTCTTCCCCCGGTACAGCACGCGGAGCACGTACATGAACCCACCGAGCACGGCGACCGTCGCCACGCCTGCCCGGGGCGACCATGCGCCGAAGAGCAACATGGCCTCGGCGAGAAGGACGTTCAGTACGAGACTTGCCGCGGCTCCCACTGATAGTGCGGCAAGAGGATCACGATCACGCAACAATCCCACCACTGCGGCACCTGGAACCACCAGAAGGAACAGAGAGATCAGGAACGGTCGCAGCGGCGTCTCGATATCGAACAGCGCCACTACCGCTCCCGCTATGCAGGCGAGCCCCACCAACCAGGCGAGGGCTCTGCGGTGCTGCTTGAGCATCTCCTGTATCTCTCCTGCTCTTACTGCTTAAAGCACGTCTGATCGCAGTTCATGGGACCAATCCGTGCCCGGACACGTCAATGCCGACGCTTGGTGACGCGCGCCGGTTTACCCGGCAGGGAGAGATTTCCCATGTGACGTTCAACACACGGTCAAGCGGTCTCGGCCCCCGACGTGGTCCCCAAGTCCACCAGAATGCCCTATCTGGCCCGAGATCTTCGAGTGGGGGAGCGATTTATCCCCGTTTGTCGGCTCGAAGTGAGTCTACTGGGGCATGGTAAGCGCTTTACTCACTGTTCACGCTCTCCACCGAGGAGGTCTCCAGCTCGGTGGGCGACTCGGACGGCTCCGGCGTGGGCGTCGGCTCGTCGGTCGGCGGGTCGGACGCCTGGGGCTCCCGGCCGTTCCAGGAGAGGGAGCAGGTGGCGGTTCCGCCGTTCGAGGTGAAGGAGACCCGGCCGCTGCCGCCGCTGTTCGGGTCGACGACCGTGACCCAGATCAGCACCGACCCGCCGGCCTTGACCGACCCGCCGGCCGGGAACACGTCCAGCCCCTGCGAGGCGGTCGCGACCCAGGACACCGAGGCGTTGCGGGCGCGCAGCCCGATCTTGGCCGCGCCGTCGATCCCGCTCGGGCACGAGGCGGCGAGCCTGGCGGCCGGCGCGGCCCGGCGGCGCGTGGCCGTGGGCACGGTCGCGGGCCTGGTGCTCGGCCGCGAGGCGGCCGGCCGCCCGCTCGGCGTGGACCTGGGAGAGGAGGCGGTGGCGCTCGGCGTGGGCGTCGGCGACGGCGGCTCGTCCTCCTCCGGCACGCCCTCAGGCGTGGGGCTCTCCGCGCCGGACTCGGCGGGGAGCGCCGGCGTGGGGGCGAACTGCGGCGCGGTGTCGTTCGACGCCTCTCCACCGCTGATCACGACCATGGCACCCGTCGCGGCCAGCACGCACGCGCCCGCCAGCATCACCGGCGCCAGGCGGCGCGGCCGGCGCCGGCGCGAGTGACGCTCGGCCGGCACGGGGAACCCGGCCCGGTCGAAGCTGTCACCGCGATCCATGATCAGGGTACGGGCCTGGTCCCGTTCCGGGCTGACGCACGTGTCGATCACCCGGCGGCGCAGGGAGATCGGCGGGAACGCGACCGGCACCATGTCCAGCAGCCGCCCCGCCGCGACCTGCCGGTGCCGCCCCTCCGTGCACACCTCGCAGCCGCCGATGTGCCCCGACAGCCGGCGCCGCAGCAGCGGGGTGAGCGGCCCCTCCCAGGAGTCCACCATCGCCGACAGGTCGGGGCAATGCGCCCGGCCGGTCCTGGCCAGCACCACGGCCGCGGCGGCGATCTCCAGGTGGTCGCGGGCCCGGGCCAGCCTGGCCGCGGCCTGCCGCGAGGTCAGCGCCAGCACCGCGCCGACCTCGGACGGGGTCAGGCCGTGGCGCAGCGACAACTCCAGGACCGCGCGCTCGGTGCCGCCCAGCTCGCCCAGCGTCTCGTGGACCAGGTCGGCCAGCTCGGGATCCGCCTGCTCCTCCACGTCGGGCAGCGGCAGGCCCTGCGCCGGGGTGCCGCTCCGGTGCGCCATCCTGGCCCGCGCCTGGAACCTCGTCAGCGCGTACAGCCACGCCCGCAGCCTGCCCGGCTCCTTCAGGCGCTCCACGCACCCCCGCGCGGTGACCAGGGCGTCGTGTACGGCGTCCGCCGCCAGGTCCCGCTCCCCGGCCAGGGAGAAGGCATAGTCGTGCAGGCGTTCGGCGTACGAGTCGTAGAGCTTGGCGGGAGCGTCGGCGTCCGCACGCCGCAGAGCCTCGACCAGCTCATGATCGTCGCAGCGATCGACGGTCGGCCATCCAGGCACGGATTCCCTCCCCGCAGGTAGGACGGGCACTCAAGCCCCACGCGGAGAGGACGCGGCCTGGTTCGGGCAGGTTCGCCCGCCATGCCCGTTGGGTATGGGTCAGCCGTCGCAGTTCGGGGAGCAGAGGCGCCGCTCCATGCCCTGCAGGAAGAAGTCGCGGACCTGGAGGATGTTCTTGGCGATGTACGCCTCGCCGCCGGTGGCCTTGGCGAGCGCGTCCATCTGCTGCTTGCCTGGCGTCGCGTCCGGACCGAAGGCGATGAGGATGATGCTGACCGGCCGCTTCGGGTTGTAGGTCTCCTGCAGGAACTTCAGGATCGCCGGATTCTTGATCCCGCCGTCGGGGTCGTCGTTGCCCGCGCCGTCCGTCAGGATCAGAATCGTGTTGATCTTGTCCTGCTGGTACGTCTTGACCATCTCCGCGTACGCGGCCTTGAGCGTGTCGTTCAGCCCGGTGTCACCCGTCTCCTTGGCCTGGATGGTCCTGAGCTGGCCGACCAGCAGTTCCTTGCGGAGCGTGCCGTTGATGGTCTCGCTGAGCGGGCCGACCGAGACGAGCTCCTTCCAGTCCTTGCCGCGGCCGTCCAAGTGCGTGGAGAACGTCCACACGCCCAGCTCCGAGTCGGCGGGGAACAGGCTGAGACCCTCCGTTGCGATCTTGCTGATGGCCTGCATGCGGGTCATGCCCGTGCCCGGCACCGGCAGCGCCATCGTCCCGGAGACGTCGAGCAGGGTGAGCAGCCGGGTGCCGAGGTTCAGCCTGGACCAGGTCTGCACCATGCGCGCCACGGTCGCACCGTCGGGAAGGGGGAGCGCCTGCGGCGTCTCCGGCGTGAACCCCTTCTCCTTCGACAGCGCGTCGCCCGCCTTGCCGTCGGAGCTGCGGAAGCCCGCGTCACGCAGGACCTTCATGGCCGACTCTGTGGTCAGGTCCTGCTTGAAGTCCGCCGCGGCCTTCAGCGTCGCCGCGTCCTTGGTGAGGATCGTGACCGGGTAGTCGAGGTTGAGCGTGCCCTCCTCGGGATAGAGGGCGACCACCGGCGCCTCGGGCTTCTTCGCGTTGTGCGCGTAAATCGCCTGCTCGGAGGTGACACCCACCGGGACCTTGCTGCCGGACTTCACCGTGAGGCTGGCCAGCAGCGCCGTCGAGTCGGACGCGAGCTGTCCCGACAGCTCCTTCAATGCGCCGACCAGCGCCTTGTCCTGGCCGGCCTCCTTCGCCGTGCCCGCCGCGGCCAGCAGCGCGGCCAGGCCCGCCGAGTTCTTCTGCGGGTCGAGGGCGAGCACGCGTACCTTCTTGCCCGGCCCGTCCACGTTCGCCACGTTCGCCGCGGCGATCATGCTGGACCAGCTCGGCTTGAGCGTGTCCGACAGCTTCGCCGCGGCCGACTTGGCCGCCGCCAGCACGACGGGGGAGGCCGCGATCGAGCCGTCGGGCTCCGGCAGCGCCTGGCCCGCCGGGGTCTTGCGCATGCTCTCCAGGAGCAGGCTCGAGTCGGCCACCCAGAAGTCGGCGGTTACCTTGCCCGCGGCCAGCGCGTTGGCGGTCCTGGCCGCCGTCTCCTTGGCCACCGTCACTTCGACGCACTTGGTGTCGATCGAGTGCATGGCCTTGTTGTAGTTGCCGGCGATCTTGTTGAGCGCCGGCTGGATGTCGGGGGCCGCGACGACGCGCAGCGGCAGCTTGCCACCCGAGCAGTCATGGTCGCGGTTGAAGATGACGAACGCGGCCACACCGAGGAGCACCGCCAGCGCGACGGCGCCGGCCAGCGGCACGAGTACGCGGCCGCGGCCGCTGCGGGCCCGCCTGCGAGATGGGGGTTCGCCGGCTCTGTATCCGCCGTCGAGCTCGTCTGTGCGGTGTCGCCCCACGATGTCCTCTTAGGTGTGTTGAGACCTTCCGGAGACCCTAGCGGGAGATACTCCGCAATACTCCGGGAACGATACTCGGTGCGGCGAGTGGTGCAAAACCGTCCTTTTGGTGCAGCGATCACGCTGTGTTGCCCAAATTGACCGCAATTGTGACCGGATTGTCGACGATCGCGGCGTCGCGCTCAAGGGTGCACGCATGATCGTCATCGTGCACGTGTGATCAGGATCAGTGGGCGCAGGCGTGTCCGCGCCAGGCCCGCCTCCCCTCCCGTACCGCGACCGCCGCCAGCACGAGCGCCACCGCCGGATCCACCCACCACCAGCCCAGTGTGTTGAGCCACAGCCCGGCCAGGACGCCGGCCGCCATCGCCCCGCAGATCAGGTTCTGGGCACCCTCGCCGGACGTGGCCGCAGACCGCAACCGCCGGCCGAGCCGCCGCTTGGCCAGCCCCAGCAGAGGCATGCTGACCAGGCTGAACGCCGTCACCACGATGCCCAGCACGCTCGGCGCCGCCCGCTGCCCCTCGCCCAGGTCGTAGGCCACGTGCACGACCAGGTACGGCGCGAGCAGCCAGAAGCTCAGGGCGACCGCCCGCCTGGCGGAGCTCTCCGCGCTCGGCGAGAGCGTGCGCGTCCCGGTGAACCGCCACAAGACGATCAGGCTGGCCGCCGCCTCCACCAACGCCGTCAGCGCCCACCCGATCAGCGCCACCGAGTGCGCGGACAGGCCCGCCGCCAGGCCGAGCGTGCTTTCCACACCCAGCCAGGCGAGCGTGGCCACGGAGAGCGCGCGCGCCGCCCGAGCGGCGCGCAACCAATCGGCTGACGCGGCCGGACGCTCATGAATCCGCTGGTCAGGCACCATGAACCCCCGAACTCCCCGGCTGTCCGGCCGTCGGCAGCGATAGGTAACGTACCCATCACGCACGGTGGCCTTGGAAGGGCCCGGCAAAGGATGGTCAAGATTCGCCGCATAATGAGCGTCGATCGCCGGGGGGCGTTCGGGGGAAGGGGAATCGTGCCGTTCACACCCAGCCACATGGCCGTGATGGTGCCGTTGATGTCATCGGCGCGCGTACGCAGGTTCGCCGACCCGTGGGCGCTGGCGCTGGGGGCGATGGTCCCGGATCTGCCGATCTTCCTGCCGTTCCTGCCCGACTACACCAACTGGCACTCCTGGCTCGGCGTCGTCACCATCGACCTGGCCGCCGTGCTGGTGCTGCTGCCGCTGTTCCACGTCGTCTTCAGGGACCCGCTGATCTCCCTGCTGCCGCCGTCGCTGGCCGGGCGCGCCGCGCTCGTGACCCCGGACCGGCTCCGGCCGCTCCCCATCGCCGTGGGCGCGGTGATCGGCGCGGCCTCTCACGTCCTGTGGGACTCCTTCACTCACTCCACCGGCCCGGCGGAGTGGGGCGCCTGGTTGTCCGTCTCGGTCTTCGGCGTGATCACGCTGTTCCGCCTCCTGCAGTACACCTCGTCCGTGATCGGCCTCGCCGTCATGGTGTGGTGGGTGTGGCGGGGCTTGTCCAGGATGGCCCCGGCGGCCGTACCGGACCGGTTGAGGATCGCGCCGCGCGTGCGGCGGGCCGTCATGGCGTCGGCGTCCGTGGGCGTGGTGGCCGGCGCCCTCCTCTGGCCGCTGGTGGACGAACCCGACCCGGCCTTCGGCCTGCCCAGCGTGATCACCAAGACCGGTGCCGGCACGGTGGTCGGCCTGTGCCTGGTGCTCACCTGCTATGCGGCGGTCTGGCAGGTCAGGCGCCGCATGGCAGTATCAGAAGGTGCTTGAGTACGTCACGGACGCCGACGACCCGCGCCTGTCCGACTACACCCGTCTGCGGGACGTGGAGCTGCGCAAGAGCCTTGAGGCCGAGCGCGGCCTCTTCCTCGCCGAGGGCGAGAAGGTCATCAGGCGCGCCGTCGGCGCCGGCTACCCCATCCGCTCGGTCCTGACGGCGCGTCGCTGGCTGCCGTCGCTCGCCGACGTCCTCGGCGACGCCCTCGTCTACGTGGTCAGCGACGAGATCATGTCGAGCATCGCCGGTTTCCAGGTCCATCGCGGCGCCCTGGCCTCCATGGAACGCCTCCCGCTGCCCTCCGTGGAGACCCTGCTCAAGGGCCGGGCGCGACGCCTGCTGGTCCTGGAGGACCTGGTCGACCACTCGAACGTGGGCGCGATCTTCAGGTCGGCCGCGGCGCTGGGCGTGGACGGCATCCTGCTGTCGCCCCGGTGCGCCGATCCGCTGTACCGGCGCGCGGTGAAGGTGTCGATGGGCGCGGTGTTCTCGATCCCGTACGCGCGGATGGATGACTGGTTCGGCGGTTTGTCGCAGGTCCGGGCGGCGGGTTTCCGCACGCTGGCCCTGACCCCGGACCAGACGGCGACCCCGTTGGACACGATCGAGCCGGCCGATCGGGTGGCGCTGTTGCTGGGGGCCGAGGGTGACGGGCTGTCCTCGCACTGGCTGGAGGAGGCCGATCAGGCGGTGTGCATCCCGATGAGCGCGGCGGCCATGGACGCGGGGGTGGATTCGCTGAACGTGGTGGCCGCCGCCGCGATCGCCTGCCACGGATTGATGCGGGCCGGCGCTTCCCGTCTCAGTTGAGGCTCCCCTTCGTGAGCAGGAGGTCCAGCCGCTCGACCGTGGAGCGTGACTCCACGTGCAGCCGCGTCACGTCCAGCCCTTCGTCGGCCAGCACGGCGAGCAGTCCCATCCGGCCCACGGCGTACACGACGATGTAGCCGCCGCGGCACCGGATCACCACCTCGCGCAGTTCTCCCATGCCCACCTCGGTGCCGGTGCGCTTCCCGAGGCCGAGGGTCGCGGCGGACAGCGCTGACAGCACCTCCGGCCGGGCTCCGTCCGTGTCGGCGACGACGAGTAGTCCGTCCACCGTGGCGACAGCGCTCTCCATCACCCCTGTCACCTGCTCACGGAGGGAGCGGAGCTCCGTGAGGATGGGGTTCTGCGCCATGATCACCACTTTCTTGCTATTTCCTGGCCCTCGATGTCCGGGGCTTCTGCGTTCTCGTCCGCTGCCACAGCGCGGCGCGGTTGCAGCGGGAGGCGCGGCGAGCCGTCGCCCACGGTGTGGTCGTCGTCGGATGCGGTCTCCGCCGCTGACGGGCTCGATGAGAGCAGGCCCTCTTGCGCCATGTGGGCGATTTCCTGCATGACGACGAAGAGACCCAGGCCGAGAGAGAAGGCGATGTCGCGGGGAGTGCGGCGACCGTTGGCCTTGACGAGTATGGCGTGGCGCAGCGCGTCCGCCTGGATCGCCGGGGCGGGTTCCGGTGGCTGCACGGCCAGCGGCCTGCACTGAGTGGTCACGCCGGCGTTCTTCCAGCCGGAGGCGATCTCCAGGCGGCGTGCGGTCTCGCGATCCAGGCGTTCGACGGGGATTCCGGGGAGCACCAGCAGGTGCGGCAGGAGGTCGTCGTGGCCCAGCGGCTCCATCACCCCCGGTTCGGCGCCGAACAGGGCCATCGCGAAGACGGCGTCGAACGTGGCGAGGACACACGCCGCCTCCAGCCCGACGATGCCGACGCGCTCACGCGCGACGAGCTCGGCGCCGACCCGTCCAGTGTGGGCGCCGGCGGTGAATGCCACGTTCCAGTCGGACTCGCTGATGCGCCCGGACCGGAGGAGCAGCGATTCAGGTCCGGGTGACGCCGGGGTGGTCGCGGCGATCACACGGCCATGCCGGAAATACACGACGCCGCCGGGGTTGCCTTCGACCGGCAGCCGGCCGGAGGGCCTTTCTGGCGTGCCGTGTCGCAACACTGAGCCCGCAAGGCTCAAGTCTCCGACGTCTTGCGTTGGCACATTCCGGCCCTTCATTATCTGGCGCCACAAGAGTACTTTAAGTCCCGGCAAGCACAAAAGAGCAGGAAGAGTACATGAACATAGAAACTGCCCTTAAAGAAGCAATGAACATCGACGGTGCGCTGGGAGCGGCCCTCGTCGACTACGGCAGCGGCATGGCCCTCGGCACCATCGGCGGTGGACGAGAACTGGACCTGGAGCTCGCCTCTGCCGGGAACACCGAGGTCGTGCGGTCCAAACTGCGCACGCTGGCCTCGCTCGGCCTGAACGACCAGATCGAGGACATCCTGATCACGCTGGGAAGGCAGTACCACCTCATCCGGCTGCTCACGACGTCCAGCAGCCAGCTTTTCATGTACCTCGTACTCGACCGGGACCGCGCCAATCTCGCGCTCGCCCGGCACAATCTCCGGCGCCTCGAGGGTGAGATCTCCGTCTGACGCTGACTCCTGACGCTGATCGGCGGGACAAATTTCTTGTGGTCGGCGGTATCGGACATTAGGGTACATAGCACCCAAATCCCCTCATGTTGCAAAGGGCTGCTATGTCCCTGGGTTCGAAAATCCGGAGCGCCTGGGCGGCGGTGCTGGCCGTCGTCCTGGTCCTGATCATGGAAGCTCCGGCGAATGCCACGCCCGAGCGGCCCAATATCATCTTTTTCCTGGTCGACGACATGTCGGCCGAACTGCTCCAGTACATGGACGCCGTCAGAGGTCTGGCCGACGGCGGCACCGAGTTCACCGGCTACTACGTGTCCGACTCGCTCTGCTGCCCGTCGCGGGCCTCCATGTTCACCGGCCGGTTCCCGCACAACACCGGCGTGCTCACCAACGAGGGCGCCGACAGAGGCGGCTACCGGGCCTTCGCGCCGCACGAGGGCCGGACCTACGCCGCCGCGCTGCACCAGGCCGGCTACCGCACGGGCTACCTGGGCAAGTACATCAACGAGTACCCGGTGGGCAACGGTTACAAGGTGCCGGTCGGGTGGGACGAGTGGCACGTGGCGGCGGCCAGCGGCTACAAGGAGTACGGATACCGGCTCACCCGCTACATCAAGGACCAGACGCCGGCCGGCCGGCCGCTCGACGCCTCCGACGGCAGCTACCTGGTGGACGAGCTCGCACAGCGGGCGGTCGGCTTCATCAAGCGCTCCCGCGCGTACGCGCCGGGCGAGCCGTTCTTCCTCCAGGTCTCGCCGTTCGCCCCGCACGCCAGGGTCGACATCAAGCCGGGCGACAAGGAGCCGCGATTCCCGCCCGCGCGGCGTGACCGGCCGAAGACCAAGTGGCCCGCCGGGGAGTTCCCGCATGGGGACTGCGGCGGCCCCGACTGCGCCGGCATCGACGTGGCCGGGCTGCCCGCGTTCAACGAGGACACCGCCGACAAGCCCTCCTGGGTACGGCGGGAGCCGATCGAGCCGAAGCTCGTCGCGGAACTGCGGAAGGACTTCCGCAACCGGATCCGCATGGTGCAGTCGATCGACGACATGGTGGAGCGGGTCCTCTCGGCGCTGACGGAACGCGAGCGGCGGAACACGTACGTGGTCTTCACCAGCGACAACGGCTTCCACCTCGGCCAGCATCGCCTTCTGCGCAACAAGTCCACCGCCTACGACCACGACGTACGGGTGCCGCTGCTGGTCAAGCGCCCGGAGTCGGGGCACCCCGGCGATCTCGTGAGCGGTGCCATCACCCAGAACGTGGACCTGTTCGCGACCTTCCTCGACATGGCCGGGATCGACCCGGCGCTCCGCGACAGCCGCGACGGGAGAAGTCTGCTGCCCCTCATCCAGGGCCGCAAGGTGCCCGACTGGCGCGACGTGGCGCTGATCGAGCACACGAAGCCGAACCTCGGCGCCTCGGGGTCAGACCCCGACGCGGATTCCCGCCGGAGGGGTAACGCCGTGCCGCCGACCTACGAGGCCGTGCGCACCGCCGGCGAGCTCTACGTCGAGTACAAGGGCGACCCCAAGCCCGAGTACTACAACACCGTCGCCGATCCCCACCAGGAGTCCAATGATCCCGGCAACCCCAGGACGGCCGGCCTGGCCAAGGTTCTCGATGGCCTGACGGACTGCGGCCGGCCCGGTAAGGCGGACTGCTGGGCCGCCTCACACCTGCGCTAAGGCTCCAGCGGGCTCCTACCGTTGCACCGACCAGCTCGGACGGGCGTTCCTCAGGATGATCTCAGGCCCGTCCTTGTGGTTGGCCGGCACGATCTCGTTGGTGACCGGCCGGCGCAGGGTCTCGTCATACTCCAGGCCGCGCCCGGTCGCCAGGGCGTTGGCCAGGACGCGTGCGTCGACGACGGCCTGGGTGCCGCCGTTGGAGCCGGTCGGGTACATCGGGCTGGATCGCCCAGTTGATCAGCTGGTCGCCGTCGGGGTCCGGCGGCGCGATGGGGTAGACGACGATCTCAAGGCCGCCCTGACGCTGGAGCGGATGCCGTCGGCCCCGATGAGCAGGTCCGCGTCGTGATCGAGCCCCGCGATGGGCGAGCCCGCGAGTTCGCGTACGGCGTGCGGCAGGATGTTGATGCCCACGCCCAGCGGCTGGATCTCGTCGACCGCCTCATGGACGACCACATCGGTGATTCCGGCGGCGTGCAGGCTCAGGGCCGTGGTGAGCCCGGAGATGCCGGCGCCGGCGATGACAACGCGCATGGACAACCTCCTCACAGGCGCCCCGATCGTGACGGTTGCCTGCGAGATCTTCAAGGCCTCAGTGCAGCTTTTGCCCGGTACCCGGGAATTTCCAGCGTCAGGGATGGGGCGTCGCTTTCCGGGCAAGCATGGGCGTTTAGGAGCGTGACACGGGGCACGAGCAGATTCCGTCGTGAGGAGATGAGAGGAAATGCGTTCCGTAGAGAAAGTCGCATCGCTGGGAATGGGCATGCTCAGCGCCACGTTGGCGGCCGCGCTGTTCAAGCGGGTGTGGAAGGCGGCCTCGGGTCAGGACGACGCGCCGGACGCCGACGATCTGGAGCGCGGCTGGGCCGAGATCCTGGTCGCCGCCACGGTGCAGGGGGCGATCTTCGGCCTGGTCAAGGCCGTCGTACACCGCGCCGGCGCGCAGACCTTCCGCCGGCGGAGCGCGGCGAAGGGCTGACGGGCCGGGTCGCCTGCGGGGTCAGGGCTGGTCGGTGAGCCAGTCCGGGTAGCCCTCGATGTCGTGGATGACCGGCTGGGCGACGATCGGGCCGTCCTGGCCGGCGTCCCTGATGTGCTGCTCCAGGGTGGGAGCCTGCCGCTCTGTCGTGATGAGCGTGAGCTGCCACGTGCCGCCCTCGCCGCTGGGCGCCGCGTCGATGTCGATGTCGATGGAGGTCGCCAGGCCCGCCCGCAGGATGCCGTTCGCCAGAGCGGCTGCTTTCTCGTGGCCTTCGATCGTCGTGCGGACCTCGATGAATTCCGCCATGAGACTTTCCTTCGGAAGGGGAGGACACCACCCTATCCACGGGAACCGAAGGGGAATCGGTTTCGAGGGAAACGCCTGGCGCCGGCGCCGCGGCCTGCCGCCGGCCCTGTGGCAGGGCGGGCGGTCTAGCGCGCCGGGGGCGGTGGGGCGGTGGAGGAACGGACGATCAGTTCGTGGGGGAACAGCAGCCGCTCCGGCTCGGCCGTGCCTCCCGACAGCAGCAGCCGCCCCGCCGTCTCCCCGATCTCCTGCTTGGCCTGCCGGATCGTGGTCAGTCCCGCCTCCTCGGCGGCGCTGTCGGAGAACCCCATCACCGACAGCTCGCCCGGCACCTCCAGCCCCAGGTCGGCGGCGGCGTCCAGCACGCCCAGGGCCAGCACGTCGGTGTTGGCCAGGATCGCCGTCGGCCGCGGATCGCGGCCGAGCAGCGCGTGGCCCGCCTTCCTCCCGGCCGCCCGCGAGTTGCGCGCGACCTCGTAGAACGGCACGTCCTCCCAGTCCAGCCCGGCCTCCTCGCAGCCGCTCTGATAGCCCTCGCGCCGCCGCCGCATGGCCTCGAACACCGCGCCCCCCTGCCGCTCCCGGTCGGCCCAGCCGGTGTAGCCGTCGTCGTGCAGCCCCACCATGGCCACGCCGATCCGCCGGTGCCCGAGCTCCAGCACGTGCCGCGCGGCCGCCGCCCCCGCCGCGGGCTCGTCGATCCCGACGAACGGATGGCCCGGCACGTACGGCTCGTCCACGATCACCACCGGCAGCTTCCTGGCCAGCACCTCCGCCAGCGCCGGATGCCCGTCGGGCAGCGACACCACGCAGAACGCGTCCACCACCGCGTCCCTCACGGTCTCGCTGCGCCGGTCGCCGTGCGGCAGCGGCAGGATGAGCAGCCCCACCCCCGCGTCCTCGGCGGCCGTGGCGATGCCCTGGAAGAACCCGATGGCGTAGGGGTCGGCGAACGCGTACGCCAGCGTCTCGCTGAAGATCAGCCCGAGCGCCCCGGCGCGGCCCAGCCGCAGCGAGCGGGCCGTCGGGTTGGGCCCCGCGTAGCCGAGCTCGTCGGCCACCTCCAGAATGCGCTGCCGCAGCCCGGCACTGAGCTGGTCGGGGCGGGAGAAGGCGTAGGAAACGGTGGCCCGGGACACGCCGAGCCGGTCGGCGATCGTCTGGAGTGTGACCCTGGCCATCGTCCAACCGTACCGAGCACGTCCAAGGCCAGGGTCAGGATGCGGGTGGCGCATTCGCTCAGATGGACGGCGGATCGCCTCGATCCGGCGTGCCGCACGGCGTGATGCTGCGAACGGCCATCCCGTCGGCACGTCCGAGCTCGTCTGCGCCGCTCAGGGCCGGGGACACCTGGCCGGCGCCGGCCGCATCGCGGTCGGCTAGCCGACCGCGATCTGCTCGTCGGCGTAGTCCAGAAGCTGCTCGGCGGTGGAGAAGCGGCGCTCGTTCGCGTCGTTGAGCAGCACGCCGACGACCTGCCTGCCGCCCCGCTCACCCGCGAACAGCAGGCAGTACCCGGCCGCGTTCGTGTAGCCGGTCTTCACGCCCAGCACGCCCTCAGCCTGTGACAGCAACTTGTTCGAGTTCTTCCACGTGTGCGCCCGGTGCAGCGCGGTCTTGCCCACCTGGTGGACCTTGGTCCCGACCACGGCCCTGAACGTGCTGCTCGCCAGCGCCCGCTGCGCCAGCTTGGCCTGGTCCACGGCCGTCGAGTAGCCGCCGTTGCCCGGCGTGGGCATGCCGTCCGGGTTCGTGTAGCGGGTGCCGGCCAGGCCGAGGGCGGCGGCGGTGCGGTTCATCTTGGCGACGAAGGCCGTCTTGCCCGGGCCGTACTGGCGGGCCAGGGCGTTGGCCGCGTCCGCGCCAGACGGCAACATGAGGCCGTACAAGAGATCCCTGACCGTGAGGCGCTCGCCCTTCCTGAGCCCCGCCGTGGCGGCGCCGCCACGAGCGGCGTATTTGACGTCGGTCGCGGTGATCGTGATCGTGTCGCTCAGCCGGGCCTCACGGAGCACGACGTACGCCGTCATGACCTTGACCAGGCTGGCAACCGGCACCCGCCGCGTCTCCCGCTTGCCGAAGTGGATCGTTCCCGCCGAGTCGACGACGTACGCCGACGCGGCCTTCACCGTGGGCGCGTCAGCCGCGGCGGCCGGGGTAGAGACCCCCACAACCACGGCGAGTACGGCAGAGCTGATCAATCCCGCAATACGCATGCCAAACATGTTGGCAGGAGATCAAGGGTTTGTTTGCCTACTAGCGTCATAAAGCTGCATCAGTCCGGGGTAAATGAATGCCATGGCGGGCAGGTTCATCATCAGCGAGGACGGGCAGGGCGGCTTCCGCTTCGCGCTCGTGGCGAACAACGGGCAGACGCTGGCGGTCGGCGAGGGCTACCCGACCAAGATGGCCTGCGTGAACGGCATCGAGACCGTACGCAGGAACGCGCCCGAGGCGGCCATCGAGGATCGCAGCGGCTAGGAGACCAGAGCCTCCTCGTCGACGCCGCGCTGCCGCCTCCGGCGTCGCACCGCGAGCCAGGCGCCGCCCGCGACGACCAGCACGGCGACGGCCGCCGCCGCGACGGGTGAGCGCACGGCCAGTTGCAGCCAGCTCCACAGGCCGAACCACCACAGCGGCGCCCAGGTGAGGCAGCCCAGCGCGCTCGCCACCACGTACCAGGGGTAGGAGACCCGCAGCGCGCCCGCCACCCACGGCAGCGTGTGCCGCAGCATGGGCACCCAGAAGCACCCGTAGACGGCCAGCGCGCCCCATTTCTCGACGACCCGCTCGATCTTCGCGATCCGCTCGCGGCCCACTTTGACGCCGATCCGCGACTCGTAGAGCTTTTCGCCCAGCTTGCGGCCGACCCAGTAGTAGACCTGGAACGCGCCGAACAGGGCGAGGATCAGAATCGCGCCCACCAGCCAGTAGGGCAGGCCGAGCCAGAACGGCCTCGTGGGGTCGTCGATCATCGAGCCCGCCCTCCGATCATTAGGTCAGCCTTACCTTAGTTCAAGGTGCAAGTGATTGCCACACCCGCTTGCAAGCTCCCCGCAAAGGGGTGCAACCCGCCCACAACCAGCACTCAACCACCCGGCTTCACTCTAAGGGCGAGCAAAAAGGGGTGTTGAAGATGTCGACGACGAAAACCGCAGCCGTCCTGGCGAGTGGCACCGCGAACGCGGCCAGGCTCTTCGTGGCCGCACTCGCGTTCACCAGCGCGTACGTCGGCTTCTCCGCCTACAGTAATGCCAGCTCCGCCACCGAGCCCGCCGCCACCGAGCCCGCCGCCACCGAGCCCGCCGCCACCGAGCCCGCCGCCACGGCCGTCACCCTGTCGGCCCGGGAGGCGCCCGTCACCGAGGAACTGGCCATCCCCGTCCGGCCCGGCGAGATCAGCCTGAGCGCCCTGACCGGCGCCGGGTGTGCCAAGTCGTACGTCGCCCGCAGCGTGGTGGTCAACCGCGATTCCGCCCAGGGCGTGCAGTATCGCTGGCGGCTGGCCCGCTGGAGCCCCGCCGCCAAGGCGTGGCGGACGTACGTGACCGAGTACGACGGCTTCGCGGGCGCCGCCCGCACCGTCGAGTGGCGGCCGCAGATCTCGGGCAACCCCGGGTGGTACCGCGTCGAGGTGGCCGCCGAGGGCGCCGAGACCGTCAAGAGCGACCGTTTCCAGGTGAGCTGCTGACCGACCGCTGCGCCGCCTCCACCCAGCGCGGCACGCCGACCCGCTCGGCCACCTCCAGGGCCTTGTTGTAGTGGTCGCGCGCGGCGTCGGGCTGCCCCAGGCGGATCGCGAGGTCGCCCAGCGTCAGCGCCACCGGCCACAGCGCCACCACGCCGGTGCCCGCGCCCGCCACCCGGTCCGAGAACGGCTTGAGCTTGTCGTAGCAGTCGACCATCCGCTCCCGGTCGTCCAGCAACATCCCGGCCAGTGCCCGCCAGGTCATGGCCAGCTCGTACAGGAAGTCGGGGCGCACCGGCGGGCGCGTGGCGGCCACCGCCTTGGCGTCGTTGACGTGCCCGGCAGAGGCCAGCGCCAGCGCGTAGGCGTCGAGCGTCCACTTGGCGCCGCGGTGATGGGCCTCGGCGAGCAGGTCGACCATCTCCGCGGCCCGGCCGTCCACCAGGTGGAGGCAGAACGCCGTGATCCGCGGCAGGTCCTGGCGGCCCTCCAGCATGCCCACCCGCGCGGTCATCCTGGCCGCCTCCCGGTAGGCCCGCTCGGCGCCCGTGTAGTCACCGGCGATCATGAGCCGCATGCCGCGGTACCAGACCACGACCGCGGCCGGCGCCGACAGGTCGTACTGCTTGGCCAGCTGGTCGGCCGCGGCCGCGTGCTCGTCGGCCGCCGCGAACTCGCCCCGCGCCGCCGCGCACTCCAGCAGCACCAGGTGCGCCAGCGCCTGCGTGGCCATCTGCCCCGAGCGCTGGGCCACCTCCAGCAGCTCCCTGCCGATGCTCTCGCGCGTGTCCACGGCCGGGATGTCGTACGACTGCCGCAGCCGTCCGCTCAGCGCCGCCGCGATCAGCGCCGGGTCGCCGCTCTGCCGGGCCAGCTCCAGCGCCTCCAACGACGCCTGCCGCCCGCGCTCGGGCGAGGAGGAGCCCTCCAGCTCCAGGGCGAGCGTCGTCAGCAGGCTGGCCCGCAGCCGCTGCTCGCCCTCGGGCAGCTCCATGAGCGCCTTCTCGGTGACGTCCACGATCTCCCACGCGGTGCGGGTGAAGTCGCGGGCCATACCCTTGTGCGGCACGGCCAGCGAGGCCGCCACCTTCGCGGTGATCTCCAGGTCTCCCAGCGGCAGCGCGGCGTCCATGGCCTGGCGCCGCAGCAGCCGGGCCGCATGCATGTCGCCGCACAACGCCAGCGCCCTGATCTGGCGCAGCATGAGCCGCAGCCGCTCCTTGGCCCGCTCCGGCTGCTCGCCCTGCTCCTCGTTGCGGGAGCGGTCGAACGCCGCGATGGCCTGCTCCCACAACGAGGCCGCCTCGCGGTGGGCGAAGCGCCGCTCGGCCTGCTCGGCCGCCAGCCCGGCGTAGTGGACCGCCTTCTCGGCCGCGTCGGCGAGATAGTAGTGGTGCGCCAGTGCCGCCACGTCGGACGGCGTACGCCGCTCGATGACCTTCGCCACCTCCGCGTGCAGCCTGGTGCGGCGCAGCCGGGAGGCGTCGGAGTAGATCGTGTCGCGGACCAGGTCGTGGTCGAACCTGAGCAGCCCGGGTCCCGGCTCGGTCACCAGGCCGGCCAGCAACGCCGCCTCGACGGCCTCGATCACCGCGTCCTCGTCGTTGTCCTTCAGCGCGATGAGCACGTCCAGGTCGACGTCCCGGCCGATCACCGCGGCCTGCAGCAGGATCTGCTGCGCGCTCGAGGGCAGCCGCGAGATGCGCCGCCGCAGCACGTCACGCACGCCGGACGGCACCTGGGAGAGCACCTCGGTGGCGCTGGCCCGGTCGGCCGCGCCCTCGGAGTCGAGCAGGCGCACGGTCTCGCGGACGAAGAACGGGTTGCCGCCGGTGCGCTCGACGATCGACTCGACCGCGTCCTCGTCGATCTCGCGTACGCACGTCGCCCTGACCAGCTCGGCCACGGCCTTCGGGTCGAGTCCCGACAAGCCCACGCGGACCGGGCCCAGCCGGGCCAGCGCGGCCAGCACGTCGGACTGGCGATCGTCCAGCTCGCTCTCCCTGCACGTCACCACGAGCAGCACCCGGCTGGTCGCCAGCAGGCTCGGCAGCGCGCGCAGCAGGGCGAGCGTCTGGTCATCGGCCCAGTGCAGGTCCTCCAGCGTCAGCAGCACCGGCGCCCGCCGCGCCACCCCGGCCAGGTAACCGCCGACCGCGCGGTGCAGCCGGAACCCGCCGGACACCTCGTCCTCGTCGGGGTCCGGCGCGGCGTCGTCCAGCAAGGGGGCGAGCAGCTGCGCGTACTCGCCCGCGCCCGTCATGCCGATGAGCGTGCGCAGGATCTCCACCCACGCCCAGCCGGGCGGGGTGGCGCTGGAGTCGGGGCAGGCGCCGGAGGCGGTGATCCAGCCGTCGCCGCCCAGCTGGCCCTCCAGCCTGCGCAGCAGCGTGGTCTTGCCCGCGCCGGCGACCCCGGTCACGATCGCGACCTGGAATCTTCCCGTACGCGAGGCCGCAGTGGTCAGCCTGGCCAGCTCGGCGTCACGGCCGACGAACGGCTCCGGCTCCAGCGGCGGCGGCTCGACCGGCGCGGCCCGTCTGGGCGGCCAGGTGTCGGTGATCGGCGCCGGCCTCGGAGGCCGCGCGGGGACGGCCAACTCCAGCTCGGGCGACTGGGCCAGGATGTCGGACTCCAGCTTGCGCAGCGCCGGGCCCGGGTCGATGCCGAGCTCGTCGGCCAGCATGTTCCTCGCCCGGCGCAGCGCGGCCAGCGCGTCGCCCTGCCGGCCGCAGCGGTAGAGCCCGAGCGCGAGCAGCCGCCAGCCCTCCTCGCGCAGCGGATGCTCGGTGGTGAGCGCCTCCAGGTCGGGCACGGTCTCGGCGTGCAGGCCCAGCCGCAGCCCCGTGTCGGCGTGCCGCTCGCGCGCCACGAGCCGCAGCTCGGTCAGCCGGTTGACCTCGGCCTCGGCCCACTGCTGGTCGGCGAAGTCGGAGTACGGGGTGCCGCGCCACAACCCCAGCGCCTTCTCCAGGCGGCCGCGGGCGGACTGCGGGTCGCCCTCCTCCAGGTGCTCGCCCGCCGCGCGGACGAGCTGCTCGAACCTGAGCGCGTCGACCTGGTCGGAGGCCACCCGCAGCGCGTAGCCGGAGGCGACCGTCACCAGCAGCCGGTTGGGGCCGCCGCGCGGGCGGCCCGGCTCGAGCACCCTGCGCAGGCGCGAGATGTAGACCTGCAGGCCCGACTGCGCGCCCTTGGCCGCGTCGTCGGCCCACAGATCGTAAAGAAGGCTGTCAACCGGAACGACCTGACCCCTGGCCACGAGGAGTCGGGCGAGGACGGCCCGCTGCCGCAACCCGCCGAGGTCGAGCTCGTCGTCGTGTTCGTACGCCTCGACTGGCCCCAGAACTCGGAACGCCACCATGTCAGCCGCCACGCTATGCGGGCCTGTGAATCAGGCACAAGGTCTTTGATGGGTTTGGGATTGTCACTGGGGGGCCTTCGAGATCGCGGATGGGGACTCCGTGCCGGCGTTTCGGCCGTTGCGCCTGCGCAGCAGCGCCCAAGCGCCCAATGCCAGGCCACCGAACGGGATCTCGATAGTGTAAGTCCAGAAGCCGAAAAGCAGTGCGGTCGCGGTCGCCGGAGCGGCGGCCACACCGAAGGCGGAGGTCAGCAGGAGCACCACCCCGCCCTCCATGATCCCAGCCCCGCTCGGCGTGATCACGACGCTGGTGAGCACCCGCGACAGGGCGAAGACGGCGATCGACTGGGCCAGGCCGGGCCAGGCGCCGGTGGCGTGCATGCAGACGGCCATGATCGACCACTGGAAGCCGAGGAAGAACACCATGCCGAGCGACAGGCCCGGCCACCGGGTCTTGACCACCTCGGCGGTGTCGGCGCGCAACCGGTGGAACGCCTCGGCGGCATGGATCTTCAGGCGCAGCAGCCGGGTGATGGCGTGGAGGGCCCGGCCGAGCACGGTGGCCGCGCGGTCCCAGTAGAGCGCGGCCGCCACGATCGCGCAGAGCACCAGGATCGAGATCGAGCCCGTCCAGCCCGCGTTGGCGACGGTCGCGTTGGGCGCCTCGCCGGCGATCAGCAGCGCGATGATCCCGATGGCCGGGAGGATGAACCTGAACAAGGTGTTCCAGATGCCGCTGACCAGCGTCATGACGACGATCGACCGGTTGCCGAACCCCCAGCCCCTGGTCATCGCGAACGACAGCGCCACCCCCACCGCCCCGCCGAACGGCAGCAGGTTGCTCACCGCGCTGCCCGCCGCGTTGAGCGTCAGGCCCTGCAGGTTGTTGAGCCCGGGCAGCGAGTTGGTCAGCACGAAGGTGTAGGCCAGCAGGCTCAGCAGCCACAGCGCGGTCATCAGGGCGATCTCGCCCGCGCCGAGCGTGCCGAACACCGCGCCGATCTCGCTCCAGGAGACGGGCTTGCCGGTGAGGGTCCGCACGATCTGCGGCAGGTAGACCACGAGCAGCACGGCCAGCCCGAGCGACAGCACGGAAAGGGCGATCTGCAGCCACTTGTTCTTCATCGGTGTCCAGTCTGCCGGTTCGCGGCGGGCGGCCACTTCGTCCGGAAGTATTACTTGGGCCACTGCTCGAAAGGATGACGTAGCCGAGTCCCCGGCGGAAGGTCGCGGCGGACGTACCACTCGGTGCCGAAGACCAAGCGGTAGAGCGGGCCGGGGACCTTCAGCATGACGGCGAGCGTGCGGTCGCTGTCGCCGCCGCTGGCCTGGGAGACGTGCGCGGCCATGGACGCCCGCTTCTGTTTCGCGTATTTCCGGACATTTACCCGGTGGGTGATGGTCTCGCCCGACGAGTACGCACTCTCGAACGCCCGCGGGTCGAACTCCGGCGGAAACGTGTAGAACCGGCCCGCCAGCTTCAGCAGCCTGACGAGGGGATCCCGGTTGACCGTCGCCTCCAGGACGATCTCCGTGCCGGCGATCTCCGCGGCCCGCTTGCCCACCCGGTGCACCTGCACGTGGTCGGGATGCCCGTAGCCGCCCGCCGGGTCGTAGATCGCCAGCAGGTCGGCCTCCTCCTCCTGCAGGATCGCGGCCAGCGCCTTGGCCGCCTCCTCGGTGTCGGCGTCGATGAAGGCGTTGTCGGGCCGCTCCTCGGCGCTGCCGCCCTTGGGGCTCAGCCCCGAGTCGCCGTAGCCGAGGCACTCGACGCGGGCGCAGCCCAGCACCGCGGCCGACTCGTAGAGCTCCTTCATCCTGGTCTCGCCGAGCGACTCGCCCGGCTCGATCTCGGCCAGGCCGCGCTCGCCCGCGGTGGCCAGCACGAGCACCACGCGGTGCCCCTCGGCCGCGAGCATCGCCATCGTGCCCGCCGTCAGCAGGGCCTCGTCGTCAGGGTGGGCATGGAAGAACACAGCGGTACGTGGAGGCACACGCCCAGATTAGTCTGGGAGGGGTGCGGATCTTTCACGTGAGTGACTGTTACCTGCCGCGACTCGGGGGGATCGAGGTCCAGGTGGCCGATCTCGTGCGCATGCAGCGCGCCGCCGGCCACGAGGTGTCGGTGGCCACGGCGACCAAGGGCGAGCCGCTGCCGGGCGTGCGCAGGATCGTCGCCAGGATGCCGTTCGACCTGCCGGTGCACCCGTTCGGCGTGGGGCATCTCACGCGGTGGATCACCTCCTCGCGCCCCGACGTGGTGCACGTCCACACGGGGGCGGTCTCGCCGTTCGCCTGGATGGGCGTGCGGGCGGCGGCACGGGCGGGGGCGCCGTGCGTGGTGACCGTGCACAGCATGTGGGATCCGGTCACGCGGGAGATCTACCGCCTGCTGCGGCTGGCGTACGGCTGGCAGCGCTGGGGACTGGTGGCGACCACGGTCAGCAACGCCGCGGCGGCGCCCATCCGCGGGGTGGCCGGACCGGGCGTGCCGGTGCGCGTGGTGTCCAACGGCCTCGACCTGTCCGGCTGGGCGCCGCCCCCGGGCGCGCCGGAGCCCGCGGACCCGCGTGACGAGGTGCACATCGTGGCGGTGGGCCGGCTGGCGCCGCGCAAGCAGCCCGTACGCCTGCTGAGGCTCCTCCAGGCAGCCCGCGCCCACGTGCCCGCCCGCATCCCCATGCGGGCCACGATCGTCGGTGACGGTCCCGCTCGCGGGCAGATGGAGCGTTTCTTGGCCAGGCACGGCATGGGCGACTGGGTGTCGCTGCCGGGCCGCTACACCAGGGAGCAGATCGCCAAGGTCCTGGAGTCGGCCGACGTCTTCGTGGCGCCGGCCCCCCGGGAGTCGTTCGGGATCGCGGCGCTGGAAGCGCGGGCGGCGGGTGTGCCGGTGGTGGCCAGGACGCAGAGCGGGGTGGCCGATTTCGTCAAGGACGGCACCGAGGGACTGCTCGGCCGGACGCTCGGCGACCTGGCCCGCGCGGTGGCCCGCCTGTGCGCCGAGCCCGGGCTGCGCGCGTCCATCGCCGCGCACAACCGTGCCACGCCGCCCGCGGCGGGCGCGTGGCCGACGGTGCTGGAGGGCTTCCAGCGGGCCTACGAGCAGGCGCGCGCCTCGCGATGAGTGTTACATTGTTACCATGGTAACAGTGGAGCGTGCGCAGACGGGGCTGCGGCTCGAGAAGAACGTGCTCAAGGTCCTCAAGGGGCTGGCCGAATACCTCGACATGTCGCTGGGTGACCTGGTGGAGGGCATCGCGCTTCACGCCTTCGACGGCAAGGCGCCGTTCACGCCCGAGACCCTGGCCAAGATCGAGCAGCTCAAGGCCGTGTACGGGCTGACGCTGACCTCCGCCGACGCGCACCGGCTGGCGGAGCGATGAGCGGCGCGCAGTACGCGCTCACCGGGCGGCTGTCGGTGGCGCTGCCGCCCGAGGAGGCGTTCACGTTGTTCACGCCCCGCGGCGAGGAGCGGTGGGTCGACGGGTGGCGGCCGCACTTCCCGGTGCCCGCCGAGGACGACTCCGCGCCGGGCACCGTGTTCGAGACCGTGTTCCAGACCGGCGGGCAGGGCGAGCGGACCATCTGGGTGGTGGCCGAGCGCGAGCGGGGGCGGCGCGTCTCGTATGCCCGGGTGACGCCCGGCTCGCGGGCCGGGACCGTCACCGTCGAGGTGGGCGGGGACGGGGAACGCGGCAGCACCGTGCAGGTCACCTACGAGCTGACCGCGCTCTCCCCGGAGGGCGAGCGTACGCTGCGCGAGTTCGCGGACGGATACCCCGCCTACCTCGCCTCGTGGGAGGCGGCCGTCACCCGCCATCTGGGGTCGCAGCCACCGGATGCGGCCACCCGGTCGTAGCCCGGGGCGCCGAGCGTCTGTCAGCGGCGCAGGACCACGTAGCCGTCGCGCTCGAAGACCTTCACGTACCCCTGCGCCTGGAGCTCGTTGACCTTGGCGACCTGGGCCTCGAACGCGCCGAAGGGGTACTCCCAGCGTGCCGTGTCCGCCACCACCCACGGTGCGCCGTGCGAGGTGGGCGACCACAGCAGGACGGTGGCGCGCGAGGTGAGCGCGGGCCCCAGCGAGTTGACGGCCTCGACGGTGACGCCCGAGGGAACCTTGCTCACCGCCTCCGCGGCGGCCGCCGCCTTGGGCTCCTTGTAGAAGGCCGGATGGTAGAGCTGGTCGAACGCGAACTTGGGGACCAGCGTGAGCGCGATCGCGCAGGCAGCCGCGGACCAGGCCAGCTTGAGCGCCGCGTCGTCCGAGCGCTCCAGCCGCCGCAGCAGCCTGGCCAGCCCGTCCACGCCCGCGCAGAAGAGGATCACCACCGTGAACGCGCTGTACTGGAAGTCGGACTGCCACCACTGGGCGCGGTCGGACAACATGCGTTCGAGCACGTGCGGCAGCGCCGCCAGTGAGAGCGGCGAGAGCAGGCACAACATCAGCGTCGGCCACGCCAGCAGGAACAGCGTGTCGACCTTGGCCTCCTCGCTGAAGGGCAGCAGCAGGGCGGCGAGCGGATCACGCATGATCCCGAGGAGTGCGCCGGGAATGTCCGGCCCGAGGTGCCCGTAGGCCCAGAAGTCCTTGGCATCGCCGCCGAATACCCAGGTCACCAGCCCGCGGGTGAGCAGCACGGCCCCGATGCCGAACATCGCGCACAGCGTGCCCCGCCACCGCTCGCCCATGACGAACAGGCACAGGCCGACCCCCGCCACCATGAGCCCCATGTCCTCCTTGACCAGGAGGAGTGCGCCCATCGCGAGGAGCGCCGGCAGCGTCCGCCCGGCGTGGTAGCGCTCGATCATGATCGCGGTGAGGAGGGGGACGAACATCACCTCGTGCACGTCGAACGCGACCGCCTGCGACACCGGCCACGACAGCGCGTACGCGACGGAGACCAGGTACGCCGGCACGACGCCCAGCACGCGCCTGGTGAAGCGCCACAGGAACGGGATCGCGGCGGCGAACAGCACCGCCTGCGCCACGATCAGCGTCTCGGGTCCGTCGTGGATCCAGTAGAACGGGGCCAGCAGCGCGTAGATGGGGGAGAAGTGGTCGGCGAGCTGGAGGTAGTCCATGCCCCGGCCGTGGAACATGCCGAGCACCGGGGCGTAGGGCGGCCGGAAGGCGGCGTAGTTGCGCACCGCCTGGTCAAAGATCACCAGGTCGAACGCGGTGGCCCGGAAGGAGGCCAGCTTCACCAGCCCGACAACGGCATAGGCCACCGCGGCGAGCAGCGTGATCGCGCCCACTCTCACACGGTGGCCGGTGAGGTTGATTCTCCACCAGGCGGTGGCGACACCCGCCCCCGCCGGCGCCGCGATCTTGTCACCCGTCACGGGCGACAAGACTAGAACGAATCCGCCCCAATGTGGCGCGGCCGCCGCGCCGACCTGCCCCCCACAGGCGGAGCGGCGACCGCGCGTCCCAGACCGGCCGGAAACCTGCTCCTCAGACCGCCGTCTTACTGTCGCGCCCCCCGTGGCCGCGCGGCGGCAGTGCGTTGCGCAGGTTTCTCACCAGATCAGGAGCAGGCTGAGGTGATCTTGCTCTGGAAGCTGTTCATCTTGCCGGTGAACTCGGTGACGCCGTTCAGATCGCCCTTCTCCATGGTCTCGAAGCTGGAGGCGAGCTCGTTCAGCGCGGCGGCGAGGTCGCCGTCGTACTTGCCCGCGAGATCCTTGGTCTTGTCGGCCGCCGTCTTCGAGGCCGTCCCGATGGCCTTGGCGTCCGTGGCGTTCTTGGTGACGTCGGAGCTCCAGTCCGTCATGATCTTGGCGGCGTCATTGGCGGCGGCGTTGCAGTCAACGGCCTGCCCCAGGGCACCACAGGCGGTGGTGAAGACGGCAAGAGTGAACGTCGCGGCCGCGACGGCCAGGCGACGACGAGGGGGAGTCATTTCCGTGCCCTTCGTAGGTTTAGCGAACGAAGGGAACATTATGGGCCCAGACTTGATCGACGCTTGCACCCCAGTAACACCATCGGTATCAAGCCGACGTAAAGCCGTGCGACAGACCTGCACGATCTGCTTCGGTCCGGGCCGCGGAAGATCCAGGAGCCCCAGGTAGGCGAGGAACCCCGCGAACAGGTCCGTGAGCAGCCACGTGCGCCGACCGGCCAGGCTCGCCGTCACCGAGGTCGGCCGGACGACGCCACACAGAGAGCAACGCGAGCACCACGTACCGCTGTCCCATCAGTGGGAGAACCAGCGCGTGCGCGGATAGCGCACGGTGAGGCCGCCGTACTTCGACCGGCCCTTGATCACCACGTAGAGCGCGCCTGGCTGGGGCCGGCTCGGCACGGAGGTCTTCGGCCGGTTGTAGTCGCTCCGGAACGCGTCCACGCTCGCCGCCGCGCCGTCCGGAAGGATGATCTTGGCGGAGCCGTACGCCAGGTCCAGCTCGACGTTCACGACCGCATGGGGGACGACCGCCTCGGAGAAGTCGAGCTCGACGCTGCCGTACTTGGACGAGATCCGCAGCAGCCGGGGGACCGCCCAGTCGCCGGAGCGCTTGATGTGGCCGTTCTTCGACTCCAGCTCGATCACGTCGTCGACCGCCGCCTGCTCCGCCGGGAGATCGGTGATCAGGCCCAGCAGGTCGCCGTAGGTCTTCGCGGTCAGGGCCAGCTCGAGCCGGTCCTCGAGCTCCAGCTGCGTCAGCCGGCCCTCGGTGAACGCGTGCTGCAGCCGGTGCGTCGTGCGCTCACGGTCCTCGTCGGAGACCCGCATCTGCAATTCCGACATGTTATGAGCATAGATTCATCACGCTCAGAACGGGAGCTGCCGGCCAGAAGGGGTGCGCAGATCGAGGGGTTGCAGCCGGCGTGGGTAGCGGGGGCGGCGGATGACCTGGACTCTCTTCACACCGTAGTAGGTACCCAACGGATCGCCATGAAGACATCATCGTTGGGTAGCCTGAAAGCCGATGCTGGCCGAAACATTCTCCCACCCGGCGCTCTTCTACCGGAGCGACCAGGAATACGTGGCTGCGACCACGGCATTCGTGCGTGAGGGACTGGCCGTGGGGGAGCCGGTCGCGGTCGCGGTCCCCGCTGGAAATCTCGCCATGATCGCGTCCGAGCTGGGCGCGGACGCCGGGGATGTGCGGCTGCTCGACATGGGCGTGGCCGGGCGCAACCCGGGGCGGATCATCCCCGCCGTGCTGCGGGACTTCGCCGACCGCCACCCCGGTCGCCAGGTGCGGATCATCGGCGAGCCGATCTGGCCGGGGCGCACCCTGACGGAATATCCCGCCTGCGCCCAGCACGAGGCGCTGATCAACCTGTCGTTCGCCGGCCGGCACGTCACGATCCTGTGCCCGTACGACGCTGTGCGCCTGGATCCCGAGATCATCCGCGAGGCCGCGCGCACCCACCCCGTGCTGCGCGACGCGTCCGGGGAGTGGCACAGCGACGACTACGCGCCCGACCTGGTGGTCGAGTGGCACAACCGGTCGCTTGATGAGCCGCGGGAGTTCGTCTCGCTGCGGTTCGACCGCACCAACCTGTCGGCGGCCCGCGGCCTGGCCGCGCGGCAGGCCGCCGCGATGGGCTTCGAGGGGGACCGGCTCGACGACATCCGGCTCGCCGTGGCCGAGCTCGGCGCCAACAGCCTCGACCACGGCGGCGGCTCGGGCACGATCCGGGTATGGGGGGCGGACGGCCGGCTGGTGTGCGAGGTCACCGACAAAGGCCACATCACCGACCCGCTGGCGGGCCGCAGGCCGGTCGATCCGCGCACCGCGGGCTCGCGCGGCCTGCTCATCGTCAACCTGCTCAGCGATCTCGTACGCGTCCACACCAGGGCCGGCGCGACCACCATCCGCGCCTACTTCGACCTGCCCTAGCGCCTCGATCCCGCCCCCCAAGGGACGTCACGAGGCGCGGGAAGGGCGATCACGTGTGGCCTAGCGCCCGACCTCGGACATGTTCGGGTAACGGGTGCCGCGCACCGCGTCCGCCGGCACGGCCGCGTCCAGCGCGGCGAGTTGTCCGGGCGTGAGCGTGACGTCGGCCGCGGCGGCGTTCTCCTCCAGATACTTCAGCCGCTTGGTGCCCGGGATCGGCACGACGTCCTCGCCCTGCGCGAGCAGCCAGGCCAGCGACAGCTGCGCCGGGGTGACGCCGGCCGCCGCGGCGATCCTCGTCACCTCGCTCACGAGCCTGGCGTTGTGCTCGGCGTTCTCGCCCGCCATGCGCGGCAAGTGGCGGCGGAAGTCGTCCGCAGGCAGCTCCTCCGCACGCGGCAGCGCGCCGGTCAGCAGGCCGCGGCTGATCGGCGAGTACGCCACGAGCGCCGTGCCCACCTCCCTGGCCGCGGGCAGGATCTCCGCCTCCAGACCCCTGGTGAACAGGGAGTACTCGCTCTGCAACGCGGCGATCGGGTGGACGGCGGCCGCCGCGCGCAGCGTCCCGGCGCTCACTTCCGACAGGCCCAGGTGACGCACCTTGCCCTGCTCGACGAGCTCGGCCATGGCGCCGACCGAGTCCTCGATCGGCACGTCGGGGTTGCGGCGGTGCATGTAGTAGAGGTCGATGTGGTCCACGCCGAGGCGCCGGAGCGAGGCGTCGCAGGCTGCCCTGATGTACTCCGGGCTGTTCTCGATCGAGCGGGCGCTGCCGTCGCGCTTGATGCCGAACTTGGTGGCCAGCACGACTTCGTCACGGCGGCCCTTGATGGCGCGGCCGACGAGTTCCTCGTTGGCTCCACGGCCGTACATGTCGGCCGTGTCCAGGAAATCGATGCCCAGATCGAGTGCGCGGTGGATGACGGCGATCGACTCCGTCTCGTCGGCCGGTCCGTAGAACTCGGACATGCCCATGCAGCCGAGACCGAGCGCGGAGACCCGAGGGCCGCCCGATCCGAGAACGCGCTTGTTCATGCCAACTCCTTGTAAAGATCGATCTTGTAGTCCAGTACCTTCAGGTCCTGGGTGAGCTCGGCGATCCTGGCCTGGACGCGTTCGCGGTGCAGCTCGAGCATCCGCCTGCGCTCGTCGGCGGTGTGCTGCCCCATGCGGCGCAGCTCGGCGTACCGGCACATGTCGGCGATCGGCATGCCCGTCGTGCGGAGCTTGGTGAGGAACTCCAGCCACTGGAGGTCCTCCTCCGCGTAATCGCGGTGCCCGCTGCCGTTGCGGCCGACGGAGTGGATGAGCCCGATCCGCTCGTAGTATCGGAGTGTGTGAGCGCTCAGGCCGGACCGTTGCGCGGCCTCCTGGATCGTCATGTCTTCAGGTTCGCCCTTAGAGTGCGCTCTAAGTCAAATCGGAGGGTGACCCCTGTACCCACCCTGAGGGGGCAGGCCCTACCCAGGGTTACTTCCGCACAGCTCAGCACGGGTCCCCGGAGGCAGCCCCGACCTAAGTACTAAGGGTCGTTTAAGGGCCCTTTCGGGCCGATCTCCGATACTCCGCGAAGCCGCGTTCCACGAGCTTTGAGGCATGAAGGGATTGCTTGTCAGTGGATTCGCGGCCGTCGGCATCGGGACCGGCGCCATGGTCACCCTGCACGCGGAGGCGGGCCTCGACCCGTTGCACAGCGTGATCAGTGAGTACGCCTTCCACGCGTCCGGCTGGCTCCTGCCCGCCTCGCTGACGTTGTTCGCCGTGGGGTCGGCGTTGATCGCGGAGGCGATGCGCCGGGCCGGCATGAACCGCTGGATCGTGGGGCTGCTGCTGGCGTGGGGCACGAGCATGTTCCTGATCGGCGCCTTTCCCACCGACCGGCCCGGCGTGCCGCTGTCCCTGTCGGGCGGCATCCACCGATACGCCGCCTTCGCCGCCTTCCTGGTGATGCCCATCGCCGGTCTGCTGCTGGCCAAGGCGAAGATCCGGTACGCCAAGGCGATGCGGATCCTCTGCGGGCTGGCGCTCGGCGCGCTGCTGCTGGTGGTGATCCCGTACGTGGTGCGGATGTTCGGCATCCCGCTCACCAACGACGACATCCCGGCCGGGCTGACCCAGCGGGCCGTGGTCATGACGGAGCTTGGGGTGCTGGCGGTGGCCGGGCTGTCGATGCTGCGTTCATTGCCTCACTCCGTGAGGCGGGCTCGGTCGCCATACGCCGCCGTCTCCTCATGGCCTCACTCCGTGAGGCGGCTCGGTCGCCATACGCCGCCGCCTTCCCCCGCTCTGGTCGCTCCGCTCCCGCCGCTCCTCCAGGCGACGGCACTCCCTCGCGGCCCCCGCTCTGGTCGCTCCGCTCCCGCCGCTCCTCCAGTCGACGGCACTCCCTCGCCGGTGCCGTCCGGTCGGCGCTCGCTGGTGGCGCGGCCGGTCGTTCGCCAGGCGTGAAAGCGTTCGCCCTGGATAGAGGGCTGGAATGACGATCCTGATCGCGTACGACGGGTCCGACGACGCCAAGGCGGCCATCGCCTTCGCGGGACAGATCCTGAAGGGCGAGTCCGCCGTGGTGCTGACCGTGTGGGAGCGGCTGGCGATGACCTCGGCGAGGGCGTCGGCCGGGCTCATGACGGGCATCGAGGGCGACTTCGCGGGGGACGAGGCGCTCGCAGAGGCGATGCGCGAGCTCGCCCGGCACGGCGCCGACCTGGCCCGGGAGGCCGGGCTGGACGCCACCCCGCGCTGCGACGTGGACGCGGTGGCGGTGTGGGCGACGATCGTGGACGTGGCCGACGAGATCGACGCCAAGCTCATCGTGACCGGCACCCGGGGACTGGGCGGGGTGCGCTCACTGCTGATGGGCAGCACGTCGGACCGGGTGCTGCACCACACGCGCCGGCCGGTCCTGGTGGTGCCCTCCCCGGAGGGCCACGCCTGACCTCGTGACCGCATCCCCGCCTCGCCGCGTTCTCCCGGCCGTAACCGGGCCCCGGTTCACCTTGTCGGCGGGATGCGGCCGCTCGCGCTCGCCGCCGTCGTGGCGTACTGCAACGCCACCTCCTCCGCCCGGCCGGCGGCCCTTCGGCGCGTACGTCGCCCCCGCCCTCGTCAGGCCCCTGGCCATCGGCGCGGTCGTGGCGCTGACCGTGCTCAACCTGTACGGCGTGCAGCGCTCGGCCGGGGTCGCCAAGGTGATCGTGGCCTTCGTACTGGCCGTGCTGGTGGCCGTGATCGTCGTGGGCCTGTTCGGCGACTCGACGATCACGTTTTTCGCTTACACCCCCCAGTCCGAGGCCGCCCTCCACACACCGTCTGACGGCGTCGATCTGTGGGGCGTGCTGCAGGGCGGCGGGCTGCTGTTCTTCGCGTTCGCTGGATACGCCAGGATCGCCACGCTCGGCGAGGAGGTCCGCGACCCGGCCCGCACCATCCCCCGGGCCATCGGCATCGCCCTGGCCATCGCGCTCGTGGTCTACACGCTGGTCGCGATCGGGGCGCTGCGCGTGCTCCATCCCGAGTTGCTGGCCAGGTCGGAGGCGCCCCTCGCGGATCTCGTCAAGGAGGGCGGCGCCGGGTGGCCGGCGCCGGTCGTGGGGGTGGGCGCGGCGGTGGCGGCGCTCGGCGCGCTGCCGGTCGTGTCCGTGCTGGGTGGGCTGGCGGTCTTCGCGGTGGGGCCCATCGTGTGGCTGGTGCGGCACCGCAACGGTTAGCATGGGGGCATGACGATCTCGCCGGTGATGATGAGCCCGTAGGGGCTTTCATCGGCGACGTCTTGTTGAGGCCCTGCGATCCGGGGCCTCTCGTCGTGTCCGGGGCCCCTTGGGAGGCACCTGATGTACATCACGACGACCATCCCGTACGTGAACGCCCGCCCGCACCTCGGCCACGCCCTGGAACTCGTCCAGGGCGACGTGCTGGCCAGGCACCACCGGCGGCGGGGAGAGCCTGTGCGGTTCCAGACGGGCACCGACGACAACTCTCTGAAGAACGTGCTGGCCGCCGAGGCGGAGGGCGTGCCGGTGCGGGAGCTGGTGGACCGGAACGCGGCCGCGTTCGAGGGGCTCCGCGGCCCTTTGGACCTGTCCTTCGACAACTTCATCCGGACGAGCAGCCATCCCGGGCACCGCGCCGGGGTCGAGCGGATCTGGCGGGCCGTCGCGCACGACCTCTACCGGCGGCACTACGAAGGGCTCTACTGCGTGGGCTGCGAGCAGTTCTACGCCGAGGGTCCCTGTCCCGAGGGCCACCGGGAGCCGCTGCAGACCGTCTCGGAGGAGAACTGGTTCTTCCGGCTCTCGCGCTACCAGGATGTCCTGACCGAGCTGATCCGCGGCGGGCGGCTCAGGATCGAGCCGGTCGCGCGGCGGAACGAGGTGCTGGCGTTCGTCGAGGCGGGGCTGGCGGACATCAGCGTCTCGCGCTCGGCCGCCCGCGCCCGCGGCTGGGGCATCCCGGTGCCGGACGACCCGGCGCAGGTCGTCTACGTGTGGTGGGACGCGCTGGCCAATTACATCACCGCGCTCGACGGCGGCGACTTCGACCGCTGGTGGGTCACCGAGCGGCGCAAGGCGCACCTGATGGGCAAGGGCGTGATCAGGTTCCACGCCGTGTACTGGCCCGCGATGCTGCTGTCCGCCGGCCTGCCGCTGCCCACGGAGATCTTCGTGCACGACTACCTCACGGTGGCCGGGCAGAAGATCAGCAAGTCGTCGGGCGGCGCGGTCGATCCGGTGGCGCTCGTGGACGCGTACGGGACCGACGCCGTGCGGTGGTGGCTGCTGCGCGAGGTGCCCCGCGTGGGCGACGCCGACTTCACCGAGGAGCGCCTGATCGCCAGGGCTGACGAGGACCTGGCCAACGGCCTGGGCAATCTCGTCAGCCGGGTCGTCACCATGGTCTGCCGCTTCCTGGACGGCCACGTGCCCGCCCCCGGCGAGGAGCTGGCCGAGGTGTCCGGGACGGTGTCCGACACCGTGCACGCGGCGCTCGAGCACTACGACTTCCGGCGGGCGGCCGCGGCCGTGTGGACGATCGTCGAGGAGGCCAACCGGTACGTCGAGCGCACCCAGCCCTGGCGGCAGGACCGGGCGGGCCGGGAGGCGTCGCTGGGCACGCTCGTGCACGCGTGCCGGGCGCTGGCCGTACAACTCGAGCCCTTCCTGCCCACGGCGGCGGCACGCGTGGCGGCGGCGGTGGGCGGTGACCGGCTGGCGCGTCCCGCGCCGCTCTACCCCAGGTTGGCCGTTGACGGCGGTCGGGTAGGCGTCTAGGTTGGCGCAAACCGACCAGCCGGTACGGAGGCGAGGCCCCATGCCCAGCGTCAACACCGTCCGCGGCCCCGTGGACGTGGACGATCTCGGTCAGACCCTGATGCACGAGCACGTGTTCGTCGTGGCCACCGAGCACCTGGACAACTACGGCAAAGGTGCTTGGTGGGACGAGGAATTCCGGGTCGCGGACGCGATCACCAAGCTCAACGCGCTGGCCGCGAAGGGCGTCCGGACGATCGTCGACCCGACGGTGTGGGGCCTCGGCCGGTACATCCCGCGCATCCAGCGCATCGCCGCGCAGGTGCCCGGCCTGCACATCGTCGTCGCGACCGGCATCTACTCCTTCGAGGAACTGCCGCACCAGTACGAGCACCGCGGCCCCGGCCTGATGATGGACGTGCCGGACCCGATGATCGACGACTTCGTCCGCGACCTCACCGACGGCATCGCCGACACCGGCGTGAAGGCGGCGTTCCTGAAGTGCGTGGTCGAGCAGAAAGGGCTGACGCCCGGAGTCGAACGCATCTGCCGGGCCGTCGCCCAGGCGCACGTGCGCACCGGCGCGCCGATCACCGTCCACACCAACTCCTTCACGCAGAGCGGGATGATCGCGCTCGACCTCTTCGCCAAGGAGGGAGCCGACCTGACCAAGGTGGTCGTCGGGCACGCGGGTGACACCAACGACCTCGACTACCTCATGCGGCTGGCCGACACCGGCGCGACGCTCGGGATGGACCGGTTCGGCCTGGACGTCTTCAACCCGACCGCGCAGCGTGTCGCCACGATTGCGGCGCTGTGCGAGCGCGGGTACGCCGACCGCATGGTGCTCAGCCACGACGCCGCCTGCTTCATGGACTACTTCGGCGGCTCCTGGGACGATGCCCGCGGCACGCTGGCGCCCAACTGGCGCTACGATCACATTCACGACGACGTCTTGGCCGCACTGCTGGACTCGGGTGTGACCGATGACCAGATTGAGCAGATGCTGGTGTTCAACCCGAAGCGCTACTTCTCGTAAAGTGGTCGACAAGCGGCGGGGATCGGAAGAGCAACGTTGGTAGGTGGAGCTGGGTGACTTCGGAGCAGGCCTTGTCCATAAGCCTCGGGCTCCAGGGACCCTGCGTCATCGCGAGGTTGACAGGAGACTTCGACTTCGGCGCCGCTGCCGAGGTTCGCGACCGCGTCACCAAGGCCCTCGATCTCACCCAGCCCCCACTGCTCGTCATCGACATGCAGGCCGTCAGCGTGTGCGACTCCTCCGGGCTGTCCGTGCTGGTCTACCTGCACAAGGCCGTCACCGCCTCCGGCGGCCGGCTGCTGTTGTCCGGGCTCAACGGCCGGTGCAAGCACCTGTTCGCGATCACCGCGCTGGACAAGTTCTTCGACATCCGCAGCACAGCCGAGCTGGCCATCGCCGAACTCAACGAAGCCGGGAATTCGCCGCCGTTTACCGGGTAGTCCCCGTGCATGTCGGCCGAAGAGCCCGACCTGCTCGGCTTATACCTGGAGCAGATCGGAAAGACCCCCTTGCTCTCCGCCGCGGACGAGGTCGACCTCGCCCGGCGGATCGAGGCAGGCCTGTACGCGGGCCATCTGATCGAGCGTGGTGAGGGTACGCCAGAGCTCGAACTCGTCGCACTCGACGGGCAGCGCGCCAAGGACTTGCTGATCAGGTCCAACCTCCGGCTGGTGGTGGCGACCGCCAGACGCTACTCCTTCCGGGGCCTGCCGCTGCTCGACATCATCCAGGAGGGCAATCTCGGACTGATCAGGGCGGTGGAGAAGTTCGACTACCGGCGGGGATACAAGTTCTCGACGTACGGGATGTGGTGGATCCGCCAGGCCATCGAGCGCGGCATCCACGACAAGAGCCGCACCGTACGGCTGCCGATCCACGTGGCGGAGGAGCTGTCGCGGCTGATCAGGGCGGAGCGGCAGCTGGCCGTGGACCTGGGCAGGGAGCCGACCGACGCCGAGCTCGGCGCGGCGGCCGAGCGCTCGCCGCGGCAAGTGGCCGCGTTACGCCTGCTGGGCCAGGAGATGGTCAGCCTGGACGTCCCGGTCGGCGAGCACGGCGAGGGCCGCATCGGCGACCTGCTCGCCGACGAGGACGGGGTACAGGTGCAGGAGCTGACCGAACAGCGGGCCATGAGCGACGAGCTCAACCAGGTGGTCACGACGCTGCCGCCGCGGGAGGCGTTCGTCATCAGGCTCCGGTACGGGCTCAGCGGTCAGGAGGTCCAGACGTACACGGAGATCGGCGAGCAGCTGGGCCTGACCCGGGAACGCATCCGCCAGCTGGAGAAACAGGCATTGAAACGGCTCAGGCAGGGTGGGCCGTTGCTGTCGTGGGCTTCATAGCGCAAGCCCGATAAGACCGACATAAACGGATAACCGTTTCGTATCGGATCAGTGGGGCTAAATGATGACCTGCCCGCCTTCCTGATAGTAATCAGACAGGCACGAGTCGCTGCCAAGGGGGGAGCGACCGACTCTGCACAGGGGGCAGAATGATCAAGAATCTTGCCGGCATGGTCTTAGTGGCGGCTGCCGCGACCACGCTCATGGCGGCACCCGCCGGCGCGTCGACGTCCTCCGCGGTCACCTCCGCGAGCGCCGCGACGGAGTCGAAGGCCACGGTCAGCGCCGCCAGGCAGCTGATCAGGACCAAGGTCTCCTTCGGCAGGTGCCGTGACACCTGCACGATCCGGGTCCGGGTCAAGAACATCTCCGGCAAGTACCTCTACAACTCACGCCTGAACGCCCGGCTCAGCATCAACGGCCGCCGGGTCGGAACGTGCACCGACTACATCGGCACGATCAGGTCCTACGGGGTGAGGTACGCGAGTTGCACCGTGCGCACCGCGCGGCTGAACAACGCCTACAACAACTACCTGGACGGCGCCGCCTTCAGGTACTACGCCAGCACGTACGTGTCCTACAGGTACTACCGCTGACCGACCCGCCAGGGGCCGGCCGATCAGCGGTGCGGCCCCTGGCTCACGCGGTGACGAGGAGCGCCAGCCCGATCAGTACGACGACCGGGACGAGCCACATCACGGCCTCGACAGCGAACTCCTTGTACATCGCGTAAGTCTCCTCTGAAACGCCCTTTCAGGGCATGGCCGAAACGTCACTGGGCAGCATAGCCGCCCGCGACGGCTGCTTGACCCGCCGCTCCCATCGGGCGCGGCGCCTTGTCGGCGACCTCGTCCGAGGCGGCCATCGGGCATACGAGCATCCTGGCCGCCGGGTCAGACGGTGATCGCGCCGTCGGAGGCGGAGCCGACCGTGGCCACGTACTTGGCCAGCACGCCGCGCTCGACCGCCCGCTCGGGCCGCCGCCAGGTGGCCCGGCGCTCCGCCAGTTCCACCTCCGGCACGACCAGGTCGAGCGTCCCGGCCGCGCTGTCGATCACCACCGTGTCCCCGTCCCGCACCAGCGCGATCGGCCCGCCGTGGTACGCCTCCGGCGTCACGTGACCGATCACCAGCCCGTGCGACACGCCGCTGAACCGCCCGTCCGTGACCAGCGCCACAGACGACCCGAGGCCCCGGCCGACGAGCGGGCCGGTGATCGAGAGCATCTCGCGCATACCGGGACCGCCCGCCGGGCCTTCGTACCGGACGACGATCACGTCGCCCGCCAGGACCCGGCCCTCCTGGATGGCGGCGTAGCAATCGTCCTCCGAGTCGAACACCCTGGCCGGGCCCTCGAACCGGAAGTCGTCCTTGCCGCCCAGTTTCAGCACGCAGCCGTCGGGCGCGAGCGTGCCGCGCAGGATGGCCAGCGCGCCGCGCGGCTTGAACGGCCGCTCCACGCTCGCCACGACCTCCTGCCCCGGCGTCTCCTGGGCGGCGCCGGCGACGTCGGTGAGCGTGCGGCCGTCCACCAGCGTGACGTTCTCGCGCAGCAGCCCGGCCGCCAGCAGCCGGCGCACCACCAGCGAGGTGCCTCCGGCCCGCCAGAGGTCGGCGGCCGTGTGGTCGCCGCCGCTCGGCTTGAGCCCCGTGATGATGGGGATCCGGCGGCAGACCACGCCGATCTCGTCGATCTCCAGCGGGAGCCCGGCCTCGCGGGCGATGGCCAGCAGGTGCAGCACGGCGTTGGTGGAGCCGCCCATGGCCGCGACCGAGACGATCGCGTTGTACAGGGCGTCCTCGGTCAGCACCCGCGAGGGGCGGGCGTCGCGGGCCAGCGCCTCCATGGCGATCTCGCCGACCCGGCGCGCCGCGGCGTTCTTCCCCTCGGCCACCGCCGGGATGTCGCCGATCCCGAACGGCGCCAAGCCCAGGAAGTCGGCGACGCTGCCCATGGTGTTCGCGGTGTATTGGGCGGCGCAGGTGCCCGCACCCGGGCAGGCGTGTTTCGCGAGATCGTCCAGCTCGGCCTGGTCCAGCCGGCCGACGGCGCGCTCGCCGAGGGCCTCCCACATGTCCTGGATCGTCACGTCCCGGCCACGCCACCGGCCCGGCATCATGCTCCCGCTGTACAGGACCACGGACGGCACGTCCAGCCGGGCCAGCGCCATGATGGCCCCGGGTACGGTCTTGTCGCAGCCCACGATCGCCACCAGCGCGTGGAAGCCGTGCGCCCGGCCCATCAGCTCGATGGAGTCGGCGATCACCTCGCGGCTGATCAGCGACGTGCGCATGCCCGGCGTGTGCATGGTGAGGTTGTCGGAGACGGCGATCGTGTTGAACTCCATCGGCGTGCCGCCCGCCGCCCGCACCCCCTCGGCCACGTGAGCGGCCAGCTCCCGGTGGGTCAGGTTGCACGGCATGGTGCCGGTCCAGGTCGAGGCGATGCCGACCACGGGGCGGCGCATCTCCTCCTCCGACATCCCCATGGCGTACAGGTGGGAGCGGGCCGGCGCGCGGTCGGGATCGTCGGCGATCGTCGTTCTGGTCGTCACGTGTTCATGATTCCTCACTGCTCCCGTATGCCCCATGGCGAGCCGTATTCCACCAACAGGTCCAGGAAGGGCTGGGGCTCGAACGCCTCGGGGCCCAGCACGCCCATCCCCTTCCATGCGCCGCTCGCCAGCAGCTCCAGCGCGACCACCGGGTTGACGGCGGTCTGCCAGACCACGGCCTGGGAGCCGTACTCGCGCATCGACCACTGGTTGTCCACCACGTGGTACAGGTACACCTCGCGCGGCCGTCCGTCCTTGACGCCCTTCACCCAGGTGCCGGCGCAGGTCTTGCCGTGCATGCGGTCGCCGAGCTGGGCCGGGTCGGGCAGCACGGCGGCCACCATGTCGCGCGGCGCCACGCGGGCCGTGCCCTGGTCGGTCCTGACCGGGACCGGCTCGGTGCTGTCCACGCCCAGCGCGTGCAGGGTCTTGAGGGTGCCGATGAAGTCCTCGCCGAGGCCGTACTTGAAGGTGACTCGCTGCGCCGGGATCCACCGGGGGACCAGCAGCACCTCCTCGTGCTCGACGTTCACGCATTCGACCGGGCCGATGCCCTCCGGGAAGTCGAAGATCTCCGGCTCGCTGAACGGCTCCGTCGTGTACCAGCCGCGGTCCTTCTCGTAGATGACGGGTGGGTTGAGGCACTCCTCGATCGTGGTCCAGATGGAGAACGACGGGGCGAACTCGTAGCCCTCGACCGTGAGGTTCGCGCCGTCCCTGATGCCGATCTCCTCGATCTCGTCGAACAGCTCGTCGGCGGCGTACCTGGCGAACACGTCGGCGAGCCCGGGCTCCACACCCATGCCGACCAGCGCCAACCTGCCTTTCGCGAGCCACTCCGCCTCCCGGGCGAACTGCTCGTCGCCCAGCTTGACCCCCACCTCCTCGTACGGGCGCTCGGGGTGCGGCTTCGACATCGACATCGCCATGTCGAGATAGTCGGCCCCGCCCGCGAGCGCCGCCTCGAACAGCGGCAGCACGAAACGCGGGTCGGTGGCGTTGAGCAGCACGTCGCATCGGTGCTCGGTGAGCAGCGCGGTGACGGCGGCCGGGTCGGCGGCGTCGATCCTGGCCGCGGTGAACCTGCCGGCGCGCTCGCCCAGCGCGGCGACGGCCGCCTTCGCGCGGGGGAGGTCGTAGTCGGCGACGACCATGTGGTCGAAGAACGGGCGGCGGGCGGCGATCCGGGTGATGGCGGTGCCCACACCGCCGGCTCCCACAAGAAGGATACGCATGACGATAAATCCCCTTTAAGTGCTTTTGGGGGGCTGTGTCGTTCATCCAACTCGACTACGCTCATCAACGTCAATGGTGTTGGCATAAGGAGGGTCACGCATGGCCAAGCGGGTGGTCTCGGAGACGGCGCGCAGACGGCGGCGTCCCACCAAGCAGGGGCAGGTCCTGAGCCACCGGCTGATCGTGGAGACGGCGCTGCGGATGCTGCGCGAGCACGGCGCGGCCGGCCTGACCGCCCGCCGCCTCGGGCTGGCGCTGGGCGCCGACGCCAGCACCGTGTACCGGTACTTCAACGGCATGGACGACCTGATCCTGGCCATCGCGGACGAGTTCTTCGGCCTGGCCATGACCGGCTGGCGGCCCACCGGCGACTGGCGGGCCGACCTGCGCGAGCTCGGGCTGCGCATCCACAACGCGTACCTGGCGCACCCGCAGGCCGCCGTCCTGACCGCCAGCCGGGTCACCGGCCGCCCGAACGAGGTGGCCACCGACGAGATCATCCTCGGCGTCCTGCGCGGTGCCGGGTTCCCGGATGCCGACGCGGTGCGGATCTACCACGCGTTCATCGACCAGTCCCTGGCCTTCGCCATCCTGGACGCCGCCACGATGGCGCTGCCGCCGGCGGCGCGGGAGGCCGACGAGGAGGTGTGGCGGGACACGTACGCCCGCCTGCCCGCCACCAGCCACCCCAACATCGCCGCCACGGCGCCGCTGCTGGTCGCCCGCATGAACGACAGCGCCTACCCGGCGGCCCTGGACATGCTGCTGTCGAGCGCGTCCCTCGGCAGGTAGACCAATGCCGGGCTGGGGATCAGGGCCGGCTTCTGAGGCGGGCGTAGGCCGCGGGTGTCATGCCGACAGCGCCGGTGAAGTCGCGGGTCAAGTGAGCCTGATCGGTGTAGCCGAGTTCGGCGGCCAGCGTGGCGAGGTCGAGGCCCTGGTAGACGCGCTCCGCGGCCTCGTGCAGCCGGAAGCGGCAGATCACCCACTTGGGGCCGATGCCGACATAGTCCCGGAACAGCCGCTGCAGCGACCGCACCGACCGCCCCGATCTGGCGGCGAGCTCGTCGACCCTGGTCACGGACACGTCGTTCTCCACCATCGCCACCAGAGCCGCGACCTCTTCCGCCAGTGGATCCTCTTTCGGCTCCAGACCCAGCAGGAACTTCTCGGTGAGTGCGATGACGGCCTGGGCGTCGGGCTCGGTCAGGACCTGCTCGACCAGGGTCGAGCCCGCCGCGCCGAACATCTCGCCGATCTCCACGAAGCAGTCGGTCAGCTCGGACACCGGACGGCCGAGGAATGGCCGGAAGCCGCCGGGCCGGAAGCGCGTGCCGAACACACGGCCGCTGCCCCGCATCGTGTAAGAGAACCCACCTTTGATCACTCCCCTGATCTGGTGGAAGTCCTGGGCGATCGTCATGTTCACGGTGGGGTGCGAGACGATGCGCTGCTCGTACGGCTCGGCGAGGTCGGTCCACGTGACGACCCAGAAGTGGTTCACATATGCCGAGATCTCGGGCGATGGCGCCCGCCGGATGAAATCGAAGGCGTCGAACCCGGCGTACGGGTCGACCATGCCGCGCTGTCGCGTTTCTACAAGCCGCTCCTCGGACGGGCGGGGCACGATGGCTGCCATGGAAGACATGATGCCGCTGATGACACGTGCCACCGAACGGACCGCCGGGATGGTGCGCGCGGTGCGGGAGGAGCAGCTCGAGTCCTCGACGCCATGCGAGAAGTTCGACGTCAAGGGTCTGATCAACCATCTTGAGTGGGTGGCGGAGATGTTCGAGTCACTGGGTCGCAAGGGAGAGCCCGTCGAGCAGGGACCTTACGCGGGCGACTTCCCCGAGCGAGCGGAGCGCATGCTGGCCGCCTGGTCGCGGCCCGAGGCCTGGGAGGGGACCAGCCCTGCCATGGGTCTGCCGATGACCGCGCTGGCCCACATGTGGCTCGTCGACATGGTCGTGCACGGCTGGGACCTGGCCAGAGCCACCGGCCAGGAGTACGAGCCGGACCCTGACGCGGTCGCGCGGGCGCTGCGCTTCACCGACCAGATGGTGGAGATGGGCAGGCAGCGCGGCGCCTTCGGGCCGCCGGTGTCCGTGCCGGACAACGCCCCGCCGTTCGACCGCCTGCTCGGCACCGTCGGCCGCGATCCCGCCTGGACACCGTGATCAGCTCTAGCTCTTGACGGAGGCCCGCGCGTACCGTCAGAGGCGGTTCTGGGCGATGCGTTTGGCGAGTCCGGCCAGGGAGTCGTCGGCCATGAGGGCGGGCAGGCGGGGCGCGTCCTCGTCGATCTGGCGCAGCACCGCGGGCTGATCGCCGGAGAAGCGGCTCCAGGCGCGCACGACCTCCGGCATCGCCGCGACCGCCGCGTCCGACATGATCGCCTCCCGGGGCAGCCAGGCGGTCAGGAACTGCGACACCCGGGCCGGACTCCACCACAGCGGCCGATCCCCGATAAACTCCGCCAGCCGCTCGAACGCCTCCCGCGCCCCCGGCAGGTCCGGCAGCTCGTCGAACCGCGACACGGTCTCGTCGCCGGGCCCCCGTACAAGACCCGGGACACCGCGAGCGCGGGCGATGGCCAGCGGGCGGACGTCGGGCAGCGTGTCGGCGACCGCGGCTCCCATGATCCGGTCGCCCAGCTCGAACGCGTCCAGGATCCGTCCTCCGACCACGCCGGGGTCCGCCGCCTCCAGCCCCAGGTCGTCGAGGAACTTCACCTCTTCCACCAGCGCGTCCACCGCCAGCCCGCCGTTCGGCTGGTCGATGCCGACGACCAGGATGTGCGGCTCCTTGCCGTTCTCGTACCGGAAGGACAGGACGGCCAGGGTCTGCTCGCCGTACGGGTCGGCCTTGCCGTAGCAGGCGCCCTCGCACACCACCTGGCCCATCCGGCGTACCCACTCCGGCAGTGTGTCCACCAGCCCCTCAGCGGCCCGCGCGTACGCCTCCATGGACTCGTCGTCATGAGGAGGCCGGGAGTCGGGTGAGGGGGCTGTGTTGACCGCGGCCAGAGCCACGAGGGTGAGCCGCGACTCCGCGCTGCCGTCCTCGGCCAGCTCCCGCAGGAACGGCTCCACGCGGTCCGGCTCCAGACCGGCCGTGAGCCGCGCCGCCCACAGCTCAGTGCGCAGCGGGGAGTGCCACCTGAGCAGGTCGCGGGCCTGGGTGACGGCCATGTCAAACGCTGATGTGCTCACCATTCGACGGTATCGCCCCGGCCCGCGCTCCCGGCGCCGTGTCGTTCCGCCCGCAGCGGAGCGGAGCGCGTCACCGCACGATCGCCCGCGAGCGGAGCCGGCGCCGCTCGCCCGCGAGCTCGCGCGCCACCGCCCCCGCCCGGTGTCTTCGCCTGCGCAGCGGGCTCCGCGGAGAAAGCCGTCCCAAGGCGCGGGCACGGCGATGGCGACGGCCGTCGAGGCCGGTAGGCGGCGACGGCCGTCGAGGCGGCTCAGCGGTTGTCGTCGCCGGTCAGGCCCGCCTTGCGGAGGGCCTCCGCCATGGCGCCCGTGGGAGCCGGGCGGTCCTGGCGGCGCTGGCCGCCGCGCTGCCCGTCGCCCCGGCCGCGCTGCCCGCCGTCGCCGCCACCCCGCTGGCCCGCGTCGCCCCGGCCGCCACGCTGTCCGTCGCCGCCGCCGCGCTGACCCGCACCGCCCTGGCCACGCTGGCCGCCGTCGCGACCTCCACCCTGGCCCTGGCCCTGGCCCCGGCCGCGCTGGCCGCCGTCGCCGCGAGCTGCGTCGCCCCGGGCCGCGTCGGCCCTCGCGCCGTCCCCGCGGCCCCCGCCCTGGCGGCCCTGCCCGCGGCGAGGGCCGTCGGCCGGGGACTCGGCGGTGGTCTCGTCCTCCAGGCGCAGCGTCAGCGAGATGCGCTTGCGCGGGATGTCCACGTCGAGCACCTTGACGCGCACGATGTCCCCGGGCTTGACCACGTCACGCGGGTCCTTGACGTAGGTGCGGGACATGGCCGACACGTGGACCAGCCCGTCCTGGTGGACGCCGACGTCCACGAACGCCCCGAACGCCGCCACGTTGGTGACCACGCCCTCCAGGATCATGCCGGACGTCAGGTCGGAGATCTTCTCGACGCCCTCCTTGAACGTGGCCGTCTTGAAGGCGGGACGCGGGTCGCGGCCCGGCTTCTCCAGCTCGCGCAGGATGTCGGTGACCGTCGGCAGGCCGAACGTGTCGTCGGTGAACTCCTGCGGCTTGAGCGACCGCAGCGCCGCCGTGTTGCCGATCAGCGTCTTCAGGTCCGTCTTGACCGAGCCGAGGATGCGCCGGACCACCGGGTAGGCCTCCGGGTGCACGCTGGACACGTCGAGCGGGTCGTCGCCGCCCCTGATGCGCAGGAAGCCCGCGCACTGCTCGAACGCCTTGGGCCCGAGCCGCGGCACCTCCTTCAGCGCGCCCCGCGTCCGGAACGGGCCGTTGGCGTCGCGGTGGCGGACGATGCTCTCCGCCAGTGTGGAGCCGATGCCCGACACTCGCGTGAGCAGCGGCGCCGACGCGGTGTTGACGTCGACCCCGACGGCGTTGACGCAGTCCTCGACCACCGCGTCCAGCGAGCGGGACAGCTTGGTCTCGGCCAGGTCGTGCTGGTATTGGCCGACGCCGATCGACTTGGGGTCGATCTTGACCAGCTCGGCCAGCGGGTCCTGGAGCCGGCGGGCGATGGAGACCGCGCCGCGCAGCGACACGTCGAGCTCGGGCAGCTCCTGCGAGGCGTACGGCGAGGCGGAGTAGACCGAGGCCCCGGCCTCCGACACCACGATCTTCGTCAGCCCCGGCATGTTCGCGACCAGCTCACCGGCCAGCTTGTCGGTCTCGCGCGAGGCCGTGCCGTTGCCGATGGCGATCAGCTCGACCCCGTGCCGCTGCGCGAGCGCGCCCAGCACGGCGAGCGACTGGTCCCACTGCCGCTTGGGCTCGTGGGGATAGATGGTCGCGGTCTCGACGACCTTGCCGGTGGCGTCGACCACGGCCACCTTCACGCCCGTGCGCAGGCCCGGGTCCAGGCCCATCGTCGTGCGGGTGCCGGCGGGCGCGGCGAGCAGCAGGTCGCGCAGGTTGGCCGCGAACACCCGCACGGCCTCTTCCTCGGCCGTCTGCCACAGCCGCATCCGCAGGTCGATGCCCAGGTGCACGAGAATGCGGGTGCGCCAGGCCCAGCGCACGGTCTCGCCCAGCCACTTGTCGGCCGGCCGGCCCTGGTCCGAGATGCCGAACCTGGCGGCGATGCGCATCTCGTAGTCGGGGCTGTCGTCGGGCTCCAGCGTGACGGAGAGGATCTCCTCCTTCTCGCCGCGGAACATCGCCAGGATCCGGTGCGAGGGCAGCTTCGTGAACGGCTCGCCGAACTCGAAGTAGTCGGAGAACTTGGCCCCCGCCTCCTCCTTGCCCTCGCGCACCTTCGACACCAGCCGCCCGCGGCTCCACACCTGCTCGCGCAGGTCGCCGATGAGGTCGGCGTCCTCGGCGAACCGCTCGATCAGGATCGCCCTGGCGCCCTCCAGCGCCGCGCCCGCGTCGGCCACGCCCTCCGTCACGAAGCCCTCGGCGACCGCCAGCGGGCTCAGCGCCGGGTCGGCGAGCAGCTGGTCGGCCAGCGGCTCCAGCCCCAGCTCGCGGGCGATCTGCGCCTTCGTGCGCCGCTTGGGCTTGTAGGGGAGGTAGATGTCCTCGAGCCTGGCCTTGGTCTCGGCCGCCATGATCTGCTCGCGCAGCTGGTCGTCGAGCTTGCCCTGGGACTCGATCGACTCCAGGATCGCCGTCCTGCGCTCCTCCAGCTCCCGCAGATAGCGCAGTCGCTCCTCCAGCGTGCGCAGTTGCGCGTCGTCGAGCGTGCCGGTCGCCTCTTTGCGGTATCGCGCGATGAACGGCACGGTCGCGCCGCCGTCGAGCAGCTCGACCGCAGCCTGCACCTGCCCGTCGCGTACGCCGAGCTCTGCCGCGATCCGCTGGTGAATAGAGAGCACTTGCCTGCCTTTCGATGGTCCCGCCGGTCAATTGTGCAGGACTACGCCATCCTTCATGACCAGAGTGCGCGCAGGGTGAACGACCACAGCCTCCGCCGGGCCCCCGCACGGCACCACGACGAGGTCGGCCCGGTCACCCGCGGCCAGCCCGTAGCCTTCCAGCCCGAGCAGGCGGGCCCCGCCATGGGTGGCGGCCTCCAGCGCCAGCTCGATGTCCTCGTCCCTGCGGAACGTGCTGCGGTACGCGACGTGCATCGCCCGCTCCAGCATGTCGCCGCTGCCGTACGGCCCCCACAGGTCGCGGATGCCGTCGTGCCCGCAGGCGACCGTGACGCCCGCGGCCCGCAGCCGCTTCACCGGCGGCACCGGGAAGCTGTAGACGGCCGCGGTCACCAGCGCCACGCCCGCCTCCGCGAAGCCCTCGATCAGCCGGTCCTGGTAGGCCGCGTCGAGCTGGCCGAGCGCGTATGCGTGACTGACCGCCACCCGGCCGCCCAGCCCCAGCACCTTGGTGCGCTCGATGATCAGCTCCAGCTCCCATCCGCCCAGCGAGCCGCCGTCGTGCAGATGGATGTCCAGATGGGCGCCGTAGCGCTCGGCCAGGCCGAAGATCACGTCGAGGTGCCGCACGGGGTCGCGGTCGATGCCCGCCGGGTCGAGCCCGCCGATCGCCTCGACACCGCTCTTCAGCGCCTCCTCCAGCAGCTCGGCCGTGCCCGGGTTGGCGAGCACGCCGTGCTGTGGGAAGGCGACCTGCCGCACCTCGACGGGGGACCCCGCGGCGGCCTCCCGCACGGCTTCCACGCCGCGCAGCCCCACCAGCGGATCGATGTCGGTGTGTGTGCGCACGTGGGTGGTGCCCGCCGCGCTCATGCGCTCCAGCAGCGCGCCGATCCGCGCCACGCTGGGAACGCCGAGCTCGGCCCGCCTGCCCAGGTCGTTGCCGATGCGACCGGCCAGCGTGTCGTCGGCCGAGTGCGGCACCCATGGCTCGCCGTAGAGTGTCTTGTCGAGATGGCAGTGCGCCTCGACGAGCCCGGGCAGCACGAGCTGTCCGGAGATGTCGGCGACCAGCGCGCCGGACGCGTCGACGCCCTGGCCGACGCGGTGGATCAGGCCGTCACGGACGAGGATGTCGGCAGGCGCCGAGAGCCCCCAGGGGAGGCCGCCGCGGAGCAGCACATCGGTCATGCTCAGCACCCTAAACGGCGGAGCCGACGATTTCCGTGCCTCAGAGGTGACCGATGTGGGTCAGGCCCGTCGGGTGGCGAAGAGCTCCAGGTGGTGGCAGGAGGGGCAACGATAGGCGTCGATCTCCCACTTCGGCCGGCCCATCACCTTGGCTCCGCCCAAGATCCCACGCTCGAGAGCGCCCTCGACCCACCTGGCGAACCCCTTGGCGTGCTCGCCCGAGTCCATGACGAACCCGGCCTCCAGCCCGCCCTCGCCGCAATGCGTGCAGTGCAAGTCCGACATGCCAGAGATCGTAGTGGTCAGATCTCGTCCAGGTGGGAGACGTTCGCCGCGTCGGCGGCGTCCGTGCTCGGCCGTCCCCCCAGCCAGGCGTCGAGGATCTCGTCGAGGACCACGTCGGAGGTGAGCCGCAGGCTGAGCGCCAGCACGTTGGCGTCGTTCCACTTCCTGGCCCCGTCGGCGGTGTAGGCGTCCACGCACAGCGCGGCCCGCACGCCGGGCACCTTGTTCGCCGCGATCGACGCGCCCGTCCCGGTCCAGCAGCACACGATCGCCTGGTCGGCCCGCCCCTCGCTCACGTCCCTGGCGGCCAGCTCCGAGGCCCACGCCCAGTCGTCGCGCTCCTCGTGGTTGAGCGCGCCGTGCGTCACCACCTCGTGCCCGCGCCTGCGCAGCTCCGCCACGACCCGCTCGGCCGCCCCGTCCTTGCTGTCGGCGGCCACCGAAATCCGCATGCGCCCCTCCGTCCCTCACCCCACATCTACCAGCGCCCCCGGCTGGAATCGAACCAGCGGCCTCCTGCTTCGGAAACAGGCGCGCTCTCCACTGCGCCACGAGGGCTCGTAGCGGGTGCGGGAATCGAACCCGCCTCGAACGGCTTATGAAACCGGTGGGCACACCAGCGCCCTCACCCGCCTCGACGTCGACGGGCGGGTGCCGGAGCTCAGACCCAGGACACGCCCGTACGGCGCCGCATGCGCATTCGCCGGGTTTCCATGGGAGCTCCTCTCCGCGGGTCTGACACGATCCTGGCCGTCCGAAGAGGGCGGCGCAACGCAATTACCGGCGCCCACACGTGTCGGGGTGGCACTTTGAGGTGCTATGTGGTTGGTTGTGACGCCAAATGAGCATTGACGTGAGCGATATCCCGGCCCTCGCCCGAGGGTGCGCCGTTCTGGGCACCGGCGGCGGAGGGGACGTGCGTACCGGGTCCTTGGCGGCGGTCCGGGCCATCCGCGAGTACGGCGAGGTGCCGCTGGTCAGACTGGCCGACTTAGCCGACGACGCGCTGGTCGTCCCGCTGTCCGGGATCGGGGCGCCGACCGTGAGCCACGAGATGATCCACAGCGAGGACGAGCCCAAGCGCATCGTCGAGGAGGTCGAGCGGATCTTCGGCCGCCCGCCGAGCGCGGTCATGTCCTCCGAGATCGGCGGCTCCAACGGGGTCGCCCCGGTGGCCTGGGCCGCGCAGCTCGGGCTGCCGCTGCTCGACGCCGACGGCATGGGGCGGGCGTTCCCCGAGGTCCAGATGGTGTCGATGTACGTCGCAGGGCTGCCGGCCGACCTGGTGATCATGACGGATGTCGCCGGGAACGTGGTGACCATCCGCCCGGTCGACGGGCTCTGGTCGGAGCGGATGGCCAGGGCCGTGTGCGTGGCGGCGGGATCGTCCGCGCTGATGGCCGATTACGTGCTCACGGCCGCGGGGGCGCGGGGCGCGGTGATCGAGGGCACGGTGACGCGCGCCCTGGAGATCGGCAGGGCCACCGAGGGCGCGGCCGACCCGCTGAGAGCTCTCCAGGACCGGCTCGGGGCCGCGCGGCTGATCACCGGCAAGCTGACCGACGTGGAGAGGCGCACCACGGGCGGGTTCGTGCGGGGGACGGCCACGGTCGAGGGCACCGGCGACGACCGCGGGCGCACCCTCACTCTGGAGCTCCAGAACGAGAACCTGGTCGCCGTCGAGGACGGCCGGGTCAGGGCCATGGTGCCCGACCTCATCACCGTCGTGGACACCGAGACCGCCGCCGCCGTCCAGACGGAGGCCCTGAGGTACGGTCAGCGCGTCACGGTCCTCGCCTGGCCCTGCGATCCCCTCTGGCGTACGCCGAAGGGGCTGGAGACGGCGGGGCCGCGGGCGTTCGGGTACGAGCTGGACCACGTTCCTGTCGAGGAGCTGACGGCACATGGCTGACCTGCCGGAGCTCGGGATCGGGATCGACGTCGGCGGCACGAACACCGACACGGTCGTGCTGGACGCCGGCGGCCGGGTGATCGCCAAGGCCAAGCGCCCGACGACCCCGGACGTGACCGAAGGGCTGCGGGCGGCGCTCGACGCCGTCCTGGAGAGACTCGGACCCGCGCAGGGCCGGGTCGGCCGCGTCATGCTGGGCACCACGCACGCCACCAACGCGATCCTGGAGCGGCGCAACCTCGGCCGGGTCGCCGTGCTTCGGCTGGGCGCGCCCGCCACCACCTCCGTGCCCCCGCTCTCCGGCTGGCCCGCCGACCTGCGCAAGGCCGTCTCGGCGGGCGAGGCCGTCGTGGGCGGCGGACACTACGTGGACGGCCGCGAGATCGGCCCTCCGGACCTGGACGGGATCCGACGGTTCCTGGACGGCGTCGAGGCGGAGGCCGTGGCCGTCACCGGCGTGTTCAGCCCGGCGAGCGACGGGCACGAGCGGGTGGTCGGGGAGCTGATCAGGGCGGAGTACGGCCTGCCGGTCTCGCTCAGCCACGAGATCGGCTCGCTCGGCCTGCTCGAACGCGAGAACGCCACCGTGCTCAACGCCGCCCTGTACGGGGTCGCCGCCCACGTGACCGGCGCCCTGGCCGCGGCATTGGCCGAGCGCGGCCTCGAAGCGCGTCCGTACCTGGCGCAGAACGACGGCACGCTCATGACGCTGGAGCACGCCGCGCGGCTGCCGGTGTCGACGATCGGTTCGGGACCGGCGAACTCGCTGCGCGGGGCCGCGTACCTGTCGGGGGTGGCGGACGCGATCGTGGTGGACGTGGGCGGCACGTCCACCGATCTGGGGGTACTGGCAGGCGGGTTCCCGAGGGAGTCGGCGGCGGCGGTCGAGATCGGCGGCGTGCTGACCAATTTCCGCATGCCGGACATCCTGGCCATCGCGCTCGGCGGCGGGACCGTGGTGCGCGAGCACGGGATCGGCCCGGACTCGGTCGGCTACCGGATCGTGCGGGAGGCGCTGGTCTTCGGCGGGGGGACGATGACGATGACCGACGCCGCCGTGGCGGCCGGCCGTACCCCGCGCGACGCCGGCGGCTGGCGGGAGCGCCTCAATATGGATGACATGTCGCAAGTAACCGCCGACATTCTGCAAAGGGCGGTGGTTGTCGCGGACGAGATGGTCGTCGACGCCGTGGACAGGATGGCCCTCGGCAAATCGGACAGACCGCTGGTCGCGGTGGGTGGCGGGGCGTTCCTGCTGCCTGCCCGCGTGCCCGGCGCCGGCGAGGTGATCCGCCCCGAGCACGCCGAGGTGGCCAACGCCGTGGGCGCGGCCATCGCACTCGCGAGCGGCCGAGTGGATACGATCTTGCCTGCGGGAGATAGCCGGTCAGAAGCCATCGAAAGGGCCAAGGAGGAGGCGGCGGCGCGGGCCGTGGCGGCGGGGGCGGATCCCTCCGGCGTCGAGATCGTCGATCTCCTCGAGGTGCCGCTGAGCTACCTCTCCGAGCCCGCCGTGCGGGTACACGTCAAAGCAGCCGGACCCCTCGCCCGGTGAAAGATCGAAAGGATCCCCCCACCATGCGCTGGCACAAGCGTCTGCTCGTCGCCGGGGTCTCCGGTGTCCTGGCCTTGACCGCATCCGCGTGCGCGGGCGGCCAGGTGCGCGGCGCCGGCGGGACACCCCAGCCGCAGGCGAGCACCAGTCAGTCGACGGCCGCGCAGGCCAACGACAGCACGTTCGTCTACGTGCCCAATCTCGACGTGGTCACCGACTGGGACCCGGCGACCTCCTACTCCAACGAGATCGTCGCCCTGTCGAACATCTACGAGGGCCTGACCAGGTACAACTCCCAGACCAAGAAGGCCGAGCCGCGCCTGGCCACCGAGTGGACCGCGGCGGACGACGGCAAGGTGTGGACGTTCAAGCTCCGGCAGGGCGTGAAGTTCCACTCCGGCGCCCCGCTCACCGCCGGGGCCGTCAAGAAGGCCATCGAGCGGACCGTCGAGAAGAAGGGCGGCGCGGCCTACATCTGGGACGCCGTCGACACGATCGAGGCCGTGGACGACGCCACGCTGAAGTTCACGCTCAAGTACCCGGCCCCCCTCGACCTCGTCGCCTCCTCCGGCTACGCCGCCTACATCTACGACGTGGACGCCGTGGACCCGGACGGCAAGAAGACCGCCGGGACCGGCCCGTACACGGTCGACTCCTGGCAGAAGGGCAAGGAGACCGAGCTCACGCTGAAGGCGTTCGACGGCTACTGGGGCGGCTGGAAGCCGGAGCAGTACAAGAAGGTCGCCTTCCGCGTCACCCCGGAGATCACCACGGCCTGGCAGCTGCTGCAGAAGGGCGAGGTGAACTTCGTCCAGCGCCTGAACCCGCAGCTCTTCCAGCAGGCGGGCGCGACCCAGAACGTCCAGACGTCGCAGTCGCCGTCGTTCCAGAACCTGCTCGTGCTGTTCAACACCGCGAGCGGCCCGGCCAAGGACGAGCGGGTGCGGCAGGCGCTGCAGGCCGCGATCGACTACGACGGCCTGGTGGCCGCGCTCAAGGGCTCGGCGCAGAAGGCCAGCGGGCTCGTGCCGCAGGGCCTGCTCGGCCATGTGAACGGTATGGAGCCCAAGCAGGACCTGGCCAAGGCGCGGCAACTGCTCGAAGAGGCCGGGTACGGCCCCGACAACCCCGAGCTCAAGCTCAGTCTGACCTACGCCCAGGGCGACGACGACCAGAAGCTGCTGGTCACGCTGCTCAGCTCGGCGCTGCGGAAGCTCAACGTGACCCTGCAGGCCAAGCCCATGACCTGGAGCGCGCAGTGGGACCTGGGCAAGAAGCAGGGGCAGGACGTCTTCGTCATGTACTGGTATCCGGACTATCCGGACGCCTACTCCTGGTTCCTGAACGTCTTCAAGAGCGCCGAGAAGCCGCAGTTCAACCTGTCGTACCTGAAGAACGAGCAGATCGACGCGGAGATCGACCGGTTGCCGCAGCTGACGGCCACCGACGAGCTGAAGGCTGACTTGGCGTACCGAGACCTGCAGAAGAAGATCATCGAGGAGCAGGCGGCGGTGGCGGTGCCGTACGTGCAGACCTACCAGCGCGCGCTGACCGGCGACATCCAGGGATACGTGGACAATCCCGCCTATCCCAACGTGGTCTTCTTCTACGACCTCAAGCGCGCAAGTTAACGCATGCTGCGCTATCTGGCCCGCCGGCTCGGTCAGGCCCTCCTGGTCGTGGCCGGCGTGGTCATGCTCATGTTCGCCGTCATGCGGCTGGTGCCCGGCGATCCGGCGGTGGCCTTCGCGGGGCCGAAGGCCACGCCGGAGCAGCTCGCCGCGGCGCGCCGGCAGTTCGGGCTCGACGACCCGCTGCCCCTGCAGTTCGTGAACTACGTGCGCGACCTGGTCGCCGGCGACTGGGGCACGAGCCTGCGCACCCGGCAGCCCGTGCGCGACGACCTGTACCTCGCCTTCCCGGCCTCCCTGGAGCTGGTGGGCGCGGCGCTGGTCGTGGCGGTGGTCGTCGGCATCCCGATCGGCGTGCTGGCCGCCCGCTACAAGACGAGATTTCCGGACTTCGGGGTGCGGTTCACGAGCATGCTGGCGGTCTCCGTGCCGGTCTTCTGGCTGGCGCTGATCCTGCAGCTGGTGTTCGCGAGCAACCTGGGCTGGTTCCCGATCGCCGGTGAGTACGACTCCTCGCTCGACACCACCAGCCCGCTCACCCTCTGGACGAACATCACCATCGTCGACGCCCTCATCACCGGCAACTGGCCGATCTTCACCAGCACCCTCGAACACCTGGTCCTGCCCGCGCTCGTCGTGGCCGCATACCCCACGGGAGTGATCGCGCAGATGACCAGGGCGGCGCTCATCGAGGAGTCCGGCCAGGACCACGCCAGGCTGGAGCGCGCGCTGGGGTTCGGTGAGATGTCCATCCTGACCAGGTTCGCCCTGCGGCCGGCGCTGAGCCCGGTGCTGTCGCTGATCGCGCTGGTGTTCGCGTACTCGATCGTCAACGGGTTCCTGGTCGAGGCCGTCTTCAACTGGCCGGGGCTGGGCCGCTACGCCGCCGAGTCGATCAAGTCGCTGGACACGCCGGCCATCGCGGGCGTCACTCTCCTGGTCGCCCTGGTGTACACCCTGGCCAACCTCGTCGTGGACCTGCTGCAGGGCGTCGTCGATCCACGGGCGAGGGCGCGATGACGGCCACCGAGGCGCCGTTGCGGCGCAGGCTGCCGCGGATCCCCGACCGGTTCGCGGCGTTCGGGGCGGTGATCATCGTGGTCGTCGTCCTGGCCGCGATCTTCGCGCCATGGCTGGCCCCCTATCCCGACGAGCCCATGCCCTTGGACTCCCTGCAGCCGCCGAGCGCCGCTCACTGGTTCGGCACCGACACCGCGGGACGGGACGTGCTCAGCAGGATCCTGTACGGCGGCCGCACCTCGCTGTTCATCGCCGTCGCCGTGCTGGCCGTCTCGGCGGTGGCCGGGGTGACGCTCGGCGTGGTGGCCGGGTACGCGGGCGGCTGGGTCAGGGACGTGATCATGCGGGTCACGGACGTGTTCCTGGCCTTCCCCGCGCTGCTGCTCTCCCTGGCGCTGGCCGTCGTGCTGCAGCCCAGCGTGAACACCGTCGTGCTGGCCATCGCGGTGACCTGGTGGCCGTGGTACACGCGGCTGTCCGCTTCGGTGGCCGCGTCGATCTCCACCCGGAGTTACGTGGACGCCGCCCGGTGCCTCGGCGTGCCCGCGCCGCTGATCATCTGGAGGCACGTGCTGCCGAACTCGCTCACCCCCGTCCTGGTCCAGATCTCGCTGGACGCGGGCGGGGTGATCCTGACCGCGGCGGCGCTGTCGTACCTGGGGCTGGGCGCGCAGGAGCCGACGGCGGAGTGGGGGCTGATGGTGCAACAGGGCCAGACGCTCTTCACCACGAACTGGTGGGTGGTCACCTTCCCGGGGCTGGCGATCCTGGTGACGGCGTTCGCGTTCAACGTCCTCGGCGAGGGGCTCAGGACCGCGCTCGATCCTCGGAGCGGAGGAGCTCGGCAGGAGAGAGTCAAGCCAACGAGTGCCGAAGCGGCCGCGACCATGAGCACGAGGGCCGTGAAGTGATCCAGGTGCGCGACCTCCGGGTCGGCTACGGGGGACGGGTCGTGGCCGACGTGCCCGAGCTCGACGTGGGCGCGGGCGAGTGCGTGGCGATCGTGGGGGAGAGCGGGTCGGGCAAGTCGACCACGCTGCTCTCGTTGCTGGGCCTCACCACAGATGCCGAAATTTCAGGACAAATCCGGGTCTGCGGGGTCGACGTCCTGACCGCCCCGCCCCGCCGCCTCCGCGAGATCCGCGGGGCCAGGGCGGCGCTGGTGATGCAGTCGCCGCAGGCCGCGCTCAGCCCCGCCACCAGGCTCGGCGTCCTCATGCGCCGCGCGCTCAAGCTGCACGGCAGGGACGCCGGCGAGAAGGTCATGGCCGAGGCCATGGAGGCCGTCCTGCTCGACCCGGGCCTCCTGCGCCGCTACCCGCACGAGATCTCCGGCGGCCAGGCCCAGCGCTTCGCCATCGCGCTGGCCATCGCGCTGGGCGCCGAGGTGATCCTGGCCGACGAGCCAACGAGCGCTCTGGACGTGACCGTGCAGGCCGAGGTGGTCGGCGTGCTGCGCAGGCTCAGGGCCGAGCGTGACCTGGCGCTCCTGCTCGTCTCCCACGATCTGGCCCTGGTGTCCACGATCGCCGACCGGGTGCTGGTCATGAAGGACGGCGCGGTGGTCGAGTCGGGGCCGTCGGCGAAGGTGCTGGCCGAGCCGTCCCACCCGTACACGCGCGAGTTGCTGGAGGCGCTGCCGTGACCATGCTGAGGGCCGAGCGGGTGACGCTCGGGTACGGCAAGCGCCCGGTCGTCCACGACGTGACCCTGGACATCGTGGCGGGCGGCGTCGGGCTGATCGGGGAGAGCGGGTCGGGCAAGACGACGCTGGCGCGGGCGTTCCTGGGTCTCCTGCGCCCCATGTCCGGAGACATCTGGTACGGCGGCCAGAACCTGAAAAATGCGGACATGCGGATGTTCCGCAAGGACGTCCAGCCCGTCTTCCAGGCCGAGGCCCTCGACCCCCGGATGCGCATCGGCGACTCCATCGCCGAGGCCCTGCCCAGGGCCGCCAGATCCCGCGTGGGGGAGTTGCTCGGACAGGTGGGCCTGGACCCCGGCCTGGCCGCCCGCAGGCCGCACCAGCTCTCCGGCGGCCAGCGCCAGCGCGTGGTGATCGCCAGGGCGCTGGCCGTCGGCCCCCGCCTGCTCATCCTGGACGAGCCCACGAGCGCGCTCGACGTGACGGTCCAGGCCAGGATCCTCGGCCTGCTCGCGGGCCTGGACACCGAGCGCCTGCTCATCACCCACAACCTGGCCGTGGTGGAACGGCTCTGCCGCACCTCGCACGTGCTGTTCGCGGGCCGCGTGGTCGAGTCGGGCCCCACGAAGGACCTCCTGACCAAGCCGGCCCACCCGTACACCAAGGCCCTGCGTGACGCCGTACCGAAGCTCGGCGGCGCTCCGCCGGAGGCCAGGGGCAGGACGGAGGCGGTGCCGGCGGCGACGGGGTGCTCGTACCGGCTGCGCTGCCCGCTGGCCGTGCCGGAGTGCGGGCAGGCGCCGCCGCTGCGGGACCTGGACGGCCGTCAGGTCGCCTGCCACCGGGCGGAGGACGTCCTGCTCACTTGACGACCATCTGGGCCCGCAGATGGGCGCACACGTCGTCCGTGAGCTTCTCCATCAGCCGGCTGAGCTCCGCCCGGTCCGCCGCGGACCAGCCGGCCATCGCGCCCTCGAACCAGTCCGTCGTCACCTGGGCGCACTTGCTCGCCGCCACGGCGCCCTCCTCGGTGAGCGCGATGCGCCAGGCCCGGCCGTCGTCGGGGTCGCGTACCCGCTCGACCAGGCCGCGCTGCTCCAGCGCGGCCACGTGCCTGGTCACGTGCGGGCTCTCCACCTGCAGCGCCTCGGCGATCGCGCCGATCCTGCGCGGCTCGCCCGCGTCCAGCAGGCTGACGAGGATCTCCACGCCGGGCCGGTCGAGCCGGATGCCCGCGGCCTCGGTCAGCCGCTCGTGGGTCTTGCCGCGCTTGAGGGTGGTCACGAGCTTGCGGAAGGCCGACACCGTTTTCTTGAGATCTTCGTCCATTTCCCGTTTGATTACCTAACTTACGTATGTATCATCGTCTCTCGGTTACTTACCCAAGTTATCTAAAGGAGCCGAGATGGTGACAGTGGCAACGTCCGCCGCGCGCGTGACGTCGAACCGGAATCCCTGGCCCGGGGTGGTCGCGCTGGCCTTCGCCGCCTCCATCGCCGCCCTGCAGAACACCGCCGTGGTGCCGTTGCTTCCCGTGCTGCAACGCGAGCTGGACACCTCGCTGTCCGCCGTGAGCTGGACGCTCACGCTGAGTCTCCTGGTCTCCGCGGTGGCCACGCCGCTGCTGTCGCGTTTCGGCGACATGTACGGCAGGCGCACGGTGATCCTGGGCGCGCTGGTCCTGCTGGTGATCGGCTCGGTCATGGCGGCCTTGGCGACCTCGCTGGCCTGGCTGTTGGTGGCGCGGGTGCTGCAGGGCTCCGTGGCCGCGCTCGTGCCGCTCTCGATCGGCGTGGTACGCGACGTGCTGCCCCGGCAGCAGCTGGCGACCGGCATCGGGATGGTGAGCGCGACGATGGGGTTCGGCGCCGGCGGCGGGATGATCCTGGCCGGGCTGGCCTCGGGCGACTGGCACATGGTGTTCTGGGTCACCGCCGCCATCTCCCTGGTGGCCGCGATCATCGTGGCGTTCCTCGTCCACGACCGCGCGCCGGCCGTGCGGGCCCGCCCCGACCTGCTCGGCGCCGCGTTGCTGGCCGCCTGGCTGGTGGCGCTCCTGCTGGCCATCAGCGAGGGCGGCTCGTGGGGCTGGACCTCGCCGGGCGTGCTCGGCCTGTTCGCCGCGGCGGCGCTGCTGGCCGGGGTCTGGGTCCTGGTCGAGCGGAAGGTGGCCGAGCCGCTGGTGGAGATGTCGATGCTGGTGCACCGGGGCACGGTCGGCGCGACGGTGGCCTCGATGCTGCTCGGGTTCACGTTCTTCACGATCATGACGGGCATGTCCGGGTTCGCCCAGGCGCCCGTGTCCGGCTTCGCCGCCTCGACCCTGGAGGTCGGGCTCTACCTGCTGCCGAGCACGCTGTTCATGCTGGTGATCTCGCTGTTCGCGGGCCGGTTCATGCGCTACTTCCAGGCCGCCACCATGGTGTCGGCCGGCGGCGCGGTCACCGGACTGGCGGCGCTGTGGCTGATGTTCATGCACGCCGCCCCCGCCCACCTGTACGTGGCCGCCTCGCTCATGGGCGTCGGCCTCGGCGTCGGCTACGCGGCGCTGGGCACCATGGCCGTCGAGCACGTCGACCCCGGTAAGACGGCCGTGGCGGCAGGCGTGAACGCGCTCGTCCGCATCGTGGGCGGCAGCACGTCGGGCGCCGTGATCGCCGCCATCCTGGCCGCACAGCCCGGCGTCACCGGTTACCAGTGGGTCTTCGGCGCCGCCGCCGTGGCCGGGACGATGGCGGCGCTGTTCGCCGCCGTCTACGGACGGCTCAACCGCGGGCTGGTCACAGCGCCTTCAGCCCGCTGATCACCTCCAGGAGCACCGTGGCGTCCGGGGCGGGAGGCGGGTGCTCGACCTGCACGAGCTGCTGCGCGTGCAGGTCGCCCACCAGCACGCGGACCACGCCGATGGGCAGGTTGAGCTCGGCGGCCACGTCCACGAGCCGCGTCGGTTTGGTGCACTTCTGCAGGATGATCAGATGCTCGGGCCCGAGGCCCATGGGCGGCGTCAGGCCGCCGGCCGTGATGATCACCGCGATGAGGTCGATGGCCTCGCTCGCGGGCACCGTACGGCCCCTGGTCAGCAGATAGGCGGGGACGATCGGACCGGCGTCCTCGTCCAGCCAGCGCTCGTCACGACTCACTTCGCACCACCCGCATAGGGCGCACCGGCTCTTCCGCGGGAGCGGGAGCTTCGGGCTCGGCCACGTGCTCTTCCGGGATCAACACGATCGCGGTGGTCCCTCCATATGGTGAACCGCGTAGCGTAACGCGGATGTCATGCCTGGCGGCCAGGCGGGAGACGACGAAAAGGCCGAGCCGGTCGCTGTCGGCCAGGTCGAACTCCGGTGGGCTGGCCAGCCGCTCGTTGAGTTCGGCCAGCTCCTCGACGCTCATTCCGCGCCCGCGGTCCTCGACCTCGAAGACGAAGCCGCGGGCCGCCGTCTCGCCGCGCACGATGACCGAGGTGTGCGCGGGGGAGTAGACGGTGGCGTTCTCGATGAGCTCGGCGATCAGGTGGATCACGTCGCCGACCACGGGCCCGGCCAGGCGCTGGCCGGGCATCGGCTCGACGGTGACCCGCTGGTAGTCCTCCACCTCGGCCGCCGCGCCGCGTGCCACGTCGAGCAGCGGCACCGGCCTGCTCCAGCCGCGGCCCGGCGTGGCGCCGGACAGGATGATCAGGCCCTCCGCGTGGCGGCGCATGCGGGTGGTCAGGTGGTCCAGTTTGAACAGGTCCTCCAGGGCATCGGGCTCGGTCGCCCGGTGCTGCATGTCCTGGAGCTGGATGCGCTGGCGGTGCAGCAGGGTCTGGCTCCGCCGGGCCAGGTTGCGGAACACGTGGCCGACCCCCTCGCTGAGCTGGGCCTGCCCGACCGCGGCCTCCACGGCGGTCTGCTGGACGGTGGAGAACGCCTGGCCCACGTCGTCGATCTCCGTCGTGGTGCTGGCCACCGACAACTCCGGCATCTCGACCGTCTCGCCCTTGCGCAGCTTGGCGACCACGTACGGCAGCCGTTCCTGCGCCACCTCCAGCGCGGCCAGCCGGAGCGCGCCCAGCTCCTTCGACAGCCGGTTGCCCATCCGCAGCGAGAACACGATCGACACGACCACCAGCGCCAGGCACAGCCCCGCCAGCATGAACGCGCGGTTGAGCACCGCGTCGGCCACCGGCTCGGCGCGCGCGTTCAGCACTGTGCTGGCCCGCATCTGCGTGTCGTTGAACGACTTGGCCAGCCCTTCCGTCGTGCTGAGCCACGCCTTGGGCGTGGCGCCGGCGATGATCTGGTCCTCCATGATCCGCATCCGCTGGTAGGCGGCGGAGGCGATCAGGGCGACGTTGGCGTCGCGCAGGGTCGGGTCGAGCTCGGGGAGCGACTGGTCGATCAGGAAGCGCCGGTTGCCGACGATCTGCGTGAAGAGCCTGCGCTCCGCGGCTGTGATCGGACCGAGCGCGATGGCCTGCTCCCGGGTCAGCAGCTCCTTGGCGTACCCCATGTCGATGACCACGCGGGACTGCTCGTAGATCGGGATGTCGTCGATGAGCGCGACGTGCCGGTGCAGGCTGAAGATCGTGTCGATGATCGCGTTGTACGCCTCCACGGTGTGCAGACGGTCGAACAGGCCCGTGTCGATCTCTCCCCTGATCGCGTCGAGCCTGTCGAACTGCGTGTACACCGCGTCCACCTGTGTGCGGATCTCTTCCGATCGGTCTTTGGAGTCGCTGGAGAGTTGCCTGAACGTGTCCCTTGCGGCGTCGGTCTGGGCACGTTGCGCGGCGACGGCTGAGGTGCTGGCCGTGTGACGCAGGAGCTTGGCCGAGAGCAGACGCTCACGCTGGATCTCGCTGATCAGTTTGTACGCGGGAAGGCGGAGGTTCGTCCAGAGTGTCTTGTATTCGTGTAGCTCCAAACCCTCCGTTGCGGTGACGGCGGTGATGACCCCCCACAACACCACCATGGAGGTCAGCGGCACCAGCAGTAGTCCGATGATCTTCATGCGGATCGTTCGGCTACGACCCATGGCACCTCACTCCGGTCGGTCCCCTGCTGGCAACCCCGGACGGGACAAGCCCCGAGGATAGCAATCCGATCACCAGAATGCCCAATTTTTCGGCACTTTTGGACACGCGCGCCCCGGCTTCCATGATCATGGAGTAGGTTTCCCGCGTATATCGCCGACAGAGGGAGATGCGTTGCGCCGTCGTCTCGTAGCGGCCGCCGCGCTGGTGCTCCTCGCGGCCTGCTCGCCGGCCCCGGAGCCGCCGCGGGCCCCGGCGGTCGAGGCGCCGTTCGTCTACGTCAACAACCTGGATGTCATCACGGAGTGGGATCCCAGCCGCTCCTACTCCAACGAGATCATCGCCTTCCAGAACGTCTACGAGACGCTCACCCTCTGGAACCCGGTCACCAAGAAGTCCACCCCACGCCTGGCCACGTCGTGGCGGGCCTCGGCCGACGGCCGGACGTGGACGTTCACCCTGCGACCCGGCGTGACCTTCCACACCGGCCGGCAGCTGGACGCCGCGGCGGTCAAGGCGTCCATCGAGCGCACCATCGCGTCCAAGACCGGCGCCTACTACATCTGGGACGCCGTCTCCTCCATCAGGGCCGAGGGCCCGGGGACCGTGACGTTCACGCTGAAGTACTCGGTCCCCCTGGACCTGGTGGCCTCGGCCGGGTACGCGGCCTACATCTACGACACCAAGGCGGCCCCCGACCTCGGCAAGTGGTTCGGCCAGGGCAAGGACGCGGGATCCGGTCCCTACACGGTGGCCACGTGGCGCAAGGGCGAGGAGGAGGAGCTCACGCTCAAGGCGTACGACAAATACTGGGGCGGCTGGAACAAGCCGCACTACAGCACCGTGAAGTACCGCGTCGTCCCCGACCCCGACCGGGCGTGGCAGCTGCTGCTGCGCGGCGAGGCGAGCTTCGTGGAGCGGCTCAACCCGCGCCTGTACGCCAAGGCGTCGGCCACGCCGGGCCTGCGCACGGCGGAGCGGCCGTCGTTCCAGACCGCGATGCTGCTGTTCAACACCGCGAGCGGCCCCATGAAGGACGTGCGGGTGCGCCGAGCCATCCAGCGGGCCGTCGACTACCGGGGCCTGATCAAGGACTTGAGAGGCGCCGGCTCACCGGCCAGCGGCGTCATCCCCGAGGGCCTGATGGGGCACGTGCCGCGCCGGGTGCCGCGCCAGAACCTGGCGGCCACCGAGCGGCTGCTGCGCCGGGCCGGCTACGGGCCGGGAGGCCGGCCGCTGCGGCTGCGCCTGACGTACGGGGAGGGCGACACCGACTGGCGCCTGCTGGCCACGCGGCTGGAGGCCACGCTGAAGCCGCTCAACGTCACCGTCGAGGCCAGGGCCATGCCGTGGACCGCGCAGTGGGAGCTGGGCAAGAAGCGCGGCCAGGACATCTTCATGATGTATTGGTGGCCGGACTACGCCGACGGCTACTCCTACTTCGGCAACGTCTTCCACCACGCCGACCCGCCGGTGTTCAACCTGACCTACCTCGACGACCCGGCGCTGGACGCGCTGCTGGAGACGGTGCCCGAGCTGACCGTGACCGACAAGACGGCGGCGCAGCGGGCGTACGAGGAGGCCACCAGGCGGGTGCTGGACCGGCGGGCCGCCGCCGCGGTGCCCTGGGTGGTCAACTACCAGCGCGCCTACCAAGGGACCATCCAGGGCTACGTCGACAACCCGGCCTACTCCGACGTGGTCTTCGTCTACGACTTGAGGCCATCGGGATGATCTTGGGCCCGCTCGCGCAGCCGGGTCCTGATCTCCTCGGGCGTGTAGGCGCGACGACGCCGTTCGGCGCGTGCGATCACCACTCCCGTGGCCGCCACACCCATGATTCCGGCCAGACCGAGCATCTTCCACCAGCGCATGTGCCTAGGCTAGCGGTGTGCTGACTCTCGACGAGGCCGTCAAGGTGACACGGACCGGCGATCTGTGGATCTTCCGCGGGCGCTCGGTGCCCGACCGCGCGATCCAGACGATGACCAACAGCCCGGTCAACCACGTGGGCATGGCCATCGTGATCGAGGACCTGCCGCCCATGATGTGGCACGCCGAGCTCGGCAGGTCCCTGCCGGACCTGTGGGCGGGCACGCACCACCGCGGGGTGCAACTGCACGACCTGCGCGGCGCGGTCACCGTGTGGGCGGACAAATACGGCCAGCGCGCCTGGCTGCGCCAGCTGGAGCCGGAGGCCACGCCGGAGATGGAGGACGCGGCCCTGCGCACGGTCGCCCGGCTCGACGGCACCCCGTTCCCGTCCACGGCCCGCCTGGCCGCCCGCTGGTTCCGGGGGCGCGTCCCGCGCCGGACCCGCAAGGAGGTGGCGCTGGAGAGCGCCTACTGTGCCGAGGTCGTGGCGGTCACGTACGAGGAGATGGGGCTGCTGCCGGCCGGCCGCCGCCCCAACTGGTACGACCCCGGCAGGTTCTGGAGCGGCGACGACCTCGAGCTGCTCACCGGGCACAGGCTCGGCAACGAGATCACCGTGGGAGTGGAGCGGACAAGGGCCTGATCCTGGTCAGCGGCGGCGTGACGGCCATGAGCGCGGCCACCGGCGCGAAGCCGACGCGGTGACACCCCGCCGGTCGCGGTGGTGGACGGTGCGACAGGGGAGGGCCGCGGACCCTGAACCGGGAGTGAACTGGGGGAACCGGTGGCACGCTAGGAGCATGCGCCTGGCTACCTGGAACGTGAACTCCGTCAAGGCACGCCTGCCCCGCCTGCTCGACTGGCTGGCCGAGACCAAGCCCGACATCCTTTGCCTGCAGGAGACCAAATGCCCTGCGGAGGCGTTCCCCATGGCGGAGGTGGCCGCACTGGGGTACGCCGCCGCGGCCCACGGCGACGGGCGCTGGAACGGCGTCGCGCTGCTGTCCAAGGCAGGCCTGGACGAGGTGACGCTGAGCTTCCCGGGCGAGCCCGGCTTCGGGGAACTCGACGGGGTCGGCGCCGCCCGCCCCGAGGCCCGTGCGATCGGGGCGACCTGCGGCGCGATGCGGGTGTGGTCGGTGTACGCCCCGAACGGCCGCACGGTCGACTCGCCGCACTACCTCTACAAGCTGGACTGGTTCGCGGCGCTCCGGGACGCGCTGGCGGCCGAGATCGCCACGGGGCCGCTGGTGGTGTGCGGAGACTTCAACGTGGCCCCGACGGACGCCGACGTGTGGGATCCCGCGCTGTTCGTCGGCGCGACCCACGTCACCCCCGCCGAACGCGAGGCACTGGCCGCGCTGCGGGCCCTCGGGCTGCACGACGTGGTGCCGACGCCGATGAAGGGGCCGCATCCGTTCACGTACTGGGACTACCGGGCCGGCATGTTCCACCAGAACAAGGGGATGCGCATCGACCTCGTGTACGCGAGCGCGGACGTGGCGGGGCGGGTGCGGTCGGCGTACGTCGATCGCGAGGCCCGCAAGGGGAAGGGGCCGTCCGATCACGCGCCGATCGTGGTCGATCTGGAGCCGATAATTTAATTACAAGTCGCTGCCGTCCGAGTATCCTGTGTTCTCAAATGTTTCGGGGACATTAACGCACTAAGGACCACAGGGGGGATCTCCGTGGAACCTGCAGACGGCCGCATCTTGTTATTCATCCTGCTCGGCCTGGCCGTATTCGCCCTCGGCCGCCGCTTCCAGACCATGATCCTCATGCGTCAGGTCTGGAAGCAGAGCGCCAGGCAGGTCACGGCCAGGAAGGTCGTCGCCCACAATGCGGCGAAGGCCATGATCGGAATAACGCTGATCTCGATATTCGTGATCTGGCTCGTGCTCAACCTGAACCAGGTCATGTGAAAAGCAGCCTTTAGCTGATTACCTGATCGCGGGATGGCCGGACAATTGGCCGGTATGCCGGTTTACCGCCTAATTGTCCGGCGTAGGGCGTGGGCAGTCAGAACGGCGATCCCGGCTGCCGTCAGGCTCACCGCCCGCGTCAGGCGTACGGCGCGGCGAATGTCGCTGACGTCCGGCTGGGGTCCGTCGCCCATGGCCGGCCGGTGCTCGGTTCGCCCGCCGTAGACGTTCGTGCCGCCGAGGGTGACCCCGAGCGCGCCGGCGAACGCGGCCTCGCAGCGCCCGGCGTTCGGACTGGGATGCCGGTGCCCGTCCCGCCGTAACACCACCAGCGCCCCGCGCCGATCCGGCCCGATCAGGACCGTGAGAAGCCCCGTCACCCGCGCGGGAACGTAGTTCGCCACGTCGTCGAGCCGCGCCGCCGCCCACCCGAACCGCTGGTAGCGCGGGGACCGGTGCCCGATCATGGCATCCAGCGTGTTGACCGCCCGGTACGCCAGCAACCCCGGGATCCCCGCCACCGCACCCCACAACAACGGGGCCACGACGGCATCGGAGGTGTTCTCGGCCAGCGACTCCACGGTCGCTCGCGCCAACTCGGGCGCCTCCAGAGCGGAGGGGTCCCTGCCGCACAGATGCGGCAGCCGTTCCCGAGCCCGCTCCAGATTGTCGCCTTCGAGCGCATCGGCCATGTACACGCCCTCACGCGCGAGCGTGGTCCCCCCGAGCACCGCCCATGTGGCCACGGCGGTGGCGACCGTACGCGCCGCCGGACTGGGCAGTCGCTGCGCCACCATCCCGAGCGCCGCCGCTCCGCCGGCACAGATCGCCACATGGACGACTCCACGCGCTTTCTGGTCGCCGTACAGGGCTCTTTCCAACCTTGAGGCCGCCCGTCCGAACACCGCGACGGGATGAGCGGCGCTACGAGGATCTCCGAGCAGCCGATCGAGCGCCACGCCGAGAGCGAGGCCCAGGGGATCACACCAAATGGGCATGAAGCTCATCTTCGTGCACATCCAGCCACGCCGCCGCCCGCCGGATGCGCTCACCCGCCCCGCCTGCCCACATCTGCGCCCAGTTGCCGCCGGCCGCGGCGCGGGTGCGCATGACCGCGTACGAGCGATGGAAGCGGAACCTCGCCAGTTCGAGGAGGCGGCGCCGGTCGCGGGCCGGGACGCCGTACGCGTCGCAGAAGAGCCGCAGCCGGGCGCCCACGTCGACGTTGCGGAGAAGCGGCGGCCGGTCGACGGGATCGGCGATGGGCGCCCAGTGCCGCAACGTGGTCACGACGTCGAAGAGCCTGGTGGTGGGCCGGGCCAGATCAAAGTCGATCAACGCGTAGGGGAGGCCGGCTCCCGCCCGAAAGATCACGTTATCCGGAGTCAAATCACAATGCCCGATGACTTCCGGAGCCTGATCATCATTCGACCCGCCTTCCCACCCCTCCATGGTCAGCGGAAACCCCAGCGTCGCATCATGAAAGGCCCGCAACAGCCCTCCTAAGCGCCCCAGGGCCTCATCGGTCACGCTCTCGAGCCGCAACCCCGTGGCACCGGGCAGATAGGTGAGCACCTCCCGCCCGAGCTCGTCCACCCCCACCACCCGCGGCGCCCCCGCGAACCCGGCGGCTTCGAGGTGCCTGAGCAAGGCGTGCACAGCGGGCGTGGACGCACTGACCGGCCTGCGAACGGTGTCACCGACCCGCACCACCCCGTCAGTCACATCCCCACCCTGCAGGGGTATCTCATGCAGGAGTGTCGCGACCATGCCACGACAGCTTAGACCCTCCCACCCCCCTCCCGCCTGGCCTTTTCCCTCCCTCGGCGACCCACAGAACCCCTGGCGACAAGCGCCCCCGTCTCACGCCGTCTCCCCCCAAATCCCCAGATCCCGGCCTCGATGTGCTCCTGGCGAACAGTGGGATCGGGGCCGCTGCTCGGGTGGGGATGTGACAAGACTGACGGACTGACACGTGAAAACGTGTGCGTGACAAGTCGCCGGATCATGCACAATAAGGCGGGAGCGCCCTTAGCTCAGCTGGATAGAGCACCGGACTTCTAATCCGACGGTCGCAGGTTCGAATCCTGCAGGGCGCGCTTCTTTGGCCAGGGAAAACCCGGGCCTGACCTGCGGTAACGCCGACCGCTCAACTTACGGCGTGTGTCACCGAGTGCCAGTTGCGGCCCTCGTGTGCCGCCGTTCGCGGACTATACGCGGATTGGTTTTGCCGTCCGCGGCGGCCTCCCGGGCGGGGGTGCCGCGGTGACGGCATCGGCTGCTCGCGTGTCGGACGCGCATGTTCTGGCCGCAGCGCCGTCGAAGGCACTCGTTCTGGCGTCCGTGCCGCGCGGCATGCGTCGCACCCCCGATCAGCAGGCGTTCCTGCGCGCCCTGCGTGAGGACCCCGAGGTGCTGGGCCTCCGCTACGACGGGTACGGCAACCTGCTCCGCGTCGCCCAGGTGATCGCCTGGGCGGCCGACTGGAAGACGATGTGCTCCCGGCCGACGATCGAGGGCGTCTGCGAGCGCACCGGCCTGTCCAAGGCGTCCGTGAAGCGCTGGGTCCGCTGGCTGCGTGAGCACGGCTGGCTCGGCGTCGTCGAGCAGGGTTCCACCGTCCGCTACCGGAAGGGCACGAGCGCGGGCCTGGAAGACGACGGCCTGGGCAACCGCGCGGCTCTCTGGGTGCTGTGCATTCCTCGCGACATCACGCCTGTTCCAACCGACAACACCAGCTCTGACCAGGAAGAACGCATAAGTGAACCCCCTTCCTTGTCTCTCCCTAGGAGAGACAAGGAAGATCCCACGCGCACGCGCGAGGCCCCTCGCGGTCCTCGCCGTAACCCGCGCATCTCGCCGCCGTGGGGTCTGCATCAATCGCCGAGGACCAAACGGGATCGACTTGCAGCGTGCGAGCGCTTGCGGCAGGAGTCGAACGTGCTCCGGCACATGACGCCCTGGTACCTGCGATGGCTGCTGCGGCCCTACCTCGTCGCTGGCTGGACTCCCGCCGACGTGCTGCACGCGCTCGACGTCCGCGCAGACGGCGGCGCGTGGACGTACACCTGGCGGAGCGCGGACGAGCTGCGGCATATCCCCGGCTGGGTCCGGAACCGGCTTGCAGCCTGGGTGAACCAGGACGGCCAGGCCCTGCCGTCGCGGTCGCAGCGCATCGCGGCGGACGTCGCTCGGCAGCGTACAGAGCAGGAGGCCCGTCGTCGCGAATGGGAAGAGCGGGCGGTTGCGGCTGGCCAGGTGTTCGCGCCGCGTATAAGCCGTGCCGAGGCGCTGGCTCCTGCGCCGGTCGCGGATGTGGTGGAGCGATCTGGTCCGAACGAGGCGTTCCGGGCGGTGCGTGCGGAGATGGAGCGGCGCCGCCAGGAGCGCGAGGCGGAGATCGCGGCGGCGCTGGCGTGGAGGCGTCGGTGAACCAAACTGAGGGGCCTGGCCTTGCTTCGCGCGGTGCTAAAGCAGACTTTGCCCCGGCCCGCTGCGGTGATCACGAGCGCGAGCGGGAGCGTGCCCGCCGGCGGGAGGCAGTACGGGATCAGGATCGGTGGAGGCCGGCGGACGCCGCCGCGGTCGAGGCAATCGAGCAGGCGGTCCTCCCGCGTGAGCCGAGCGCGTTCTACATCGCGGATTTGTCGCTTTGTCGCACTTCGGTCAGCCTTCTGTCCGTGCACGGCCGCCGACGCTGGCGTACGCTCAAAGAGTCGGAGGTGGCGGGATGTCTCTTCCTAACCGGGCCCCGTGGTGGCGGACACAGGCCTTCTGGTCGGCGTTCGCCAGCGCCTTCGACATGTCCGGCGCCCGCGCTCTCGACACGATGCTGAGCCCCCCTCCTCGGCGTCACACCGAGACATCCGCCGTCGAGGACGCCGCACCTGCCTGCGCCGACACTACGTCAACCACCATGCCGCTCTCGGACGAGCAGGTGCGGATGATCATCGCGCGGATCCCGCAGCGCTTCTCCCCGCGCAAGATTCAGCGAGTTGATGTCGAGGCCGCATTTGCCAAATTCGCTCCCGGTGCCCCGTTATCGGATGCACAAGTGGACGCACTGGTCGAGGTGTCTAGGCTGGCCGCGCAGATTGAGAGCCGCGAACTTGCCGTCCACGAGCAGCGCGCGTGGTCGCGCAGGTTCGATTTCCTACTTTTGTGCGTAATGGCGGCGCTGATGGCAGGCGTCGTTATTGCTTTCGTCGCTATTGTTGTCTCCTTGATTGGCACAGCCGCAGGACTCGCGAGCGGAATAACAGCAGGAATCGTGGCTGGTATAGCCGTCTTGGGACTGCTGGCAAGAGCCACCGTGACCCTGTCGCGAATGTCCGACGAGTCGTTCAGCTTCCGGCTGGGATGGAGAACCCGGCGGATGCCCAGTTCCCGTCGCCGTCAACATGATCCCCAGTCGGAGCGGTCGTCATGAGCCCTGCGCGTGAATCATCAACGGACCTGGCGCTGCTGAAGCTCGAGCACACCAAGGCTCTTGACAAGATGGAGCAGGAAAGAGCCGATCGTGAGCTAGACGAACGGCTGAAGCTAGCGCGCCGGGGCCAGTACTTGGGGTTCGCCTCGCTTGTGCTCATCCTGGGGACCGTCGTGCTGTTAGCCATGACTGGGCATGACGTGGTCGCTGGCTGTGTGGCTGTGCCGGGCGTGATGGCCATTGTGGGTGTGTTTGTGACAGGGCAGATGCGGATGCCGGCCTCGCTTTTGCCTGGGCGAGGAAAGAAGCCGGCGGCAGTTCAAACTGCGCCAGAGAGCGCCACCAACTAGGGGCGCCGTTTAGAGCCGCGCGAGAATCCAGCTGACCGGCGAAGGTAAGTGTGCGTCACGCGGAGACGCGTGTGTAGGCGTGTCATGGTCCACGCTGACGGACATTCTGACCGTGACGGTGATATCGGTGCATCAGATGTCTAAAGCGTCTAAGAAGCGATTACAACGCCTCTGAGCTGCATAAACGATCATATGCTCTCACTCCTATTGCATAGGTATACGAACGTGTGTTGATTCTGCTAAGATCGTCACGGTACCAACCAAGATCGAAAACTTTCCGACCAGCCAAAACGCCGAAGGAAGAACGGCATGAGCCACACCACGGCGACCGACCAAGCCCGCCCGATCGACCGGCAGACCCTCGCCCGCATCCTCGACGCCATGCAGGGAACCCCCGCCCACACCATCACCTCCAAGATCCCGGCCGAGGGCAGCCCCTCCATTTCCATCACCTTCCCCGGCATCACCCTCGACCGCCACGAGCTGGCGAACCGGTTCATCGACGCCGCTGCGAAGGTCGAGGGAGACGAGTTCGCTATCGACCTGGGCCGCCACGTGTTCGGATCGGGCCACGACGAGCCTTACCTGTGGCTGCCGAACACGGGCTTCGCTGACGATCTGTCGCGCATCCGCCCCGGCGTCATCCCCGGGCCGGCCGACATTGCGGCCGACGCCAGCGCCGCCGACGCCGACAAGGGGGACGTGCTCGATGCCATCGCCTGGTCCATCACATCCGCGCTGCTCGACACACATCACCCCTTCATCCCGTTCGGCGCCTGCCGCGACAAGGCGCGGGAGGTCCTGGGCAGGGTCTTCGACGAGGGTGCCCACGAGCCGACATATCCCGGGCTCGACTGGGTCGGCATCGACGGCCACATCAGCCGCGCCGTCGAGGGCGGCCTGTTCAATGGCGACCTGTACGAGCGGGCCGAGCAGGCCGGGGAGGCCACCACCACCGTGAAGATCGGCCACCACATCTCTGAGCGTGCCGCGAAACTGCTCCAGTCAGACACCTCCGCGCCCGCGCATGACCGTTCGGGGGCGCGTGACCACGCCTTCCGCGTCGCCTTCAATGAAGTGATCGGGCGGGCGCAGGACTGGGTCGAGGCCAACACCAGCCACGACCTCGACGGGCTCACGTACGACGACCTCACCGCCGAGGAGAGCGCGGCGCTGCTCGCTCACCTTGCTGCCTAGCCAATTCCGTAAGCGGTACCGATAACAGAATGCCGAAGCCCCGCCCACGGGCGGGGCTTCGCCTTGCCCGGAAGGAATCACGATGCTCGACCAGATCCCCGGCGCTGCTCAGGTCGCCTACGCCTGCCTGGCCGCCCGCGGCGGCACTATCACCAAGGCCCTCGGCTCCATCGCGTGGACGTACACCGCGCACCAGCCCGGCCCCTGGTCCGATGGCTTCTACCGCAACACCTGCGACAGCGTCCGGGACTACGCCGCGCACATCTACGACATGCTCGACGGCTACCGCCCCAACGTTCAGTTCGACGACGTGCGTCCCGAGCACTACAACGAGTTCATCCGCTCCGTGGTGCCAGCTTCGACGAGCCCGGCGACGAGCGGCTCTGTCCGATCGAGCTGGCCGATCACCTGCTCGACGGGCTGCGTAAGGCAGCTGCGCTGCGCGTGGAGTCCGGGGAGCACTTCAGCCGAACGTACTCGGACCTGAAGGTTGCGCTGGTGTCGCTGCTGCGCACTCAGTCCGTGGGCGTGAAGCTGGCCCAGGAGGCCATCGACCACGCGCCCGAAGCCTCGTTGTGTTGATCAAGCCGACACGTCGCACCTACCGCCTGCGGGGTCAGCCACCCGTTCCCAGGGACGATCCTGAAGCGACCTGGCGGCGGATCGGTCCCAGTCGCTTCGCAGCAGCACGCACACCGCGTACGGTGCGTCGTCCTGCTCTGCTTCAACCCCGTCAACCATGCCGCGGCTGCGGATTTCGCCCGCGTACCGCATGCCGATGCGCTCCATGACGGCACGCGAGCGCACGTTGTGACGCACTGTGCACGACACCACGGCTTGCGCCTCGAGGACGTCGAATGCGAACGCCAGCCCTGCCCGGCCGATCTCAGAGGCGTAGCCGCGTCCCCACCACTCGCGCCGTAGCGCCCATCCGATCTCGAGCCAGTTCGCGTGCGCGATGAACGGGCGGCGGCTCTCATGCGCGACGCGCACCCACGGCTCCGCCGGAAGGAACGTGTAGATCTGACCCCAGTCCTCGTCGACCGGTGTGCGCGACAATCCACCGCGACCGACGACCTCGCCACTCACTCGGTCGTACGCGATCCACTTGTGGACGCCATGCAAACGCCACGAGTCCCCGATTGACTTTGCCCACCGCTGCATCCGCTCCAGGCTCGGCTTCTCGTTGCCGTACCACGGCCACACCTCGTCGTCGGCATGCACACGCCACAGGTCAGCAGCGTTAGCGGGACCGGCCGGTTCAAGGCGCAGCCGCATCGTGAACCGGGAGCTACCGGCGCCTGCCCGTGGCGTATCTTCCACGCGGCACAGCGTCCCACGATCCAACCAGCCAGCTCAACGGCTTATATGAGCAGGCCATTCACCATCCTCCGCAGCCACATCATGATCTTGAACCGGCCGTGGGGTGCGCTCGAGTACGGCCCCGAGGTGCCCGAGCTATGTCTGCCCGCGGGCGTGTGGATCGACCGCATCAACCACTACAGCGTGCGGGTCCTTCCCGCCTGATCAGGAGATCATCTTGAAGATCGCCATCCCGATTCCCGTGCCAGGCCACGACATGGTCCCGCCGCCCGGTCAGGTGTTCCTCCGGCCCGACCACTCGTTCATCTGCGGCTGCGGCAACATCGCCGAGACCGGCGCGTTTCATCCCTGCACCGAGACCGGCGAACTGCTCGCCAACGACACCTACACCAACGGTGAGGAGAACCCCGCCTGGCGTGGCTACTACTGGTGCGGCGGTTGCGGAGAGATCGTTATTGACGCCCGCGAGCTGACGTTCCCCACGTCCTGAACGGCGAAGGCCGGACCCACGCCACATGGGTCCGGCCACCTATCACCAAGCCGCGCAGTTCTCACGCCAGGGAGAACCACAGGTCTCCCACAGTAACTCATCCGATCACCGAGATGCCCACCTGCACCAACCCTCCACACCTTGATTGGGAGCTGCACATGTTCGACGACGACTTCGGCGCCGAAGCCGAGGCAATCGAGACCGCCCGGCATGACGCCGACCTGGAACAGGCCGAGCTGGAGGCCGCGGGCGACGCCCTGTACGCCGCCTGCGACCGGATGAGGATCTGCCTGCACGGCGTCGTGTTCGACCGCCACAACCGGCCGGAGGTGCCGAAGGGCCACCAGCAGTGCAAGTTCTGCCGGAAGGTCGAGTCCTGGGAGTGGTTCAGGACAGACCGCGAGGTCTCCTACAAGCGACTGGAGGAGGCCGGAGTCCTGTGAACCTGCCCCTGATCGACGACCCGTGCCGCCGCTGCGGCGCCCGCGCTGGCCAGGAGTGCTTCGACTGGTGCTCGCTGCGCGACGACGAGTTCGACGGCGACGACTACGAGGTGTTCTCCGACGCCGACCCGGGCCTGTGACGGCGCCGGCCGAGGGGGTCACGTGGGATCGGCTGCAGGCGGACGAGCTCGGGCCATGTCGGGCCGCTGGCTGCAAGGCCGGGCAGGCGGCCGCCGCCGTGATCGTCGACGGACGGCGTTACCCCGTGTGCCGCGAGGACGCCGAGCTGATCCCCGGCTTCACCCCCAACCTGATCGCAACGAGGAGAAATCCGTGACGGATGACACCTTGCGCGCCCTGGTGCGCGCGACCCGGTACGAGGTATCGCCGCTGCCGCCGGATGATCCCGCCGCCCGTGACTTCACCCTGACCGTAGAGGAGCGGCGCTCAATCTGGCGTTCTGTGGCATGGGTGGTGACCGTCGATGGCCACCGCCTGATGGACCGTGACGGACGGTTCGAGTACGGCCCGTACGGCACGAGCGAGGAGTGGATCGCCGCTCACTACTTCGACGAAAAGACGGCGCTGGACCTGGCCACGGAATACGCCCCGACGCTGCGGAACTGGCGCGGCCAGGCCGCGACGGATGTGCTCGCCGCCCGCGCGGCCGGACTCGCCGAGGAGGCCGACCCTGCCTGACAAGCTCGTCGCCACCGGCAACAAGACGGTGGATGCCTACCTGAAGACGGCCCGGGCCATGCTCGTCCCCCAGCGGACGCTGGAAGACGCCGAGCGCCGTCTCACCCGCGCGCAGGAGAACGACCGCAGGCGCTACGGCTTCGGCGGAGCGGCCGAGGCCAGGCAGCGGGCCGAGCGGCGCTACGACGAGGCCAACCGCGACATGAACTCCGCGTGGCGGGCCGAGAAAGCAGCCGCGGTCGCGTCCTGCGCCGCCGATCTCAACGTGCACGCCAAGGCGGCGGCCGCCGTCGAGGTGATGTGGATCGACTTCTACAACCATCCCCGCTACCAGCAGGAGGTCTGAATGAACCCGCACACGTTAGAGGCCCGCGCCGGCATGGCGCACTGGCAGGTCGGCGCCGCGCCGTACGACGGCGGCCACGCCCTGGTGATGGTCCGCGACGATTGGGAGATCAAGGTCGCGTTCGTGGGCGCCGCACCCATCAAGGCCGCGATCCGCAAGCCCGGCCTGGAGGCGTGGCATCACCTTGACCGGCGCGCGATCACCACGCACGTGCGCGGCCACCGCGACCAGATGTCGATGTTCCGCATCGGCGACCGGGTGAAGGTCGGCACCCGGTACGGGACCGTCACCGACATCTTCGTCGAGACCCCGACCGCGCTCACCAGCCGGGCCTGCCCCGTCCGCCTGTTGGTCGCCTACGGAGAAGGCGACCACGGCACCCCGTACGTCACGTCCGCGCTACGTCTCGGACTGCCGACCCCCATCTCGCAACACTAGGCCCAATTTCGTAAGCAGTGACGCTGACGAAGTGGCCGGACCCGCCAAGGGCCCGGCCACTTCGCTTATCACCCGAGAAAGGACATCCACGCGATGACCACCACCAAGCGCCGCCGTACCCGTCCCCGATCCAACTGGAGCGAGGAAGACAGGCAGGCGTGGCGCGACCGTAAGGGCGCCGACAAGGCAATCGCCAACGACGCGGTCGTGAAGGCCGCCCGGGCGCTGTCGGAGCGGCCGGACCTGATCGACGCTTTCCGCGAGTACGCGGCCCGCGTGCAGGCGCACCGCACGCTGCGCAACGCCCTGGCCCTGCTCGGGCAGAACCCGTCCGCGACCCGGGTCAAGAGCGCGTTCTTCTGGGCGAAGGAGGACCGCGCGGTCCTGAAGACCGCCGAGCCGATGCGGGTAATCGCCCGCCGGCGGGGCGGCAAGCGCGTCGAGGAGTTCGAGGACCCCGGCACCGGCGAGACCGAGGAGATCGACGCGGGCTCCTGGAACGGCTTCACGTCGGAGCGGGTGTTCGACGTGCGCGACACGGTCCCGAAGAACCGGCCCTGCCTCCACTGCGGCACTCACCCCGGCCTGCGCTGCCCCGACTCGTGCGACGTCTACGAGCCCGTTCGCGGCCCGGCGCCGACCCGTGAGGAGGTCGTCGAGCTGCTCAACACGGTGCTGCGGGACGAGGGCGGGTTCGCCCCCGAAGGCCTCGACGAGGACCTCGACGGCGACGAGGGGGACGCGTGAACCCGAACCCGAGCACCCAGGCTGGCCGCCGCCAGATCGCACGCAATGCCCGCAGCTACGGCTATTGGGACATCCCAGCCAGCCCCGGCCGGTGTCGGCAGCTCCAAGTCGACTGCCCGCTGTGTCGGGAGCGGGTCAGCGCCGCGTGGGAGAGCGGCAAGACCCGCACTGCGCTCCTCGACGCCGCGATGGAGGACCACCTGCTCCGCGACTGCGAGCACGGCCCCCAGCAGCAGTAACCACCCCTCGCGGGGCGGCGGTGGCCGCCCCGCGCCTTCACCTGGAACGAGGATCATTGATCACGATCAAGCACAACCACGAGGACGGCACCCTCGTGTACGGCACCCGCAAGGGCGACGGCGTGTACGACATCATCCGCAAGTGGGAGAACGGCGGATTCAAGTTCTTCCCGTCCCTCCGCATGATCGGGCTGCGCAACAGCCGTGACCGGGTCGCGGACCGGTGGGCGATCAACGCCGCGGCCGAGGCGCTGCGCAAGGCCGGACACGAGGTCGAAGTCGAGATCGACGACACGCATCGAGACCGCGCGCAGGTACTGGAGGACAAAGCCGAACGGCTCGAAGACCGCCGCGACGCCCTCGAGGCCAAAGCCGACCGGCACGCCGGCGCGGCGTCGGCCGCGCACAACCGTGCGCACCAGATCAGCGAACGGTTCGAGGCTGGCCAGCCCATCCTGGTCGGTCACCACTCCGAAGGGCGGGCCCGCGCCGACCGGAAGCGGATGGACCAGGCGATGCGCAAGAGCATCGACGAGAACGACCAGGCGCAGAGCGCTGCCCAGCGCGCGAACGCAGTTGGCAGCCAACTGCGTCGCTCCGCGACTCCGGCCGTGACCGCGCGCCGGATCAAGACGGCCGAGTCCGAGCTCAACCGCATTGAGCGGGACCTGAACGGCTACGAGCGCAGGCACCTCGACCACGCGGGACAGCCGTACTACATCGAGAAGCACGATGCCGCCACCGGCGACCACCGAGAAATGCTGCTCGCCCGCAAGGCTCAGCTCGAGAATCAGCTCGAATACGACCGGGCCCAACTGCAGGCCGCGGTCGAGGCGGGGGAGTACGTCGAGTACGGCAAGCACAACGTTCACGTCGGCGACCTTGTCACCTACTGGTTCCGAGACCGTCGCCGCGAGGTGTTGAAGGTCAACAAGGTGACCGTGAACGTCGAGTCCGGCTACTCCTGGCCCGACAAGGTCAAGTTCACCGACATCCTCGCCGTCGAATGCCCGCACGGCGAGGACGGACCCGAAGTCGTCGCGCCCAAGCGGCCTGCGCCGAGGGGCCCGGCCAGGCCGAAAGTCGAAGTGCCCTCGATCGACGTGGCCGAGCTGACGCAGCGGATCGTCGCGGTGCAGACAGGCGTACCCGCTGACTCGGAGGCGTTCATGTCCCCGCCGAAGGTGGTTGAGCGGGTGGTGGAGGCCGCCGAACTGCAGCGCGGCATGTCGGTGCTGGAGCCATCGGCGGGCAACGGTGCACTCGCGAAGGCCGCGGCCGCCGAGGGGTGCGAGGTCCACTGCGTCGAGCGGTACCCGCAGTTGTCTAAGGACCTGCTGGACGTGCCCGGCATCGTCGGGCTGACCACGGGCGACTTCCTGGAGGTACCGCCCGATCAGTACCCGGAGCGGTTTGACCGGGTCCTCATGAACCCGCCGTTCTCGCGCGGCAGGGACATCCAGCACGTTCGGCGCGCACTGCGGTTCCTGAAGCCGGGCGGGCTCCTGGTCGCGGTCATGAGCGCTGGCGTCGCCACGAACCAGGACAAGCCCGCCACCAGCTTCCGCGAGCTGGTCGAGCAGCGCGGCGGCCACATCGAGCCGCTGCCTGACGGGGCGTTCGCCACGTCGGGCACGGACGTGCGGACGGTCCTCGCAGTCATCCCCGAGCCCGAGGCGTAGCAGCGCGAGCCCGACGCTACCGGGCTCGCGCTCCCTGATCGTACGGCCCCGCCTCTCCCGAGGCGGGGCCATTCCCTTCACTACCTACGGAGAAATCTGTGTTTTACCACGACGGCTTGCCACCCCTGCCTGCCCAGCCACCCCGCGAGGCGGCAAACCACGACGCGATGGCGATCGGCGCGGCAATCTACGCCGTGAATCAGCCCCACGAGCCGCACGTCATCGAGAACGTCGCCATCGAGCGGGACTGGCCCATGTACTGGGCTCCCCCCGTCTACTTCATGGCGATGTCGTCGGCCACCGGTCGGACCGTCTACATCCCCGCCCCAGAGTCGATTCGCTTCCCGATCCCTACTGAGGGCGAGTTGGCCAAGGCCGTCGCGCAGACCCGCGACGCCAAGGCCGCAGCCTCTGAGCAGTCCAGGTCGGAGGACCTGTGGGCACGCTGATCCGGCATAAGGGCATCGACACCGTCACCGTCGCCGAGATGTTCGCCGGAGCAGGCGGCTCCGGAGACGGCATCAGGCGCGTCCCAGGCGCAGAGCTGATCTTCGGTGCGAACCATTTCGAGCCCGCCAAGTGGACGTACGTGGAGAACCACCAGGGCGTCGACTTCTGGCTCGGCGACGTGCAGAAGCCGGACGCGGTGGAGAAGTTCCCGTACTCCACGTTCTTCTGGGCCAGCCCGGCGTGCCCGCGCTTCTCCACGGCCCGCGGCGACAAGAGGTGGTTCGACAAAGAGAACCAGATGGCGCTGTGGGACCTGGACGACATGACCGAGGACGAGAAAGCCGGGGTCAGATCGCGGGCGCTGATGGAAGAGGTCGTCACCTACCTGCGCTACTGCCAGGATAAATACGGGCGGCCGGTGCTGGGCTTCGGCGTGGAGAATGTGATCCAAGCTCGCCTGTGGGTTCACTGGGACCGCTGGATCCGGGAACTGCGGAAGCTCGGCTACATCATCCAAGTGCACGCGCTCAACGCCATGCACGCCCAGGGCCGCACCACGCAGCTCACGCCGCAGTCTCGAGACCGGCTGTTGGTGTCGGGCATCCACGAGAGCGTCCGCCGGGTCCCTAACTACTCCAAGTGGTTCGACCCGTACGCGTACTGCCCGAAGCATGAGGGGTGGACTCAGGCGCGGCAAGCGTGGAAGACGCCCGGCCAGGACATGGGCGCCTACGGCAAGCACGGACAATACCTGTACGTGTGCCCGCGGCCGTCATGCGGCAACCAGGTGGTCCAACCCCCCGCGCTGCCAGCAGCCGCGACCATCGACTGGACCGACCTCGGCACGCCCATCGGCTCCCGCAAGAAAACGAAGGACAAGCCGGAGGGACTGGCGCCCAAAACGATCGACCGCGTCCGCGCCGGTGTGATGAAGCACTGGATCACGCCGTTCCTATCGCCCGCGGGCGGCACATGGAACGACGACCCGACGAGCGTGGTCGACCCCGCGCGGACGCTGACCACGCGGGAGTCGCAAGCGCTCGTCGTCCCGTGCGAAGGACGCGACGGCAAGATGGCGCGGCCGGCTAGCGATCCGAAGCGGACCAGCACAACCCGCTTGGAGGACGCCGTCGCGTTCCCTCCGGACTCGTTCCTCAGCCTGTTCCGGTCTGATCGGGTGCGGACGTTCGACCCGTCCAAGGACCCCACGGCGACGCTCGTCGCGGACGGATCCAACCATGCGCTCGTGTCGAAGCCGGACATGCAGCCGCTCGTGTTCCCGATGCGCGGCGGCGGCGACACCCTGAGGTCCAGACCCGCGTTCGAGGACCCAGCGCACTGCGTCACCGCGAGCGGCTTCTACCACGGGCTGGGCGTTCACCCCGATTGGATGCCGCCAGCGTTCGTCATGAGGAACAACGGCAGCAGGGGAGACGGGAAGGAGCACTGCACCAGCATCCGAGAGCCCGCGCGGTCCGTTACGACGACCGGGCATCAGTCGCTCGTCAGCGTGCCGGAGGGCCTGCGCTCGCTCCTCATGGCCTACTACGGCAACGGCGGAACCACGCGGACAACCGAACCGGTGGGCACCCTGCCGACACGGGACCGATGGGCGCTCCTGGCCACGAGCGGCGAGATCACCCCGGACATGATCGACGTGTCGCCGATCCTGTTCCGGATGCTCAAGCTGCACGAGCTGCGGCGTGCACAGTCGTTCCCCGACGACTACCGGTTCGTCGCCAATAGCCAGCGGCACAAGGTCAAGCTCATCGGCAACGCGGTCCCGCCGCCGATGGCGGAAATCCTTGCGTGCGCTGTCATCGAAGCGATTCTCGGCGTCGAGTTCGACCGGTTCGCCCACGACTACGCCCTCATCGCCTAATGCCAATTCCGTAAGCGGCACCGCATACGATCATGCCCGCTCCCTACCCGGGGGCGGGCCTCTCACCACAAGGACCCTCATGCAGATCAGAAAGCGGGGGAAACGCCCCCTCGACATCCACATCCGCTACGTCCAGCGGCCTGACGCTGACGACACCACGCCCACCATCGTCATCCTGTCGTCACCGCACCAGCCGTTCCGCAGCGGCACCGCCTACCAGGGCTACGCGTACGTGACCAACCGGGTGGGGCGCGCCTGGTGGGAGCCGTCCGGAGACATGCACGACGACCTCGACACCTGTCTGAAGGACGCCGCCGCCCGCGCCAGCGAACTGCGCGGCCAGGACAACCGGACCCCGTTCGACCCGCCCGTGGGCTGGCCGATCCGGGCCCTGCTACTCCTCGCCTACGAGCTCGCGCCGAACGGCCCGCAGGCATGGGCGTGATGAGCTCTGTCCCGGCCTAATGAAGCCACCGCTCTACCTGACGCCGCCAAGCACCAAGCCGATCCGCGAGCACATTCGGGCGGGCCGGCTCGGCGCGATCTGCACTCCACGCCAAGGCAACAAGCTCGAAGAGGGATGGGAGTTCTGCATCGACAACGGCGCGTTCAGCGGCAAGTACGTCGGCGACAAGGAGTTCCTGGAGCTGCTGAAGAAGCTCCGGCACCTACGGCAGTGGTGCCGGTTCGTGGTGGCGCCTGATGTGCCGTTCGACCACCCCGGCACCTGGATGAGGTCCCGCGACATGCTGCTCCGCATCCGGGAGCTTGGGTTCCCCGCCGCGCTGGCCGCGCAGGACCTGATGGACCTGGACCTGTGGGACCACGACGACGACTATGACGTGCTGTTCATCGCCGGGAGCGACGCGTTCAAGCTCAGCAAGGCCGCGGCGGCTCTCGTCGCCTACGCGGCTGAGCTTGGCAAATGGAGGCACATGGGCCGCGTCAACAGCCTCCAGAGATATCGGTACGCCGCGGCGGTCGGCTGCAACTCGGTGGACGGCACCTACCTCACATACGCCCCCGACACTCTGCTGCCGGTCCTGCTGGGCTGGCGTGCCGACGTCGAGGGCCAAGAGCCCATGGGCCTGCCCGAGATCGCGGACATCTGCGATCAGTCCTACCTCCTGGCCCGCTTCGGGCCAGCCCGGCGCCCGCCAACAGGCTTGCCCGAGCCCGGCCAGTCCGTTCTGCAGGAAGCACTGTTCTAGGAGATGATCATGACTCAACTCGACAGTACGATCTGCGAGCCTTGCGGGCGCTCGATCACGGTCTGCCGCCACAGCTTCCTCGGCCACCTCGCCGCCCAGGCGGAGGGCGAGACGTGGTTCTGGTCGCTCGTCATGCCGCTCGAGGTAGCCGCGCTGACCGTATGGGCGGCCCACATGGCAGCGATCGAGTGGCACAAGCTGATCAGCGCGCTCGTCGAGGCCGAGTACCTGACATGGAAGGAGGCGCACGTGAAGGCCGCCGCAATGATCAAGGAGGCCCGGCCGTGACTCACACACAACAGATGCGCAGCGACAAGCGCCAGAGGTTCCGCGCCTTCCGCGAGCTGGTGTCCCAGGAGGCGACGGTTCCAGCCATTGCCGCCAGGCTGAAAGTGTCCGAGCGGACGGTGCTGCGCTACCTTCGCGACCTCGAAGGCCCGCGCCGCAGGAGCATGTACGACGACCTCATGCCGCGGGTCCTGGCACACCTGCAACGTTTCCCATCGTCGGAGTTCACCTCGACCGAACTGGCGCGAGTGCTGGGTGTTGGGTACGGCAATCACGAGCACGAAGGGAAGTATGACGGCGCTGCGCTGAATCCAACGCTGCGCCGAATGGAGCGCGAGGGCCTCGTCCGATCCGTCCCCGGCATCCGCGCCGACGCCAACTACAACGTCCCACTGCCGTGTACTCGCTGGCGATTGGCCCAGGCTGGCGACGCATGAACGGTCAGTGCTCGTGCTGCCGCGTGCGCGCCGTCCAGGTGAAGAAGCACGGCTGATGCCGCGCCTGCCGTGACCGGTGGAAGCGCGCCGGCTGCCCGGCCGAAGGTCCTTCCGAGCCGAGCAAGGGAGGGCGGCCGCGCGTTCCGGCGATCGACGAGCGGACCAGCGAGACCCGGCGCCTCCTGGCGGACGTTGACGCCGCTGTGAGGGAACTGGCTACCCGGTACGGGGTGTGCCCGCAGACCGTCCTGTACTACCGGGAGCGTCGATGACCGAGAAACCATGCGGCGCGGTCGCCCGACACACCTTCTGGCAAAGCCTGCCCATCGATGAGACGGGAGGTGTCTGGTGCATTCTGATCAACCAGCCCGGCCACCCCAGGGGACGCTTGGTCCCTGTCGAGGAGACCGAGGAGCACCAGCCGACCGTGTTGGCCCGCCGCACGCCCGAGCGAAAGCAGCAGCGCCGCGGCGCCTGCCTCGGCTGCGACTGGGAGGGCCCGGACCGCAGGCGGCTCAACGACGCGATCGAGGATGCGCACGATCATGCATTCCCTGATTGGCGGCACATGCCGTCCGTGCTGCCGCCTCCGCCGTACGGGGATCGGCTGGCGTGGCTGGAAAGGGTGGCGAAGGCGTACCCGCCAGGCTGGTTCCAGCGAGGCGGCCCCATCATCACCATGCGTGAGGAGAGCAACGGGCTGCACTGGGCGATGCGCGCACCCGGAGGCGGGTACGACATGGCCTCCTCGTACCAACTGCCAAAGAAGGAGGTGACGCCCACGGCCACTCAGGAGTCACTGCTTGACTAACTCCGTTAGCGGTAACGCTGACGGACATCTACGCTGCCGATCAGCTACAACCATCAGGGAGAGAACCCCATGAACACCGAGAAAAACATCAAGACGAAGAACGACATCATCGACGCCGTCATCGACCGGGCCGGCGCGCCCAGCCGCAGGATCGCCGAGCGGTACGTGAACGGCGTGCTCGACTACATCAAGGAGCAGGTCGCGGCCGGGAACACGGTGCAGATCACGGGCTGGGGCAAGTTTGAGCCCGTCCTGCAGGCCGGGCGCGACGCGCGGAACCCGCAGAGCGGTGAGCGGATGTCCGTCGAGGCCAAGTGGGTCGTCAAGTTCCGGCCCGGTGCGAAGTTCAAGCAAGAGGTGGCTGCCCGCGAGGCGTAGCCGCTGAGGGGCGCGGGCCGTAGGAAACGACTCGCGCCCCTTCCTGGAACTGCTCTCGACCGGGTCAAGACGGCGGCGCCTCGGCCTCCTTCGGCCTGGGGATTCCCAGCTCGTCGAAGTAGTCGTTCAGCGCATCCGAGATGAACGGCCGGCCGCCCAGGTCCTCCCGCAGGCAGCCCTCGACGAGACGCGCTCGCGTGTTCCGCTCCAGACGCACCATGACCAGCTTGCCGCCGCCCATGTTGTTCCTCTTCGGCGTCGGGATCTTCAGCTCGGCGTCCTCGGGCATCTCCTTCGGGATGCCGAGCTTGTCGCAGTAGGCGTTGATGGCCTCTTCCCAGATGTCCCTGACGCCTTTGCCGGTCTGCTTGTGCGCTTTCGTCATGCGGTCGTTGGTGGCCTTGTCGAGCCGGGTGCCGGTGTCGTGGAGGTTTTTCCATGTCGCGACGCGGCCGCGGGTGGGCGCGACGGCGCGGTTCCGTGTCAGCGGCGCCGCTGACGAATTTGCCGCCGAATCAGGCTCGCGGAACTCGGCGTGCGGTGATTCCGAACTCTTGCGCGGCATGGCGTGTGCTCCAGGACGTGGCGTTGGCTGGCTTGCTGGCGTTGATCTCACCGTATTGCCTCGTGGCGCGTTTGTCGCATGCTGTAGCGCCTGAAGTATCCGTCTCGCAAGAGGCTCTAGAACGTCTTGTGTAGGTGTAAGCACGTTCGACGAAAGGCTAGTATCGGATCATCACCACAACCGCTCACAGATCACCACAGCACCGCGCAGAGCGTAAGAACGTAAGCGCAACCGCTTACGCACGAAAGGATCACATGATTAACGCCCACACCCAAGAGCGCCAGATCTTCGAGGCTCTCGGCTACGTCTGGGACATCACAGCCGCGCTCGAGCTCGTCAACGGACGCGAGCCGGAAGACCACCTCGACGTCGCCACCTGCGCCAGCCTCCTGCGCATCGTGGCCATCGACCAGGCCCACGCCGCCACAGTGGACCTCACCAAGCCCGTCCTCCTGGCACCCATCATCGACCCCGACACCGGCAAGCCCGGCCACTACATGCCGATCGACGGCTGGCACCGCATCTACCGAGCGCACCGCGAGGACGTCGCCACCCTCCCCGCCATCGCCTTGACTCCGGAGGAGGAGCGGCAGGTGCGTCTTCGTGGTGCAGATCCCAAGAGATCAGTGCCCTCCGTGACAGCGTGCGGCGAACCGTACGAGTACACCGTCGCTGGAAGCCCTGTGGCGGTCTCTCGCGCCGACGACAGCCCTGTGATCCACATAGACCCGCTCCCGGGCGGTCGAACCCTCGACGGCAGCCTCGAATCGATCACCCTCGACGAGGCCGAGAACTTCATCCGCTCCCTGCGGGCCGCCCTTGACCAGGAGGAGAACTAGTGCCCGACCACCTGAAGCGCACCGCAGCGTTCGCTGCCGCCCTGTCTGCGCTGTATGCGGCCCACGAGGTCGGCGACCACTGGGTGCAGACCGACCGTCAGGCGGAGACGAAGGGAGAACGTGGAGAGCAGCAGCGCGCGGGGCAACTCGCCTGCGCCAGACACGTCGCCGGCGTAACCGCCACCAAAGCCGTCGTGCTCGCCATCACCTGTAAGGCACTCGGCCTGAAACTGCGACCGCGCCGTACCGCCGCGGCGCTGGCGCTCGACGCCGCCACGCACTATTGGGCTGACCGCCGGTACACCCTGGAGGCCTTTGCCGACATGCTCGGCAAGGGTGACTACTTCCACCTTGGCCTGCCCAGAGAGGGGCACGACGACAACACAACGGTCGGCAGCGGCCGGTTCATGCTCGACCAGGCGTTCCACCGGGCCGCACTGTGGGCGGCGGCGCTGATCATCGCCGGAGGTGTCGAATGAGCGGGAAGCGATTCGAGGAACCGAGCTTGACCGAGGACCAGGTCGCCGAGCTGGTGAAGCTGGCCGCGGCATCGTGACCGCATACCGGCCCACGCTAGTTTCCCTGCTGACCGATCCCATGCAGCTCGCCCTGGACCTCGACCACGCCGAGAGCCTGATCGGGCAGATCGAAGATGCGCTCGACGCGGCCGGCTGGGACATCACGCGAAAGGAGGAGCACCACCGCTCGAAAGGCCCCGCGCCGAAGGTGATCGGGCCGACCCGGACAGGCATCCTGAACGAGCTCGTGGCCGGGGTGTACGTACACCGCTACACCGAGAACGGCCGCGGCTGCGTGTGGGCCGAGATGCCCTGCTGTGACCGCCACGCGAAGCTGCCCATGGAGGTCCACGGGGAGTTCCCGGTGCGGTGCCTGCCGTGCCGCATCGACTACGCCGCCTCGCTCATCGATGAGAACGACGGCGGCTATCTCGCGGTCTTCGAGGTCATCGACGAAGGGGACCGCATCCGGTCGCAGCGGCGACGCAAGGCGAAGTCGCTGAGGTAGGGGTGCCGTTAAGAACCATGCGATGAACCGCCAAACCGCTTCTGAGCTGGGGTTTCGCCACCATGGGAACCAAATCAGGTCCCTGTGACGCGGCCAGCCAGTACAGGCGATCTGACTGTTCGTAATGTTGGGCTGTCGCGAGCGGATCTCAAGGTATGGAGCGTCCGCCGCTCAGCATGGAGGAGTTGGTCGACCACTGGACGATGCTCAGCGGTGAGGCCGAACTGGTCAACGCCAAGCAGGAAAGCATGCGCTTGGCCTTCGCGCCGCTGCTCAAGTACTGCACGCAGCACGGACGCTTCCCGCGCAGCCGGGATGGCGGACGAAGGCCGCAGGCAGCAGGAGCACGGCGAGCACCAGCGTGACCGCAGCATACAGCCGATCTCGGGGCCGGGGCGGGATGGTGCGTGGTCCATCCATGACGAACCACGATTGGTCCCGAATGCGCGCGCGTTGTCCGCCGCATGTCACCGTTTCTCGACGGCGGTCCTCCGTCGGCGCGGCCGTGACTCAGCCATGACACGGCGCGGACGAGGCGGGGACACGGCAGGCCGACAGTGGATGGGTTGATGGCGGGCGAGTTACGGAGCGTGCTGTGGAACCCGGGGCGTGTCGCGAGGGTTGTCGATCGGGGATGACCCTGCCGTGCGGGAGAGCCTGGAGCCGGCCCTGACCCGAACCTTCCACGGTGGACTGCGGCACAGTGGCCGTACCGGCCGACTGGTCGAAGCCGGACGAGCCGGCCATCCAAGTGGCCCCGGCACTGGCCGGCGCGAGGCCACCGATCCGGCCGCCCGCCTCAGGACGATGCCGTGCGGCCTGGGTGGCCCCGGCGACTCCGGCGTCGCCCTCGGCAAGCGGGGCGAGATGAGCTGGCCGGAGCTGCTGTGACCGCCGGTCGAACAGAACGTCACGTCGAAGGTGATCACGAAAAGGAGCAGATGTGGCTGATGACAGGCAAGCTGATGGCAGGCAGTGGGACCGGCGTTCGGTGTTGCGGGGCGCCGCGGTGCTGGCCGGTGCCGCCGCGACGGCGCCGCTGCTGGGCGGGGCGGCCACGGCGCTGGCCGGCCGCGCTGACGCGGACGCGCTGTTCAAAGCCGGCAAGTTCGAGCAGGCCGGCCGCGCGTACGAGAAGATCCTGAAAACTGACCCCAAGAACGTGCACGCGGCCCGCCAGCGCGGCTATGTCGGGCTGCTGTCCAACAAGTTTCCCGACGCCGAGAGATACCTCAAGATGGCCATCGAGCTGGCGCCTGATGACAAGGACGCCAACCGGTTCCTGGCCGACTGCTACATCCGGCAGGACAAACTCGCCCTCTCCGCACCGCACTGGCAAGCAGCCGGGAACGAAGGCTCCGCCAAATTGTTCGCGGCGTTCCGCGGCGAGCCGTATCAGATCCACGGCGACATCGCGCAGGTGTCGTTGACGCAGATGGACCCCAAGCCGCTGGTAGAGGGGGTCTCAGTCAACGGCGGACCGCTAAAGCGCTTCACGTTCTACACCGGCGCCCCGGAACTGCAGGTGTCGGCGACGGTGGCCAAGGAGGCCGGGCTGAGCCCCGTCGTCAGTTCGAAGATGGATTACTTGAACGGCAGAGTATGGCGGTACGGGGGGGTGCTGGAGTCGTTCAAGCTGGGCGGCATCGAACTGCGCAACCTCCCCGTGTCGTGGATGGAGTGGGAGTCGGGCGGAGATGTCGACACCGACAGCGACGGCATGATCGGCATGTGGGTCTTCTACCACTTCCTGACCACCTTCGACTACGCAGGCCGGCAGCTGATCCTGCGCCGCCGCACCCCCGAAACGGCCGGCAAGGTACGCGCCGCCGCCCAACGGGCAGGTGCCGAGCCTCTGCCGATGTGGCTGGCCCGCGAGCACGGGCTGCACAGCAGGGGCAGCGTCGCCGGCGTCGCCGGCTCCGGCACAGGGGTGGTGGGCGTGCTCTTCGGCGGACACAGCGAGGTCGCCGGAATCGTGAAAGGGGAAACGGCCAAGCAGTTGCAGATCCGCATCGACCACGACCGCCCGGTCGAGACTTTTGCCAGCAGCCACCCAGCCGTCGCCTACCCCTGCTACCCGAAGGAGATGCGCCTCGGCGACGTCGCCGCCAACGGCATCTACTGCTTCACGAACCCAAACTCGCCGCTTGCCCCCAACGGGTTCGACGTGCCGGCCGCCTTCTTCCACAGCTTCCACAAGCCCAACAACGTCACCCTCGACTTCACCGACATGAACCTCTACGTCGCCCGCGGTCCGGCCACCTGATCGCCGCAACTACACGGGCGTCATAGGAGCTACCTGGAGCTGCCGGCTTCTACGGGCGACGGGGTAAGGGCGGACCAGACGCCCCCACCCCCTCGCCCGGTGCCGTACCAGGTAGTGTCCCGGGCGCCGCAGTAGCCATGCGCGGCCGGAGCCCAGCGAGTCGTGTCCCAGCTCAGGCGCGGTTTGGCGGTTCATCGCATGGTTCTTAACGGCACCCCAGGTAGATTGCTGTCGCGATCGAATCTGCATGTATCGCGCGAGAAGGCCCCAACCGGATCACTGACCGGTTGGGGCCTTCTGCTTGCGCCCAGCTCCCGAGGGACTTTGGCGGCGACACACTCGGGGGCCGGGCTGTCTAGGCCACCGACCGCATGCCGTGCAGTTCGATCACCTGCGATGTGGCAAGCGCATAGCGGTGGCGTTGATAGTCGTCCCAGGCCACGAACACGTTGAGACCGGTCGGCTCGAGAGTACGAAGGAGGCCGGGCCGGTACATGTCGGCCAGCACCCCGGCCGGCCTGACCTGTTTCACGGTGCACAGGCTGACGCTGCTGAGGAGCATGGGGCACTCCTCCATCGCCTTCGGGATGCAGCCCCAGCACGTCGGCGGTGCGTTGGTGCGTCCGCTCTGCGGGCCCGTGCGCTCGAACGCGGTCGCCGGTAGCAGCCACGACATCAGGCCCGATACAGGGTCGGCCGCGGGATGAGCGCACACCTGGCACAGCAGCTTGTCCATGCACCGCCACTGCCGGCGCACGTGCAGCTTCTTCATGCGTTCCGGACCGCGCTTGGCCGGGTGGTCGCGTAGATCGCGGATTCGGGCGCGGAGGATGCCGGGTTCCCAGGATTTCGCCGATGGGGCTTTGATCCAGTCGCCGACCTTGGGTTTTTTGTAGGTCAGGCGCAGCTTACCCGCGTACGGCTCGAACTCGATCGGATCGGTCACCAGTTCGTTGGCGTAGGCGATCACGTAGGGGATAACGGTGTAACCCGGCTTCTGTTCAGGTGGCGGTGGATCGGGTGATCCACATGTGCCGGGGTTTCGCGAGGACGCGTATTGCATACGCCTACAGTAGCGCTATAGCACTTGTTCTAATCCGTTTATCAATAGGACTAGATCTTACAGATGAACGTAGTCGTCGATGGCGGCACGTACTGGGACATCTAGCGTTCGGGCGTGCTCAATCCTCGCGGGCCCGTGCCGCTCTACCGCCAGCTCGCCGACGTGCTGCGCAAGCGGATCGACAGCGGAGAACTGCGGCCGGGTGCGCTCGTGCCGTCCGAGGCCGCGCTGATGTCGGAGTTTGGTGTTGCGCGGATCACCGCCAGGCATGCGATTCGGGAGCTGCGCGAGGCGGGCGCCATCTACACCGTGCGGGGCGAAGGCTCGTTCGTAGGCCCGGAGAAGGCGCCGCGCGAGGCCCGCTCGGGCTGGGTGTTCCAGACGATCGCCGACGACCTGGCGGCGAAGGTCGCAGCCGGCGGCTTCGAGCAGGACATGCCGCTGCCGTCCGAGACGCAGCTTGCGCAGCAGTATGACGTCGCCAAGGGCACCGTGCGGCGAGCACTGGCGCTGCTGCGGGAGCGCGGCCTGGTCTACACCGTCGCTGGGCGTGGTACGTACCCCCGTCCTCCTTCTTAATAGGTGTACTCCCATCGCATAGCGCGATATCGTTGGCGCATGATCAACCCTCGTGCGGACAGCGCGGACGCCCCGAGTAAGCGCGTCGCCGCGGCGGTCCTCGACGGCATCAAGGCAAGACGGTGGAAGCCGGGCGATCAGTTGCCCACCGAACCCGAGATGCAAGCCGAGCACGGAGTCGGCCGTGCAGCGGTGCGCTCGGCGCTGCATCGGCTTCGCGAACAAGGTGCGGTGACGACGGTGCCCGGCGTCGGGACGTTTGTCGCCGGCAAGGGCGCCAATGCGAAGCCGCCGATGCCCGCCTCCCAGCGGCTCGTGGCCGACATCCGCGAGCAGATCGCTTCAGGCCTCCTGAGGCCGGGAGACCAGCTCCCGCTTGAGAGCGAGCTGATGGAAACCTACGGGGTATCGTCCGCGCTGGTCCGCTCAAGCTTGCGGACCCTGCGCGAGGAAGGGTTGATCTACTCGCGAGGCCGTGAAGGCCGGTTCGTCGGCCCCGAGAGTGCGCCGCGCCGGCGGCCGCCCACGTTGACGGAGAAGGTGGCTGCCGCGGTGGCCGAGCGCATCCGAGCGGGCGAGTTCGGCCCGGACGTGATGTTGCCGTCCGAGTCGGAGATGGAGCGGGAGTATGCGGTGTCGAAGCTGACGGTGCGTGCGGCGGTGGCGTTGCTGCGTGAGCAGGGCTGGGCGTACACGGTCCCGCATAAGGGAACATTTGCCGCTAAATCGGATAAATGGCCCAAGCGCGATAATTAGTATACAAACGGTGCTGTTGGAATCACGTTCGGGCTTTCGGCCTGGGAGAATCTCTGCATGCCTGATTCGCGGATCAGCCCTCCGCTCCGGCTGGTCATGCTCGGCCGCAGGCTGACCGGCCTGCGTGAATCCGTCAATATGACGTGCGGCCAGGTAGCAGACCGCCTGAAGTGGAGCGCGTCGAAGGTTTCTCGCATCGAGCGTGGCGTCAACAGCTATGCAACCGCGGGTGAGCTCACCCTGCGCCTGCCGAAAATTCCATCCATGCAGGTCAAGCGGCATGTGAGTACTCGTGGAGGACGCCACCGAGCCGGTCTCGTTGGTGGATGTTCAGGTCGACAATTTGCTCGGGATCTGTGATCGGATCGGGGACGGTGCGTTGCGGAGCTGCTTGGCTCAGGGCTTGGTGGGCTCGGTGCCAGTTGTAGAACAGTTCGTACTCGCGAAGAGCGTGCCGCAGGTGGTGTTCGTTCCACAGGAGGCAGCGATCGAGGAGTTCACGGCGGCATGACTGCACCCACCGCTCCATGATCGAGTTCATGCGCGGCATCCGGATACCGGTGAGTACGGTCTGGATGCCGGCGTCGGTGAGGATCTCGTCCATAAGGGCCGGGAACTTCCCATCCCTATCGCGGATCAGATAGCGCGCCCGGCAGCCCGCGTCTTCCAGGTCCATCACGAGATTTTTGATTGTTTGGATGACCCAGTCGGCGGTCGGATGAGCGGTGGTGCCCAACACGCGGACCCGCCTGCTCGCGTGTTCGATGACGGCCAGGATGTACTGGCGTTGCCCGTTCAAGGTGACGGTTTCGATGAAGTCGCAGGCCAATAGGGCGTCGGCTTGGGAGCGCAGGAAGTCGGCCCACGTGCTGGATGCCCGTTCGGGCGCCGGGTCAAGACCTGCCTGCTTGAGGATCTCCCAGACCGTGGACGGTGCGACCTTGATGCCGAGCGTGGTGAGCTCTCCGTGGATCCGCCGGTAGCCCCAGCTCGGGTTCTCCCGAACCAGGCGCAGAATGAGAGCGCGGATGGACTGGACGGTAGGCGGGCGGCCAGGCCGCTTCGGGCGGCAGGTACGGGCATGGCGCCGTCGCATCAGGTCGCGGTGCCAGCGCAGGACGGTGTCCGGCCGGACGAGGAGCCGCAGTCGGCGTAGGACCTCGCGCGGCAGCGAGGTCAGAAGCGCGGTAAGGAAGGCCCGGTCCTCGGGCGCGAATTTCACTCTGGTGTCAGCGCCGAGTTGGCGTTCAAGGACGGCGATCTGGTGACGCAGAACGAGAATCTCCACGTCCTTGTCCCGATCACTCATGGGCAGCAACCGCAGCGCGGCGAACGCGTTCGTGACGGTCAGGTAGGCCAAGCGAAGGAGCACAGCGGATCATCCTGCCGTACGCGCTTCCGTCTCCCGGGTGACCGGAGCTCGCGTACACCACGCGAAGCGCTCGCAGAGTCATGACCTGGGCGGATGCAATTATCGGCAGGCGCAGTCTGTCAGGTGAAGGATTTCCTGTCCTTCATACCCGTTGCCAAACCGGCGGAGACAGCGGCGGGCACAGTCTGTGGACTCATTGACAACGGGATCAAGATTCTCAACACGGTGAACAAGGACGCCGATCTCAATGCCGGCTGGAAGAAGGCGCGCCTGAGCTCTCCCGGCACCGGGCTCATTCTCAAGAGGGTCTGTACCGATATCGCCGGCGATATAGGCTCCGTCTGCACCGACTCCATCCGCCCTGCCTGAATGGGGGGCTCTCGTTGAGGCGGAATCTACGCTCGAAGTGGATCCGGGCAGGGCTGTACGGCGGCATCGCGCTGATAGCCCTGCTGGGCATTGGGTTTCTCTACACGGTGCCCAGCCCGCCCGGCGGGTCCGGCACGCCGGTTCACCAGCGGGTCGCGGCCGGGGCCGCGGGGGAAAGGGTTCAGATCCGGACCGGCGGCGCGCTGCTGCGCGCGCCGGGCGTGTCGCGAGCCCGCTACCGGTCCTGCAAGGCGTCCGGCTTCAAGGGGAAAGCCTGTAAAGGCGCCGCCGCCCTCGACCGCGACCTGAAGACGTTCCTCGCCGACTGCCGAAAGGCTGACGTGGTCGGAAGGGGCAGGAAGCCGTGTGTCACGGGCGCCGACGATGTCGCCAAGACCTATCTGAGCTGCCGGTTCGCCGGAAGAACGGATCGGCAGTGTGAGTCGCTCGCGGTACACGAAGCCTGCGTCTACCGAGGGGCCGGACTGCTCTGCAAGGACGCAGTCCCCATCTATGCCGACTGCCGCAGCCCCGACGCGAATGGTGTGGTGACGAGGCGGAGCATCTGCGTCGAGGGAAACATCGAATACGAATACTGCAGGTATGCCTGGGGGGTCACCGTCAGCGGGGACGTCTGCATGCCCGCGACAGCGGTTTACCAGACCTGCCGGCGCGCATCGCCGGTCGCCGAATGCGAGGCCAGGAGAGACGAGTACGCGAGGACCCACCATCAGTAGAGTTCTCACCGCATGGGTGGGATGGATGCGACTGTGTGCTTGCCGAAAACTTCATCCATACAGCTCAAGCCGCCTAGCGGTACTCGTGGAGGACGGGCATCCGGATACCGGTGAGGACGGTGAGGATCTCGTCCATCCGCATGAGGGGGAACCTCCCGTCCCGGTCTCGGATCAGGATGCGCGCCTGACGGCCAGTCTTCTGTCGGTCCATCAGGAGACTCCTAGGTGACCCAGGACGCGGTCGGGTGGGCGGTGATGCCCAAAACGCGGATCTCTGGATTGGTTGATCGATGGCGTGAGCGTGCTCGGTGCGTGCTCGTACGCCCCGTCACACGCCGTCAGATCCCGGCTTCTAATCCGACGGTTGCAGGTTCGAATCCTGCAGGGCGCGCTTCTCCACCAGCGGAGACCCACGCCGCGGTCACGCTTGATGATGGCGTGGGGCAGATGTGAGGCAAAGCTGAGTCAGCCGCTGAGCTGCCGTCCCAGCGCGGACGCGGCGTTCAGCACCAGCCGGGCCGTCTCCCGGGCAGCCTCGTGGGCCACCTCCGGCAGCACCGAGACATAGGTGTCGGCGGTCAGCACGATGCTGGCATGACCCAGCATCGCCTGCACCACCTTCAGATCGGTGCGCGCGGCCAGCGCCAGCGTCGCGGCGCCATGGCGCAGATCGTGCAGCCGGATCGGCGGCTGTCCGGAGGCGGCCACCAGCCGGCGGAACCGGCCGGTCAGGTAATCCGGCCGCAGCGGCGCACCGTCCACGGTGGTGAACACGTAGCCCGAGTCCCGCTAGCGTGCCCCCGCTGTCACGCTCGACTTCTCCTGCCGCTCACGGTGCCGTATCAGCACCCGCACCGTCTCCGCGTCCAGGGCCACCACCCGGCAGCTGGCGGCGCTCTTCGGCGGCCCGACCACAACCTGGCCATTGGCGTGCACCCGCTGCTGCGCCACCGTCAGCTCCGCGGCCTGCAGGTCGACGTCCGTCCAGCGCAGCCCGGCCAGCTCACCGCGGCGCAGCCCGCGCAGCGCGGCCAGCCACCACGCGCCGTACAGGCGGTCCTGCGCGACGCCGGTCAGGAACGCCGCGAGCTGTTGTTCCGTCCAGACCGCCACTGCCGGACGTTCTCCGGTTTGCTGCCACCGGGCGGTCCGCCCAGCGGTCCAGACGACCGGATGCGGTCGTCGCGGCCGGGGCAGCGCCGCTCCGTTGGCCGGGTTGACCGGGATCAGCCGGGCGCGCACCGGGGCGTTCAGCGCGGTCCGCAAGGTGGCGTGGATCCGCACCACGGTCGCGGGCGACAACCGGCGGCCGGTCGGCGAGGGACGGGAAGCCAGCACCGCGAGCAGTCCGTTGACATCGTGCGAGGTCAGTTGGTGGAGCAGGATCCGTCCCAACTGCGGGACGAGGTAGAGGCGGATGTGCGTGGCGTAGCCCTGCCGGGTCGACGGACGCAGGACCTCCTTGCTGGCGAGCCAGCGTGCCAGCCACTGCCCGAGTGTGCATCCGGCGGCTCCCGCGCCCTCGTGGTCGGCAGCGGCCAGGGCACGGCCTGCCGCCTGCGCTTCCTCCGCGTCGGCGTAACCGCCCTGGCGGACGCGCTGCCGCTGCCCGTCCAGACCACGTACCTGCACCGCGAAATACCAGCTGCCGTGATCGTCATCTACCGGCAGACGCGGACACATCACGCCTCGCTGACGTCCCGTTTCCGCATCCACACAGCCGCATCGCCTGCTGACCTGCACACGAGTCTTTGCCATTTGCCCCACCTCCGCCCCCACGGTGTGCGACGACAGACGCGCCGGCATGGTCCTTGAGATCAGCGAGAAGGTTACGGGCTTGCTGGGCAACCCATGCCCTCTCAGGGCGGGCGGTCACGCCGAGCACGTGCACGAACCGGGTGCCGACCTCCACCACGAAGAAGACGTACAACCGGCGCAATGTGACGGTGTCCACGGTGAAGAAGTCACAAGCCAGCGTGCTCGCGGCGTCGGCGCGGAGGAAATCACGCCAACGGTCGTCGGCACGTTGCGGCGCCGGACCCAAGCGCGCTCGTTTCAGGATGCGGCGGATCGTCGCACCGCTGACCCGGCGGCCCAGATGCCGCAGTTCGCCACGGATACGCTCGTAACCCTAGCGAGGGTTCTCCCGCGCCAGCTGCTGGATCAGCGCCACGACCGCGGGATCGGTTGCAGGCCGTCCCATCCTCCGGTTCGGGTGGGTCCAGTGACGTGCGATCAGGCACCGGTGCCAGCGCCGCAGCGTCCCTGATGTCACCAGCCGGTGGGCGCGCAGCACCGTCGGCAGGCCTCTGGCCAGCGCAGACAGCACTTCTCGATCGGCCCATGACAGCCTTGGCTGGCCAACCTGACGGCGCAGCACTGCGACCTCGTGCTGTAGTACGAGGATCTCCATGTTCTTAGTCGCGTCGCTACGAGCCAGCAGCGTCAGCCAGCCCACGACGCGGCAGAAGATTAGGTAGAAGAGACGGAGCGCCACGAGCTCGAGCATGCCCGACTCCGACTCCGACCAGGAAGCCAAGACAGACCCGCAGCTTACGGTCGTGAACGGAGTATTGACACCCTTCACGCTCTGGCGAGGGCGCCCAAGGTGCGATTCTCCGTAGGCACCAGCTTCGCCCGCTCATGAAGCGGTCCCGTAAAGTGCCCGAACGGCTCTCGCGCCGCTTGATCAGGCCATCGGACACGTTGCTGCTCAAAGTTCCCCCTGCTGAGCTCACGCGCCTGCCTCCCCTGGGCCGTCAGCACGAGCTCAGAAGCCTCACCAGATCGAAACGAGCGAGGACATAACCGGGACTACGCAGCCACCTGAGGTCCGATGGACGCTGTGCGCGTGGGTCACCAGATCATGCGATCAGCGGAAGAGGGCGAGGAGGCCATGCCGCTGGGCGTGGGCGAGGTACTCGGCGGTCAGCGCGGGGGTCCAGACCATGACCGCGGAGGGCGTGGCGGGGCGATCTGTTCTGCTCGACACGAGCAAATTTCCGAGTGTATAGTTCGCGCCCGATTGCAAGATCCGTTCTGCTTCCAGGCGGCTTCCGGAAGGAGCGTGTTGAGCTGCGCTCGCCTCGCCGGTCGCTGCTCGGCCGATCGGTTCTAGCGGCCACAGTCGCGTTCGGCGACGAAGAGACCAATGGTCCTGGTCCCTCCCCCCGCAACGTAGCGATGTCTGAGGTGGAGGCTCCAAGCTTGAAAGGCAAGATGTGAAAGCGCGCCCAATCTCTGCTCGGACCGTGCTGGCGGTGCTGACGGCACTGCCGGTCGCGAGTGCGATCATGTTATCTCCCGGCCATGCCGCTGCTGCGGCGGCGGATCCGCCATGGCCGACCTCAGCGCCGGCCATGATCTGTGGCAACGACGACGTCTTAACCGGGCCGTCCACTCCGCCTGCGGGGGCCATCACGGTTCCGGCCGGGGACAACGAGAAATTCAACTTCGGCCAGTCCGGTGCGACGTACTGGTTCGCGCCTGGAGTGCACACATTCGGCACCGACAGATACGGTCACATCAATGTGGCTGCGAACACCACCTTCATTGGCGGGCCTGGCGCGATCATGGACGGCCGCAGGCTCAACAAGTATGCGTTCGTCGGCGACGTCCCGAATGTGACCATCAAGTACCTGACCATCAAGAACTTCGGCCTCGATGACCCCCTCGACAACCGCAACTTCAATGAAGGGGTCGTCAACCACGACACCGCCCCGAACTGGACGATCTCGTACAACACCATTTCCAACAACGATGGCGCCGGCATCTACATCGGCAGCAACAACGTCGTGTCGTACAACTGCCTGAAGGACAACGGGCAGGTCGGCTTCGGCGGTTACCGTCCGCAGGTGGAGAACGACTCGTCCCAGAAGAACCTCGTTCTCGACCACAACGAGATCGTCGGCAACAACACCGACGACTGGGAGAGCCGGGTCAAGGGATGCGGTTGCACCGGCGGCGGCAAGTTCTGGGATGTCAACGGCGCGCGGGTCACCAACAACTACGTGCACGACAACAAGGGTCCGGGCTTGTGGGCGGACACCAACAACATCGACTTCCTCTTCGAGGGCAACTTCATCGACCACAACAACGGTGAAGGCATCTGGTACGAGATCAGCTACAACGCCACGATGCGCAACAACACCATCACCCGCAACGCGTGGGTGAGCGGCCAGCGCAACCAGGGCTCGCCCGGTCCGGCCATCTACCTGTCGGAGTCCGGCGGCGACTCCCGCCTGGCCAGCACGGTGAGCGGCGCCGCCGCCATCCGTATCTACGACAACCTGATCAAGGACAACTTCTCCGGCGTGTCGATTTTCGAGAACGCCGACCGCTTCTGCAACTCCAACGGCAACACCAGCTCGGGGTACTGCACGCCGTTGGTCAAGCCAACGCACATTCCGGAGCCGTACGACAAGACCTACACCAACCCGATCAACAGCAGCCACCCCTGCTACACCAGCATCAAGAACGAGCCGTACCTGACCGACTGTCGCTGGCACGCGAAGAACATCGAGGTTCGGAACAACGAGTTCCGCTTCGACAAGACCGTCGTACCGTGCGCCGGCTCCTTCTGCGGTGCGCAGGCGCTGATCGCTGCCGGCGTCGACGACATTCCGTGGTCGCCCTACACCGCTGCGGGCGTGCTGAATGACGTCATGTACAAGAACAACAACAAGTTCCGCGATAACCAGTACCACGGCGACTGGCGGTTCGCGAAGGGGTACGGCGACACGGTCTCCTTCAACTCGTGGCGGGCCGTGCCGTTCAATCAGGACGCCGGCAGCACCTTCGACGGTGACGCGGGCGGAGCGCCGATCGGGTACAGCGATCTGGACGAGGACACCTCCAGGCTGTGGACGTCGATGGGCAAGTGGCAAGACTGGTACTCGGAGACGGCCACGCTTTCCACCGACGCGGCCCACGGCGGAAAGTATGGTCTCCGGGTCGACGTGACCAGTGGGTCCGGGTGGGGAGTAGGAACCAGCAACTGGCCGGGCTTCCGGACGAACCCGGGCCCCAAGAAGATCGGCCTGTGGGGCAAGCTCGGATCGGGTACGAATCTCCAGCCGTTCATGAGGGTCAACTGGCTGGACCGCGCCGGGGCGATCCTTCAGACCAATGACGTCAGGCTTCCCGTACTCACCGCCACCTGGCAGGAGGCGTCCGAACTCGTCAACGCGCCGGCCGGGACCGCGACGGCCTCGATAACGCTGCACGGCGCCGGGAGCACGGGCGACTTCCTGTACCTGGACGACTTCACCGTCGGCCCCCCGTCCGACACCCCGCCCCCGGATGGACCCAACCTCGTGGACGCCGACACCGCCGGGGAGGGGCCGACGGTGGGCAATTGGCGACCCTGGTACTCCGCCGACGTGGCCGTGTCCACCCAAGAGGCCCATTCCGGAACCGGCAGCCTGTGTGTCACGGTTACCAGTGGTTCGGGCTGGGGGATCGCACTGTCCAACTGGCCGGGCTTTACCGCCGAGGCCGGTAGTAAGCGCATCAGCTACTGGGGGCGGCAGGGAGCCGGCGCCATCACGGGGGTGACCCTCCGAATGAAGTGGTTCGACGCCGGCCAAGCGCTCTTGCGGACCGATCTGGTGCCTCTGAACGGGTTGACCGCCAGTTGGCAGCAGGCGACCGGCAACGTCACGGCCCCCGACGGGACAGCGACCGTGCAGCTTGAGTTCTACGGCGGCTCGGGCACGGCGAACGACAGCGTGTACCTCGACGACCTGCGGATCACCAACGCCGCGTGATCGGCGGTTGGCGCTGAGAGCGATCTCGGCGCCAACCGCCGTTCCAAAGCTCGAAGTACCGCCTCGCCGGTATTTGTTGATCAGCCCGCCGAGGACCTGGCGGCGCTCGATCCGGCTCAGCGGCAGCGGGGTCACGCCGCCAAACACCGCTTGGAGCGTGTGACGGAGTGCGCGAGTGTTGGAGCACGCGCCGAGCACGCCAACCGTCATCGATACGTAGTGCCGGCCTGCGCTGGGGGCTGGTCTTCAGCGTGGCGCCTCCCGTGGTGATCGTATTGGGGTGTCAGCCGGGCTCGACGCGTGCTCGTATGCTCCGTCACGCGTCGTCAGAGCCCGGTATTGCCGGACACGCAATGTGCGCGGAGGCGGCACGAACCATCATCAAAGGACCCCCTCCTTCTAATCCGACGGTCGCAGGTTCGAATCCTGCAGGGCGCGCTTCTCCACCAGCGGAAACCCCAGCCGCGCCCGCGCGCTGGCGCGGCATGGGGCAAATATGAGGCAAAGCTGAGTCAGCCGTCCAGCGGCCGCCCCAGCGCGGACGCGGCGGTGAGCACCAGCCGGGCGGTCTCCCGGGCAGCGTGGTGGGCCACCTCGGGCAGCACCGAGACGTAGGTGTCGGCGGTCAGCACGATGCTGGCATGACCCAGCATCGCCTGCACCACCTTCAGATCGGTGTGCGCGGCCAGCGCCAGGGCGGCGGCGCCATGGCGCAGGTCGTGCAGCCGGATCGGCGGGTGTCCGGAGGCGGCTACCAGCCGGCGGAACCGGCCGGTGAGGTAGTCCGGCCGCAGCGGCGCACCGTCCGCGGTGGTGAACACGTAGCCCGAGTCCTGCCGGCGGGTGCCCGCCGTCGCGCTGAGCTTCTCTTGCCGCTCGCGGTGGCGGGTCAATACCCGTACGGTCTGCGCGTCCAGGGCCACCACCCGGCAGCTGGCGGCGCTCTTCGGCGGCCCGGCCACGCCCCGGCCGTCGGTGTGCACCCGCTGCTGCGCCACCGTCAATTCCGCAGCCTGCAGGTCGACGTCCGTCCAGCGCAGCCCGGCCAGCTCACCGCGGCGCAGCCCGCGCAGCGCGGCCAGCCACCAGGCGGCATACATGCCATCCTGCGCGACGTCGGCCAGGAACGCCGCGAGCTGTTGTTCGGTCCAGACCGCCACTGCCGGACGTTCTCCTGTTTGCTGCCACCGGGCGGTCCGCCCAGCGGTCCAGACGACCGGATGCGGTCGCCGGGGATGGGTCAGTTCGGCTCCGTTGGCCGGGTTGACCGGGATCAGCCGGGTGCGGACCGCCGCGTTCAGCGCGGTCCGCAAGGTGGCGTGGATCCGCACCACGGTGGCCGGTGACAGTCGGCGGCCGGTCGGCGAGGGACGGGACGCGAGCGTCGCGAGCAGTCCGTTGACGTCGCACGAGGTGAGTTGGTGGAGCAGGATCCGTCCCAACTGCGGGATGAGGTAGAGGCGGATGTGTGTGGCATAGCCTTGCCGGGTCGACGGACGGAGGGTGTCCTTGGTGGCCAGCCAGCGTGCCAGCCACTGTCCGAGCGTGCATCCGGCCCCTGCGCCGTCGCGGTCGGAGACGATCAGCGCCATGCCCGCGGCCGCGGCCTCCTCGGAGTCGGCATAACCGCCCCGGGGGACTGTACGGTTTTCGGTGTAACTCCTGATCAAGGAGAACGCACCTGATGAGTACTGTGATCCAGGCATCGACGGAGATCGACCTGGAGGACGCCGCGGTGGCACGCAAGGAGCCCAAGGACGCAGATCGCGAGCTCGTCGGCCGGCTGGTCGAGCAGGCCCGCGCCGAGGGCATGGAACTGGTCGGTGAGAACGGGCTGCTGGGCCGGCTGACCAAGCTGGTGCTGGAGTCCGCCCTGGAGGGCGAGATCACCGACCATCTCGGCTACGACAAGCACGAGCGCGCCGGCAGCGAGACAGGCAACTCGCGCAACGGGACCCGGTCCAAGACCGTCATCACCGACGTCGGGCCGGTGGAGATCACTGTCCCGCGGGATCGGGACGGCAGCTTCGAGCCGAAGATCGTGCGCAAGCGGCAGCGGCGGCTGTCGGGGGTGGATGAGATGGTCATCTCGCTGGCCGCCAAGGGCCTGACGACCGGGGAGATCTC